>CALWLA010000014.1 GCA_944381405.1 uncultured Lachnospiraceae bacterium | reverse complement strand
TTATGGGGTCTTAGCTCAGCTGGGAGAGCATCTGCCTTACAAGCAGAGGGTCATAGGTTCGAGCCCTATAGGCCCCATATCATCATTAGCGCGGGGTAGAGCAGTTCGGAAGCTCGTCGGGCTCATAACCCGGAGGTCGCAGGTTCAAATCCTGCCCCCGCAATTTTTTTTATTCAAATTTTGTTATCATGCCTCGGTAGCTCAGTTGGTAGAGCAATGGACTGAAAATCCATGTGTCGCTGGTTCGATTCCTGCCTGAGGCATTTTTGTGGGTGCGTAGCTCAGTCGGTAGAGCACTTGACTTTTAATCAAGTTGTCGAGGGTTCGATTCCCTCCGCGCTCAGGCTTGAAAATCCTTGCAGACGATGCAGGGATTTTCTTTGTATATGTGGGTTTAGAGAAATTCACAGAAATACAGTTGGACAACAGCTAAAGAAAATGAACGATTTGACAATCGAAAAAGATATGCTATAATATGAATAGGCAAAAGTAAAAAGATTTCAACACAAACTCAAAACGAAAGCCCCGGAGCTGGTACCTCCGGGGCTTTCTATTCCGTTTTGGCAAGGTGGCTTAATCCTTAGGCTTGTTGCCATTAAGACTATCTGTCAAACCATTTGCAGATATAGTAGGCGACTATACCCGCCACAACAGATAGAATAAAAGTAAAAAGAAAATCAAACACAAACTCACCCCCTTCCTTTGCCTGTCTAGGGGTGGCAACCATTAAAGAATAAACGAAAAAAAGAAAAGAACGATCCTAAGCCGAATGGTATGATAGCTTATGAAGCTGTCGTGCTTCCGGCTTTTGCCTTCCTTCGGGCAGGCCCATTTCTTATATCTGTCAGAAACAGTCTTTGTTTCCTGACGGATTCTACGATCAGAGGCAGATCTCAGTAACAAAAACCAATCTTGTTTTCCGACGAAAAGGGAGTGGAGCAGAAGAAGGAGATCATAGAGCAGGAATACGGGCTGGCAATGAGCCGGGAAACAGAAGGGAGAGTGGAACATATGTGTAACTTAAGTCAGGGCGTATTGGAAAAGGGAATGGCTGCTGGCCGTACGGAGGGCGAGATGAAGAAAGCCAAAGAGATGGCCTTTTCTCTGGCGGAGATGGGAATTCCCGTGGAAAAGATCGCTCAGGCGGCCAGGGTCAGCGCCCAGATAGTGGAGGAGTGGCTCTCCGGAGGGGTCGATCTGACAAAATAAAAGGCTTTCTGATGAGAAATAAAGGAAAACTACGTTGGGGCGCTCTTCGTTTGGAGAGGCGCTTCAACTAAAAAGGTCCTGGAGCAGATTGCTCCGGGACCTTTTCATATAGAAGAGTATTTCAGATTCAATTCTCGTCAGCAACCTGGTCGTATCGTGATGACAAGGACTGATATTCGGCTGGAATTTCATCAGGAGACAGATTTTCAAAGAAGCAGTCAAAAGAGGGAACGCGCAGGATCTCTTTCAGGATGACAAGTTCGGAGATTCTGATGTTCATGCGGTTTGTTTCTATTTTCGCATAGCTGCTTTTTGAAATGTTGACGCCGCGGAGCTGGAGTTTTGCAATCACCTGGTCCTGGGTTAAACCGGCCTTCTTGCGCAGCCTTTGAATATTCTGTCCGATATTCATGTCCGGTCTGATCTTCTGCATGGTTCTGTTCCTGAGTCTGTAAATGTTTCGCAATAAGGAATTACAAATTGATTTTACAGTGAATTAAATATATAATGTTTCGTAATGGCGAAATATAGCGGCGATGTAATAGCACAGCAACGCGAGCATAAGGTATGAGAACAGGAAAAATCGATAAAATCAACATAGCGATCTGCGATGACGCAGAAGAAGTGACCGGGTATTTGACAGAGGCTTTGCAGGAGATTGGCCTGAAGATGAAGAAAAAGCTTCAGTTTTTTGCCTACGCAGCGCCACAGGATCTGATCGATGACGTGAAGCTATATCCTTTTGACGTTGTCCTTATGGATATTGACTGGAACGGAGAAGGAGCAGGGATTTCAGCAGCCCAGGAACTGCAGCAGATGCTTCCGGAAGCGCAAATCATTTATATGACCGGATATACGGAGCAGTATGTCCAACAGGCATTCTTGACGCCTTCCAACATGACCGGTTTTTTGGTGAAGCCCATCCGACTTAAGGTTCTGGAGGCTGTTTTTGAAAAAGTAGTGAGGCTGCTTACAGAAGGGGATGAAAAACGATTTGTTTTGGTAAACAAAGAAGGACGGCATATCCTTCCTTATTCCTCCATTTTATATCTGGAAAGTACAGGGCATAAGGTGATTGTTTGTACGGCGGCTGGCCAATATGAGCTTTATGGGAAGCTGGATGAGCTGGAACGAAGCTTTCCCCCACAGTTTATCCGTTGTCATAAAAGCTTTCTCGTCAATATGGATCGGACAGACAGCATCAATAAAGCGCATCAGCTTCTTCTGGATGATGGGACTGCGCTGCCGGTGAGCAAGCTCCGATATGGAAGGGTCAAGGAACGGTTTTTGGAGTATGTCGTTTGTAAATGATTTTTTCAGAGCCGTTTTTCTGGGGGTTCTCTACAGCCTGGGACTGCTCTTTGAGATATGCCTTTTTCTGAATCGCCGGAAGAGCTTTCGCGAAATGGTCTGGGTGATTCTTCTGCTTTCTTTGTCGCTTCCCTTCAAGTTCTTTTTTCAAGACTCGGGTTTTCAGATTTTTTATTCGGTATTTTTATATTCCATCATGCTGTTTCTGTCGGTGAAGCTTTTTGCCACGCCCTTTCCCAGAGCTTTGAGGGTGCTGATCGTCATTCTCCTGCTGTCGGTTTTAGGGGATGTTTTTTCGCTTTTCCTTTGTATACATGTTTTAGGATGGCAGGAGATTCCTCATTGGACTGAAAAAAGCTTTTTGTTGCCGGTTATCCTTTCCAATTCCACACAGGTTTTTCTGGCTTTTCTTTATCACACCTTTGTCTATAAGCGGAAGAAAACAAGTATTTTTCTGAAGGATCAAGTCGTTCCGGTTCTCTTACTCTGGATCGAAGTTTTTTCGATCCTGTGGTTTTATCTGGCAAGCATGTTTTCCCACAAAGGTCTGTTTCTTTCCACTTTAACCCTTCAGATTCTGATCGAAGCCGCAGGGATTTATCTGTTGGTGGATCTGATACGGGATGCCGGTCATGAACAGAGAGAAAAGCGGCTGCAGGAATTGGAGAAAAATAACAGGCGGATATACGAACTTCTGAAACAGAATGAAGATGCCTACCGCAGGCTGCATAAAATCCGGCATGATTTTCGCAATCAACTCATGTCAGCGCGTTTGATGGCAGATGCAGGAGAAGGAAATAAGGCGGAAGCCCTTTTTCTGGAGTTGGAAAGGCAGCTTGAGGACAAGCTGTAGACAGAAAAACAATATGAGAGGTCATAAGAGAAAAGTAAGGACACCGTTAAGAGATATCGCTTTGGCAGGGGGCTTCCTGACAGAACTCCTTTTGGTTTATACCGTTTTTTCGCATATCAGGGCAGGCGGAAATACCTTATATATGCGCATTTTGTTTCCCATAACGATCTTCATTTTGATTTTTGACATTTTTCTGGCGGCGATTTTGTTTTACATAAGACGCAGTCAGATCCTGGAAGACCGGATACGGGAAAGCGAGAGCCTGCACCAGATCCTGCTTAGTCAAAAACAGTCAGAAGTCCTTTTGGAAAGAGATACACAGCGCTTGAGAAGCGAGCTTATGGAGGCCCTTGCGGAGGAAAGAAAAGCCTCTGGACTTTGCGGAGCATTTCCGGGAGACGATGGAAAACAGGAGAATCAGGGGTTAGATCCGTGGGATCACCGGTATTGCGGGAACGAGATGGCAAATGCGGTTTTCCGCTTGAAATCAAGCCAGTGCGAAGAAAAGGGAATCGCGGTGAGTATTCAGGCGGCGCTTCCCGAAAAGCTTGCGCTTACGGATCAGGACCTGTGCAGCCTGCTGACGAACTTGTTCGACAACGCCATAGAGGCTTGCGGGGAGCTGCCGGAGCAAAGAAGAAGCATAGAACTGCAAATCAGCAGGTACAAGCGTTATCTTTTGATCCTAATGCGTAATCCGGCAACGCCGGGACATGTTTTCAGAGGACCCAGACAGGGGCATGGACTGGGAATGGAGATCATAAAGGAGATAGCGGAAAAATACGACGGCCGGCTGCGCAGCCGTTTTGAGGAAGGCAGGTTTCAGGCAGAAATTGTGTTGAAAGTGCTGTAGAATTTTGCTGAAAACAAGAAAACGATAGATAGTTTCAACAAAACAGGAGGTTGTTTTTGTCAAAACACCGCCTGTTTTTGCTATGTGGAAATATTGCGGCCAGGGATGTGATATAGTGAACGTATCTATCATTCAAAAAGATTTGGGCAGTGTTTTTACGGAATCAAAATGGAGGATATGGGAATGAAAAGAATTCAAGCAAAAGTTTGTATGGGTTTGCTCCTGGCAATAGGAAGCGTCCCGTTTATAAGCGGAGATCTTCCGGCAGTATATGCTGCGGCAGCAAAGGACGACTGGAATGCGATGAAGGAGTCGGATATTTATGTAGTCAATGCCGAAGGATCATCGGAAAAAACCTCTTTGGAGGAACAAAGCGGAAGCGGGAAAAACGTGCTGGTTTTCGGAGATATCATAACCTGCGGAAATACAAAATTCGTTTTGGAAAATTTGAGGAATGCAGCGGCTGAAACAGGCAGCACAGTTTTCTATCTGGATCTTCGCGAAAATACAGCAGAGGAAATCTATGAAGCAGCCGGTGCGTTGGGTGTTCAGGATGACTATGTCCTCTGTGAAAACAGCAATTCGGCCAATCGTACGGTTCTGAGGTATACCAGCGTTTCATCGAGCTTTACGATGCCCTTTGTACTGGTGTTCGGAGATGCCAACGAGGCTTTATTTGCAGAGGCGCTCAAGGGAACCGGAGAAAGTTTTAATAGGAACGACTTTATAGATGCGATTTTAGAGGCTATTGACGACCAGGAGGCAGAAGATTCCGAAGAAAGCGGCAGTGATGAGGGCCAGAGCGGGGAAACGGCGGAACCGGATATTCTGCAGGACATCATCTACATGTGGCCTGGAACAGAACGAAAACTGCCGGTAGAGGGGGAAGGCTGCAGCTTTTCCGTTGATGACACTTCTGTTGCGGAGGTAGAAGCGGACGGAACGGTCATCGCGGTAAGTGAAGGAACGGCATCCATCACGGTAGAATCTCAAAGCGGAGAAACCTATGAGATTCAGATAGAAGTAATTGGAGAAAAGGGCGATTACGATGCTGAATGGGAGGTTTTGAAGATCGTCAACCGGGAACGGATAAAGCAGGGTCTGGAACCTCTTTCCACCAACAGAGATATACAGAAGGTGGCGGATATCAGAGCCAGAGAACTCCCGCTTGCATTTTCACATGAGAGACCGGATGGTTCCGACTGGGATACAACCTTAGCTGAAATCGGCCTGGTGGATCGAACGGAAGTATGGGGTGAAAATATTGCTGCCGGACAGAGAACGCCGGAAGCAGTGATGGACTCCTGGATGCACAGCGAAGGGCATAAAGCCAATATTCTAAGAGGTTTGTTTAACCATATTGGAATCGGTTATGTTGAAAGTGATAGAGGATATGGAAACTACTGGTGCCAGAATTTCACTGGATGCGGAGGAAGTGTCGAAAGCATTTCCGTTGTAGCTGACGAGGGTACAGAACTGGAGGTTGGAGGTAAAATTTCTGACCTGGATTTAGAACTGGCTGCGGAATGCTCTGTCTGCGGCGAGGTAAGGCTTCCTATTATCGATGAAATGTGTTTTGGATTTGATCCGAATACGCCTGGAGAACAAGGGGTTTGCGTGGAATTCGGCGACTGGAGCGAAGTCTTCACATTGACATTTACAGAACCGGAAGCAGAGGAACCACCGACGGAAGAAGATCCGGAGACCCCGCCGGAAGATCCTGGAATTCCGCCTGAGGAGGAACCGGAGACCCCGGTAGAGGAGCCAGAAACTCCATCAGAAGAAACCCCGGAGACGCCGTCGGAAGACGAAACAGAAACTCCTTCCGAAGAAATTCCGGAAAATCCTTCAACGGAACCGGAAACACCGTCTGGGGGTGATGATTCGACAGAAGCTCCTGATCAAACACCTTCAGACGAGGGGACTTCATCCGGAGGAACGGACACGGACGAAGGCTCTGGAACAGGCGGTGGTTCCAGTTCCGGCAGCACGTCGGGAGGATCCAGCTCCGGTGGCAGCAGTTCATCAGGCAGCTCGGGGTCCAGTAGCGGCGGCTCGTCCGGCGGAAGTTCCAGCTCTGGCGGTGGCAGTTCCTCCGGCGGAGGCGGCAGCTCATCAGGCGGCGGTTCCGGTTCAGGTGGAGGCTCTGGATTATCAGGCCCCTCAGGCGTATCGGCTGAGACCTATTCTACTGACGCGGTAAAGGGCAGGGTCGGAAGCAAGAGCGGTGTGATCACCGGTGCGGCAAATACTTCTGGAGACGGTTTATCCCACTGGGTACAGGATGCAACCGGTTGGTGGCTGCAGTACGCAAATGGAAGCTGGCCAAAGGGAACTGCAGAAGTAGATGGAAACGGAAACACACGCGTAAAATATTTTTGGGAACAGGTAAACGGAGCCTGGTTTGCTTTTGATCAGAACGGCTATGCTGCGTCCGGGTGGATACAGGATTATAACTATGGAAACGGCTGGTTCTATGTAGATATCAATACTGGAATGCAGACGGGCTGGAAGCAAATTGGAAATTATTGGTATTATCTGAATCCGATGGCAGATGGTACGATGGGACTTTTGTATACCGACCGGATGACGCCGGATGGATATTATGTGAATGCAGACGGCGTATGGGTTCAGTAACGTGATTTTATGACCTGCAGCTTCTTTTGAGCAAACTTAAGCCGGAGCACACGACAGCCTCTTAAAACTGTCATGCCTCCGGCTTTTGCTAACTTTCAGCTATCAGGAAACAGAGTGGCGGGAAGATCATAACCTCCCCGCATGGCGGATAAGCTCCTCAAAGAGCCGGGGCTTTACCGCATTGAGCTTGTAGGTCACGGAACCGGTCTGGATCATCAGAAACTCCCCTGAGGTATAGAGATTCGTGATCCTGGAGAGGGGGATGTCGAAGCCGTGCTTTTTATTGGAAAAAACGACTCTCTGGTTGGTGACGATAAATCGCCCGTTGTGCTTTTCCGAAACATAGCCCGCCGGATCCGCACCGTCAGAGCTGCGTGTTTCCTGGGCAGACTGCTTCTTCGTTTCCACCAGGTAAGAGGTGATCTCGGAAAATGCCTTCTCTCTGCTCCGAAGGGAGATAGAGCAGTGCTTTAAAGCAGGGATTCTGCCGCTTTTGATCTCCTGGATCGCCTTTTCGATGTTGTTATCGTCCGTAATGACCTTTTTGTTGGCGCTTTTCTGCAGGAAATGAGAAAGGACCAGCAGGCTGACGCCAAAAAGGAATAATATGAGACCGGAGGTCTGCGCCTTTGCGTCGCCCATCCGGGCAAGGCCGCTGACGGCTCCGAGAAAGGCGATGGTAACGCCAAAAAATCTGAATGCCTGAACCAAAGCAAGTGTCATGATAATTCCTCCCAAACAGTTTCCTTCTCTGCAACAGGAGCCCCTCCGGATGGGAGGGGCAGGCTCTTTACAGACAAGGCTCACAGGGAAGAGTTTACTATGATGCCTCCTTCTTGTCAACGGCAGGCAGCCAGAGTCCTCAGAGTCCGTAGAGGCCTCAGAGCCTTTCGGGACCGGCCGTAGGCGAAAACAAAAAAGTCCTGGAGCAGATGGCTCCGGGGCTTTTCCATGTAGAAATGTATGTTAGATTCGACCCCTCATTCAGCAACCTGGCTGTATTGGGATGATAAGACTTGGTCAGGATCACCAGCTCCAGCGGGAGTTTTTGCATTGATCTGTCCCTGATGCACGTTCGGGTTTCGCAATAAGGAATTTTGATCTGATTTTACAAGGGAAAAGGGGGTATAATGTTTCGCTATGATGAAACATGATGTATTATGCCGGAAACCCTTGTAAAATCAGGGAAAAATAAATTGGTACAGATTTTGTTTTAGCCCTTGTTTATTTGAAAAAGGGGTGGTATTATAAGGTCATAAGGCCGTGATACTTCCGGCTTTATCCATTTTCTTGTTTTGGCATAAGGACAGCGGCATAAAAGCCGCGGGCCTGTTCATCTCTAATATTCTGTATCCACCCACTTCATCAGACAGGCAACAAAGCATACCAACTCTATCAGGCAAATCGAAAAGACAAATTTGAACTTACAAATCCAAAGAGACCTGCATGAAAACAAATCTGTCAAAGAATCCCAAGCCAGCCACATGTTGAAATAAGAAACCAGTAAGGGAATCCCTCTGAAAAACGAACACGGCATAGTGGCCGCAGTGTTTTCAGAGGGATTTTTGGTGTTCAGGGAAATTGCCCCGGTGGGGCAGGCACCTTCTTAAATCTTGTTGTTGACTGCCTTCCGGTAAACCAGAAGGGATACCGCAGCGGTAACAGCTTCCGTGATCCAGAATGCGTGCCAGACCCCCGTGGGGCCCAGGAGCCGGGAAAGCAGAAAGGCTGCTGGGAGGATGATCACCATATACCGGCACAGGGAAATGATCAGAGAGGGCATGCCCTTGCCAAGCCCCTCCAGCGCGCCGGAGGAGGTGACGGAAATGGCGGAAAACAGAAAGCCTGCGCTGATGATGCGGAGGGCCCTTCCGCCCTCTGCAATGGTGTCCGGGTTTTGGGTAAAAAGGGCCATCAGACGGTCCGGTACCGTCATACAGATAACCGTGCCCAGGAGCATGATGAACCCGCTCATGAGCAGCACCAGCCGGTAGATCTCCCGGACCCGTTTGGACTCTCCTGCGCCGTAGTTGAAGCCGATCAGAGGACGCATACCCTGAACGATCCCGTTGGCTGGCAGGTACAGAAAGGTCTGGAGCTTGTAATAGATTCCAAGGATCAGGATGTACACCTCGGAAAAGCCTGCCAGGATGCCGTTCAGCGCAGAGATCAGAACTGAGGGAAGGGCGATGTTGAGGGTCGCCGGGATTCCGACGGCATACAGCCTTGCGGCGATCCTGCGGTCCGGGAGCAGCAGCCGTTTCCTAAGCCTTACCGGAAGCGGGACGATCAGATAAACTGCCAGGTAGATCAGGAGCGAAAGCAGCTGGCCGAGACCGGTGGCCAGCGCAGCTCCTTCGATGCCGAGCCTCGGGAAGGGGCCGATTCCAAAGATCAGCAAAGGATCCAGGATGATGTTGGCAACACAGCCCCCCAGCAGGCTCAGCATGGTGAGCTTCATGCGGCCCACCGCCTGAAAGATCTTTTCAAAGGCCATGCTCAGGGAAACCACGGTGGTGAACAAAAAAGCGACAAAGGAATACCGGAGCCCCAGATCGATCACTGTCTGAGAGGAGGTAAAAGCTCCGAGAAAGGCGGGCATGACCCCGATGCAGGCTGCGGTCAGCACCAGGCCGTGCAGCAGGGAAAGAAGCAGCCCCTGGGAAGCGGCCATGTCAGCCCGGCGTTTTTTTCCGGCCCCCAGATTGAAGGAGATGACGGCGTTGATCCCGATGCCGAAGCCGATGCCAACGGCGTTGATCAGATTTTGAATAGGGAAGACCAGGGACAGGGCGGTCATGGCGTCCTCGCTGATCCTGGCCACAAAAAAGCTGTCCACGATGTTATAAAGAGAGTTTACCAGCATGGAAAACACCATGGGCAGGGACATGGACAAAAGCAGGTCTGGGATGGGTCTTTCTTTCATAAAATGATCGTTCATATCTGCTCCCTTTCATTCAAAAAAATACCACTCGGCTATTCCAGGAATAACCGGGTGGCGAAAAGATGACAGGTCTTGGGGCCTGTCAGGGAAAAATCCACGCGAAATTTTCAAGGGATATCTTACGGGGTAAGGCGGCCTTTTGTCAAGGGGAAAAGCGCACCTTGCAAGCAGGTCTTGAAGGACGCTCTGAAAAATGGTAAACTAACAGTGGATTTTTGTGCGGAGCGGCAGAAACGAGATGACAAAAAGAAGACGCAGAAGACAAAAGAAAACGAGCTTTTCAGGAGAGATATTCCGGTTTATTTTTGCGATCATCATGATAGTGGTCGCTGTTTTTGTTGTGCTGTTTGTGGTCCGTCAGGTAAAAGGCATCACCGGTTCGCTGGGAGAAACGCCCGCAGGACCCTCGGAAGCACAGACGGAGCTTGCCATCGAAAACGAAAGCCAGGAGATCGCTCCCGGTTTTTATCAGGACGCGGAAGGAAACCGCCGGTGGCGGATCTCCCAGGAGGAGGGAGACGCCCAGGACCAGTGGATCGCCTATGAAAAGGACCTCTATTATTTTAATGAAGCAGGCCTGATGCAGACTGGAACCAAGGGCATCGAGGGCATGATCTATACCTTCGGCAGCGACGGCAGTCTGGAACGCATTCAGTACAATCCGGATTACAGCCCGGAGGAGAGCACGATCATAAAGGATTATCCCAGCCTGGTCAGCACAAAACGGCTCTGGGCATTTCTGCAGCCGGGAGAAAAGCTGGGGAGCTTTTCCGCCCTGATGTACAAGAAGACTACGGAAGCCACGGCCCACCAGCTGGGCGGAACGGACAATCCGCAGTACACCGGTCCTTACAGCATGCAGATCGACGGGGATTATATCTATTTCCTGCCTCTTTCCCAGGAGGAAGAGCTGACGGAGGCAGAGGAAAAGATCAATGGCATCCTCTACCGGATGAAGCCGGGGGATACCAAACGGCAGATCGTGGCCAGAGACGTAGAGGGCTACAAGGTGCTGGAGGGGACCGTCTGGTACTATGCAGGCGGCAGGCTGCAGCAGACAGCCACTGCCTCGGAGGATGACACCACCAATCCGAAACGGACCGTTTCCTCAGGAGATGAGGTCTATACGGTGGAGATCATGGACGGAGCGGCTTATCTTGTGGACAGCGGCGGCACCATGGTAACGGAGGCGGAGGACGGCACCCTCAAGGGCAGGGGCTTTACCTATTATCTGAATGAGGATGGCACCATCCGGGGCGTCAAGGAAAAAACAACGGTAAATACCGGCGGCTATACCTATTATGCGGAAAGCGACACGGCTTTCGGCACGGAGCTCAGCCGCATGATGCGGCGGGATTCCCAGGGGAACCAGGAGATCATCTCCGCGGAGTTTGCAGGCCGGGTAGGAAACATCCACTATGATTATGACACTGGAGCCATGATCGCGGAATATACGGACGGCAAGGGAATCGGAGGCATTCTTCGCATCACCAAAAACGGCGATGTGGACAAGGTGTTGGATGAAACAGCAAAGCCCGGCTCCCTGACCTTGATCGGAGTGCAGAACGGACAGGCCGTTTGCATGCGGGAGAGCGGCGGCGAAACGGAATACCTGGAGCTTGGGCTGTATGACACAGCGCCTCTGGCAGTTGGCATCGACCCGATCCCGGAGGAGGGAGCGGTGATCTCCGAAACGCCGTCAGAGACAGAGGCTCCGACGGAAACGGAGACAAAGGCGCCGGAGACGGAAGCTCCGGAAACCAAGGCCCCGGCGGAAACGACGGCGGCCCCGGAGCCTGCGGCTCCCACAGAGCCCCCGGCGGAAACCAATGCGCCGGAGCCTACGGCAGCCCTTATGGGGCCGGATCAGGCCGTGGTAGGCGGAGCGCCCCAATAGGAAAGGAACAAAGCTCCATGGGAAAAATTTTCTGTATCATGGGAAAATCGGCAGCCGGAAAGGATACCCTGTATCGGGAGCTGCTGGAGCGCTGCCCCTGGCTGCGCACCTATGTCATGTATACGACACGGCCCATCCGGGCGGAGGAGATCGACGGAAAGTCCTATCATTTCGTAACGGAGCAGGTCCTGCAGGATTTTGAAGCCCGGGGCTGCCTGATCGAAAAAAGAGTTTACCATACCGTCAAAGGGCCCTGGATCTATGCCACGGCGGATGACGGACAGATCGACCTTTCCAGTGCGGATTATCTGGTTCTGGCAACGCTGGAATCCTACTGCAGCTGGAAGGCCTATTTTGGCAGCGAACATCTGGTGCCTCTTTATATCGAGCTGGAGGACGGAGAGCGCCTTTTGCGGGCGATCCATCGGGAGCAGCAGGAGGCCCATCCGGATTACCGGGAGGTCTGCCGCAGATTTCTGGCGGATGCGGAGGATTTTTCCGAGGAACGGCTCAGGGAGGCCGGGATCCGGGAGCGTTACCGAAACGACGACCGGGAAAAATGCCTTTCGGAACTGGCTGCAAGGATCCGAAGGGAAGAACAGTAAGAACAAGCGGAAGGAAAGCAGTATGGCAGGATTAAACGATATTTTGGGAAACGATCTGATGAAGGAGCAGCTGCAGCATGCAGTGGAGACCGGGCAGCTGTCCCACGCCTATCTGGTGACGGGAGAAAAGGGAATGGGGAAAAAGACCTTTGCGAGGGCTCTTTCCCTGATGCTTTTCTGTGAGCGCCGGGGGCAGCAGAGCGAGGCGTGCATGGAATGCCCCTCCTGCAAAAAGGTGCTTTCCGGAAATCATCCGGATGTGATCTATGTGACCCATGAAAAACCCGACAGCATCAGCGTGGAGGAGATCCGCAGCCAGCTCATCGACACCGTCGGCATCCGGCCCTATGAGGGAAAACGGAAGCTGTATATCGTGGATGAAGCGGAAAAGCTGACGGTGCAGGCCCAGAACGCCCTGCTGAAGACCCTGGAGGAGCCTCCGGAGTATATCACCATCCTGCTTTTGGTATCTGACACGAGGCCGCTGCTCCCCACGGTCCTTTCCAGGACGGTCAAGGTGGCCATCAAGCCCAGGACGGACAGCCAGATCCGGGAGTACCTCACCGCCCATTACGATGTGCCGAAGGAGCAGATGGATGTCTGCGTGGCCTTTGCCATGGGCAATCTGGGCAGGGCCATCGATCTTCTGACCAACGAGGAATTTGCAGAATGGTATCACTATGTGATGCGGCTCTGCAGGAATATCCGGAAGATGGATTCGGCGGAGATCTCCGCGGAAGCCGCAAAGATCCGGGAAAAGTGTCCCGACCTGCAGGAAATGCTGGCGCTGCTGCAGCTGTGGTACCGGGACCTGATGATGTATAAAGTGACAAAGGATATGAACGGACTTGTGTTCGGGGCAGAACGGAAGGCGCTGATGGAGCTGGCTTCAGTTTCCTCCTATGAAGGAATCGAATCCATTATGGAGGATATTGAGACCTGTTCCGTAAGGCTTAAGGCAAACGTCAATCCGGAGCTGGCCCTGGAGCTTCTGTTTTTGAATATGAAGGAGAAATAATTCATGGCAAATGTAATCGGCGTAAGATTCCGCAGAGCAGGAAAGATGTACTATTTTGCTCCCGGAAGCCTTTCCATAGCTCCGGGGGACCATGTGATCGTGGAGACCGCCCGGGGAATCGAATATGGCTATGTGGTGCAGGGCAGCCACGAGGTGGAGGAGGGCAAGGTCATTCAGCCCTTGAAGCAGGTCATCCGTCTGGCGACGGAGGAGGACCGGGCCCACGAAGCGGAAAATGCGGAAAAGCAGAAGGAGGCCTTCCGCATCTGTCAGGAAAAGATCCGGAAGCACAAGCTGGAGATGAAGCTGATCGACTGCGAATACACCTTTGACAACAGCAAGATCCTTTTTTATTTTACGGCGGATGGCCGGATCGATTTCCGGGAGCTGGTAAAGGATCTCGCCGGGGTATTCCGCACAAGGATCGAGCTAAGGCAGGTAGGCGTCCGGGACGAAACGAAGATTCTCGGAGGCATCGGCATCTGCGGAAGACCCCTGTGCTGCCACAGCTACTTAAGCGATTTCGTTCCCGTATCCATCAAGATGGCAAAGGAACAGAACCTCTCCCTGAATCCCGTAAAGATCTCCGGGGTCTGCGGCAGACTGATGTGCTGCCTGAAGAACGAGGAAGAGGTGTATGAGGAGCTGAACAAAAAGCTTCCCAAGCCTGGAGATCAGGTGACGGTGCCGGACGGCCTCAAGGGAGAGGTCCAGTCCGTCAGCATCCTGAAGCAGCTGGTGAAGGTGGTGGTCCATCTGCCCAACGACGAAAAGGAGATCCGGGAGTATCCGGTGGAGGAGCTTCGGTTCAAGCCCAGGCAGAAAAAGGGAAAGACCGGACCGGCGCCCCAGGGCAAGGATGCAAAGGAAACCAAGGAGGCCCAGAAGAACTCCGATAAAAAAGAACAGAAGGAGCTTCTGGAACTGGAGAAGCTGGAGAAAAAAGAACGCAGGAGCAAGAAATCAAAGCTGGATGACTGATGATCAGGATGCGCAGAGAAATACATCTGGAGCCGGATGAGCGGATCGACGACCTGGAGCGGAGCGGCTATGGAATCGTGCAGAAGCCCCGGGGCTTCTGCTTTGGCATGGACGCGGTGTTGCTGTCCGGCTTTGCTCAGGTACAGAAGGGAGAACAGGCGGTGGACCTGGGGACCGGAACGGGGATCATTCCGATCCTTCTGAAGGCCAAGACCCAGGGACAGCATTTTTACGGCCTGGAGGTGCAGGAGCAGATGGCCAGAATGGCCGCGAAAAGCGTCTATATGAACGGCCTGGAGGAGGACATCGACATTCTCCTGGGGGATCTGTGCAGGATCTGCCGGGAGGGGAGCCGGATCTCCTATCCCAGAATCGGGGCGGCGGGGCCGGATACCCAGGCGGAGCTTTTGGCGGGAGCCTTTGATGTGGTCACCTCCAATCCGCCCTATATGAAGGGCGCTCACGGCCTGCAGAACCCCGGAGAGGCAAAGGCGGTCTCCAGACACGAGGTGCTGTGCACCCTGGAGGATATATGCGCCGCCGCAGGCAAGCTGCTGCGGTCCGGCGGCAGGCTTTACATGGTCCATAGGCCCCAGCGGCTCATCGAGATCGCGGAGGCCCTGCGGAAGTGCAGGCTGGAGCCCAAGCGGCTGCAGTTCGTCCATCCCTTTTCCGACCGGGAGGCCAACATGGTGCTGATCGAGGCGGTCAAGGACGGAAAAAGCCAGTGCCGGGTGGAAAAACCAGTGATCGTTTATCAGGAACCAGGCAGATACACAAAGGAAATCTACGAAATTTACGGTTATTGATCCGTAAGTCCCGGCGGTTTTTGGGGGAGCCGGGGCAGCGGGGAGACCGGAGCAAATAAAAGAGGAGGTATTGGAACAATGTCTATTACAAAAAAGGTATTGGGGTGCACAAAAAACGGAGAAACCGTAACGCTTTACACCATGCGGAACAAAAATGGCGTTGAAGCCTCCGTGACGGATCTGGGAGCGGTCTGGACCGGCCTTAGGGCGCCGGATCGGGAGGGCCGTTTTGAAGACGTGCTGCTGGGCTATGATACGCCGGATGCCCTTTATGAAAACAAGGGCAGCCTTGGGGCCATCATCGGCAGGAACGCCAACCGGATCAAAAATGCAGAGTTCAGCCTGAACGGGAAGCAGTGGCAGCTGGAAAAGAACAGCGGGGAAAACAATCTTCACAGCGGCCCTGCGGTGTTGGGAAAAAGGCTCTTTTCCGCAGAAGAGGGCTCCGTGGAGCAGGCGGACTGGGTGCGGTTCTCCCTGCACAGCCCGGAGGGGGACCAGGGCTATCCCGGTTCCATGGATATCTGCATCACCTATTTTCTGACGGTGGACAATGCTTTGATCATCGAATACAAGCTGACGGCGGGCAAGGAGGATACGGTAGCGAACTTTACCTGCCATCCCTATTTCAACCTGGCGGGACACAAGAGCGGAAACGCCCTGTCCCAGGAGCTCTGGATCGACGCGGACTATTTCTGCGAGGCGGACAAGGATGTGACGCCCACGGGAAGGCTGCTTCGGGTAGAGAATACCCCCTTTGATTTCCGAAGCCCCAAAGCCATGAACAGGGATCTGGATCTGAAGCAGCCGCAGCTGCAGTATACCAACGGCTACGACCACAATTTCTGCCTGAATCATCCCATGGGACGCATGGCCCTGTCGGCCAGCGCCTATGATCCGGAAAGCGGCAGATTTATGGAAGTATATACCGGAAGACCCGGTATCCAGCTTTATACAGGCAATTTCCTGGATCCCGGGGTGGAGGCCAAGGAGGGCGCTCATTACCATCCGGGAGACGGCTACGCCCTGGAGACCCAGCTGTTCCCCAACGCCATCAATGTGCCGGAGTGGGATCAGCCGATCCTGGAGGCAGGCAGGACCACCTATTGCCTGACCACCTACAAATTCAGCGTAAAATAAAATCATCGGCAGTAAAGGAAGGGGCCGGCCGGCGGGAGCCGGACCGGTCCTTTTTCACGGCAGGATCAATGAAAGGAGTACGCCGCGAAGCGGCATCCCTGTATGCGCTGAAGAACAGCGCAGGAAAGGAGTAAACATGAATCGGAGAATCGCCTTTATCGGCGCGGGAAATATGGCCTCCGCCATTATCGGCGGCATTCTGCAGAGCGGCCTTACGCCGCCGGAAAATATCTGTGCGGCAAACCCCACGGAGGAAAAGCTCCGGCATCTGCGGGAGACCTTCGGCATCCGGACGGAGCAGGACAACCGCCGGGCGGCAGAGGGAGCGGAGCTTTTGTTTCTGTGCGTCAAGCCCCAGATGATGGATGGCGTGCTGCAGGAGCTCCTGCCGGTGCTGAGCAAGGAGCAGACGGTGGTGTCCGTGGCAGCCGGAAAGACCCTGGCCTATTTTGAGGAACGCCTTGGCAGCAAGACCCGTATCACAAGGGTGATGCCCAACACCCCGGCGCTCTGCGGCGCGGGCATGAGCGCAGTCTGCGGAAATGAAGAGATGCTGAAGCCGGAAAATGAGGGAATCTTCCAGGACATCCTGGCGATCTGCCGCAGCTTTGGCGGCGCAGAGGTGGTGCCGGAGCGGCTTGTGGACGTGGCGGGCCAGGTGGCAGGCGCTTCTCCCGCCTGGATCTTCATGGTGATCGAGGCCCTGGCGGACGGCGCCGTAGCCTGCGGCATGCCCAGGGACATGGCCTATCGTTTTGCAGCCCAGGGCGTGGCAGGCGCGGGAAAACTGGCGGCAGAAAGCGGAAAGCACCCGGGCATCCTGAAGGATATGGTCACCTCTCCGGCAGGCACCACCATCCAGGGGGTGCGGATCCTGGAGGAACACGGGGTCAGAGGCGCGTTCATGGACGCGGTGATCGGCGCCTATGAAAGATCCCTGAAGATGTAAAATAGGAAAAATCCCTGAAGATGTAAGACGGAAAAGGAAAAAGGGCAGAAGACCATGGAAGAAATCAGGAAAAAGGAAGAGGAATCCGGGCCCGGCAGGCTTTATATCTGCGCAACCCCCATCGGAAACCTGGGGGACATGACCCCCAGAGTCATCGAGACCTTGCGCAGCGTGGATCTGATCGCGGCGGAGGACACCCGCAATTCCATCCGGCTGCTGAATCATTTTGAGATCCGGACGCCCATGACCAGCTATCACGAATATAACAAATATGAAAAGGCGGAGGTCCTTTTGGAAAAGCTCCGGGCCGGAAAAAACATCGCCATCATCACCGATGCGGGAACCCCCTGTATCTCGGACCCGGGAGAGGTGCTGGTACAGAAATGCAGCGAAGCAGGCATCCCGGTGACCTCCCTGCCGGGGGCGTCGGCAGTCATCACCGCCCTGACCTTAAGCGGCCTTTCCACGCGGCGGTTTGTGTTTGAAGGGTTTCTGCCTCCGGTGAAAAACAAAAAGGAACGGCAGGAGGCGCTTTTGCGCCTGCAGGAGGAGACCAGGACCATCGTGCTCTATGAAGCGCCCCATCATCTGAAGGGAACGCTGGAGGAGCTTTGCGGCGTGTTGGGAGAAACCCGCAGGATAAGCCTCTGCCGGGAGCTTACAAAGCGCTACGAGGAGGTGCTGCGGACCACCCTGAAGGAAGCCCTTTCCCTGGAACCGAAGGGGGAATATGTGCTGGTGATCGAAGGCCGCAGCCCGGAGGAGCTGCAGCAGGAAAAACGGGACAGCTTCCTTTCCATGAGCGTTGAGGAGCATGTGCAGCAGTATCTGGATCAGGGGATGGAGAAAAAGGAGGCAATGAAGGCTGCAGCCAGGGACCGGGGGGTCTCCAGGCGGGACATCTATCAGGCCCTGGAGGGAAAAGGGACCGGCAGCAGAACAGGAGAAGGAAAATGAAGGAAACGTATGTGATCGCACTGGATCAGGGAACCACCAGCTCCCGCTGCATCCTGTTTGACAAAAGCGGACGGGCAGTCAGCACCGCCCAGAAGGAATTTGCCCAGATCTATCCAAAGCCTGGCTATGTGGAGCACGACCCCATGGAGATCTGGGCCTCCCAGTATTCCGTCATGACGGAGGCCATGGCAAAGACCGGCGCTTCTGCAGAGGACATCGCCGCCATCGGCATTACCAATCAGCGGGAAACCACCATCGTCTGGGACCGGGAAACCGGGATGCCGGTGTATAACGCCATCGTCTGGCAGTGCCGCCGTACCGCCGGCATGATCGACCGGCTGCAGGAGGATGGCATGGGGCCCTTGTTCCGGGAACGGACGGGACTCATCCCAGACGCCTATTTTTCCGCCACAAAGATCCGCTGGATCCTGGAGCATGTGGAGGGGGCCCGGCAGCGGGCGGAGCAGGGGAAGCTGCTGTTCGGCACTGTGGACAGCTGGCTGATCTGGAAGCTCACCGGTGGAAAAGTCCATGTGACGGATTATACCAACGCCTCCCGCACCATGCTCTTTGACATCCACCGGCTTTGCTGGGATCAGGAGCTGCTCGGATATTTCGGCATTCCTGCCTCCATGCTGCCGGAGGTAAAGGGCAGCAGCCAGCTTTACGGCTATACCGCGCCGGAGCTTCTGGGGCGGGAGATCCCCATTGCAGGAGCGGCGGGAGATCAGCAGGCGGCCCTTTTCGGCCAGTGCTGCTTTGAGCCGGGAGAGGTGAAAAATACCTATGGCACCGGCTGCTTCCTGCTGATGAACACGGGAAAGAAAAGCATCTGCTCCGACCACGGCCTTTTGACCACCCTGGCGGCCTTTACCGGCGACGCCCCGGAATATGCCCTGGAGGGCAGCGTTTTCGTGGCGGGAGCGGCGGTGCAGTGGCTGCGGGACGAGCTGCATATGATACAGACTGCGGCGGAGACAGAGGAATGCTGCCGCAGGGTGCCGGACACCCAGGGGGTCTACCTGGTGCCCGCCTTTACGGGCCTTGGAGCGCCCCTTTGGAATCCCTATGCCAGGGGCCTGTTCACGGGCCTTACCAGAGGCGCGGGAAGAGATCATCTGGTGCGGGCGGCCATCGAATCCATGGCCTATCAGGTGACGGACCTCATCCGGGCCATGGAACAGGATGCGGGGATTCGTTTAAAGAGCCTGAAGGTGGACGGAGGCGCCAGCGCCAACCGGTTCCTGCTGCAGTTCCAGGCGGATATGCTGGGGGCCAATGTGCTGCGGCCCGCCTGCATCGAGACCACTGCCCTGGGGGCCGCCTATCTGGCAGGCCTTGCGGTGGGCTACTGGAAGGACCGGGAGGATATCCGCAGAAACTGGCGGCTTTCTGAGGAATTCGAGCCCCGGATGAGCGCCCTGGACAGAGAGGCCTGCTTAAGGGGCTGGAGCCGGGCCTTAAAGACTGCGGTGTACTGGGCGGACCAGAGAGAAATGGAAGGCTAAAGGGAAAAAGGACCGAAAAAGCCTGGAAAACAGAGAACGGAAACAGAGCTTAGAAAACAGGCGACAGGAGGAACAGAAAACATGTCTTTGGAAACAGCAAAGGAATATCTGAAGCAGTATGGCATGGAAGGCCGGGTGCTGGAATTTTCCCAGTCCAGCGCCACGGTGGCAGAGGCGGCAAAGGCCGCAGGTACGGAACCGGGCCGCATCGCAAAAACCATGTCCTTTTATGTGGGAGAGGAACCGGTCCTGGTGCTTCTGGCCGGGGACGTGAAGGTGGACAACCACAAATACAAGGAGCAGTTCCATACCAAGGCGAAGATGCTGCCGCCGGATGAGCTGCCGGAGGTCATCGGACACGCCATGGGCGGCGTATGCCCCTTTGGCATCAAGCCGGGAGTAACGGTTTATCTGGACGTCTCCCTGCGGCGCTTTGAAACCGTGTTCCCTGCGGCGGGCAGCAGCAACAGCGCCATCGAGCTCAGCATCCCGGAGCTGGAGCAGGTGTCCGGCGCAAAGGGCTGGGTGGACATTTCCAAACCCATGGAGGGCTGATTATGAAAAAAAAGATCCTGCTGATCTGCACAGGCGGCACCATCGCTTCCAGAAAGACCCAGGACGGCCTGGCGCCCCAGATCTCTGCGGAGGATATCCTGTCCTATGTGCCGGGGGCCCGGAACTATGCTGATATCGATGCGGTGCAGGTCTGCAACATCGATTCCACCAACATGACCCCTGCCCACTGGCAACTCCTGGTGGAGACCGTGGAAAAAAACTATGAGGCCTACGACGGCTTTGTGATCTGTCATGGCACGGATACCATGGCCTACACCTCCGCGGCTCTTTCCTATATGATACAGAATTCGGAAAAGCCCATCGTCATCACCGGCGCGCAAAAGCCCATCGACATGGACATTACCGACGCCCGGAACAATCTGCTGGACAGCATCATCTATGCGGCGGACGACGCCTCCAGGGACGTGGTCATCGTCTTTGACGGCAACGTCATCGCAGGTACCCGGGCGAAAAAAATGCGGGCGAAAAGCTACAACGCCTTTTACAGCGTGAATTTTCCGGAGCTGGCGGTGATGCGGGACGGAAGGATCATCCGCTACATTCCCCAGCAGCCCTTCCAGGGTCCCGTGACCTTTTACAAGGAATTAAACGACAACGTGGTGGTGCTGAAGTTGATTCCCGGCAGCCGCCCGGACATCCTGGGGTATCTCTTCAACAACTACGACTGCATCATCATCGAAAGCTTTGGCGTAGGGGGCATCCCGGAAAAACTGCTGGCGGAATTTTACGGAGAAATGAAGCGCTGGCTTTCCAAGGGCAAGCTGGTGGTGATGGCCACCCAGGTGGTGAACGAAGGCAGCAACATGGAGGTCTACGAGGTAGGCCAGAAGGTGAAAAAGGAATTCAACCTCATCGAGGCCTACGACATGACCCTGGAGGCCACGGTGACCAAGATCATGCTGCTGCAGAAGCTCTGGAAAAACGATTATGAGAAGATCCGGGAGGAATTTTACCGGACCATCAACTTCGACATCCTGTATACGGCGGCGCAGGACCCGGAGGCCTCCGGGAGGGAGGGCGCGCCCCAGACGGCGGCAGACCAGAAAGCCCCGGGACCTCAGGATGCGTAAGGAGGCGGCTATGGAAAGGGAAAGAAAACCGGTGGATTACGTCCTTTTGGAAAAACGGATGGAGGGCCTTCTGGCCTCTCAGCGGTATTTTGTGACGAATCTGGCCAACGCGGCGGCCCTTTTGTGGGAGACGCTGCCGGATATCAACTGGGCGGGATTTTACCTGCTGCAGGGGGAAACGCTCCTTTTGGGCCCCTTCCAGGGAAAGCCCGCCTGCACCCGGATCCCGGTAGGGAAAGGGGTCTGCGGAAGGGCCGTACAGGAGGAGCGGGTACTGCGGGTACCGGACGTCCACGCCTTTCCGGGACACATCGCCTGCGACGCCGCATCCCGGTCTGAGATCGTCCTGCCGGTATACGGAAACGGCAGGCTCGCAGGGGTGCTGGACATCGACAGCCCCTGGCCGGACCGCTTTACGGAGGCGGATGAAAAGGGCCTTTCTCAGGTGGCCCGCCGTATCGGAGAGATGACGGATTTTTAAAAATTTGTTGACTTTCCTTGAATAGAAGTTATAATTGCTTTTGAATTTTACAAAATTTTGATATTCAAAATATTTGAGGGTAAAGGTATTTAGCATGATTCCCAGAATAATCGCCACCGGTTCCGCTGTGCCGGAAAAAATCGTAACCAATGATGACCTTTCCAGACACATGGACACCAGCGACGAGTGGATCCGGACCAGGACCGGCATCAGGGAACGCCGGATCTCGGAGGAGGCCCCGGAGCAGAAGCTTTTCTCCCTGTCCAGGGAGGCGGCGGAGCGGGCCATCGCCATGGCCCAGGAGGAATTCGGAGCGGAGTTTTCCGCCCGGACAGGCCAGCAGGGTTTTTCCCGGGAGGACATCGAGCTTGTGATCGTTGCCACCTGTACGCCGGATATGGCCTTTCCTGCCACGGCGTGCCGCCTGCAGGACGCTCTTCAGCTCGGACCTGCGGCAGCCTTTGATCTGAGCCTCGCCTGCACGGGCTTTGTGGCGGCCCTGAACACCGCTGCGGCCTTTATCCAGTGCGGCCGTTACCGGACGGTGCTGATCGTAGGGGCGGATGTCATGTCCCGGATGATCGACTGGAGCGACAGGAATTCCGCCGTGCTCTTCGGAGACGGGGCCGGAGCCGCCATCCTGAGCGGAGATCCTAGGTTTTCCCGGGAGGGCAGCGGTTTTCTGGACCTGGTGATGCACGCTGATGGAAGCGGCACCGAGGCCCTTAAGTGCCGGGCCATGTATTTCAACGAGGCGGAGCCCGCTAGGGAATACATGGATGGACGCCGGGTCTTCGAGTTTGCGGTGAAAAAAGTGCCGGAGGTGATCCGGGAGGTGCTGGCCAGAAATGAAAAGGAGCCCTCGGACATTTCCCTTTATGTGCTGCACCAGGCAAATTACCGGATCCTGGAATCCGTGGCAAAACGGCTTTCCGAGCCCATGGAGAAATTCCCTCACAACATCGAAAGCTATGGAAACACCACGGCGGGCAGCATCCCGATCCTTCTGGACGAGCTGAACCGCAGCGGAAGGCTCGAGGCCGGCGATCTGCTGTGCCTGGCAGGCTTCGGAGGGGGCTTAAGCTACGCGGCGGCGCTGCTTTGGTGGTAAATTTGGGAAAAGGTGTATACAAACAGGCTTTTCCCTATATATAATAAGCTGTATAAGGCAGGGCGGGCTCTTTGCGTCCGAGCCGTAAAATAAAAAAACATATAAAAAGGAGAACAGAACTATGTTAGAGAAGATGAAGGAAATGATCGCAGACCAGCTGGGCGTATCCCCTGAGGAAGTAACGGAGACCGCAAGCTTCAAGGATGACCTGGACGCAGATTCCCTGGACCTTTTCGAGCTTGTTTCCAGCCTTGAGGACGAGTACGGCGTTGAGATCCCCACCGATGATCTCGAGAAGCTGAACACCGTTGGAGACGTTATGGATTACCTGAAGGAGCACGGCGTAGACGACTAAGCGTCGCGGCCGCATGAACGGAGAGTGGAGAACAGAATGAAAACCAGAGTCACAGAATTACTTGGAATCGAATATCCGATCATACAGGGCGGCATGGCCTGGGTGGCAGAGCAGCATCTGGCAGCAGCCGTTGCAAACGCAGGCGGTCTCGGACTGCTTGGCGGAGCAAACGCACCGGGAGAAGTGGTGAGGGACATGATCCGCAAGTGCCGGGAAATGACCCAGAAGCCCTTTGGCGTGAACGTGATGCTCATGAGCCCCTATGCAGACGACGTGGCAAAGGTCGTGATCGAGGAAGGCATTAAGGTCGTAACCACCGGCGCAGGCAATCCGGCGAAATACATGGATGCCTGGAAGGCGGCAGGGATCAAGGTGATCCCGGTGGTGGCGTCAGTGGCCCATGCAAAGCTGATGCAGAAGGCCGGTGCAGACGCGATCGTGGCGGAAGGCACGGAGTCCGGCGGACATATCGGAGAGGCAACTACCATGACGCTGGTACCACAGGTCGTTGATGCGGTGGATATTCCTGTTATCGCAGCCGGCGGCATCGCCGACGGCAGAGGCATGGCAGCCGCCTTTATGCTTGGAGCAGAGGGCGTGCAGATCGGGACCCGTTTCGTGGCCTCTACCGAGGCGCAGGTCCACGACGCCTACAAGGAGCGGATCGTGGCCTCAAAGGACATCGACTCCGCCGTTACCGGCAGAAGCCACGGCCATCCGGTAAGATGTCTGAGAAATCAGATGACCCGGGAGTATGTAAAGCTGGAGGCGGAAGGCAAGACCATGGAGGAGCTGGAGTATCTGACCCTTGGTTCTCTGCGGAAGGCTGTCCAGGAGGGCGACGTCCAGAAGGGCACCGTCATGGCGGGCCAGATCGCTGGCATGATCCACGATATCAAGAGCTGCCAGGAGATCATCACGGAGCTCAACAGGGACTGCGAGGCGCTTCTGCATAAGCAGTGGTAAACAGGAAGACAGGTTTTATTATGGCAAAAACAGCATTTATTTATCCGGGACAGGGCGCACAGCATGCAGGCATGGGAAAAGAGTTCTTCGATTCCTATGAAAGCGTGCGGGCGCGCTTTTCCGAATGCTCCGAGCTTCTGGGATACGATCTTGCGGAGCTTTGCTTTACGGAAAACGACAGGCTGGATCAGACCCAGTATACCCAGCCTGCCATGGTGCTTATGGAGCTGGCGCTGACAGAGGTGCTGGAGCGGGAAACAGGGCTCAGGGCAGCGGTCAGCGCCGGCCTTTCCCTTGGGGAATATGCGGCGGTGTCTGAAGCCGGCGTGTTCTCCTTTGGAGACGCCGTAAAGACCGTGGCGGTCCGGGGCAGGCTCATGGCAGAGGCGGTCCCCGCAGGGGAAGGGGCCATGGCGGCAGTCCTGGGGGCAAAAGAGGAGCTGATCGAGGAGATCCTTTCCGGCAGGGAGGGCGTGTATATCGCCAACTATAACTGTCCGGGACAGATCGTCATCACGGGCCGGAAGGCCGCGGTGGAGCAGGCGGCAGCGGTGCTGCAGGAGGCGGGCGCGCGGAAATGCGTCATGCTGAACGTGTCCGGGCCCTTCCATTCTCCCCTCCTTTCCGGAGCAGGAGACCGGCTTTACGAGGTGCTTTCGGAGATCTCTCTGGGAGAGTTGCGGCATCCTTACATCGCAAACGTAACGGCACAGCCAGTGACGGAGAGTGCTTCGGTGACGGAGCTTCTGCGGCAGCAGGTATCCTCCTCCGTGCGGTGGCAGCAGTCGGTGGAAGCCATGCTGGCAGACGGCGTGGATACCTTTGTGGAGATCGGACCCGGAAAGACCCTTTCCGGATTTATGAAAAAGATCCTCAAGGAATACAGCGGAAAAACGGGAATGGACGTATCAGGCGTCCGGACGTTCAATGTGGAAACGCCGGAGGACCTGGAAAAGCTTTCCTGATAAAAGATCGGAGGTATACGGCACATGCAGAAGGGAAGGATCGCCCTGGTAACCGGGGCGGGCAGAGGAATTGGAAAGGCGATCGCAAAAAGGCTTGCAGCGGCGGGCTGCTATGTGATCGTGAATTATAACGGCTCCAGAGAAGCCGCGGAGCAGGCAGTGGAGGAGATCCGCGCAGAGGGCGGCGAGGCTGAGGCCTTCCAGTGCAACGTAGCCTCCTATGAGGCAGCGGAAGCCATGATCAATGCCATCGTGGAACAGCATGGCGGCATCGACATCCTGGTGAACAACGCGGGTATCACCCGGGATACGCTGTTGATGCGCATGAGCGAGGAGGATTTCGACCTCGTTCTTTCTACCAATCTGAAGGGCGCCTTCAACTGTACGAAGTTTGCGTCCAAATACATGATGAAAAAACGCTATGGACGGATCATCAACATCTCCTCCGTCTCCGGCGTGATGGGAAACGCGGGGCAGGCGAACTATTCTGCCTCCAAGGCCGGCATCATCGGCCTGACAAAATCAGTGGCCAGGGAGCTGGCAGGCAGGAACATCACCGCAAACGCCATCGCCCCCGGTTTTATCGATACGGATATGACAGCTGTATTAGGCGATAACATAAAAGAAAAAGTAACGGAAAACATCCCGATGAAGCGCTTCGGAAAACCGGAGGACATCGCGGAGACGGCAGCCTTTCTGGCGGACGACAACGCCTCCTATATCACCGGCCAGGTGATCGCGGTGGACGGCGGCATGTCCATGTAAAAAAGGCAGAGGAAAGAACGCCCGCCCAGGGGACGGGAGCAGAAACGAGGGTAAGGAAAACATGTCAAGAAGAGTTGTGGTAACGGGCCTCGGCGCAGTGACCCCCATCGGAAACAGCGCGGAAGCCTTCTGGCAGGGCCTTAAGGAAGGCAAGGTGGGCATCGGCCCCATCACCTGCTTTGATACGGCAGACTTCAAGGTGAAGCTGGCGGCAGAGGTAAAGGATTTTAATCCCGGAGATTATATGGACAGCAAAAATGCCCGCAGAATGGAGCCTTTTTCCAGGTTTGCAGTTGCGGCGGCAAAGATGGCGCTGGAGGACTGCGGCGTGGATCTGTCCAAGGAGGATCCCTTCCGCATCGGCGTCAGCGTAGGCTCCGGCATCGGTTCCCTGCAGGCAGTGGAATCCGGCGAGCAGAAGCTTCTGGAAAAAGGACCGGGCCGGGTGGACCCGCTGCTGGTCCCCAAGATGATCTCCAATATGGCGGCAGGAAACATCGCGATCCAGTTCGGCCTGAAGGGCAAGAACATCAACGTGGTGACCGCCTGCGCCACAGGCACCCACTGCATCGGCGAGGCCTTCCGCAGCATCCAGTACGGAGACGCGGACATGATGCTGGCAGGAGGCACGGAGGCCTCCATCACGCCCCTTGGGGTAGCCGGTTTCTCCGCCCTGACGGCCCTCTCCACCAACGAGGATCCCAAGACGGCCTCCAGACCCTTTGACAAGGACCGGGACGGCTTTGTCATGGGCGAGGGCTCCGGAATCATCGTGCTGGAGGAGCTGGAGCACGCCAAAAAGCGAGGCGCGAAGATCTATGCGGAGCTGCTGGGTTACGGCGCGACCTGCGACGCCTACCACATCACCTCCCCGGCGGAGGATGGCTCCGGCGCGGCAAAGGCCATGGAGTACGCCATGAAGGATGCGGGGCTTGGACCCGAGGACATCGACTATGTCAACGCCCACGGCACCAGCACCCATCACAACGACCTGTTTGAGACCAAGGCCATCAAGCTGGCCCTGGGAGAGCATGCGAAAAAGGTAAAGGTCAACTCCACAAAATCCATGATCGGACATCTGCTGGGCGCGGCAGGCGGCGTAGAGGCCATCGCCTGCGTCAAGTCCATCGAAGAAGGATATGTGCATGTGACGGCAGGCCTGCAGGAATCCGAGCCGGAGATGGACCTGGATTACTGCAAGGGCAGCGGCGTTTCCATGCCGGTCCGCACGGCCATCAGCAATTCCCTGGGCTTCGGCGGACACAACGCCAGCCTGTTGTTTGGAAAGTATACGGAGGAATAAGATGAAACTCGAAGAGATCAAGGAACTGATGAAGGCGATGGAGGAAAACGACATCGCAAGCTTTGAATATAACGAGGGAGAGGTACATCTTTCTTTAAGACGGGGCCCCCAGGAGGTCGTGGTACAGGCGCCTGCAGCGCCCCAGGCTCCCGCAGCCCTTCCGGCAGCACCGGCAGCCGAGGCGCTCGCTGAGCCGAAGGAAGCACCTGCACCTGCAGCAGCACCGGCGGCAGAAGCTGGCGGAAACCTTGTGACATCTCCCCTGGTGGGCACCTTCTATGCAGCCAGCGGCCCGGACAAGGATCCCTATGTCAAGGTAGGAGACACCGTAAAGAAGGGGCAGGTGCTGGGCATCATCGAGGCCATGAAGCTGATGAACGAGATCGAATCGGAATATGACGGCGTGGTAGAGGCCATCCTTGTGAACAACGAGGAAGTGGTTGAGTACGGACAGCCCCTGTTCCGCATCCGTTAAGGAAGGAAAGGCAACGACATGCTGGGAGTAAAAGAGATCGAGGCGATCCTGCCTCACAGACACCCCTTTCTGCTGGTAGACTGCATCGAAGAGCTGGTGCCGGGAGAGCGGGCGGTAGGATACAAATGCGTGACCTTCAACGAGCCCTGGTTTGCAGGACATTTTCCCCAGGAGCCGGTGATGCCCGGCGTCCTGATCGTGGAGGCCCTGGCCCAGACCGGCGCGGTGGCGATCCTGTCTGAGGAAAGCATGAAGGGAAAGATCGCATATTTCGGCGCGGTGAATTCCGCCCGTTTCAGAAAAAAAGTCGTTCCGGGAGACAAGCTTCGCCTGGAATGCGAGATCATCAAACGTAAAGGACCCATGGGCGTGGGCAAGGCTACGGCCTATGTGGACGGCAAGGTCGCAGTCCAGGCTGAGCTGACCTTTATGTGCGGCTGATGAGTGACCCAAGGAGGCAAAGCGATGTTTCATAAGGTACTGGTTGCAAACCGCGGCGAGATCGCGGTGCGCATTATACGGGCGCTTCGGGAAATGGGCATCAAATCCGTTGCCGTTTACTCCGAGGCGGACAAGGACGCGCTGCATGTGATGCTGGCGGACGAGGCCATCTGTATCGGACCGGCTCCCTCTACGGAGAGCTATCTGAACATGGAGGCCATCATCTCCGCGGCAGTGGCCCTGGGAGCGGAGGCGATCCATCCCGGCTTCGGCTTCCTGTCAGAGAACGCGAAGTTCGCCAATCTCTGCCAGATGTGCAATATCAAATTTATCGGTCCCTCTGCAGAGATCATCGAAAAGATGGGCAACAAGTCCGAGGCCAGAAACACCATGGCAAAGGCCGGTGTGCCGGTGATCCCGGGCACCAAGGAGCCGGTGTTCGACGCAAAGACCGCCCTTCGGGCAGCCAAGAAGATCGGTTTTCCGGTGATCATCAAGGCGTCCTCCGGCGGCGGCGGAAAGGGCATGCGGGTTGCGGAATCCGCAGACCATTTCGAAGAGCTGTTCAACGCGGCCCAGCTGGAATCCATCAAGGGCTTTTCCGATGACAGCATGTACATCGAAAAATATATCCAGAATCCCCGCCACATCGAATTCCAGATCCTGGCGGACTCCTTTGGAAACGTGGTGCATCTGGGAGAGCGCGACTGCTCCATCCAGAGACGCCATCAGAAGGTGTTGGAGGAATCCCCCTGCGAGGCCATCGGCGACGCCCTGCGTCAGAAGATGGGCCGGACGGCCATCAAGGCAGCCAAGGCGGTGGGCTATGAAAACGCCGGAACCATCGAGTTCCTGCTGGACAACGGCCGGAAGTTCTATTTCATGGAGATGAACACCCGGATCCAGGTGGAGCACCCCGTAACGGAGATGGTGACGGATACCGACATGATCAAGGAGCAGATCCGCATCGCTGCGGGAGAGCGCTTGAGCTTTACCCAGAAGGATGTGAAGATTACCGGACACGCCATCGAGTGCCGCATCAACGCGGAAAATCCGGAGAAAAACTTCATGCCCTCTCCGGGACTGATCACGGACATCCACATGCCCGGCGGCAACGGGGTCCGGATCGACACCCATGTATACACGGATTATCGGGTGCCCCCCAACTACGATTCCATGCTGCTGAAGCTGATCGTGCGGGGCAAGGACCGGAGCGAGGCCATCGCCAAGATGCGCTCTGCCCTGGGAGAGCTGGTGATCGAAGGCATCGACACGAATATCGACTTCCAGTACGATATCGTCAATAACAAAGCCTTTGAAACGGGAAAGATCAGCACCGATTTCATCGAGACCTATTTCCCGGAATATGTAAAAAAATAAACGCGAAACTCCGGCCTGCACAGCGCTGCAGGCCGGAATTGGATTGATAAAAGCTGCGGGAGGCAGATATGTTAAGAGATTTCATCAGACAGAAACGAACCGAGCTCAGCGCCCGGAAGCCGGATCTGAGCCGGATCAAGACCGGCGTCAACGAGGCGGCGGGCATCCCCCAGGAACAGGAAAATGGAATCGAAAAGGTGCGCATCGGCGGAAAGAGCTATACCACCCTTCCGGCAGCCAACCCTGCGCCGGAGGTGCCGGACGACTGCTACCGCAAATGCAACTACTGCGGCAAGGCCATCCTGAACATGGACGTGCGGAAAAACCTGTACCGCTGCCCCAAATGCGGCGGATATTTCCGGGTGCACGCCTACCGCAGGGTGGAGATGATCGCGGATGCAGGTAGCTTTGAGGAGCTGAACAAAAAGATGCCCTTCGTCAATCCCCTGGATTTCCCCGGCTACGAGAACAAGGTCCAGGTGATGCAGGAAAAATACGCCCTGGACGAGGCGGTGGTCACAGGCCGCTGCCGGATCGAAGGGGAGCGGGCCATGCTCTGCGTCTGCGATGCCCGTTTCATCATGAGCTCCATGGGCCACAACGTAGGAGAAAAGATCACCCAGGCGGTGGAGCTTGCCACAGAGGAAAAGCTGCCCCTGATCATTTATTGCTGCTCCGGCGGCGCCAGGATGCAGGAGGGAATCATCAGCCTGATGCAGATGGCCAAGACCTCAGGAGCCATCAAGCGCCACCACGACGCAGGGCTACTGTATATCAGCGTCCTGACCCATCCAACCACCGGCGGCGTTACCGCAAGCTTTGCCATGCTGGGTGACGTGATCCTGGCGGAGCCCAAGGCCCTTATCGGCTTTGCTGGCCCCAGAGTCATCGAACAGACCATCCGGCAAAAGCTGCCGGAGGGCTTCCAGCGTTCGGAATTTCTGCTGGAGCACGGCTTTGTGGATAAGATCGTAGGCCGGGAGGAGCAGAAAGGGGTTCTGGCCCAGCTGATCCGGGCCCATGACAGAAAGCGTCTCGAGAAGGCAGCCGGGATTCTGCGGCAGCAGGGAGCGAAGCTTTTCGGAGAGGAGGTCCTTTCCGGAGAGCTGGCCGGAGGTCCGGAAACCGGCTTGGAGGCAGCAGGAGCCGGGGCTGCAAAAAGAGCCGGCGTCCCGGAACGGAAGCTCGGTCCCTGGGACCGGGTGCAGCTGTCCCGCAGCGCGGAGCGGCCCAAGGCCCTGGACTATGTGGAGAGGCTCTTTGACAATTTCCTGGAGCTCCACGGAGACCGGTGCTTCGGGGACGACGGGGCCATCGTGGGCGGTCTTGCGGAATTTGGCGGCGTGCCGGTGACGGTGATCGCGGAGCAGAAGGGCCGCAACACCAAGGAAAACCTGCAGCGGAACTTCGGCATGCCCTCTCCGGAGGGCTATCGGAAGGCCCTGCGCCTCATGAAGCAGGCGGAGGACTTCGGCAGGCCGGTGATCTGCTTTGTGGATACGCCGGGGGCCTATCCCGGCATGGAATCCGAGGAGCGGGGACAGGGAGAGGCTATCGCCCGGTGCCTTTACGAGCTTTCCGGCATGCATGTGCCGGTGATGAGCATCGTGATCTCCGAGGGCGGCAGCGGCGGAGCCCTGGCGCTGGCAGTGGCAAACGAGGTGTGGATGCTGGAAAACGCGGTCTACAGCATCCTGTCTCCCGAGGGCTTTGCCAGCATCCTGTATAAGGATGCGAAAAAGGCAAAGGAGGCCTCAGAGGTGATGAAGCTGACGGCAGAGGAGCTTTACGGCCTTAAGGTCATCGAGGGAATCATCCAGGAGCCGGAGGCGGCCTCCATGGAAACCATCGACGCCCTGTGCGATGAGATCCGGCAGAGAATCGGCGCATTCCTTGCAAGGGAAACGGCCATGACGCCGGAGGAGATCAACGCAGAGCGCTACGCCAAATTCAGAAAGTTGTAAGCATAGATTAAATATTTTTTATAGATAAAACCAGTTTTTCTGACTATAATCAGTAAGAAGCTTTGGCTTGGAAAGGCATTTATGGACAGCTACGAACGCATCAACGACGTTCTTGTCAATCTCTTCCGGGACGTTCTGGACCTGGAGGAAAAGGCGATGGCAGACACCGCCTTCGGGGATCTCAGCATCAACGACTGGCACATTATAGACGTGATCGGACCGGAGGGAAAAAAGAACATGTCCCGGATCGCCGGGAAGCTGTCGGTTTCCCAGGGCTCCCTTACCATTGCCATGAACGGCCTGTGCGGCAAGGGCTATGCGGAACGCAGCCGGGGCGAAACGGACCGGCGGGTGGTGAACGTTTCCCTGACGGAAAAGGGACGGACGGCCTACCAGGCCCACGAGGATTTCCGGAAACGGATGGTGGAATCCGCCATCAGCGATCTGAGCCCCGAGGAGCTGGAGGCTCTGGGAAATTCCCTTTCAAAGCTGACCAGCTTTTTCATGAGCTTTAAGCAAAACTAAGATTTCAGCAGGAGGCTTTTTACCTTGAAAAAATTACGCATCAGCATGTTACTGGCGGCGGCAGCCCTTTCTCTGGCAGCCTGCACCCCTTCCAATATCACGGCGGAGGAAAGCACCTCGGTGCCGGAGGGCGTTATGGCTACGGAGGGAGAGACCATCAGCCTGAAGGACCGGCCCACGGTGGAATATGTGATTCCCGAGGACGCGCCTACCGGCGTGGACGGCGGTCCAGGCGTCATGGAGACCACGGCGGTGGACAACTCCTTCTACCCGGACGACAAGCAGAGCCCCCAGACCACAGCGGAGGCTGAGGGAGAGGAAGCGGTGGTATGCCTTTACGGCGTAAACGATACCGGCGTGGTGCAGACCATGGCGGAGGCAGCAGGCATGGACGCTGACAGCCTGATCGCAGCCATGGTGGAGGAAGGAATCCTGGCAGCGGGCACCGAGGTATCTTCCTTCTCTCAGGAGGGAAATACTGCCGAGCTTGCGCTGAACCAGCTGGAGGCGGTTTATCAGGATGCCTCTGAGGAACAGATCCTGGCCTGCGTGGTGAACACCATGACGGAAAACCTGGGCCTTGAGAGCATCAGCGTAAAGGCCGGGGACAAGGACTACGGCCAGCAGAGCTATACGGACGAATACAACGCCACCTGATAAAAACAGGGCAGGTGGCCCGGGCTCTTGCAAAGGCCCGGGGCAGAAAAACAGGGGGATCAATCGAAGACGAGGAGGAAAAGTCTGATGGGAGAGAACAAAAACAAGGGAGTTCCCTATTATATCACCACGGCCATTGCCTATACTTCCGGCAAGCCGCATATCGGAAACACCTATGAGATCGTGCTGGCGGACGCCATCGCCCGGTTCAAACGGGAACAGGGCTATGACGTGCGCTTCCAGACAGGAACCGACGAGCATGGCCTCAAGATTGAGCAGAAGGCGGAGGCGGCAGGGGTAACGCCTCAGCAGTTTGTGGACAACGTGGCAGGAGAGATCAAGCGGATCTGGGATCTGATGGACACCTCCTACGACAAGTTCATCCGCACCACCGACGAGTACCATGTAAAACAGGTCCAGAAGATGTTCAAGAAGATGTACGACAAGGGGGACATCTACAAAGGGGCCTACGAGGGCTGGTACTGCACCCCCTGCGAATCCTTCTGGACGGATACCCAGCTTAAGGACGGTTGCTGCCCGGACTGCGGACGGCCGGTGCAGAAGGCCAAGGAAGAGGCCTATTTCTTCAAAATGAGCAAATACGCTCCGAAGCTCATCGACTACATCAACGAGCATCCGGAGTTCATCCAGCCGGTATCCCGGAAGAACGAGATGATGAACAACTTCCTTCTGCCGGGCCTGCAGGATCTCTGCGTCTCCAGGACCTCCTTTACCTGGGGTATCCCGGTGGATTTCGACGACAAGCATGTGGTCTATGTATGGCTGGACGCCCTGACCAACTATATCACCGGTCTGGGCTACGACGTGGAGGGTAACTCCGACGAGCTTTACAAAAAATACTGGCCCGCGGACCTGCACCTCATCGGAAAGGATATCATCCGCTTCCATACCATCTACTGGCCCATTTTCCTGATGTCTCTGGATCTGCCCCTGCCGAAGCAGGTATTCGGACATCCCTGGCTGCTGATGGCGGACGGCAAGATGTCCAAGTCCAAGGGCAACGTGCTCTATGCGGACACCCTGGTGGACGTGTTCGGAGTGGACGCGGTGCGGTACTTCGTGCTGCATGAGATGCCCTTTGAAAACGACGGCAGCATCAGCTGGGAGCTGATGGCGGAGCGCTACAATTCAGACCTGGCAAATATCCTTGGAAACCTGGTATCCAGGACCATTTCCATGACCAATAAATACTTCGGCGGCGTGGTGGAAAACAACGGCGCAGCCGAGGAGGTGGACGACGATCTGATCGACACCATCCTGGACAGTGTACAGCGGGCTGACGCGAAGATGAACGAGCTTCGGGTGGCTGACGCCATCACGGAGATCTTCAACATCTTCCGCCGCTGCAACAAATACATCGACGAGACCATGCCCTGGGCTCTGGCCAAGGACCCGGAGAAACAGGAGCGGCTCAAGACGGTGCTGTACAACCTGACGGAAGGCATCACCATCGGCGCATCCCTGCTGGCAAGCTTCATGCCCGGCACCTCCCAGAAGATCCTCGCGGAGCTTTCCACGGAAAAACGGAACCTCTGGGATATGGATACCTTTGGCCTCTATCCCAACGGCAACAAGGTGACGGACAAACCGGAGATCCTGTTTGCCAGAATGGATCCGGAGGAAGTGCTGAAAAAGGCGGAGGAGCTCCAGCCGAAGCCCAAGCAGGAGGCGCCCAAGGCAGAGGAAGCGGAAGAAGCGGCCCCCATGGAGCACAAGCCGGAGATCAGCTACGACGATTTTGCAAAGCTGGAGCTTCGCATCGGCGAGATCATCGCCTGCGAGGAAGTGCCCAAGTCCAAGAAGCTGCTGAAGGAAACCATCAGGATCGGAAACGAGACCCGCACGGTGTTAAGCGGCATCAAGCACTGGTACAAGCCGGAAGACATGGTTGGAAAAAAGGTCATGGTTGTCTGCAACCTGGCCCCCAGAAAGATCGCGGGCATCGAATCCCAGGGAATGGTGCTGGCTGCGGAATCTCCCGACGGGGAGCTGCTGGCCCTCATGACCCCGGATCCGGACAAGCAGATGCCCTCCGGTTCAGAGGTATGCTAAAGGCCTATGGCAAGAGCTGCAAAACTGGAATTCAAAAAGCGCAGGCTTAGAGGACTGACAGGCGATGAGCTGAAGCTCATTGCCTGCTTCTGTATGCTCTGCGACCATATCGGCTATGTGCTGATCGAAAACGGGGTGCTCTACGGCAGGGATGCGGCCAACTGGGCCCAGGCCCTGGCCACGCCGGAGGGGCAGCGGTGGTATCTCCTGGCCCTTGTGCTCCGGCACATCGGCACCCTGGCCTTTCCCATGTTCGCCTATATGATCGTGGAAGGAGTGCTGCATACCGGCAACGTGCGGAAATACATACGGAACCTGTTGGTCTGCGCCCTGGTGTCGGAGGTGCCCTTTGATCTGGCCTGCTATCATCAGGTGTTTTTCCCCTATTATCAGAACGTGTGCTTTACCCTGCTCTTTGGCGTGGGGGCCATCCAGCTGATGCGATGGGGGAAAAAGCTGAACATGCTCTGCGCGCTGCTGCTGGGAGCGGTGGTCTGCGCCCTGGCGCAGCTCCTTCGTTTCGACTACGGCGCCGCAGGAGTGGGGCTCATCATCGTGCTGTGGCTGTGCCGTAGGGACCACAGCGCCCAGATGTGGTGCGGGGCGGTGATCTCCGGCCTGGTGAGCACCGGCTATCACTTCCTGGGGGCCCTGGCCTTTCCCTTCCTGTATTTTTACAACGGGAAACGGGGCAACCTGCCCCTGAAATATTTCTTTTATGCCTTTTATCCCCTGCACCTGCTGGTGTTCTACCTGCTGGTGTACTTCGGGAACCGATAAGAAAACCGCTCTGCCGGGCTTTGGAAGCTTGGCAGGGCGGTTTTTGATGGAGATGTTATTGTATATATGTAACCAATTATATATAATATTTGGTATATAGGAAAAAGGAAAGGAGGCAGCATGAATAACGGTTATACAGAAAAAATCCGAAACAGGATCATAAATGCTCCAGATGGCAGCGTATTTGTCAATTCTGATTTTGCGGATATTGCAGATAACAATACGGTTAAACAAAGTATTAACCGATTAGTTCAGGAAGGGGTTTTGCGCCGCGTAATTCGAGGAGTTTTTGACAAGCCCCAATATAGTAGACTCCTTGGAGGATATGTGGCGGTGAATCCAGACGCAGTTGCCAGAGCATTGGCGAGATGCTACCATTGGACGCTTGCTCCATGCGGAGATACCGCTTTAAATATGCTGGGGCTGTCCACCCAGGTGACGGCAGTATGGTCCTATATCAGTGATGGACCTTATAAAACCTTTCAATGGGATAAAACGAAGATTGAATTTAAGCATCGGACCAACAAGGAGATTACAGGATTGTCGCCGATGACGATCCTGGTGATCCAGGGGTTAAAGACCCTGGGAAAAGAAAATATAGATGATAAAACCATACGGGTGATTTCTGGCAGATTGAATGAAAATGAAAAAGCGGCGCTCCTTGTGGAAAGTACTGAAGCGACGGATTGGATTTATTCTGTAATTAAAGAAATCTGCAAAGGAGAAAGAAAAAATGATTGAGATTGCAAAGCTTCCGGCGCGAGACAGGCAGGAATTGTTTCATAATACCGCAGCAAAAATGGGTCTTCATGATGCCATTGTGGAAAAGGATTTCTGGGTATGTCTGACACTGGATTATCTATTCCATCGTTCTCCGTGGAAAAAGATGGTCACGTTTAAAGGTGGAACCAGTTTATCCAAAGGATATCATCTTATCCGTCGGTTTTCTGAAGATATTGATTTGATTTTGGATTGGCGTGTCTTGGGATATGGAATCAACGAACTCTGGGAAAAACGCTCGAATACCAAGCAGGATGCTTTCAATAAAGAGGCGAACCGTAAGGCCGAGATTTTTTTGTCAGAAATCTTTTGCCCACAAGTCAAGGAAGGGCTTTCTAAAGAACTGGGGCTTCCGGCCGACCTTTATATAGATGAGGATGATAAACAAACAGTAATCTTTGCATATCCAAATATATTTACCGATGCCTCTACCTTACAGGTTATTCGGTTAGAAATCGGTGCACTGGCAGCTTGGACGCCTGCAGAGAAGGTGGATATTGTGCCATATGCGGCGGAAGCGTATCCACGGTTATTTAAGCAAAAAGAGGTTTCTGTTTTGACAGTAGCGCCGGAGAGGACTTTCTGGGAAAAGGCCACGATCCTTCATCATGAAGCCAATCGGCCTGAACACCTTTCCATGCCTCGGAGATATTCACGACATTTGTTATTGAAGCATCCTATGAGAACGGTACAAATGCGATTTACAACATCACCATCAACCCCTCGACCCTGATCGTGCGTTATGTCAATGCAGACGATGTGCTCAGACCGGTAGCTTCCAGCGAGGCTGAGCTCCAGGCAGAGGAAGGAAAAGCGGCGGCAGTTGTTCCGGCAGGAGCAGCGCTTCATGTAAATGGCGACGATGAGCGTCCTGTTGACAGGGAGAGTGCAGATATCAGACTGCTTTCCGATGAGATCCTGGATCTGGCGGATAACAGACAGCAGCTTCTGGTTGACAAAGGCTTCCAGGAAGCGCTTGGAATGAGCGGTGAGGCGGCAGCTGAAGCAGGTTATGAGGGTGCTACCAGATACTTTGATCTTGTAGACTATAACAATGGTAACGCATGGATCACCAGCGATCAGCCCACAACCGTTTATATGCCGCTTCCGGAAGGAACGGACAAGAATACGGAGTTTACGCTTCTGCATTTCAGAGAGCTTCACAGAGAAAACTACTATGCAGATGTAGCAGAAGCGATCGCAACCGCTCCGGTGGAAACTGTAAGCATTACCGTAGATGACAATTATGTGAAGTTCTCCACCAAAACAGGAACGGATGCCTTCAGCCCCTTTATGCTGATCTGGAAGACCGACAGCGGCAGCACCAATCCTGGCGGAAGCGGCGATGGCGGCCACAGCAGCAGCGGCGACGACCACACCCCGGCAGGCACCGTGGACGATCCTTATGTAGTGCGCGTACACGGCAACTGGGTACACATGGATCCCAACAACATCTATGAACCCATTTCCCAGCCGGTACCTGAGGGCGCGACCCCGGTGACCAATCCGGAGTGGCATCAGTGGAAGTTCATGCTCACCAACAACACCATGCTGTTCAACAGATGGGCATACATCCGCAATCCTTATGCCGTAGGCGATCAGCCCAAGGAAGGATGGTTCTATTTCAACAACGATGGAATCATGCAGTATGGCTGGTACATGGATCAGGCGACGGGCAAGTGGTACTATGCACACCGTGAATCCGACGGTATGCTTGGAACCCTGATCTATGGCTGGCACCTGGACGATCAGGACGGCAAGTGGTATTATTTCGATCCGGCTACGGGCGAGATGCTCCTTGGCTGGAGAGAGATCGGCGGCAAATGGTATTATTTCAACCCCACGGCTCCTGTACAGACCTGGGACTACAACGAGGCGACCGGAGGCTGGACCTTTAACGGCAGCACCTCCCGTCCTTACGGTTCCATGTATCAGAACGAGGTGACGCCGGACGGCTACCAGGTAGACGAGAACGGCGCATGGGTACAGTAACCATGGAGGAGACGAGAACCCGGAAAACGGGGGAAGATTCCCGGACCGCGGAGGATAAAAAGATTTTTGTCTGCAGGAATTGTGGAAAGATCGTAGTAGTCGGAGCGGCCAGGGACAAGCGGAAGGTGTTTTGTAGTGGCCACTGCGCGCGGCAGTATTGGCGGAAGCCAAAGAGTGTGCAGGAAAAAAGGATGCTGCAGGCCAGGGAGATCGAAGAGAACCTGTTTGCAGCCCTGAAAGGGCAGCTTGCGGAAACATCTGAAAGATAGTAAAAAAAACAGGGGCTGGCCCACAGGCCAGTCCCCCAAAGAAAGAGGCTTCGGAGGAATCCGGGGCTTCTTTTTTGTTGCTTTATGCAGCTGGGAGGTTTGGGAAAGGTACTCTCGCGCGATACTTGACAAAGCGCGCGAAAATACATAATCTGGAAACAATAAAATTGTTTATGTGGAAGATGAGCTATGAAACAGATCCTTCGTGTTTTACTATTTGCCATAAGTTTCTTTTATACCGGAAACCTCTGGCTCTGTCACGATGCGCAGGCGGCGGAGCATCTGATTACTCCGGCGCAGGAAGAATATGACGAGATACTCAGGCTGCGGGAGGAGATCCTCCTTTCCTCTGGGTACCGCCTTCCAGAGCCTCAGGAAAACGGAGCAGCAAATCCGGGGGAAACAGAACCGGCTTACAGGGTCTATGGGGCGGATGCCGATCTGCTGAGGGCAGATGACCTCAGAGCCGCTTTGGAAGCGAGCCAGTATCAATGGCAGTTTTCCTTTTACGCAGGCAACCGGACCGTGTTTATGAACATCATAAAGAAAGATCCTGCCGGGGATGCCCTTTCGGAGGCTGCAGGCGGGTCTTTGTCAGGGGATTCGGATCAGTGGGAAAGGGGCGGTTTTTCAGTCTATGAAGGCCAGAGGCTGTTTTACAGGGAAACGGTTGACAGGGCGTTGGAGGCCGAGGGACTTGATTCGGAGGATTATTTTTATGAGATCGTTTCCGGTATCCCAAAGATCCGGTACCCCGCAGCCATCGTCTTTGACAGCCAGAGGACGCCGGTCTATGTGATTCCGGCGGAGGCGGCCACGCTGCATGCCTTCAGCGGTTCCTGGCCCGTCTTTGGGGAAGCAGAGCCAGTGCGGTTTTCCTACGAGGCGGCGCCGGAAAAATATGCGGATGTGATGCCGGTATTTTACTATGAGGACGTGGCCAGGGCTGCCAATGCTTTCTGGCTTGGCAGCGGAGGAATCGGGATAGAGGCGGTCAACCTGACGGACTTGTTGTGGCCGCTGTTAGCGCTGGGCAGCCTGTTGGTGTTAGGGAGTATTATTTTAAAAGCGAGGATTCTGCAAAGATAGTCGTGCGGTGGTTAAACCTGGCCCAACAGCCGGTCCGAAAGCTCCGCAAACTCCTGCAGGGACAGCCGCTCTCCCCGCACCGTGGCAGGAAGGCCCATTTCGGAAAGCACAGCCTCCAGCTGTTCCCGGCCGAGGGACAGGTTTTGGTCGTTCCGCAGGGCGTTTACCAGGGTCTTCCGCCGCTGGCCGAAGGCCGCCCGAATCACCCGGAACATGAAGGCCTCGTCCCGGGGTTTTACCGGAGGCTCCAGGTGTTTTGTGAGGCGGATCACCGCAGATCCTACATTGGGCCTTGGGATAAAGCAGTTGGGCGGCACGTTGGCGATGACCTGGGCTTCGGCGTAATACTGCACTGCCAGGGACAGGGCCCCGTAGTCCTTGCCGCCGGGAGCCGCCTGCATCCGCTCCGCCACCTCCTTCTGCACCATCACCGTGATGCTCACAAGGGGCGCGCCGCTTTCAAAGAGTCCCATGATGATGGGGGTGGTGATGTAATAGGGCAGATTGGCTACCACCTTCAGGGGCTTTTCGGAAAGCTGTCCGAGATTAAGCTTCAGGATGTCCTGGTTGATGATGCGGACGTTCTGATAGGACCCGAGGGTCTTTTCCAGGATCGGAATCAGATCCTGGTCGATCTCCACGGCGATCACCTCCCCGGCTGCCTCGCAGAGGGCCTGGGTGAGGGTGCCGATGCCGGGACCGATCTCCAGCACCGTATCCTCCTTGGTGATTCCGGCTCCCTGGATGATCTTGTCCAGCACATGGCTGTCGATCAGAAAGTTCTGGCCGAAGCGTTTTTTGAAGCTGAACTCGTATTCCTTGATGAGGGCGATGGTGTTCTGGGGATTGATGAGCTTTTCCGTATCTTTCATAAAAACCTTTCTGCCTGAGCGTTTAAAAAGGACCGGCCTGCGGGAGAGTCTCGGCGGCCGGTCCTGAAATCATTATGGAAAAGGCAACAGCCTTTTGACATTCATTCAAATTCACGCATCCTGCTTCGAATATTCAAGACATACGCTACCTTTCTGCCCGGCTCTGCTAAGGCAACCCCACGGCACATAGGGGTGTCTGCTTAGTGCTGCTGTATTCCTACCCTGACACGGTTCACAGATTCCTATTGCGCGGGACCCCGGCTTCAACACCGGACAAAAAGGGCGGCTATGCGATGAAGTACCCTCGGCAGGATATCACCTCTGCTAAAGCGGATTGCAGATACAGGGCACCGCTATCTCCCCGGCTGCGTGAGATTTAAGTATATAATAAGTGGAGTCAAAATTCAAGGGATAATCTGCGGCAGATCAGGTTAAATCTTCGGTTTTATAGGTGTTATAGCCTTCGTAATAGTAACTGTGGTCGATCCCTTTCATATAAACGTCCCGGTCATCGATCTGATCCGTGAGGGCTTTCTTCAGGATATGCTTGATCTCGATATCCCGGATGGGGCTGCGCTCCATAGCCAGGAGATAATCTTCCTTGTCCACAAGGCTCCAGTCAACCACCAGCTGTAGCTCCTTTTTCAGCATCAGGTCGAGCCAGATTCTGGCGCTGCGGCCGTTTCCTTCCCGGAAGGGGTGGGCGATATTCATTTCCACATACTTTTCCACGATTTCATCAAAGGTTCTTTGGGGCATTTCGTCGATGTGCCTGAGCACCTCCGAAAGATACATGACAGGGGCAAAACGGAACTGGCCCTTTGCCAGGTTGACTGTCCGCAGCTTCCCCGCGAACTCGTAGATCTCGCTGAAAAGATAAGCGTGAATCTGGGCAAGGGCTTCAAAGGTTCCCGGCGTGAGGGTGTCGAGAAACCCGCTTTCAAAAAGCTCTCGGGCTTTCCGCTTGCTGAGCTCCTCTTCCTTCCGGGCCAACTCAGCAGAATCTGTGATTCCCAGCCTGCTTTCAAGTGCCATACAGATACCTCCGTTTTTTACGATTGAGAAAATGAAGTTAAGACAAAAGCCCGTACACCCTGTGACCGTTTTCCCAGGCGGCCGCCTCCACCTCCTCTGGGGAGACGCCTTTGATCTGGGCGATCTTGTCCCGGACGATGGGCAGGTACAGGGAGGAGTTCCGCTCGTAGCGGTGGGGCGCAGGAGCCAGGTAGGGGCAGTCCGTTTCCAGAACGATCTGGGACAGGGGCGTGATCTGCAGCACCTTGGTGAGCTTCCGCTGGCCCTCGTAGGTCACCACGCCGCCAAAGCCCAGGTAGAACCCCATGGCGAGATAGGCCTTGGCAGTTTCCTGGCTATAGGAAAAGCAGTGGATGATGCCGCCCTTAAGGCCCTCCTGGTGGGCCCATTGCATCATGGTGAGGGTGTCCTCCGCCGCGTTCCGGGAGTGGATCACCACCGGAAGCCGGAGCTCCATAGCCAGCTCCAGCTGCCTGTGGAACCATTTTTTCTGGGTCTCCTTGTCCACTTTGTTTTCGTATTTGTCAAAGCCGTGGTAGTCGAGGCCGATCTCCCCGATGGCCACCACCTTTTCGTGGGAGGCCATGTCCCGCAGCTCCCGGATCCAGCCTTCCTCCATGTCGCCGCAGTCGTCGGGATGGATGCCGCAGGCTGCGTAAAAGAAATCGTATTTTTCCGCAAGGGCGATGCTCTGGCGGGAGCCCTTGAGCCTTGCGCCGATGTTGCAGACCTTGGCGATGCCGTTTTTTCCGAGGCTTGCGATCAGCTCCTCCCGGTCTTTGTCAAAGGCATGATCGTCATAGTGGGCATGGGTATCAAAGATCATAAAAGGACTCCTCTCATCAGATCCTCCAGGCTGTCCCGCCTGCGGATCAGTTTCTGTTCGCCGTTTTCCAGAAGCAGCACCTCTGCCGGACGGAGCCGGGAATTGTAGTTGGAGGCCATGGAGTAGCCGTAGGCGCCGGCGTTTTTTACCCCGATGATGTCTCCGTGCCGGGTGACGGGCAGCCGCCGGTCCTTGGCCAGGATGTCGCCGCTTTCGCAGATGTTTCCGGCGATCTGTACGGTCTCGTATTCCGGGCTGCAGCCGCTGCCTGGGGCTTCCTCCGTGCCCGCCGCAGCCAAAGAGGCTTTGCTGGCATCAGCCGCAGCTTCCGGGGCCCCGGAAGCCTGCCCGGCAGTTTTCCGGCGGAACACCTCCACCTCGTGCCAGGAATCATAGAGCACTGGACGGATCAGCACGTTAAAGCCCAGGTCCGTGCCCACATAGGTGACGCCAGCCACATCCTTTTTGCTCTGGACCGTCCCCAGGAGTTCGCAGCATTCCGCGGAGATATAGCGTCCGGACTCCGTATAAAACATCATGTCCGGATTTGGGCAGGTTTTGAGATAGTCCGTCACCAGGGCGGTAAGCTTCCGGGAGAGCTCCGCAAGATCCAGCCGCGGCTCTCCCTGATAGGGCACGCCGTAGCCGCCGCCAAAGTCGATGATCCGCAGATCGGGAAATCCTACGGCAACGGAGAGCAGCAGCCTGCAGGCCGTAAGGAAGGATTCGGATTCCAGGAAAAGGGAGCCTACATGCTGGTTGATGCCCACGATGCGGAGCCGGTAGTTTTCGGCGATCCGGAGGATCTCCGGGATCTTTTCAAATTCGATGCCGAATTTGCAGCTGCCGCCGGTGACCACCTTTTGGCTGTGACCGGCGCCGATGCCGGGATTTAAGCGGACGGCGACCTCGCCGCCGGGATACAGCATGCCGAACCGGGCGAGCTGGGACAGGGAGTCCGCGCTCATGAGGATCCCCCGGTCTGCGGCAAAGCGGATCTCCTCATCGGAGATGTTGTTGGTCACCATGAAGATCTCAGAGGGGGTAAAGCCCGCCTGTTCCTCCAGGAAGATCTCTCCCGGAGACATGGCGTCCACAAAAAATCCCTCCTCCCGGATGATGCGCAGAAGCACCGGATTGGAGTTGGCCTTGACGCTGTAAAGAGGCCGGTAATTGGGGAGGGGCAGCAGGGACTTAAGCTCCCGGCAGCGCCGCCGCAGGATGGCCTCGTCGTAAACGTAAAGGGGGGAGCCGTAGGTGTCGATGAGCTCCTGGGCCATGCTGTCTGTAAGTGTGATCTGTTCTGTCATCGCAGGTTACGCCTCCTTCATTTTTGCAGGAAGTTTCCGGGCAGCGGGTTCGGTGATGGCGCCGTCAGCAGCCTCTTGCTGTAGCCGTTCCGCCCGCCGCAGGGCCTTTTTTTCCTTCCAGCCCTTCCGCAGCACGGCGAAAAACCGTTTCATGAGGGCACTGCAGTCCGCTTCCAGCACTCCGGTGCGGGTTTCCACCTGGTGATTGAACCGTTCCTCATGGAACAGGTCCAGGATGGAACCGGCGCAGCCTGCCTTGGGATTCATGCAGCCGATGACCACCCGGGGGATGCGGGCCTGGACGATGGCCCCTGCGCACATGGGGCAGGGCTCCAGGGTGACGTACAGGGTGCAGTCCTCCAGCCGCCAGTCCTGGAGCTTCCGGCAGGCCTTCTGGATGGCGATGATCTCCGCGTGGGCCAGCACGTTCCCCGCCTCTGTCCGGCGGTTGTAGCCTCTGGCGATGATCTTTCCTTCCCGCAGGATCACGCAGCCGATGGGCACCTCGTTTTTTACGAGGGCCTTTTCCGCCTGCAAAAGGGCTGCCTTCATGTATTTTTCATCCGAATCGGAACAGGTCATAGGCTTTCTCTGAAACTTCCTTTTCAAGGGCCTTCCGCAGAAAAAAGAACATCCTTTCAGCACAGGAAAGGGCTTCCCTGCTGAAAAGAGGTATGCGGAAGGCCGGTTTGCTGTTATAATGAACAAATCATAACATAAAAAAGGCAGGCAATAAAGTATCACTATGAAAATATGCGGACTGATGAAAACGACGCTGCTGGATTTTCCGGGCCATGTGGCGTGCACGATCTTTACCGGCGGATGCAATTTCCGCTGTCCCTTCTGCCATAACGCAGAGCTTCTGGACATCAACATGCCCTCGGAGTACAGCGAAGAGGAGATCTTTGCTTTTCTGGAAAAACGGCATCACACCCTGGAGGGCGTGGCCATTACCGGCGGGGAGCCCACCCTGCAGCCGGACCTTCCGGATTTTATCCGGCAGATCAGGGAGCGCTTCGGCCTTCAGATCAAGCTGGACACCAACGGCTACCGGCCGGAGGTGCTGAAGGCCTTGGTGCAGGAGGGACTTCTGGACTATGTGGCCATGGACATCAAGGCGGGGCCCTCGGGCTACGGACGGGTCAGCGGCGTGCCGGGGCTCCGGCTGGAGCCGGTGCTGGAGAGCATCGCTTTTCTGTTGACGGATCCAGTGCCCTATGAATTCCGCACCACGGTGGTGAAGGGGCTGCACACCAGGGAGGATTTTCAGGAGCTGGGTCCCATGATCGCAGGCTGCCGCTCCTATTTTCTCCAGTCCTATAAGGACAGCGGGAACATCCTGGACAAAGAGGCGGGCTTTTCCGCTTTCAGCAAGGAAGAGCTTCTGGATTTCTGCCAGCTGGTAAAGCCTTATGTGGGCCAGGTATCCCTGCGGGGCGTGGACTACTAGGACCGGCTGCGGCGCTTTTGCGAAACCGGGGCTTTCAGGCAATTTCCGGTGTGGAAAAGTCCCAGGGAAAATGCTATAATCAAAATGATTCGGAACAATTGCAAACGGAGAGCAGCAGAGGCTGTTTTCCGTTGCTCGTATGTTTGAAAACGGAAGGGGGAAACTATGAAAAGAATCGGTATGCTCACCAGCGGCGGCGACTGCCAGGCTTTGAATGCCACCATGCGGGGCATTGCAAAGGGGCTGTACACGATCTACGGAAAGGACAACGTGGAGATCATCGGCTTTGAGGACGGATACAGAGGCATGATCTACGATGATTACAGGATCATGAAGCCCTCGGATTTTTCCGGGATCCTGACGGTGGGCGGAACCATGCTGGGAACCAGCCGGACGCCCTTCAAGTATCTGGACCAGCCGGATGAGAACGGCCTGGACAAGGTGGCTTCCATGGTGCATACCTACCGGAAGCTGAAGCTGGACGCCCTGTGCGTCCTGGGAGGCAACGGTTCCCTGAAGACAGCCAACCGCCTGTCGGAGGAGGGCCTCAACGTGATCGGACTGCCCAAGACCATCGACAACGATACCTGGGGAACGGATATGACCTTTGGCTTCCATTCCGCCATGGAGATCGCCACCAAGGCCATCGACGACATCCATACCACCGCGGCTTCCCATGGCCGGGTGTTCATCGTGGAGGTCATGGGCCATAAAGTCGGCTGGCTGACCCTTTACTCCGGCATCGCAGGCGGCGCGGACATCATCCTGATTCCGGAGATCCCCTATGACATGGAAAAGGTCATTTCCGCCATCGAGGAGCGGAACCGGGCAGGCAAGCGGTTTTCCATCATCGTGGTGGCGGAGGGTGCCATTTCCAAGGAGGACGCGGCCCTCAGCAAAAAGGAACTGAAAAAGAAACAGGAAAAGGAAAAGAAGGGGATGGTGTATCCCTCTGTTGCCTACAAGCTGGCGGCAAAGATCGGAGAGCGGCTTGGAGCAGAGGTGCGGGTGACGGTGCCCGGCCATACCCAGAGAGGCGGCGCCCCCTGTCCCTATGACCGTGTGCTGTCCACCAGGCTGGGCGCAGAGGCGGCCAGACTCATCGAAAAAGGAAAGTTCGGCGTGCTGGTTTCCGTAAAGAATTATGAGATCTCCAACATCCCGCTTTCCGAGGTGGCTGGCAAGCTGAAATATGTAAATCCGAAGGCGGATATCATCCGGGAAGCAAAGCTTGTGGGTATCAGCTTCGGCGATTAAGGAAAAGGGAGCGAAACGAGAGGAAGGCTATGGCATATCAGGCCCTGTATCGCAAATGGAGGCCCCTGGAATTTGACGACGTTCAGGGCCAGGATGCGATCGTGACAACGCTGAAAAATCAGATCAAGACCGGCAGGATTGGGCACGCCTATCTGTTCTGCGGCACCAGAGGCACCGGCAAGACCTCTGTGGCAAAGATCTTTGCCAGGGCGGTGAACTGCGCCCATGCGGCGGAGCACGACGGCAGCCCCTGCAACGAATGCCAGGTATGCCGGAGCATCCTTTCCGGAAGCTCCATGAACGTGCTGGAGATCGACGCGGCCTCCAACAACGGCGTCGACAATATCCGGGATATCCGGGAGCAGGTGGAGTATCCCCCCACGGAGGGCAATTACAAGGTATACATCATCGACGAGGTGCATATGTTGTCCACCGGGGCCTTCAACGCGCTGCTGAAGACCCTGGAGGAACCTCCCGCCTATGTGATCTTTATCCTGGCTACCACGGATCCCCAGAAGATCCCCCAGACGATCCTGAGCCGCTGCCAGCGGTATGATTTCCGACGCATCGGAACGGATGTGATCGTCAGCCGCATTCATGAGCTGGCGCAGGCGGAGCATTTTGAGATCGAGGAGCGGGCGGCCCGGTACATCGCCAGGGCGGCGGACGGCTCCATGCGGGATTCCCTGAGCCTGTTGGACCAGTGCCTGGCCTTTCATTACGGCCAGTGCCTCACCTATGAAAATGTGCTGGATGTGCTGGGGGCGGTGGATACCGGCGTGTTTTCCAGGCTGTACCGGGCGGTATGCGGCCACAGGACCGAGGAGGCCCTGCGCATCGTCAGCGAGGCGGTGAACACAGGGCGGGAGATCGGCCAGTTCCTCAACGATTTTATCTGGTATATGCGGAATGTGCTGCTGGCGGGAAGCATCGGCAGCGAAGACCTGCTGGATGTTTCCAGGGAAAACGAGGAGCTGCTTTTGGAGGATGCGAAGCTTGCGGACAAGACCACCCTTTTGTATCTCATGTCCTCCCTGTCGGAGCTGTCCAACCGGCTGCGGTCCACAGCCCAGAAGCGCATCCTGTTGGAGGTGGAGCTGATCCGGCTCTGCACCAGGGGGACCGCGGGAGCCGGACGTCCGGCGGAGCCCCGGAGCGTCCCTGCAGGGGAGGACGGAAGGGTCCAGTTGGATCTGGGACAGTTCGGAGAGAAAACGCCGGTAGCGGCGGCGGAAAGGCCTGCAGCTGGAAAACCGGCAGCGGCGGAGCCCCCGATAGCGGAAGTGCCGGCAGCAGAGCCCCCGGCACCGGAAGCTGCGGCAGCGGCGGCGGCCCCGGAGGGAGATCTGCTTCCCCTGATCCGGGAGAACTGGAACGCCCTTTGCCAGGGACTGTCCCCGGAAAACCGGGCGGTATTTCTGGGCACGGCCCTGCGGTCGGAAAAGCCCGGCGCCGTTACGGTGGTGTTCCAGAAAAGCATCAATTATAAGATCGCGGCCACGAACCGGGACGAAAACGGCCTTCGGCGGCTTTCGGAGCTGGTCATGGAGCGGTTCGGATACAGCGTATCCTTTTTTGCCCGGACGGCAAAGCCGGGAGAATTTGACGAGACGATCCGCAGGGTGACAGACGAAGATCTGCTGAAAATACATTTCCCTGTTGACATAGAATGATATAATAATAAGATGGACTTTTCAGGAGGATGATATATGGCGAAAAGAGGAGGCTTCCCGGGCGGCATGATGCCGGGAAACATGAACAATCTGATGAAGCAGGCGCAGCGCATGCAGCGCCAGATGGAGGAGCAGCAGAAGGAGCTGGAGGAAAAGACCTTTACCGCCACCGCAGGCGGCGGCGCAGTTGCCGTTACCATGAGCGGAAAGCGGGAGGTGACCAAGGTGACCATTGATCCGGACGCCTGCGATCCGGAGGATGTGGAGACCCTGGAGGATATGGTGATGGCGGCGGTCAACGACACCCTGCATCAGATCGATGAGGCGAATTCCTCCGTAATGGGCAAGCTGGCCGGAGGTCTTGGAGGTCTGGGCATCTAATGGAATATTACGGCAGCCATATCAGCCGGCTGATCGAGGCCCTTACGGGACTTCCGGGAGTCGGGGCGAAAAGCGCCCAGAGGCTCGCCTTTCATATCATCAACATGCCGAAGGAACAGGTGCAGGCCTTGGCGGAGGCCATGACCAGCGCCCGGGAAAACGTGCATTACTGCCGGGAATGCTGCACACTGACAGACGACGACCTTTGTCCCATCTGCCGGAGCCAGAAACGAAATCACAGGCAGATCATGGTGGTGGAAAATTCCCGGGACCTGGCGGCCTATGAAAAAACCGGCCGGTACGAAGGCGTTTACCATGTGTTGCAGGGAGCCATTTCTCCCATGCTGGGCATTGGACCCTCCGATATCCGGCTGAAGGAGCTGATGCAGCGGCTGCAGGGGGACGTGGAGGAGGTCATCATTGCCACCAATTCCTCTCTGGAGGGAGAGACCACGGCCATGTACATCGCCAGGCTGGTAAAGCCCACAGGCATCAAGGTGACCCGTATCGCCTCCGGCGTGCCGGTAGGTGGCGACATAGAGAACATTGACGAGGTGACGCTGGAGCGCGCCCTCTCGGGCAGAGTCGAGCTCTGAGCAGATATCAGAAATAAGCAATAGAAATATCCGCGGGGAGAAAGATTATGGATAAGTACGAGTTCAACATCAAGGTTGAGCAGATCAAAAAAATGGCAAGCGAAAGGGACTATGTGACGGCGATGAAGATCGCTGACAGCATCGACTGGAGCAGGGTGCGCAACGCGAACCTGCTGAGCATGGTGGCCGGCGTTTACGAGAAAAACAATGAATATCAGGAGGCAAAGGACATCCTACTGATGGCCTTTGAACGGGCGCCGGTGGGAAAGAGGCTTTTGTACAAGCTTGCAGAGGTGTCTGTGAAATCCGGAGATATTGAAGAGGCGGAGGATTTCTATCGGGAGTTCGTGGACCTTGCGCCGGAGGACAGCAGGGCTTTCCTTTTGGAGTATATGATCTTAAAGGCCAAGGGAGCGCCGCCGGCTCAGCTGATCCATTCCCTGGAGCAGTATACCTCCCAGGAGCTGGACGAGCGCTGGCTTTACGAGCTGGCGATGCTGTATGCCAGAGCCGGAATGGGCGAGGAATGCGTCAGGGCCTGCGACAAGATCACCCTTTTGTTCGGCCTCGGAAAATACAGCGAGCGGGCCATGCAGCTGAAGCAGCAGTTCACGGAGCTTTCTGATTATCAGAGAGATCTGGTGGGAAACCCGGAAAAATATGAAAACAAGCTGAAGCAGGTGGAGCAGCAGTCCGCCCAGAAGGAAGCCATGTATGAGCGGGGCTATGAGGCTCTGCGGGAAGCCGTCGGAGAGCGGGCGGACGCAGGCATGGATCCGGAGGAGATCGCGGAAAGCCGCTATGCGGACGAAGACGCGGAATTTGAGGCTTATCTCAAGGCTCATGCCATGGAGATGGAAATGGAAGTCTCCGATGAGGAAGAAGAGGAGCCGGAGGAGGCTGACGAGGCAAGCCGGGAGATCATGCCGGAAGCCGAGGTGGAGTATGAAGCAGACCAGGAGCCGGAGGATTACTCCGACCAGCTCTCCGAAGAGGTGAGCCGTCTTCAGGAGGAAGAGGAGCCGGAGGAGGACGCCGATGCAGAGCTGGAAAAGACCCGGGTGCTGGACGACGATGTGAAGGAAAAGCTCCGGAAGGTCGTGATCCGCACCGGCCATCCCAAGGAAACGCCGGTTGCCATCAACCCGGATCCGGAGGCGGCCAAGGCGGCGGCAGTCCGTCAGGCGGCAGTTCTGGCGGGAGCAGCGGTCTCCGCAGCAGGCCACGCGGAGCGGGCGGCAGCCCATGCTACCCCGGAGGTAAAGAAGGCGGAGCCGCCGAGACCTCAGGCCAGGGTGGAGTTTACCCATACGGAGCCTGCGAAAAAGGAGGAACAGGAAGCGGCAGAGGCGAAGCAGCCGGAGACGCCTGCAGCAAAGGCGCCGGAAAGACCGCCGGTTCCCATCAAAAAGGAAGCAAAGCCGAATCCTGCTGAGCAGAAGGAAAATGCAGAGATCGTGGCTGCCCATGGACCCTTCCATATGATCATCGAGGCGGAGACCCCGGAGGAGGGGCTGGAGATCGCCATCGATGAGCTGAAGTATATCCACAACGAATACGGCATCACCAACGCAGCGGCAAAATCCACTGCGGAAAAGCTGAATCAGAAGGGCCTTTCCAAAGCGGCCATCGAAAAGCTGCGGGGCAAGGACTTCATCGTGGAGCATGCAGGCTCTCTGAACGAGGAGATCTGCGACGCCATCTGCGACCTGATGGAAAACGACAGATCCGGTATGATCGTGGTGCTGGTGGATACGCCGGAGGGCCTGGACCGTCTGGAGGAGATCTGTCCGGAGGCCTTTGACCTCTGCGATCTGGTTTCTGACGAATATGACGAGGAGGAGGACTACCCGGAGGAAGCTGAAGCCGTCGAGGAGGAAGAAGAGGACCTTCAGTACGACGAGGAGCCCTATGAGGACGAATACGAGGAATCTTACGAGGATTCCTCCTATGAAGCGGATATAGAGGAAGCGCCTGCGCCAAAGAAGAGCGCTTCCGGAAAAGGAAATAAAAAAGCAGAGGAACGCATCCAGGAAAGACAGCCTGCAGAAAGGGAAGCAAAGGGCGGAAAGGCCTCCGTGCCGGACAATAAGGAGATGGAGATCGACGAGTTCGCTCAGTACTGCTGTCAGTACGCGGCATCCATCGACTGCAGCATCACCGGAAAGAGCATGCTGGCGCTTTATGAGCGCATCGAGCTGATGGAGGAGGACAACATCCCCCTTACCAAAAAGACGGCGGAGGATCTGATCGAGGAGGCGGCAGACCTTGCGGAAAAGCCCCCCATCGGAAAGCGCATCAAGGGCATGTTCAATTCCAAATATGATAAAAACGGACTGCTGATACTGCGGGAGGAAGATTTTATACATTAAAACTGCATGATCACGGAATTTATACGGACAAACGAAAACTGCGTGCTGATCGCAGTGGTGATCTTTCTGATAACCATGACGCTTTATGGACATTACCGGGGCTTTGTGCGCATGGCGGTTTCTTTTTCCTCCGCCATCATCTCCCTGTTCCTGGTGCGGTGGATCCTTCCATATTTTACCAGCACCGCCAGGGAGAGCCGGTTTTTTCAGCAGCAGACAGAGCGGCTGACGGAGGGCCTGCTGCAGGGGACCGGGGCTGCGGATTATTCGGCGCTGTATGAGCAGCTGGGGATCGCCCAGGCGGCCCAGGCCACCGGAGAGTATCTGGCGGGGATCCTGCTGAACGTGATCTGCTTTCTGGTCCTGTTTGTGGTCATCAACCTGCTGTTCAAGGTGGCGGCACATTTTCTGAACGCCCTGATGCAGCTGCCGGTGCTCCACGGAACCAATCAGCTCTGCGGTGCGGCGGTGGGATTTCTGGAGGCGGTTTTTTATCTGTGGATCATTCTGATCGCCATTTCCTTTACCCTGACCTCGGATTTTTCCCAGGCGGTGCTGCAGCAGATCAATGAAAGCAGCTTTCTTTTATGGCTGTATCGGAATAATTTTTTACTGCAGCTTCTGGCCGGAGTTTTCGGCGGACTGTAAGAAAACACAAAATATAGGAAGAAAACGGGCATATTTAGTGGTTTGAATCCCAAAGAAAAAACCACAGAAAAATATGCCCGTTTTTTTTGAAAAAAGTGCTTGACGAAAGGAAAAAACACTGCTAAAATACGCATCACCGTGTCAAACACGGGAACAAAAAAATCAAAAAAAGTCCTTGACAAAAGGGACAGCGAAGTGCTAAGATAAGCGGGCTGTCCGAAAGGAAAAGGACAGAGCACCTTGAAAAGAGAAGATAGAAACAGTTAATGCACAGACCCTGAAAATTCCAGCGCCGGAAGCTCGCGAAGCGGAAGGCGAAGGAGATCAGAGAGAAAGATTAACGAACGAAAAAGTATCCTAAGATA
>CALWLA010000013.1 GCA_944381405.1 uncultured Lachnospiraceae bacterium | reverse complement strand
TGAGGAAAAAATAAAGGAACGGCTGGAAAAGCTTAAGAAGAATTTCACCCGGAATTAAGACAAATGCTATAGAATGGAACAGGGCTTTGTAGTAAGATACAGGGAAGCAGGAGGTGCCTTTCCGGCAGTTTCTGCAAGGAAGCGATCAGAATACGGATGCCGGTTTCGGCGGAAGGGAGTTGTTTATTATGAAGAAAAAAAATCTGACGGCGGCAGCCGTCGTAGCAGGCGCATTGATCCTGGGGGCCTGCGGAAATAAAGCGGAAACAGAGACCACGGCGGCACAGGCGGAAACGGCTGCGGAGACTGAGACGGAAACAGAGGCTGCGGAAGAAGCGGAAACGGAAGCCCAGGAGGAAGCCGAGGCAGAAGCTGAAGCCGAGGCCGAGGCAGAACTTTCTGGAGAGGCTGCAGGGGATACGGAGATCTTCGAGGACGACGGTTATTTTGACGGAACCGTCACCGGCATGGCGGGAACCCAGATCATGGTGCTTTCCGACGAGGGGGAGACCTATACCTTTGACATCGCCGCTGCTGAGACGGATCCGGACTACGACATCCTGCCGGGCGCTTATGTAGAGGTTTCCTACGACGGCGTAAAGGCAGAGGGCGGCGTCACCGACGCCACCATGGTATCCGTGCTGATGTCCCTGGAGGAGCAGGCGGCAGACAAGGGGGAGGACCCGGCGCTGCAGGGCACGGTGAAGAGCCATGAGGGAACGAATCTGGTGGTAACGGATCCCAACGGAGAGGATCACAGCTTTGACGCTTCCATCGCCCAGATCGTCACCGAAGGGGGACTTGCGGCAGGAACGCCGGTGATGGTGACCTATGTGGGCTCCATCGATGAGGAGATCCAGGAGGACAGCGAGGACGGCACCGGCTCCGGCATTCCCGTAGCCATCAAGGTAGTGACCCCGGATTCCGCAGGCGCGGAAACCGCCAGCGAGATCACGGGAACCGTGACCTATGCCGAAGGAGGACAGCTGTCTCTGGAGACCCCGGCCATGGTCTTTGAGTTTACGGGAGATCCGGCGCTTTTCGCCACCGTTGCAGTGGGAGACCAGGTCAAGGTCAGCTACACCGGCAGCGTAGGCAACAAGACCATCCAGGCAACATCCCTGGAGAAGGTCCAGTAAAAACAGAACCTGAAAGAGCAAGCAAGGCGCTGAAAGCGGGAGATCGTTTTCAGCGCCTTTTGAATCCCGCAAAGGAGTTTATAAATTTTTAATAGAAACATTAGCACTCGCTTATTGACAGTGCTAACAACCGGTGGTAAGATAGCTGAGGAATTAGGAAAAGGCCTGGTTCCAGAAATGCGGAAAAGGCATATTTCTCTGGAAGGAGGGATGTTTTGATGAATATTAACAAGTTTACCCAGAAATCCATCGAAGCGGTCAACGGCTGCGAGGCCATCGCCCGGGAATACGGCAATCAGCAGATCGAACAGGAGCACCTGCTTCTGAGCCTGCTGCGGCTCGATGACAGCCTGATTCTGAAACTGCTGCAGAAGATGGGAGTGCCCGGGGATGCTTTTGTCCGGGAGTTGCAGAGGCTCATCGAGGGCCTGCCCAAGGTCTCCGGCTCCAATCAGATGTATTTTTCCAACGACGCCAACAAGGTGCTTACCGGCGCGGAGGATCACGCAAAGGCCATGGGAGACGAATATGTTTCCGTGGAGCATCTGTTCCTGGCCATGCTGAAGGATGCGGACAGCTCCATGAAGAAGCTGTTCCAGGAATACCATATCACCAAGGACGGCTTTCTCAAGGTCCTTTCCGAGGTGCGGGGCAATCAGCGGGTGATGACGGACAACCCGGAGGAAACCTACGATACCCTGAACAAATACGGCTACGACCTGGTGGAGCGGGCCCGGCAGCAGAAGCTGGATCCGGTGATCGGCCGGGATAACGAGATCCGGAACGTGGTGCGGATCCTGTCCAGGAAGACGAAGAACAACCCGGTGCTCATCGGCGAGCCCGGCGTGGGTAAGACCGCCGTGGTGGAGGGACTTGCCCAGCGGATCGTCCGGGGAGACGTGCCGGAGAGCCTGAAGGACAAAAAGATCTTTGCCCTGGATATGGGCTCCCTTCTGGCAGGCGCGAAATACCGGGGCGAGTTCGAGGAGCGTCTTAAGGCGGTGCTGAAGGAGGTGGTGGAGTCCGAAGGCAACATCATCCTTTTCATCGATGAGATCCATACCATCGTAGGAGCCGGAAAGACCGAGGGCAGCATGGATGCAGGCAATATGCTGAAGCCCATGCTGGCAAGAGGCGAGCTGCATTGTATCGGCGCAACGACTCTGGAGGAGTACCGGTATATCGAAAAGGATCCGGCCCTGGAGCGGCGGTTCCAGCCGGTGCATGTGGATGAGCCTACAGTGGAGGACACCATTTCCATCCTCCGGGGCCTGAAGGAGCGCTATGAGGTCTACCACGGCGTAAAGATCACCGACGGGGCCCTGGTATCCGCAGCGGTGCTTTCCGACCGGTATATCAGCGACCGGTTCCTGCCGGACAAGGCCATCGACCTGGTGGACGAGGCCTGCGCCATGATCAAGACGGAAATGAACCAGATGCCTGCGGAGCTGGACGAAAAGCAGCGCCGGATCATGCAGATGGAGATCGAGGCCACGGCCCTGAAAAAGGAAACGGACAAGGCTTCCCAGGACCGGCTTGCGGAGCTGCAGCGGGATCTGGCGGAGCTGCGGGATGATTTCAATCAGGACAAGGCAAAATGGGAATACGAAAAGGCCGGCGCGGACCGGTTGTCCGCTCTGCGGGAGGAGATCGAGGGTCTGAAGAACGAGGCGGAGATCCTGCAGCGTCAGGGCGAATACGAAAAGGCCGGCGCCATCCTCTACGGAAAGCTCCCCCAGAAGCAGAAGGAGCTTACGGAAGCAGAGGAGCGGGTGCGGGAAGAGGGCCACGACCTGGTGCATGAAAATGTGACGGAGGATGAGATCGCGAAGATCGTGTCCAAGTGGACCGGCATCCCGGTGGCAAAGCTGTCGGAAACCGAGCGCTCCAAGGTGCTACGGCTGCCGGAGGAGCTGCATAAGCGGGTGGTAGGCCAAGAAGAGGCCGTGGAAAAGGTATCGGAGGCCATCCTCCGTTCCAAGGCGGGCATCAAGGATCCTACAAAGCCCATCGGCTCCTTCCTGTTCCTGGGTCCCACCGGCGTCGGCAAGACCGAGCTGGCGAAGACTCTGGCGGCAGAGCTGTTCGACGATGAAAACAGCATGGTGCGGATCGACATGTCCGAATACATGGAAAAACACAGCGTCTCCAGGCTCATCGGAGCGCCTCCGGGATATGTGGGTTACGACGAGGGAGGACAGCTGACGGAGGCTGTCCGGAGAAAGCCCTACAGCGTCATTTTGTTCGACGAGGTGGAAAAGGCCCATCCGGATGTGTTCAACATCCTGCTGCAGGTGCTGGACGATGGCCGGATCACGGACTCCAAGGGCAAGACCGTGGACTTTAAAAACACCATCATCATCCTGACCTCCAACCTGGGCTCCCAGTATCTGCTGGATGGAATCGATGAAAACGGCAGCATCAAGGAAGAGGCCAGAAACGCGGTGGAAGGCCTGTTGCGGCAGAGCTTCCGTCCGGAGTTTCTGAACCGGCTGGACGAGATCATCATGTTCAAGCCGCTGACCAAGGCGGATATCACGAAGATTATCGATCTGTGCATCGCAGATCTGAACCGGCGGCTTAAGGACCGGGAGCTTACGGTATCCCTGGATGAGGCGGCAAAGAGCTACTGCGTGGACAACGGCTACGATCCTGCCTTTGGCGCAAGACCTCTGAAGCGGTTCATTCAGAAAAACGTGGAGACCCTGGCGGCCCGCATCATCCTGGAGGGCAAGGTCCGGGAAGGGGATACCATCGGACTGCATGTGGATGCAAAAACCGGCGGACTCGTTGCAGAGGTGGAGAAAACAGAGTAAAATAAACCTGTGTCAGCTATGGCGCAGAAAGGAAAGGGGAGCGCCCGGTTTTCGGCGCTGCCCTTTTTCTATATTGAAACAGGTGGAAAAGGATAGGGGGGAAACTATGATCTACACAGTGACCTGCAATCCGGCTCTGGATTACATCCTGGACGTGCCGGAGTTTCAGATCGGCGTAACAAACAGGACCGTTGCGGAAAAGCTGCTTCCCGGAGGCAAGGGAATAAACGTTTCCCTGGTGCTGAAAAACCTGGGCCTGGAAAGCCGGGCCCTGGGCTTTGCGGCGGGCTTTACGGGAGAGGAGATCCTGCGGCGCATCAGGGAAATGGGGCTTTCGGAGGAATTCATCCGGCTGCCCAGGGGCTTTTCCCGCATCAACGTAAAGCTTCGCTCCATCGATGGAACGGAGCTGAACGGCCGGGGGCCCGCAGTGGATCCGGAGAGTCTTGGGGCCTTTTATGAAAAACTGTCCCGGCTTACGGAGGGGGATATTCTGGTGCTTTCCGGCAGCCTTCCGGAGGGGCTTTTGGATACGGCTTACGGAGACTGCATGAGGCTGGTAAGGGAAAAGGGCGTCAGGGTGATTCTGGACGCCTCCGGCAAAGCTCTGGAAAGGGCGATTACGGAAAGACCCTTCCTGGTAAAGCCCAACATCCACGAGCTGGGGGCCTTGTTCGGCAGGAAGCTTTCCGGGCCGGAGGAGACCGCTCTTTATGCCAGAAGGCTGCAGAACCTAGGGCCGGAAAACGTGTTGGTGTCCATGGGCGGCGAAGGGGCCGTGCTGGCTGCGGCGGACGGAAGGCTCTACCGCTGTCCTGCCCCGGAGGGAAAGCTGATCAATTCCGTAGGCGCGGGAGATTCCATGGTGGCGGGCTTCCTCTGCGGCTTCCTGGAGACCGGGGATTACGTCCATGCCTTCCGCATGGGGGTGGCGGCGGGAAGCGCCAGCGCCTTTTCCCCGGAGCTTGCCACAGGGAAGGAGATCAGGGAGCTTTATCCACGGGTGACCTGCAACCTGTTATAACATCAGGGACCTTTTCCGGCGATCCCCTTGCTTTTTCAGAAAAATGGAGTATACTTTTACATGTAGTTTTAAAAACTATATGTAAAAGCATATAATACTACATAAAGCGAAGAAAACGCTTATCAGCCGTATGGAAACAGACGGAAAGCGGCTTTCAAAGGCTGAAAAGCAGGGGAGTTCCCCAGGGAGGTGCAGGATGAAAAACTGGATGATGAAACTGAAGGACCCGGGCAGCGCGGTGACCCATGGCATCGGCATGATCGCGGCGGTGATCGCGGCAGTGCCTTTGATCAGAAAGGCGGCGGAGGACCTGACCATGGAAAAGACCCTGGCCATGGCGGTGTTCATCCTCAGCATGATCCTGCTGTATGCAGCCAGCACTCTGTATCATTCCCTGGATATCTCGCCGAAGATCAACCGGGGCCTCAGAAAATTCGACCACATGATGATCTATGTGCTGATCGCAGGAACCTATACCCCGGTCTGCGCCATCGTCCTGGGGGACCGGTCCGGGTGGCTTCTGCTACTGGCCATCTGGGGCATCGCCGGGGCGGGGATCCTTACGGCGGCCTTCTGGATCAGCTGTCCCAAGGTGTTTTCTTCTGTGATCTATATCCTCATGGGCTGGCTGTGCCTTTTGCAGATCGGCAGGATCCTGACCGCCCTGCCGGAGGGCGCCTTTGGCTGGCTTCTGGCCGGAGGATTGCTCTATACCATCGGCGGCGTGCTCTATGCCATGAAGCTGCCGGTATTTCAGCGGCTGCCAAGGGTCTTCGGCATCCATGAGATCTTCCATCTTTTTGTTCTGGGCGGAAGCCTCTGCCATTATGTGATGATGTACGCCTACATCTGCTGAAGCGACGGGAAAAGGGCAAAAGGCCAAAGAGAGGAAACCCGGCAAGGGAAGGAAACGCAATTTGTTTTCGCAACCTATTGACATTTCCGAAAAAGGTAGTAATATAAACGTATGAACAGATATTCAAATGTTTAACGCTATCATCTTTTATTTTCGGAGGGAAAACAATATGAAAAAGAAATTCGCCATGGAAGATCTGGACTGCGCCAACTGCGCCGCAAAGATGGAGGACGCCATCAAAAAGATCGAGGGTGTTCATGATGCAACGGTTTCCTTTATGGCCCAGAAGCTGACCATAGACGCTGATGAGGACCGTTTCCAGGAGATCATGCAGGAGGTGGTAAAGGTCTGCAAAAAGGTGGAGCCGGACACCAGGATCCTTTTATAAATGAAGATCAATCAGGTGAATGAGGAAGAACTTCTGGATCTTGCGGAGCTCTTTAAGGTATTCGGGGATTCCACCAGGATCAAGATCCTGTATGTGCTCTTTGATGAGGAATGCAGCGTGGGAGACATTGCGGACAAGCTGAACATGACCCAGTCCGCCATTTCCCATCAGCTGAAGATCCTGAAGCAGGCGAAGCTCATCAAGGGCCGCCGCGCCGGCAAGGCCATGCTCTACAGCCTGTCGGACGACCATGTAAAGACCATCATCGCCATGGGCAAGGAGCACATCGAGGAATAAAGGCGGCGGAGCTGTCAGAAAGAAGGGGCCTTCGGGCTCCTTTTCCTGTTCACAGGGAGTTTACAAATTTGAAAGGTAAATTTAAGTTGTGAGAGGGAAAGTGTGTGCTATACTGAAAGGCATAAGAGTAAAATCATGAAGGAGGCTGCGGGATGTCAGAATTATTGAGCCTTATTTTGGGAACGTTTATGTTTTTTACCATGCTGGGATTTTTTGTACTGATCTATATCGCCCTCTGTCTGGGCAGGATGCGCATGTTCCAGAAGGCAGGCGTGGCAGGCTGGAAGGCCTGGATTCCCCTGTACCGGGACTATGTGCTCTGCCAGATCACCATGGGCAAGGGCTGGTACTTTGTGCTGGGGCTGATTCCGCCCCTTTATCCGGTGATGCAGGTGCTTTATGCCATCGAGATCTGCCTGTCCTATAAGATGGAGATCCTCTTCGGCGTGCTGTATTTCTTCCTGCCCTGGCTGGCAGAGCTGATCATCGGCTTTGGCAAGTCGGAATATCAGGGCAGCCAGGATCTGGACCAGCAGATCCGGAATCTTTTCGGAGGGACCGGAACAGCTGCCGGAAACGGGCAAAATACCGGCGCGTCCCAGGGCGGCAGGAGCCAGAAGGGCGCAGACCCGGAGAGCAACGTGGTCCATACGGAGGAAGCGAGAGAGGCTGACCCGCCGGAGGACGGCGCAGCGCAGTCCTAAATTTGAAACCTGAACAGAAGGTAAAAACCCGAAAACCAGAAAAAAAGGGAAAAATCCGAAAACCCGAATAAAAGGCAAATACATGAAAAACGGAGTCCGGTTACAGGACTCCGTAATTTTTTGCGTGTTTTTTGATGGCCGCAAAGGTTTCCTCCGAGATACAGTGCTCGATGCGGCAGGCGTCCTGCTCCGCCGTTTCCGGGGAGACCCCAAGGCCCTCAAAGAGCCTGGTCAGGACCTGATGCCTCTCGTAAACGGAATTGGCGATGGCAAGGCCGCTTTCCGTCAGATGGATGTGGCTCTCCTCATCCACGGTGATATAGCCCTGCTCCCGCAGGTTTTTCATGGCCACGCTGACGCTGGGCTTGGAAAAGCCCATGGCGGAGGCGATGTGGATGGCATGAACGTCCGGGTGCCGGAGGCTTTCCTTCAGGATCGTTTCCAGGTACATTTCCGTGGATTCGCTGTTTCTGCTGTTTGGCATATGATTACTCCTTAGACAGGGTGAATGATCGGATACGGAAAATAGTTTAACATAAAAAAATAAGCCCTTCAATAATACCTCCAAGGGAAAGGAAAATTTGGTTGTCTGCCGTGGCCTGTAAATATTTTTCCAGTACCGTTGACATTTTAGTTAGTCTGTGCTATCTTTAGTTAGTCAAGAATAACAAATGACGGTTTGAGAGAGCTGGGAGGTGGTCATATGAATTTAACAGAGGCGGAGCCCGGAATCGAATACCGGATCAAAGAGATCGAGACAGAGGACGAGGAGCTGAATGAGTTCCTGTTTACCTTAGGCTGCTACAGCGGAGAGCCCATTACTGTCATCTCGCAGCTGCGGGGCGGATATGTGGTTTCCGTAAAGGATGGCCGTTATAATATCGACAGGAACATTGCCGAGGCGATCCTGGTGTAGCCTGGCCGCAGAAGTTCGATAAAAAGCTGTTCTGTCATCAGAACGGTTTTTTTAAGGCCAAGGGTTAGCCTACGCTAATCCTTGACGGATAAGATAAAGATCTTGTAAAGTAGAGGAGGATAAAAGTATGAGAATTGCCCTTGCCGGTAATCCCAACAGCGGAAAGACCACGATGTACAACGCGCTGACCGGAAGAAGCGAACGGGTTGGCAACTGGGCCGGGGTTACCATCGACAAACGGGAAAGCCAGATCAAAAAGAACTGGTATCAGGGGGGCGAGGAGCTGATCGCGGTGGATCTTCCCGGCGCTTACTCCATGTCGCCCTTTACCTCGGAGGAGAGCATCACCAGCAGCTATGTGAAGAACGAGCACCCGGATGTGATCATCAACATCGTGGATGCCACGAATCTGAGCAGAAGCCTGTTTTTCACAACCCAGCTTCTGGAGCTGGGGATCCCGGTGGTGGTGGCCCTGAATAAAAGCGATATCAACGAGAAAAAGGATACCCGGATCGACGCGGCCCAGTTGTCTCAGAAACTGGGATGTCCGGTGGTGAAGACGGTATCCACAAGCTCCGGCAACAACGGCCTTTCAGAGCTGGTGGCAACGGCGGCAGCCCTGAAGGGAAAGCAGCAGACCGCTCCCTATGACGAGGGAAACGTCGATCTGAGGGACAAGGCGGCGGTGGAGGCTTCCGACCGGAACCGTTTTGCCTTTGTCAACAGGATCGTTGAGCAGGTGGAGACCAGAAAGGTCCTGACCAGAGAGAAAAATTTTCAGGATAAGATCGACAACGTGCTGGCAAACAAATGGCTGGGCATCCCCATTTTTGCGGTGGTGATGTTTGTGGTCTTCGATATCTCCCAGTCTTCTCTGGGTCCCATGATCGCAGACTGGCTTGTGGCCTGGATCGAAACCTTCCAGGGTTATGTGGCGGAGATGGTTTCTGGCGCATCCCCCATCCTCCAGGCTCTGCTGGTGGACGGCATCATCGGCGGCGTCGGAGCCGTGGTGGGCTTCCTACCCCTGGTGATGGTGATGTATTTCCTGATCTCCCTCTTGGAGGACTGCGGCTATATGGCCCGGGTCAGCGTGGTGATGGATCCCATCTTTAAGCGGGTGGGCCTTTCCGGAAAGTCCATCATCCCCATGGTGATCGGTACCGGCTGCGCCATCCCCGGCGTCATGGCCTGCCGCACCATCCGCAACGAGCGGGAGCGCAGGACCACAGCCATGCTGACGCCCTTCATGCCCTGCGGCGCAAAGCTGCCGGTGATCGCCCTGTTTGCAGGCGCATTTTTCGCAGATGCCAGCTGGGTAGGCACCCTCATGTATTTTGTGGGCATCCTCCTGATCTTCCTGGGGGCTCTCCTGGTGAGAAAGATCACCGGACAGAAGTACAGAAAGTCCTTCTTTATCATGGAGCTTCCGGAGTATAAGATCCCCAGCCTGAAGCGGGCCTTCTTCTCCATGCTGGAGCGAGGCAAGGCCTATATCGTAAAGGCAGGCACCATCATCCTGGTGTGCAACACCGTGGTGCAGATCATGCAGACCTTCAACTGGCAGTTCCAGGTGGTGGAAGAGGGCATGGAGCAGACCTCCATCCTGGCATCCATCGCATCTCCCTTTGCCCTGCTCTTCATTCCCCTGGGCTTTGGGGTATGGCAGCTGGCAGCGGCGGCCATTACCGGCTTTATCGCAAAGGAGAATGTAGTCGGTACCCTGGCAGTGGTATACGGCGTGACGAATTTCATCGATACGGATGAGCTGGCTCTGGTGGGCGGCGGAAACGAAGTGGCAGCCATCATGGGCCTGACAAAGGTGGCGGCTCTGGCATACCTGATGTTCAATCTCTACACGCCGCCCTGCTTTGCGGCCCTCGGCGCCATGAACTCCGAGATGCAGAGCAGAAAGTGGCTCCTGGGAGGCATCTGCCTGCAGCTGGCCACCGGCTATACCATCGCCTTCTGCGTATATCAGTTCGGTACCCTGGCTACCACAGGCTCCCTGGGAACCGGTTTTGTTCCGGGCCTTGCGGCAGTGGCGGTATTTGCGGCGGTCATCGTTTATCTCTGCCGCCGGGCAGATAAAAATCTGGAAGCGGAGTATTCCCTTCACGGAAAGGGCGCAGTCCGCGCCTGATCCGGGAAAACGGATACAGATAGCATAGTATTTTGAAAAGGAGGCCGTAGGTTTATGGCAGATGTGATCGTTCTTCTGGTGGTAGTGATCGTTTTTATTTCGGCGGTGCGGTATATCCTGAAGGCAAAGAAAAACGGGGTCAAATGTATCGGCTGTCCTGCCGGCGGAAGCTGCTGCAAATGCAGCGCCCACAAGGAAGGGGCGCCTGCCGCAACCTGCGGCTGCAGCTGCCATAAAACGGCCTCTGAACAGAAAAAACAGTAAGCCCTCCTTTGCCGGAAGCAGGGTCCCCCGGCTTGACATCCCTCCTGAAAAAAGTTAAAATATCCCAGTATAGTTTTGCTATGAACGTGGTATAAGCTGTTGATATATTGATCTATTTAATAAATGTCAAAAGGCCCGTTTTCCGGGCGTTTATACGAAATGGGATAGTGAACTTTGACAACAAAATATAAAGGAGGTGCAGAAGGGTGCCGATCATCATTGGTATCATCGCCTTTGCCGTGGGCGCTGTCGTTGCGGGCCTGATCGCTTTTTCTCAGGGCCAGCAGAAGGCGCAGTCCGAATACGAGGCAAAGGTGGGAACTGCCGAAAGCAGGGCGCGGGCGATCATCGACGACGCGGTCAAGACGGCAGAGACAAAGAAAAGAGAGGCTCTTCTGGAGGCAAAGGAAGAGGCTCTGAAAAATAAGAACGAATTTGAAAAAGAACAGAGAGAGCGGAGAAAGGAGCTTCAGCAGCAGGAGCAGCGGATCGTGAAGAAAGAGGAAAGCGCGGACCGTCTCCAGAGCGAGCTTGCCAAAAAGGAAAAGGAGCTGGGGCAGAAGGAAAGCTCTCTGAACAAAAAGACCGCCGAGGTGCAGAAGCTCCATGAGGAAACGGTCCATGAGCTGGAGCGGGTATCCGGCCTTACGGCGGATCAAGCAAAGGAGGAGCTCCTGGTCTCCATCCGGGAGGATCTGAAGCACGATACCGCCAAGATGATCAAGGAATACGATCATCACGCAAAGGAAGAGGCGGAAAAGAAAGCAAAGGAATACATTGTAGGCGCCATTCAGAGGTGCGCGGCTGACCATGTGGCGGAGACCACGGTTTCCGTGGTGCAGCTGCCCAACGACGAAATGAAGGGCCGCATCATCGGCCGGGAGGGACGGAACATCCGTACCCTGGAGACCCTGACGGGGGTGGAGCTGATCATTGACGATACCCCGGAGGCGGTGGTGCTGTCGGGCTTTGATCCGATCCGCAGGGAGATCGCCCGTGTGGCTCTGGAAAAACTCATCGTGGACGGCCGTATCCATCCTGCCAGGATCGAAGAGATGGTGGAAAAGGCCAGAAAGGAAGTCGAGCAGAAGATCCGCGAGGAAGGCGAGGCAGCCGTTCTGGAGGTTGGCGTTCACGGCATCCATCCGGAGCTGGTGAAGATGCTGGGCCGGCTGAAATTCAGGACCTCCTATGGGCAGAACGCCCTGAAGCATAGCATCGAGGTGGCCCAGATCGCAGGGCTTCTGGCATCGGAGCTGGGCTACGACGCCCGGATGGCAAAGCGGGCAGGCCTGCTGCACGATATCGGAAAGGCAGTGGATCACGAGCAGGAGGGTACCCATATCTCCCTGGGCGTGGAGCTGTGCAAAAAGTACAAGGAGCCGGCGGCGGTCATCAACGCGGTGGAATCCCATCACGGCGACGTGGAGCCTCTGGGACCGGTTTCCGTGCTGGTGGCAGCGGCAGACGCGATCTCCGCTTCCAGACCGGGAGCCAGAAGAGAGTCTCTGGAGACCTATACCCAGCGGCTGAAGCAGCTTGAGGAGATCACCAACTCCTACAAGGGCGTGGAAAAATCCTATGCGATCCAGGCGGGCCGCGAGGTGCGGATCATGGTGATCCCCCAGGAGGTATCCGAGGACGACATGGTGATCATGGCCCACAATATCGCAAAGCAGATCGAGGAGCAGATGACCTATCCGGGACAGATCAAGGTCAATGTGATCCGTGAGACCCGGGTAACGGATACGGCGAAGTAAGAAACAAGCAAAGTTTACATGGCGTTCATAATTTCTTAACATTCTATTTTTATAATAAAAATACAAATAGAAGAACTCCTACATGAAAGTTTCGTAAAAATTGCACATAGATTTTTCATAATTGCCCCGGTTTAAGGATGTAAACCCTTGCCGGGGCCTCCTCATGTCCAAAAATATCCCAGGTCAAGCAAAAAAGAATTAAGATTTCATTCTGTTTTTGTTTCTTTTGCAAAAGCAGGAAGCATATTATAATAGGTCTGAAGCAGGAAATGGCTCTGAAAAGAGAGGAAATACCATGGACGAGGAACTGAGGAAGACCGAAGCTGCCGGAACAGGGGAGGAAGCCTCCCCGGAGCAGGAGCCCGGAAAGGAGAAAATGCGTCAAAAGAGGAAGCGGAAAAAACATCCGGTCCTGCGGGCCTTTTTTCTCTGCCTCCTGGCGCTGATCCTGACCGGCGTCGGGGCCGGGTATGTGATCATCAAGCCCCGGTATGATGAATACAAGGAGATCGCCTATGAAAAACTGGCCGGTATGTCCCGGGCAGATTTTTCCATGCGTTCGGATACGGAGATCTTCGACAAGGACGGAAACCGCATCGGTCTCATCAACGCAGGGCATTATGAGTATGTGCCCATCAGCGGCATCAGCCAGAATCTGCAGAACGCCTACATCGCCCAGGAGGACAAGCGTTTCCTCCGGCACAACGGTGTGGACTGGATCGCCACCGCAAGGGCCGGGCTTACCCTGATCCGGAACGGCGGCAGGATCACCCAGGGAGGCTCCACCATTACCCAGCAGGTGATCAAGAACAACTTCCTGACCCAGGAGCGGACCTTTTCCAGAAAGATCATCGAGATCCTCATGGCACCGGAGATCGAAAAGAAATACACCAAAGCCGACATCATGGAGTTTTACTGCAATACCAATTTCTATGGGAACCATTGCTACGGCGTCCAGGCGGCAAGCCGCTATTACTTCGGCAAGGACGCCTCGGAGCTTTCGGTGCCGGAGGCGGCCACCCTGGCAGGCATCAGCAATTCTCCTTCCCGTTACGACCCGGTGCGGAATCCGGAGGCTTGCAAGGAAAAACGGAACCGGGTGCTGGCCTCCATGAACCGGGTGGGGTATCTGACGGATACGGAATACCAGGATTACTGCTCCGCGCCTCTGGCAGTGGTGCAGGAGACCCAGGAGGGCACCAATGAGAACTATCAGTCCAGCTATGCGCTCCACTGCGCAGCCCTGGAGCTGATGAAGCTGGAGGGCTTTTCCTTCCAGTATCTCTTTGACTCCCAGGAGGCCTACGACGCCTATATGGAGGAATACAGCGCCCTTTATGCGGAAAAATCTTCGGAGCTGCGGGGCGGCGGCTACCGGATCTATACCACCTTGGATTCTGAGATTCAGAAAACGGTGCAGGAAGAGCTGGATCAGGTGCTTTCCGTGTTTACGGAGCTGCAGGACAACGGAAAATTTGCCCTTCAGGGAGCAGGTGTGATCGTGGACAACCGGCAGGGCTGCGTGGTGGCGGTGGTAGGCGGCCGGGGCAGCGAGGACCCGCTGAACCGGGCCTACAATGCCGCAAGGCAGCCGGGCTCCTGCATCAAGCCTCTGCTGGACTATGGACCGGCCTTTGATACGGGGGAATATTATCCTGCCCGGATCGTCAACGACCACAAATGGGAAAACGGCCCCGCAAACTCCGGCGGCCGCTATTACGGCAACGTGACGGTGCGCTTTGCCCTGAACCAGAGCCTCAATACCGTGGCCTGGCAGGTGCTGGAGGACATCGGCATCCGTACCGGCATGGAATATCTGGCCCGGATGCAGTTCCAGCAGCTGCAGTATATCGACAGCAGCGTTCCCTCCGTCAGCATCGGCGGATTTACCAGGGGCGTCCGGGTGGTGGATATGGCAAAGGGCTACAGCACCCTGGCCTCCGGCGGCATTTATACGGATCAGACCTGCATTGAACGGATCGAACAGGAGGAGCTGGGGGACCTGACCGTAGGCCTGCGGGAGGAAAAACGGCAGGTATACCGGGAGGATACCGCCTGGATGCTGACAGACGTGCTGAAGGGCACCTTTACGGAGGGCACCGCCAGGGGACTGTCTCTGGCGGGGGATATGCCCTGTGCAGGAAAGACCGGAACCACCAACGATTCCAAGGACACCTGGTTCTGCGGATACACGAAGTATTATACCGGCGCTTTCTGGGTGGGCTACGACACCCCCAGAGCCATGCCAGGAGTTTACGGAGCTACCTATGCGGGAAAGATCTGGCAGCAGGTCATGAACCGGCTCCACGAAGGCCTTGCGCCTCTGGATTTTGAAAAACCCGTGGGGGTCGAGCAGCGCACGGAGTCGGACGGACACAGCGACTGGCGCTCTGTAACGGATCTGGAACGGGCGGCCCAGAGCCTGCATGAAAAGGAACAGGCCAAGGAGGCTGAGGAGATCGAAAAGCAGCTGACGGCTTTTGAAAACCATGCCATCAGCCGTCTGGAGGACATCGAAGGGGTCCGCAGCGAATATGCGGAGATCATGAACCGGGCTTCCCTGCTGGATGATTCCCCGAAGCGGACGGAGTTTCTGGAGCGGGCGGAGGCCCGCAGCAGGGAAAACGAAGCGGTGATAGAGGACATGGGAGACACCATCGCCCTCTGGGAGGAACAGAAGCGGCTGGAAGAGGAACGGATGAAGGCGGACCGGGAGTCTGCGGCAGCGGAAAGCCGGCAGCGGGAAAGCCAGGCGGTGAACCGGCAGGAGGTGCAGAATGCCATCGACGCGATCTATGGGGCGGAGTACCAGTCCGGAGAGCTGACGGGTCTTGTGAACGAGGCGATCCGGAAGCTGGCGTTGGTCAGCGGCTATCCGGAGGAACAGGAATATTCTGACAAGCTGGATGCGGCCATCAGCTACGCCTCAGGCCTTCCCTCCGAAGCGGAATGGCAGCAGGCCAGGGCGGCAGAGGAGGCGGCCAGGGCGGCGTCAGAGGCTGCGGAGGCGGGACGGACGCGGCGGGAGCAGGAGAGCCTGGCCCAGAAATATGAGGCCTCCACGGCTCCGGCTCCCAGTATCCAGCCCGCAACGGAAGCGCCGAAATACGGCCCGGAGGGAGGTCCCGGCGTATGATGCCAAAGGGCCTCTGGCGGGAAGGGAAGCCTTGCGCCCCGGAGGAAAGTATGCTAAAGTGTACGATGAGTTTGGAGGAGTATTATGTATCAGATTGATTTTGAAAAACCGTGCAAAGTGCACTTTATCGGGATCGGCGGCATCAGCATGTCCGGTCTTGCAGAGATCCTGCTGAGCGAAGGCTTTCAGGTAAGCGGCTCTGACATGAAGGATTCGGAGCTGTGCCAGCACCTCAGACAGGCGGGGGCCCAGGTGCAGATCGGCCAGCGGGCGGAAAATATCCAGGATCCGGATCTGGTGGTATATACGGCGGCGATCCACCCCGATAACCCGGAATTCCAGGCGGCAAAAGGGAAGGGTCTGCCCATGCTGTCCAGGGCGGAGCTTCTGGGAGAGCTGATGAAGAATTACAAAGAGGCGGTGAATGTGGCGGGAACCCATGGAAAGACCACCACCACCTCCATGATTGCGGAGATCCTGATGAAGGGAGAGAAGGACCCCACGGTGACGGTAGGCGGCATCCTGGATTCCATCGGAGGCAATATCCGCATCGGCGGTTCCGGCTGCTTTGTGGCGGAAGCCTGCGAATATACCAACAGCTTCCTGAGCTTTTTCCCCACCATATCCGTCATCCTGAACGTGGAGGCGGACCATCTGGATTTCTTCAAGGACATCGACGATATCCGGGAGAGCTTCCGGAAATTCATCCTGCGGCTGCCCCAGAATGAGAAGGGCTTTCTGGTGTTCAACGGGGATATCCGGGAGCCGGAGTATTTCCTCAGGGATCTTGCCTGCGATGTGGTGACCTTTGGTAAGGCAGGGAACTGCGATTACCAGGCGGAGGACATCAGCTTTGACGGCTTCGCCCGTCCCAGCTATACCCTGGTGGTGAAGGGGGAAAGGCTGGGGACCGTAAAGCTCGGGGTCACCGGCGAGCATAACGTATACAATTCCCTGGCGGCCATCGCGGTGGCTCAGCGCCTTGGGGTACCCTTTGAGACCATCCGCAGCGCCCTGGAAGCCTACCATGGTACGGAGCGCCGTTTTGAACGGAAGGGAGAATGCGGCGGCTTTACGGTCATCGACGACTACGCCCACCATCCCCAGGAGATCGAGGCTACCATCAGGACTGCCAGACGCTGCCCCCACAAAAAGCTCTGGGTAGTCTTTCAGCCTCATACCTACAGCCGGACAAAGGCGCTGCTTCCGGAATTTGCCGAAGCCCTTTCCGGGGCTGACGAGATCATCCTGGCGGATATCTTTGCGGCCCGGGAGAAGAACACGGTGGGCATAAGCTCAGGAGATCTGGCGGAAAGGATCGCGGAAAAAGGCGTTCCGGTGCATTATCTTCCGGATTTTGACACCATCGAAAAATTTATTTTGGAGCATGTAAAACCCGGCGACCTGTTGATAACTATGGGGGCCGGAAACGTGGTAGAGATAGGAAATCGGCTGGTTTCCAGGTAGTTATCCACAGTATCCACACAGCTATGCACAAATTTTCACGGGCGGCTGTGTGGATATTTTTTTCTCCGGGAAGGCCCGATTTTTGCGATTGTCAAGGATTCTTCCACAATGTCCACAAAAGAGTTATGGAAACCAGCGAGCTATTCCAATTTCCGCCGGGCTGTGCTATGCTTTATGAGCGTTTTAAGAGAAGAAGAACAGGAAAGGCCGGAAAGTGCAGCCCCCGGCCGGGGGAGTCGTGCGCTTCGGCGGGGATATCAAGAGCATGGAGTATCAGGATCTGTTTCAGATAGACGCCACCCTTGTGGCCAATGAATTTCTGGAAAAATATATGCCGAAAGCCAACGGCGATTATGTAAAGGTGTACCTTTATCTGCTGAAGAATCAGGTGAACGGAATCGACATCGCCACCATTGCGGAGAACCTGGAGCTGACGGAGGGGGACGTGCGCCGCGCCCTGAAATACTGGGAGGAGCAGGGCATCCTTACCCGCGGGGAAAAGGCCCGGGGAACCGGCGGAAAAACCCCGGAGACCGGGACTTCCCAGGGCGCTGTCAGGAAAAGGAGCCGGGCTGAGGAAGCAGGGGAGTCTTCTTTGTGTGCCGAAAAATCCGAGCAGCAGCCGGAAGGAAGGGAGGCGCTGCGCCGCTCCTACAAAAGCGCCGCAGGCACGGAAAAGCTTACGCGCCTTTCCGAGGACCGGGAATTTGCTCAGCTGCTGTTCGTGGTGCAGAAATATATGTCCCGCATCCTGACGGACAACGACCAGCAGGTCTTTGCCTATCTGTACGACGGATTAAATATGCCTTGCGACGTGTTGGAGTATCTGGTAGAATACTGTGTACAGACGGGTCACAACAGCATCCGTTATATGGAAACCGTGGGCCTTGACTGGGCGGAGTCCGGGATCCGGGATGTGGCGGCGGCCAAAAAACGGACCAAGGCCTTTGAAAAGAGCCGGGGAGAAACCAACCGCCGGCGGGCGGCCAAGACGGAACGCTTCGGCGTTACCCGGGAGACGGATTACAATACGGTATTTACGGAAAAAAGCAATGTGATCCTGGAGCAGGTGGTTAAGAAAATGGAGCAGTAATGGCACTGAATCGGGAACAGCACAATCGAATCATGCGGGTCTATCAGGAACGGCGCTTTCAGCATCTGCAAGAGCGGAGGCAGAGGGCCGAGGAGATCAGCCTGAAGCTGCCTTCCTATGACAGGCTTTCAGAGGAGGCGGCACAGCTCCGGACGGAGCAGGCAAAGAGCCTCCTTTCCCATGACGGCTCAAGGGCGGAGGCCCTGGCGGAAAGGATCGCCGGGATCGAGGCGGAAAAGAAAGCGCTGCTTTTGCAAAACGGCTACCCGGAGGATTATCTGGAGCTGCGGTATACCTGCCCCCTGTGCAGGGATACGGGATATGTGAACAACGAAAAATGCGGCTGCCAGAAAAAACTGATCTCAGAGCTTATTTACAGACAGGAGGCGGGGCTTCCGGAGGCGCTTTGGGAGGATAGCTTCCAGACCTATGATTTCTCGCTTTTTGACGATACGGATCCCATCCCTGAGCTTTTGCGGCAGACAGGCAAACGGGTGACCCAGCGGGCCTATATGCAGACGGTGGTCCCTCTTCTGAAAAAGTATGCGGAGGAGTTTCCGCAAAAGGGAGGAAGCCTGCTTCTCACAGGGCAGACCGGAACCGGAAAGACCTTTCTGTCAAACTGCATTGCAAAAGAGGTGATCGACCGCTGCCAGCAGGTGCTTTATGTGAGAGCGGGCGATTTTTTTGACGCCATGGCCCGGGAGAGCTTTGAACGCAGGGAAGGGCAGGAGGCGCTGCAGACGGATGCGGCGGCCACCTGTGATCTGCTGATCATCGACGATCTGGGGACGGAGCGCAGGACGGAGTTCACCCTTTCCAGGCTGTTTTCCCTGGTGAGCGACCGACTGGCCAGAAAAAAAGGCACCATCATATCCACCAATCTGGATGGAAACAATATCAAACATCTTTACGGAGAACGTATGACATCGCGTCTGGCGCAGTATACCGTGATTCCCTTTTACGGAAAGGATCTGCGTCTGAGAGGAGGAAACTAATGGCAGAAGACAACAGAACCGTTTCAAGGCCTGGAGCCAGAGAGATCGCAACGATTCCTGCAGGTCCCCTGGGGCTGGTGCCTCTGAAGGGCTGCGAGTCCTTTGCGGAAAAGATCGATTCCTATCTGGTAAAATGGCGGAAGGAACGGCAGTCGGAGCATAAGGACAATATCCTGTTTGCCGGCTACCAGAAGGACAGCTATATCGTCAAGGCGGATTGCCCCAGATTTGGCTCCGGGGAGGCCAAGGGCGTCATCAAGAGCTCTGTGCGGGGCGACGACCTTTATTTTATTTCCGACGTAACCAACAATTCCCTGACCTATTCCGTAGGAGGTCTGGAGAACCGCTATTCCCCAGACGATCATTTTGCGGACCTGAAGCGTCTGATCGCAGCGGCTTCCGGCAGGGCAAAGCGCATGACGGTCATCATGCCCTTCCTGTACGAGGGCCGGATCAACAAGCGTGAGGGCAGAGAGTCCCTGGACTGCGCCCAGGTGCTGCAGGAGCTGGCGGACATGGGGGTCTGCAACATCATCACCTTTGACGCCCACGAGCCCAGAGTGCAGAACGCGATTCCCTTGAGGGAATTTGAAACCGTGTCCCCCAACTATCAGTATATCAAGACCCTTCTGAACACCGTGGATGATCTGGATGTGGATTCCGAGCATATGATGGTGATCAGCCCCGACGAGGGCGGCATGGGAAGAGCGATCTTTTTCGCCAACCTGCTGGGACTGGATATGGGCATGTTCTATAAGCGCAGGGATTATACCAAGTTTGTGAACGGGAAGAATCCGGTGGTGGCCCATGAGTTCCTGGGGGCTTCCGTGGAAGGCAAGGACGTGGTGATCATCGACGACATGATCTCCTCCGGAGAAAGCATGCTGGATGTGGCCAGGGAGCTGAAAAGAAGGAAGGCCCGCCGGGTGTATGGCTGCGCGGCTTTCGGACTGTTTACCGGCGGCCTTGTGGAATTTGACCGGGCCTACGAGGAAGGCGTTATCGAAAAAATCCTCACCACCAACATGATCTATCAGACTCCGGAGCTTCTGGAACGGGAATGGTATGTGAATGTGGATATGGCAAAATACATCGCCCTTCTGATCGACTGTCTGAATCACGACAATTCCCTGACGGACCTTCTGAGCCCGGTGGGAAGAGTCAATCAGAGGCTGGAAGAGTACAGATGCAGGAGAAAAGCTTCTCAAACAGAATAAAGATCTTTACCTTTGCACTCACGATACTTGTTATCTGGGTGCATTCTGTTAATTTGCCGGAAAGCTGGCTTTCTCTAGGAGGCTTTCCGGGATTTTCCAGGAAGCTCGAGGAATTTTTTACCGATACCCTGGGACAGACGGCGGTGCCGGGCTTTTTCATGGTCAGTGCTTTCCTGTTCTTCCGGAATGCGCCGGAGGCATTTTCCGCCGCCTTTATCTGGAAAAAATGGAAAAGCCGGGCCCTTTCGGTGCTGCTTCCCTATCTGCTGTGGAACGGCCTTTATTATGCCGGAAGGCTGCTTTTATCCTGTCTGCTGTCCCGGGCTCCGGGGGAGGCGGGCTATATCCCCTTTGACCCGGAGACCCTGTATCAGGCGGTGGTGCATTATCTCTACAATCCGGTGTTCTGGTATCTTTGGGAACTGATCCTGCTGATCCTGCTTACGCCCCTGATCTGGGTGATTCTGAAAAACCGGTGGGCAGGGCTTTTGGCGCTGCTTCTGGCGTTCCTTGCCGCGGCCAACTGGAATCTCCTGCCGGTACATGTGGTAAACGAGGATGCGCTGTTTTATTTCATGCTGGGGGGCTATGGTGCCTTTCATGGAAAAAGGCTGCTGATAGAAGGGAAGGGCGCTGGAGGGGGCCTTTTGATTGCTGTGGCGCTTTTGCTGTTGCCTGGTCTGGAAGGGCTTCTGAAAGAGGCGTTTCCCGCAGCCGCCGCATCAGCCCCTTTTGTGACGGGAAAGACTGTCCTGTTCCGGGCGGCGTTTCCGGTGTGCCTGTTCTTTCTGCTGACGGTTTCGGCAGACAGGCTTCCGGCGCTTAAGGCGTTTGTGAGCCGCAGGAGCCTGCCCCGGTTTATGGAGAACAATTTCCTGATCTATGCCACCCACTACATCCTGGTGCGGGGCATCAACGGCGCGCTGCAGCGGGCGCTCCCCGCATCCCTTCCGGAAGCCCTGCAGGCAGGCGTATTGCTTGTGGCCTACTTTATGCTTCCGGTGCTGTGCGTGTTCATGGGCCTTTGGGGCAGCAGGATTCTGGAACGAATCTCTCCGGCGCTGCACCGGACGCTGACAGGAGGACGCTAAATACAGCTTTGTTTTTTAATCTGCGATCCAACGGCCGGAGGCGCCGCAGGGGAGCACCAGGCCGCTCTGGGTAACGGGCAGGCCGATCTCCTCCGCGCAGGTGCGGCCGCCGAAGCGTTTTTCAAAGGTCAGCCCCAGCATGTAATGGAGCACGGCAGGCTGCAGGCCAGTGGTGTAAGAGTTGATTAGCACAAAGAGGGGCGTGTCGGAGATCAGCTTGGCGCAGAGCTCCACAAAGGGATAAACGCTGTCCTCGATCTTCCAGATCTCGCCCTTGGGGCCCCGGCCATAGGAGGGCGGATCCATGATGATGGCATCATAGGTCTTTCCCCGGCGGATCTCCCGCTCCACAAATTTGGTGCAGTCGTCCACCAGCCACCGGACCGGAGCGTCCGCAAGTCCGGAGGATGCCGCGTTTTCCTTTGCCCAGGCCACCATACCTTTGGAGGCGTCCACATGGGTGACGGAGGCTCCGGCGGAAAGGGCCGCCAGGGTCGCTCCGCCGGTATAGGCGAAGAGATTCAGCACTCTGGGAGCCTGTCCGGTCTTCTGGAGGCGTTCCCGGATCAGGGAGGCGCTGAAGTCCCAGTTCACCGCCTGCTCCGGGAAAACGCCGGTGTGCTTGAAGGCAAAGGGCTTCAGATTAAAATGGATGTCCTTTCCGCCGGACAGGCTGTAGGAAATGGGCCACTGCTCCGGCAGATCGAAAAACTCCCATTCGCCGCCGCCCTTCTGGGAACGGTGGTAGTGGGCGTTGGGCTTTTTCCAGCCGGGCAAGGTTCGCTTTGTGTTCCAGATGACCTGGGGGTCCGGGCGCACCAGGAGGTAGTTTCCCCAACGCTCCAGTTTTTCTCCCGAGGAGGTATCCAGCACTTCATAGTCGTTCCAGCGGTCTGCGATCCACATAATCCATCTCCATTCTGCCGCGGCAGGGCCGGGCTTTTTTTCTGCTCGTTTTTGCATTATTCCATAAGGGTAGCATAAGTTTCTGATTTCGTAAACATTTTGAAAGCAATTCTTCCTTGTACAAAAGGAAGACTTGGTCTATACTTATGTTCGGATGAGTATCGAAAGCTGAAAAAGGCTTTTGGAAATAGCAGGGAGAGATGAAAATGAGGAAAATGCTTAAGGCTTTGATCGCTGCCGCCGGACTTGCGGTGATCAGCACCATGACGGTGCTTGCTGCAAACGGATGGGTGCAGGAGAACGGACGCTGGGTATACTACCAGCAGGAGAGTAAGGTCTACAACGAGTGGAAGACCGGTGCGGACGGCTCCTACTATTATCTTGGCGGCGACGGCTATATGGTGACCAATGATTTTGTGGACGACGACCGGTTTGTAGGTTCGGACGGAAAGATGGTCACCAACGCCTGGAGACAGATCAACTCCAAGTGGTATTATTTCGACGGCAACGGCAGGATGACCCGGGACCGGTCCAGACAGATCGGCGGTTCCTGGTATTACTTCGACTATGACGGAGCCATGCAGACCGGATGGGTGGAAGAGGACAACGACTATTACTACTACGATCCCGACGGTGGCAAGATGATCGCCAACACCTGGAAGCGCCTGCTTCCGCCCGAGGAGATCTACGACGAGGACGAGGGCGGTCCGGCTTACACCGACGGAACCTACTGGTTCTATTTCCTTTCCAGCGGAAAGGCCTGTAAGGCAGAGGGCACCGGCGACTACCGGGAGATGACCATCAACGGAAACAAGTACTGCTTCGATTCCTACGGCCGCATGATGACCGGCTGGGTAAAGCTGGAGGACAAGACTCCCACCATCGCAGGCTATAAGTATTACAACGACAGCGAGTCCATCGGAACCTACGGCGCGGCTCATGTAGGCTGGCTTTCCGCATATCCGCCGGAGGACGAGGAGGGTTTCAGCTCTGAGGTGGAGTGGTTCTACTTCGATTCTAAAGGAACCCCGGCTTACGGCTCCAACGTTTCCGAGGGTGACAGCGAGGAGACCCTGCAGGCCAAGTTCAAGCGCCTGGAGAAAAACGGAAAGACCCAGACCTATCTGTTCAACGAATACGGAAATCCGGTTTACGGCCTGAGAAAGGTGAGAAAGTCCGGCGGCGAGGAAACCTCCATGTATTTCGGTACCAAGCAGGAGAGCTGCCTGCAGCTGGGAGACAAGAACATCACCGATGCAGACGGCGTGTCCTCCCAGTTCTACTTTGACAGCCGGGGATACGGCTATACCGGTGTGAAGAACGGCAAGCTCTATTACATGGGCATGCTGCAGCGGGCGGTGGACGATAGCTATGCGTATTACACCGTGGAGGGGAAGACCTACCTGGTAAACAAGAGCGGCCAGGTGCGGAAGAACTACAACAAGTCCAAGGATCCTGACGAGGTGGATTACCGCTCCAACGCCAGCGGCTTAAGAGACGGCGGCATGGCAGAGGAAAGCGAGCTGCAGATTCCTGCATTCGTAACCTCCGAATATTAAGATGATACAAAGAGGCGGGACGGCCTGCGTTCAAAGGCGCAAAAGGGCCTGCTCTAAGAACAGCCTCCTTTCCAAAATGAGAACAGCCCCTTTTACTGGACGATGGCCGGTGAAAGGGGTTTTTGGTTGCGGAAGGACCGGTTTCGGCATATAATATATTATATATAGGAAAGAAACGGAGAAAGAGTATGGCAGAGGACAGGATTCGGGTCTGGACCAAGCAGCATGAAAATGTATGGAAGATCCTGAAGGAAAAAGGGCGGTTTATCCAGCAGGAGCGATATGTGTCGGGAGATCTGGGGGAGCATGCAGAGCTGATGCGGGAGTCCATCCGCTGGCTTGCCCAGAACAGCCCTGACCTGAAGAACAAGCCGGCAGATGTGACCTATCCCATCTGGGTCTCCTTTTTGAAGGACGCCACCATGATGAAGGAACCCGGCACCGTGATACTGGAACTGGAGCTGGATCTCGGGATCATCACCCATGTCAATATCGAAAAATGGGGAACGATCCTGAACTATTCCTACATTCCGGCGGATGCGGCGGATGCGGCCCGGCATCACGCCCTGCTTGCGGCCTACGGCGTCAGCGATACCAAGGCGTATATGACCCAGTTTTATCCGGAGATCAAGCGGGAGATCCGGGACAGCTGGAAGCGGCTGTTCGATCCTTCCATCCTGATCGGCAGCGATCTGGATTATGGAATCATCTGGGAGCTGCGGAAGGAATGGGTCAGGGAAGTGGAGGAATGAGCATGGAAGCAGTAAAGATGTATGCATCCCAGGCGGACGCGGTGCTTGTGGCAGTGGACCGGGACGGAGTCGCTTTTTCCAAGGAGGCTTATGTCAGGAAGAAATACGGGGAAAGCGCCTGGATCTTTCTGGAGGCCTATCGTTTTTTTGTGCGGGAGGCGGAAAGGTATGTGAAAAAGCCCGCAGGGGCGGAGTTCCCCTACTGGGCCTACGGGGATCTGCTGGACTTCGACCATTCCGGAAACGGAAACGTGCAGGAGCTTCTGCTTCCGGCCGGGGAGGCGGTGTTTTTCCGGGTCTCCGACTGGAACAAGATCCTGTGCATGAAATACATCGGAGAGGATGAGGCGGAGGAAGCCCGTTTTCAGGAGGAGCTTAAGAGCTGCGGCCTGCGGGAGGACCAGGTGATGCGGTCTTCCTTTTATCCGGAATGGAAGAACCGGATCCTGGGAAGCTGGCAGCGGCTGTTCCGGTTCCATGAAGAGATCCTTCAGGGGATCCGTTCCGGAAGCCTGCAGGACCTTTCCGGCATCCAGGCAGGGCTCTGGCAGATCAGGCGGGAATGGATCGTGAAACGGTATTAAACCCCGGCATTCAGCCTCGGCGTCGGGAAAGACGGCAAAGTTCAAATTGTACAGAAAAAAATACAATATAATTTCTGGAGGAAAGAGAAAAGGCGCTTGCATTGCAGGCGCTTTTATGTTATTCTTAGCAGGCTGTGAATTGATAGCGTAGATGCGTAAGGTTGCTGTATGAGGCGAATACATAAGCGCATACAGGTTTTTACGCGGAGCGAATGTCAAGAACAATGTTGGCGACAAGTCACTGTACCACAACTTAGCTCCGGCATGACCGGATAGCGGGGTGCAGGTCGAGAAGAGACTTCGAGACACACCCGACACCGTGTACAGTCACCACTTGTCGTACTGATCAAAGCAAAAGTACGAATAGGAGGCGACTTTTTTTATGGCAAATCAGATTATGAGAATCACGCTTAAGGCTTACGATCACCAGCTGGTAGATCAGTCTGCGGCAAAAATCGTTGAGAACTGCAAGAAGACAGGTTCACAGGTGAGCGGTCCGGTACCGCTTCCCACCAAGAGAGAGATCGTAACGATCCTCCGGGCTGTACATAAGTATAAGGATAGCCGCGAGCAGTTCGAGCAGAGAACCCACAAGAGACTCATCGACATCATCAATCCGGGCCCCAAGACCATGGAGTCCCTGCAGAGACTGGATATGCCCGCAGGCGTATACATCGACGTTCAGATGAAGAACGAGAACGGTAAGAGCGCGCCGAAGAAGCAGCTGATCACCAAGCCTGCACCGAAGAAGCCGGCTGCAAAGCGCCCGGCAAACAGAAAGCCGGCGCCGAAGAAGGCAGAGAACGCTGAGGCTTAATCAAATCAAGGTAACAGATCCGAAAGGATATTGCTTACATAACCGAAAGAACCTTTCACCCGGCCGCAGGCCGGCAGGGTGCGCTGGTCTTTCATGAATGCGCATCCGCGCATTCCGCTGTAGATTAAAAAGGAGGAAACACAGTACATGAAGAAAGCAATTCTTGCTACGAAGGTAGGAATGACTCAGATTTTCGCTGAGAACGGAGAGCTCATTCCGGTAACCGTTCTGCAGGCTGGTCCCTGTGTGGTAACCCAGGTAAAGACCGCTGAGACAGACGGCTACGATGCAGTTCAGGTAGGTTTCTCTGATATGAGAGAAAAGCTTGCCAACAAGCCGGAAAAGGGCGTTTTTGAGAAGGCGGGCGTATCCGTAAAGAGATATGTCAGAGAGTTCAGATTTGAAAACGCTGCTGATTACAAGGTAAAGGACGAGATCAAGGCTGATATCTTCGAAGTAGGCGATAAGGTGGACGCTACCGCTATTACCAAGGGTAAGGGCTTCCAGGGCGCTGTCAAGAGACTTGGACAGCACAGAGGACCCATGAAGCACGGTTCCAAGTTCCACCGTCACCAGGGTTCAAACGGATCCGCAACGACTCCGGGCCGCGTATTCAAGGGCAAGGGAATGCCCGGACACATGGGTTCCGTACAGAGAACCGTTGAAAACCTCGAGGTCGTAAGAGTCGATGCAGAAAATAATCTGCTGTTGGTTAAGGGCTCCGTTCCGGGACCGAAGAAGTCCCTTATAACCATCAAAGAGACTGTAAAGGTATCCAAGTAATTTGGTGGAAGGAAAGGAGGAGACTGAAATGGCTAATGTATCTGTATACAATATGCAGGGTAAAGAAGTAGGAAAGATGGACCTGAACGACGCAGTATTCGGCGTTGAGGTCAACGAAAATCTTGTACACATGGCTGTTGTTGCTCAGCTGGCAAACATGCGCCAGGGCACGCAGAAGGCTAAGACCAGATCCGAAGTTTCCGGCGGCGGCAGAAAGCCCTGGAGACAGAAGGGAACCGGCCATGCAAGACAGGGTTCCATCCGCGCACCTCAGTGGAAGGGCGGCGGCGTTGTATTCGCTCCGGTACCGAGAGATTACAGCGTTTCCATGAACAAGAAGGAGAAGAGAGCTGCGCTTAAGTCCGCGCTGACCAGCCGCGTAGAGGCAGGCAAGCTGATCGTTCTGGACGAGCTGAAGCTGGACGAGATCAAGACCAAGGCTTTTGCAGAGATGCTGAACGCCCTGAACCTGAAGAAGGCTCTGGTAGTTCTGGACGGCATGGATCAGAATGCGATCCTCTCTGCAAGAAATATTCCGGATGTAAAGACCACTCAGGTCAACACCCTGAATGTTTACGACGTAATGAAGTACAGCACCGTAGTGGTGACCAAGAAGGCAGTTTCAAATATTGAGGAGGTATACGCATAATGGCAGCAATCAATTATTACGACGTCATTCTGAAGCCGGTTGTATCCGAAAGCTCCATGAATGCAATGGCTCAGAAGAAATACACCTTCCTCGTTGCGCCTGAGGCGACCAAGAGCCAGGTAAAGGAAGCTGTAGAGAAGATGTTCCCGGGAACCAAGGTTTCATCCGTAAACACCATGAACCGCCCCGGCAAGGACAGAAGAAGAGGCCTGATCATCGGCAAGACCGCCAAGACCAAGAAGGCGATCGTGACGCTGACTGAGGACTCCAAGGATATCGAGATCTTCCAGGGACTGTAAGGTCCCGGACACTATGCAGACGGGTACTGCGAAAATAAACGAAAAAGGAGAAACCAAAGGTTATGGGTATTAAGACATACAAGGCTTATACACCTTCCAGAAGACATATGACTGGTTCCGATTTCGCTGAGGTCACCAAGAAGACCCCGGAGAAGTCCCTCCTGGCAGGCAAGAAGAAGACTGCAGGACGCAACAACCAGGGTAAGATCACCGTTAGACATCACGGCGGCGGAAACAGACAGAAATACAGAATCATCGATTTCAAGAGAAACTCAAAGGACGGCATCCCGGCAAAGGTTATCGGCATCGAGTACGATCCCAACAGATCCGCAAATATCGCGCTGATCTGCTATGAGGACGGCGAGAAGGCTTACATCCTTGCTCCCGCAGGCCTGACCGACGGCATGAAGGTCATGAGCGGCGAGAACGCAGAGGCAAGAGTAGGAAACTGCCTGCCCCTGTCCAAGATCCCGGTAGGTGCCAGCGTGCACAACATCGAGCTGCTTCCCGGCAAGGGCGGACAGATGGTTCGTTCCGCAGGTAACTCCGCGCAGCTGATGGCAAAGGAAGGCAAGTACGCCACCCTGAGACTTCCCTCCGGCGAGATGCGCATGGTTCCTATCGAGTGCCGCGCAACCATCGGCGTAGTTGGAAACGGCGAGCACAACCTGATCAACTACGGCAAGGCCGGACGTAAGAGAAACATGGGCTGGAGACCCACTGTCAGAGGTTCCGTTATGAACCCCAACGACCATCCGCATGGTGGTGGTGAGGGTAAGGCTCCTATCGGACGCCCGGGTCCCTGCACACCTTGGGGCAAGCCTGCTCTTGGTCTTAAGACCAGAAACAAGAAGAAGGCTTCCAACAAGCTCATCGTAAGAAGACGTGATGGCAGAGCCATTAAGTAAGACAGGAGGATAAAGGAATATGGCACATCGTTCATTAAAAAAGGGACCGTTCGCTGATGCATCTCTTCTGAAAAAGGTAGATGCCATGAACGCTTCAGGACAGAAGTCCGTAATCAAGACATGGTCACGCCGTTCTACTATCTTCCCGCAGATGGTAGGCCACACCATTGCAGTACATGACGGAAGAAAGCATGTACCGGTATATGTAACAGAAGATATGGTCGGACACAAGCTCGGCGAGTTCGTTGCTACGAGAACCTTCAGAGGCCACGGCAAAGACGAGAAGAAGACCGGCGTTAGATAAGCTGGCGAAAGGAGGAATCTACTATGGCAAAGGGACATAGATCACAGATTAAGAGAGAAAGAAATGCCGTTAAGGATACCAGACCGAGCGCTAAGCTTTCTTACGCAAGGGTTTCGGTACAGAAGGCATGCTTTGTATTGGATGCGATCCGGGGCAAGGATCTGAACACCGCTCTGGGCATCGTAACCTACAATCCGAGATATGCTTCATCCTTAGTTAAGAAATTACTCGAGTCCGCAGCGGCAAATGCGGAAAACAACAACAACATGGACAGGGACAACCTGTATGTAGCAGCCTGCTACGCAGACAAGGGACCCACCATGAAGCGTGTACAGCCAAGAGCACAGGGCAGAGCTTACCGCATCGAGAAGCGCACCAGCCACATCACAGTTGTTCTTGACGAGAGAAAGTAAGGAGGAAAGCATGGGACAGAAAGTTAATCCGCACGGCCTGAGAGTCGGTGTTATTAAAGACTGGGATTCCAGATGGTTTGCAGACGGCAAGGATTTTGCGGACAACCTTGTGGAGGACTATAAGATCAGAAACTTCCTGAAGAAGAGACTTGAGCCGGCAGGCATCTCCAAGATCGAGATCGAGAGAGCAGCCGACAGAGTCAGAGTGATCATCTATACCGCAAAGCCGGGCGTTGTGATCGGCAAGGGCGGCGCAGAGATCGACAAGCTGAAGGGAGAGGTCCAGAAGCTCACTGCGAAGAAGCTCTTCGTAGACATCAAGGAGATCAAGAGACCGGACAGAGACGCACAGCTGGTTGCAGAGAGCATCGCACAGCAGCTGGAGAACCGTGCTTCCTTCAGACGGGCGCTTAAGCAGGCTATGCAGCGCACCATGAAGGCTGGCGCTCTGGGAATCAAGACTGCCGTATCCGGCAGACTTGGCGGCGCAGATATTGCGCGTTCAGAATTCTATTCAGAGGGAACCATCCCGCTTCAGACCTTAAGAGCAGACATCGACTACGGCTTTGCCGAGGCTGATACCACCTACGGAAAGCTGGGCATCAAGGTCTGGATCTACAAGGGAGAGGTTCTTCCCCAGAAGAAACAGGAAGGGAGCGATAAATAATCATGTTAATGCCAAAGAGAACAAAATATCGTAAGCAGCAGCGTGGTTCCATGAAGGGCAGAGCTTCAAGAGGCAATAAGATCGCGTACGGAGAGTTCGGCCTTGTCGCTACCGAGCCCTGCTGGCTGAAGGCCAATCAGATCGAGGCAGCCCGTGTTGCCATGACCCGTTACATCAAGCGTGGCGGTAAGGTTTGGATCAAGGTATTCCCGGACAAGCCGGTAACCTCCAAGCCCATCGGCGTACGTATGGGATCCGGAAAGGGCGCCGTTGAGTTTTATGTAGCAGTAGTTAAGCCGGGCCGCGTTATGTTCGAGATCGCGGGCGTTCCGGAGGAGACGGCAAGGGAAGCATTACGTCTTGCAATGCATAAGTTACCGCTTACATGCAAGATCGCTTCCAAGGCAGAGTTGGAAGGCGGTGATAACAGTGAAGAGTAAGAATTATTTGGCTGAGCTTAAGGCAAAGGATGCGGCAGCACTGAAGGAAGATCTCGTAGCTGCTAAGAAGGAACTTTTCAACCTGAGATTCCAGAATGCGACAAACCAGCTTGATAACACGGCAAGGATCAACGAGGTTCGCAAGAACATCGCAAGGATCCAGACTGTTATCACGGAAAAGTCCAAGACAAACTAAGCCGTAGGAAAGGAGAACATTACCGTGGAAAGAAATCTTAGAAAAACACGTACCGGTAAGGTAGTCAGCAATAAGATGGATAAGACCATTACTGTTGCTATCGAGGATAATGTTAAACATCCTTTGATCGGTAAGATTGTTAAGAGCACTTACACCCTGAAGGCTCACGACGAGAAGAACGAGTGCGGCGAGGGTGATGTCGTAGAGGTTATGGAGACAAGACCCCTCTCCAAGACGAAGAGATGGAGACTGGTCAGAATCGTTGAGAAAGCAAAATAAGCGGAAAGGAAGTTTACTATGGTACAGCAGGAAACCAGACTTAAGGTCGCTGATAATACCGGAGCAAAAGAACTCCTCTGCATCCGTGTTATGGGCGGCTCAACCAGAAGATATGCGCGTATCGGTGACGTCATCGTTGCTTCTGTCAAAGATGCAACACCGGGCGGCGTTGTAAAGAAGGGCGATGTTGTTAAGGCAGTGGTAGTCCGCACTGTTCAGAAGACCCGCCGTCAGAACGGCTCCTACATTCGTTTCGACGAGAACGCAGCCGTGATCATCAAGGACGACAAGACCCCGAGAGGAACCCGTATTTTCGGGCCGGTAGCAAGAGAGCTCCGCGATCATCAGTTCATGAAGATCGTGTCCCTCGCTCCGGAAGTATTATAAGGAGGTGCCCTCATGCGTAAGATTAAAAAGGACGACATGGTCAGAATAATCGCAGGTAAGGACAAGGGTAAGGACGGCAAGGTACTGAGCGTTGACACCAAGAACAACAGAGTTCTTGTGGAAGGCTGCAACATGGTTACCAAGCACCAGAAGCCTGCCGCAGGCAATCCGCAGGGCGGCATCATCAAGAAGGAAAGCCCGCTGGATATTTCCAACGTTATGCTGCTGGTTGACGGTCAGCCCACCAAGGTTGGCTTCAAGGTAGAGGACGGCAAGAAGGTTCGCGTGGCAAAGAAGACCGGTAAGGTTATAGCATAAGGGAAAGGAGGAAAAAACTGTGGCCAGATTAAGAGACATCTACAATTCAGAGATCAAGGACGCCATGATCAAGAAGTTCGGTTACAAGAACGTGATGGAAGTTCCGAAGCTCGAGAAAATCGTCATCAACATGGGCGTTGGTGAAGCAAAGGAAAATGCCAAGGTTTTGGACTCTGCAGTGAGAGACCTGGAGATCATCTCCGGTCAGCATGCTGTAACCACCAAGGCGAGAAAGTCTGTTGCAAACTTCAAGATCCGTGAGGGCATGCCCATCGGTTGCAAGGTGACCCTCCGGGGCGAGAAGATGTACGATTTTGCTGATCGTCTGATCAACCTTGCACTTCCCCGTGTGCGTGACTTCAGAGGTGTAAACCCCAACGCTTTTGATGGCAGAGGCAACTATGCCCTGGGCATCAAGGAGCAGCTGATCTTCCCGGAGATCGAGTATGACAAGGTAGACAAGACCAGAGGTATGGACATCATATTCGTAACCACTGCAAAGACGGATGAAGAAGCGAAGGAGCTCCTGACCCTCTTCAACATGCCGTTCGCGAAATAAGGGAGGAACTTGAGAAATGGCAAAAACTTCTATGAAGATCAAGCAGCAGCGTCCAGCGAAATTCTCCACCAGAGAATACAACAGATGCAAAATTTGCGGAAGACCCCATGCTTACCTGAGAAAGTATGGCATCTGCCGTATCTGCTTCAGAGAGCTTGCATACAAGGGCGAGATTCCTGGCGTAAAGAAGGCCAGCTGGTAAATCTCCCGTAAAGGGAAACCTACAGGATTGAAAACAAGAAAGGATATCGTATAAACATACGTAAAGGTGAAAAACTATGGCTATGAGTGATCCGATCGCAGACATGCTTACAAGAATCCGTAACGCAAATGTCCGCAAGCACAAAACTGTTGACGTTCCGTCTTCCAAGATGAAGCTGGCTATCGCAGACATCCTGGTAAGAGAGGGTTACGTTGAGAAATACGAGCTGGTTGACAACGGAAACTTCAAGGATATCAGAATCACCCTGAAATACACCGCAGACGGTTCCGAGAGAATCCTCTCCGGAATCAAGAGAATCTCCAAGCCGGGCCTTCGGGTATACGCTGGCAAGGAGAACATGCCGAAGGTCCTGAACGGCCTCGGAACGGCTATCGTATCTACGAACGTTGGCGTGATCACCGATAAGGAAGCGCGTCAGAAGGGCGTTGGCGGAGAAGTTCTCTGCTTCGTCTGGTAATAGATCAAATCTGAAAACAGCCGGCTATACACTGGCCGGCCGACAATTTAAGAAGGAGGAATGACGACATGTCACGTATTGGAAGACAGCCGGTAGCAGTTCCGGCAGGCGTTACCGTCACCATCGGAGACGGAAACCTGGTGACTGTTAAGGGCCCGAAGGGAGAGCTTACTAGACAGTTCGCCCACGAGCTTACCATTGAGCAGAAAGACGGAAACATTGAAGTTACACGTCCCAATGATTTAAAGAGGATCAAGGCGCTTCACGGCCTGACCCGGACCCTGATCCACAACATGGTTACAGGCGTTACGGAAGGATACCAGAAGGTCCTTGAGGTAAACGGCGTTGGTTACAGAGCCGCAAAGCAGGGCAAGAAGCTGGTGCTAAACCTGGGTTACTCTCATCCCGTTGAGATGGAGGATCCGGAGGGCATCGAGACTGTATGCGACGGCCAGAACAAGATCATCGTTAAGGGTATTTCCAAGGAAAAGGTTGGACAGTACGCAGCGGAGATCCGTACCAAGAGACCGCCGGAGCCGTATAAGGGCAAGGGTATCAAGTACGAAACCGAAGTGATCAGACGTAAGGTCGGTAAGACAGGTAAGAAATAATCTAAGGAGAGTGTAAGGATGATTAACAAAAAGTCAAAGAGCGAAATTCGCGAGAAAAAGCACGCAAGACTTCGTAATCGCATCTCAGGAACCGCTGAGAAGCCGCGTCTTTGCGTATTCAGAAGTAATAATCATATGTATGCTCAGATTATTGACGACACTGTTGGCAACACCCTCTGCGCAGCTTCCACCCTGGAGGCAGATGCAAAGAAGGCCCTGGAATATACCGACAACGTTGAAGCAGCAGCATATGTAGGAAAGGCGATCGCTGAGAAGGCTCTGGCAAAGGGCATCAAGACGGTCGTATTCGACAGAGGCGGTTTCATTTATCACGGAAAAGTTAAGGCGCTTGCAGATGCAGCACGTGAAGCCGGACTGGAATTCTAAGGGGAAGGAGAGAAAATAATGAAGCGTACGATTATTGATCCGAAATCATTAGAATTGAACGACAAAGTAGTTGCAATCAAGCGCGTATCCAAGACTGTTAAGGGCGGACGTACCATGAGATTTTCCGCGCTCGTTGTTGTAGGCGACGGAAACGGTCATGTAGGCGCTGGCCTTGGCAAGGCAGCCGAGGTTCCGGAGGCCATCAGAAAGGGCAAGGAAGCGGCTACCAAGAACCTGATTCAGATTTCTATGGATAAGAACAACTCTGTGCCGCACGACTACTTCGGAAAGTTCGGCAGCTCCACCGTTATGTTAAAGCGCGCTCCGGAAGGTACCGGTGTGATCGCAGGTGGTACCGCCCGTGCGGTGATCGAGCTGGCAGGCATCAAGAACATCCGTACCAAGGTGCTTGGCTCTACCAACAAGGTCAACTGCGTTCTCGCAACGCTGGAGGGTCTTAAGGCTATGAAGACCCCGGACCAGGTTGCTTCTTTAAGAGGCAAGTCCGTGGACGAGATTCTGAATTAATAGGAGGGAAGAGAGATGGCAGAAAAGAAATTAAGAGTAACTCTTGTTAAGTCTCCTATTGGTGCAGTTCCCAAGAACAAGAAGACTGTTGCAGCACTGGGACTTCGTAAGATCAATTCGACCAACGAGCTTCCGGACAATGGCGCGGTAAGAGGCATGCTCCAGCAGGTTAAGCACATGGTTAAAGTCGAAGAGCTTTAATTAAGGAGGTTAGCGAGATGGAATTATCAAACTTGAAACCCGCTGCTGGCTCAAAGCACAGCAATAATTTCAGAAAGGGCCGCGGACACGGCTCAGGAAACGGCAAGACCGCAGGCTACGGCCACAAGGGTCAGAAGGCCCGTTCCGGAGCTCCGAGACCTGGTTTTGAAGGCGGACAGATGCCTCTTTACAGAAGACTTCCGAAGAGAGGCTTCACCAACAGAAACAGAGTAGAGTATGTTGGCATCAACGTTTCCGTTCTGGAGAGATTCGAGGACGGTGCAACCGTAGATGTACAGACTCTTCTGGATCAGAAGATCATCAAGGACACCAAGGGCGGCGTAAAGATCCTTGGCAACGGCGAACTGAAAAAGAAGCTTACCGTTAAGGCAAATGCCTTCACGGAGACGGCTAAATCCAAGATCGAGGCGGCTGGTGGAACCTGCGAGGTGATCTGATATGTGGAAACTTCTGAAGAATGCATGGAAGGTGACTGAGGTTCGTAAAAAGCTGATCTTTACCTTCCTGATGCTCGTCGTCATAAGGTTCGGTTCCGTACTTCCGATCCCGGGAGTCAATACCACCTATTTTGACACTTTGTTCAGTAACCTGAACGGAACAGATGCATTCGGATGGTTTAATGCAATGACCGGTGGGTCCTTTACGGACTTATCGGTATTTGCGCTTAGTATTACGCCCTACATCACCTCTTCCATCATCATGCAGCTTCTGACCATCGCCATTCCGGCCCTGGAGCAGATGCAAAAGGATGGAGAGGATGGACGTAAGAAAATTGCTGAGTATACGAGATATCTGACGGTAGCGCTGGCGCTGATCCAGTCCGTGGCCATGGCAGTTGGCTTCGGCGGAAACGGCATGCTCTACGAGTTTACGGCATGGAACGTGGTCATCTGCGTGGTGACCATGACCGCAGGCTCTGCGCTCCTCATGTGGATCGGCGAACGGATCACGGAAAAGGGTGTGGGCAACGGCATATCGATCGTGCTGCTGTTCAACATCATTTCCACCCTTCCCAATGATCTGGAAACGCTGTTCCTCCGTTTCGTACAAGGCAAAAACGTGGCGGTAACGGTGGTCGTTGTTCTGATCATCCTTGCCTGCATCATGGCCATGGTGGTATTCACCATCATCCTGAACGGGGCAACCAGAAACATTCCCGTTCAGTACTCCAGAAAGATGCAGGGAAGCCGCGTAGGCAGCGGTACCAACATCCCGCTGAAGGTAAACACCGCAGGCGTGATCCCGGTGATCTTCGCATCCTCGATCATGTCCATGCCGGTGGTGATCGCCAGCTTCTTCCCGGTGGACTATGCCACCATCGGCGGCAAGATCCTGCTGGCATTGAACTCCAGCTCCTGGTGCAATCCTGCCTATCCGTGGGCGAGCGTAGGCCTTCTGGTATATATCGCCCTGGTGATCCTGTTCGCTTATTTCTATACCTCCATCACCTTTAATCCGCTGGAGGTGGCGAACAACATGAAGAAAAACGGCGGCTTCATTCCCGGCATCCGTCCGGGCAAGCCGACCAGCGATTATCTGAACCGGATCCTGAATTACATTATCTTTATCGGCGCTGTCGGGCTTACCATCGTATGCGTGATCCCGATCATTCTGTCAGGGCTGTTCGGCATCGGCCATCTGTCCTTCATGGGCACCTCGCTGATCATTATCGTCAGCGTTGTCCTGGAGACCATCAAGCAGGTGGAGTCACAGCTTCTGGTGCGCAACTACAAGGGCTTTTTAAACGACTAAGCCAGGGAGAGAAAAATGAAAATCATAATGCTGGGTGCGCCCGGTGCAGGAAAAGGAACACAGGCAATCAATATCGCGAAGGAATATGATATCCCCCATGTCAGCACAGGGGATATCTTCCGCGCGAATATCAAAAATGGAACCGAGCTCGGGAATCAGGCCAAGGCCTATATGGACAAGGGAATGCTGGTGCCGGATGAACTGACCATCGGCATGCTGCTCTCCCGGATCTCCGAGCCGGACTGCGAAAAGGGTTATGTGCTGGATGGCTTCCCTAGGACCATTCCTCAGGCGGAAAGCCTGAAAAAAGCACTTACGGAACGGGGAGAGGCCATCGACGCCGCTGTGGATATCGAGGTGCCGGACGAGGAGATACTGGTTCGCATGACCGGAAGAAGAAGCTGCCCCCAGTGCGGAGCGACCTATCATGTGAGCTTCAATCCGCCCAAGGCCCAGGATGTCTGCGACAGATGCGGACATGCCCTTACCCAGCGGAGTGACGACAAGCCGGAGACCGTAAAGGAACGGCTTTCCGTTTATCACGCCCAGACAAAGCCCCTGATCGAGTATTACGGCAATGAGGGCGTTTTGCGGCAGGTGGACGGAACGATGAAGCCGGATGAGGTTTTTTCCGCGATCATGGAGGCTCTGAAGTAACATGGTGACGATCAAATCTGATCATGAAGTACAGCTTATGAGGGAGGCGGGACAGATCCTGGCCAGGGTCCATATGGACCTTTCCAAGGAGATCCATCCCGGCATGTCTACCTGGGAGCTGGATCACATCTGCGAAAAGCTGATCCGCAGCCACGGAGCCATTCCTTCCTTTAAGAATTATGAAGGATTCCCGGCATCAGCCTGCATCTCCGTCAACGAAGAGGTGGTGCACGGCATCCCGGACAAACACAGGTATCTGAAGGAGGGAGACATCGTTTCCGTGGATACCGGTGTGATCTGGAAGGGCTGGCAGTCAGATGCGGCAAGGACCCATGGAGTGGGAACCATTTCCAAGGAGGCCCAGGAGCTCATCGACCGGACCAGAGAGAGCTTTTTTGCAGGCATACAGGCAGCTGTGGCAGGAAACCACGTCAACGACATCGGACGGGCGGTGGAGGATTACATCCGGCCCTTCGGTTACGGAATCGTGGAGGACCTGGTAGGACACGGCATCGGTCGGGAGATGCATGAGGAGCCGGAGGTACCGAATTTTACCTGCAGGCGCCGGGGCATCAAGCTGCAGAAGAACATGACTATCGCGGTAGAGCCCATGATCAATCTCGGGACCTGGCAGGTCTGGGAAACGGACAACGGCTGGACCTATGTCAGCGCAGACGGATCCCTTTCCGCCCACTATGAAAACACGATATTGATCACCGAGGGACAGCCGGAGGTGCTTTCCCTTCTGCCGGAGGAAAAAAAGCTGTATCACGTCAATTAAGCCCCAGGCTTACGGATTATCAGAACCATTCAGGGAGGAAAGGATGTCGAAGGCAGACGTCATTGAATTGGAAGGAACCGTTGTGGAAAAGCTTCCCAACGCCATGTTCCAGGTAGAGCTGGAAAACGGACATCAGGTGCTTGCCCACATCAGCGGGAAGCTCCGCATGAATTACATCAGGATACTGCCGGGAGATAAGGTCACTCTGGAGATGAGCCCCTACGATCTTTCAAAGGCGCGCATCATCTGGAGAGACAAATAAGCCCGCAAAAGAAATCAAAAGGACTTGCAATATATCTACAGGTCTGCTATAATGCTTTAGCAACTCTGGCCAGACAGGATAGGCTGTATGGCAGGTTCTTTTATGCCTGGAAATAGCAGGCAGTTCGCAGGACGAAAGGAGAAGATGATATGAAAGTCAGATCTTCAGTAAAACCTATATGCGAAAAGTGTAAGGTTATCAAGAGAAAAGGGGTTATCAGAATCATCTGCGAAAACCCCAAGCACAAACAGAGACAAGGTTAATCAGGAGGTAAAACATGGCTCGTATAGCAGGTGTCGATCTTCCGAGAGAGAAGCGTGTGGAAATTGGTCTTACCTATATTTATGGAATCGGCCTTTCTTCTTCCCAGCGCATCCTTAAGGAAGCAGGTGTGAATCCGGATACTCGTGTAAAGGATCTTACCGATGATGAGGTAAAGAGACTTGCAGAGGTGATCTCCGAGACTCAGGTGGTAGAAGGTGACTTAAGACGTGAGATCGCCATGAACATCAAGAGACTGCAGGAAATCGGATGCTATCGCGGAATCCGCCACAGAAAGAGCCTTCCGGTTCGCGGTCAGAAGACAAAGACCAACGCGAGAACCCGCAAGGGACCGAAGAAGACTGTCGCAAACAAGAAGAAGTAATGGTTTTCAGTGCTTAACATGGATTTGCATGTTTTAAAAACAGAAACCGCAGTATGAAGAAAAGAAAGTAGGTTAGTTTGATATGGCAAAAAAAGTGTCAGCAGGCGCGAAGAAAGTAGTAAAAAAGCGCGTAAAGAAAAACGTTGAACACGGACAGGCACACATCCAGTCATCCTTCAACAACACCATCGTGACTCTGACGGATGCACAGGGAAATGCTTTATCATGGGCAAGTGCCGGTGGTCTGGGATTTAGAGGTTCAAGGAAATCTACTCCATACGCAGCTCAGATGGCTGCAGAAACTGCTACCAAGGCAGCGCTCGTGCATGGTTTAAAGACAGTGGATGTTATGGTAAAGGGACCTGGCTCAGGACGTGAGGCGGCTATCCGCGCACTTCAGGCAGCAGGCCTGCAGGTTACCAGCATTAAAGATGTCACCCCGGTTCCGCATAACGGATGCCGTCCGCCGAAGCGCAGAAGGGTCTAATTAGGAGGTTAAAAATGGCAGTAGATAGAGTTCCTGTTCTTAAAAGATGCAGATCCCTCGGACTGGATCCTGTATTCCTGGGAATTGATAAAAAGTCTAAAAGAGAATCAAAGAGAGGCAACAGAAAGCTTTCTGAGTACGGCATGCAGCTTCGCGAGAAGCAGAAGGCAAAGTTCATCTACGGCGTACTGGAGAAGCCCTTCCGTAACTACTACGCAAAGGCAGAGCGTATGGAGGGTCAGACCGGTGCAAACCTGATGACCATGCTGGAGTCCAGACTGGACAACGTTCTGTTCCGCCTTGGCTGGGCTCGTACCAGAAAGGAAGCAAGACAGATCGTTGACCACAAGCACGTTCTGGTAAACGGCAAGCAGGTGAACATTCCCTCTTACCTGGTAAAGGCAGGGGACACCATCGAGATCAAGGAGAAGTTCAAGTCCGCTCAGAGATACAAGGACGTTCTCGAGGTAACCGGCAGCCGCATGGTTCCGGATTGGCTTGAGTCCGATAAGGAAAACCTGAAGGGTTCCGTAAAGGAGCTTCCGAAGAGAGAAGCCATCGACGTTCCGGTGGATGAGATGCTGATTGTCGAGCTTTATTCAAAGTAATGCGCATTGCGCATTGCTTTGTTTGCTCCGAAAAAGCGCCCGTCTTTTTCTTCGGGCGCGCCGCTGAAAGGAGTACATATCGTGTTTGATTTTGAAAAGCCTAATATCGAAATCGCTGAGATTTCGGAGGACAAAAAGTATGGCAAATTCGTCTGCGAGCCCCTGGAGAGAGGCTATGGCATCACTCTGGGCAACTCTCTGAGACGGATCATGCTTTCCTCCCTTCCGGGCACGGCTGTCAGCCGCATTAAGATCGACGGCGTTCTCCATGAGTTCTCCTCGATTCCGGGCGTGAAGGAAGATGTCACCGAAATCGTGATGAACATCAAAGAGCTTGCAATCAAAAATCACGGTCAGGACAACGCTCCCAAGACCGCATATATCGAATTCCAGGGTGAGGGCGTCGTGAGAGGTTCCGATATCCAGGTGGACAGCGACATCGAGATCATGAATCCGGATCAGGTGATCGCCACCTTAAGCGGTCCGGATGCAAAGCTCAATATGGAGCTGACCATCGTAAACGGCCGCGGCTATGCAGGCGCCGACAAGAACAAAGGCGACGATCTGCCCATCGGCTGCATCGCCATCGACTCCATCTTCACACCGGTAGAGCGCGTCAACATGAACGTGGAAAATACCCGTGTGGGACAGCAGACGGACTTCGACAAGCTTACGCTGGACGTATATACCAACGGCACCCTGGCGCCGGACGAGGCAGTGAGCCTTGCGGCAAAGGTGCTGAGTGAGCATCTGAGCCTTTTCATCGACCTTTCCGAAAACGCCAAGACGGCGGAGGTTATGATCGAGAAAGAGGATGACGAAAAGGGTAAGGTCCTCGAAATGAACATCGACGAGCTGGAGCTTTCCGTACGTTCCTACAACTGCCTGAAGCGTGCAGGAATCAATACGGTAGAAGAGCTCTGCTCCAAGACCCCCGACGATATGATGAAGGTTAGAAACCTTGGCCGCAAGTCCCTGGAAGAGGTGCTTGCAAAGCTGAAGGAGCTGGGACTTTCTCTCAACACAGGGGAAGAAGGCTAACGCCTACTGATAAGACCACAGGCACAATAGGAGGAAAAGAAAATGCCGGGATACAGAAAGTTAGGAAGAACCTCCTCTCAGAGGAAGGCACTTTTAAGAAACCAGATCACCGCTCTGTTATATCATGGTAAGATCGTTACCACCGAGGCAAGAGCAAAGGAGATCCGCAGACAGGCAGAGAGCCTCATCGCTCTTGCAGTCAGAGAAAAGGATAATTTCGAAGAGGTTACCGTTAAGGCCAAGGTTGCCCGCAAGGACAGCGAAGGCAAGCGGGTAAAGGAAGTCAAGGAGGTAAACGGCAAGCAGAAGAAGGTTACCGTTTACGACGAGGTGGACAAGACCATCAAGAAGGATAAGCCCTCCAGACTTCATGCAAGACGTCAGATGATGGCAGTTCTTTACGATGTGACCGAGGTTCCCACCGAGGCTGCAGGCAGAAAGAAGAACACCAAGAAGGCTGATATCGTTGCAAAGCTCTTCGATGAGTATGCACCCAAGTATGCTTCCAGAAACGGCGGCTATACCCGTATCGTAAAGATCGGACCCCGTAAGGGCGACGCAGCCATGGAAGTTATGATCGAGCTTGTATAAGCCAGTTGATGATTTGTGCAATGAACGCCGGTTTCCCCAGGGAGCCGGCGTTTTGAATTGAAAGAATATCGTAAATTGACTTATGTATGGGCTCCGTATATAATGAGCTTGAAAGATCTGAAAGAAAGTCTGTGCCGTCCCGAAAGAGGCGGCAGAATGGAGTTATCTATGAAGAAAATCACTGCAGTAAGCCTGTTGACAGCCCTCCTGTTCAGCCTGTCCTGCTTTACGGCCTTCGGCTACAGTGAACGCCAGCGTTCCATTCCCAGCGTCCGGATCACCATCCAGACCGGGGAGATCGAGATCGGAGACGAGCTTTCCGACGACGCGGATTCCTATGTGACGGTGCCGGACAATCAGTATTACACCCTGGACGATGCAGAATGGCTGGACGACATCCGTTCCGTGAAGGTGGGAGACGAACCGCGGATGAAGGTCTACCTTTCCAACAGCGGTTATACCATCGAGCACAGCGACTATGATACGGTGTATTCCTTCCGGGGCTCCTACAACTCCTCCAACGTGCGGGTCACCAACGGCGAGTTCATTTCCGCGGCCAAGCGGGACGGAAACGAGACCCTGGAGGTCACTCTGCGCATCAAGGCCATCAAGGGACACTACGACGAGCCGGAGGACGTATACTGGACCTCCAGCAGGGGCGTGGCCAAATGGAACGCGCCTGAAAACGGATCCGGCTACTATGACGTTGTCTGCTACCGGGGCTCCACCGCAGTGAAGCGGCTGAACAGCTATCACGGCACCAGCTACAATTTCTATCCCTACATGACCAAGGCGGGCGAGTATACCGTAAGGGTCCGCACGGTGGCTCCGGAAAATGTTTCCAGCTCCGTGGGAAAAAGCTCTGACTGGCTGGAATCCGATTACCTCTACATCGAGAAGGACCAGGTTTCCGACGGCAGCGGCCAGACGGATTCCGATAACAACAACGGCAGCCCGGCCATCACCGGAAACGCCTATCCCAACGGAACCGGCAACGCCAATGTGGCGGGCTGGGTGCAGAGCAACGGCACCTGGTACTTCCGGTATCCCAACGGCGAGCTGGTACGGGACGGCTGGCTCAAGCTCAACGACAAATATTACATGTTCGACGCCGAGGGCCGGATGCTCACCGGCTGGCAGCAAAACAAATACGGGGTCTGGTTCTACATGGACAAAAGCTCCGGCGAGATGAAGACCGGCTGGCTCCATGACGGCGGCTACTGGTACTACCTCAACACCACCAAGGACGAGTGGGAAGGCTGCATGGTGCGGGGCTGGTGGACCCTGGGAGACAAGAAGTATTACTTCAACGATTCCGGCATCATGGTGACCGGCTGGTTTGAAGTAGACGGAAAGTGGCATTATTTCTATCCGGAGGGCTCCACCGGCGGAGCTTACGGCTATATGGCGGTCAATACGGACATCAACGGCTTCCACATCAATCAGGAAGGCGTCTGGGAATAAAGCCTCCATCCCCCAACACAGGGGAAAGACAGACACAAACTGCAGAAAAGCGCTTTTACATCAGGAGAAAAGCGCTTTTCTTTTTGACATTTACAGGGCCGGCGGGGTATACTAAGAACGCTATGAAGATCATTGACGCCGCGCACGTTTTCTTCGATTATGTGCGCAGGGATGAAAACGATAATATCGAGGAAGTGAGCCATGCCCTTTCAGATCTCAGCCTGAGCATCGAAAAGGGCAGCTTCGTGTGCGTTCTGGGGCATAACGGTTCCGGAAAATCCACCTTTGCGAAGCTTTTGAACGGGCTGAACATTCCCAGGGAGGGAACGGTGCTGGTGGCGGGGATGGATACCCGGCAGGAGGATAAGCTCCTGCAGATCCGGGAGACCGCAGGCATGGTGTTCCAGAATCCGGACAACCAGATCATCGCCAATGTGGTGGAGGAGGACGTGGGCTTCGGCCCGGAAAACATCGGAGTCCCCACAGAGGAGATCTGGCGGAGAGTAGAGGCTTCCCTTTCCGCAGTGGGGATGCTGGCCTATCGCCTGAAATCGCCCAACCGCCTTTCCGGCGGCCAGAAGCAGCGGGTAGCCATCGCGGGGGTCATGGCCATGAAGCCTGCCTGCATCGTGCTGGATGAGCCTACCGCCATGCTGGATCCCAACGGCAGAAAGGACGTGATGCGCACGGTCCATGAGCTGAACCGCAGGGAGGGCATCACCATCGTCCACATCACCCACTATATGGAGGAGGCGGTGGAGGCAGACCGGATCATCGTCATGGACCAGGGGCGTCCGGTGATGGACGGTACCCCCAGGGAGATCTTTTCCAGGGTGGAGGAGCTCAAGGCTCTTTCTCTCTGCGTGCCCCAGGTGACGGAGCTGGCCTATGAGCTCAGGAAGGCCGGTATGCCTATTTCCCAGGGAATCCTTACCAGAGAAGAGCTGGTGAAGGAGCTCTGTCCCCTGCTGAGAGCCTCGGGACATGAGGGGAACACATACGCAAAAAGGACGCGGTAAGGAGAAAAAAGCGCAGACATGCTGAGAGACATTACCATAGGACAATATTATCCGGTGGATTCGGTGATACACCGGCTGGATCCGAGAGTGAAGCTTGCAGGGACCATGGTTTTTCTGATCTCTCTTTTTGTGACCTCAAAGCTTCCGGCTTACCTTCTGGCCACCGGGGTGCTCTTTGGCCTGATCCGGCTGAGCCGGGTGCCCTTTCGCTTCATCACAAAGGGCCTGAAGGCCATCATGATCCTGCTGGTGATCTCCGTGTCCTTCAACCTGTTTCTGACCACGGGGACGCCAATTTTCCGCATCGGCTTTCTGCAGATCACCTGGGAGGGCATCTCCCTTGCGGTATTTATGGGCGTCAGGCTCATTTACCTTGTGCTGGCATCCTCCCTGATGACACTGACTACGACGCCAAACCAGCTGACGGACGGTTTGGAAAAGGGACTGGGGTTTCTGAACCGGTTTTCCGTACCGGTGCATGAGATCGCCATGATGATGTCCATCGCCCTGCGGTTTATCCCGATCCTCATAGAGGAAACGGACAAGATCATGAAGGCCCAGACCGCCAGGGGAGCGGACTTTGAAAGCGGAAATCTGATTCAGAAGGCCAAGGCCATGGTGCCGCTTCTGGTGCCGCTGTTCCTTTCCGCCTTCCGCCGGGCCGCGGATCTGGCCATGGCCATGGAGGCCCGCTGCTACCACGGCGGCGCAGGCAGGACGAAAATGAAGCCCCTGCACTATGAGAAACGAGACAAAAACGCTTATCTTTTGATGGCGGTTTATTTTGCCCTGATGGCAGCCAGCCGGTTCCTGCCCTTTTAAGGCGCAGGACCGGACCATCAGAGGAACGGGATGATAAGGAGGCGCAGGCTTGAGTATCCGCTGCGAAAAACTGACCCATATCTATCAGCAGGGAACGGTGATGGAATCCTATGCCCTGCGGGATATCAGCTTTGAGATACAGGACGGGGAGTTCATCGGCCTCATCGGCCACACGGGCTCCGGCAAATCCACCCTGATCCAGCATCTGAACGGGCTTATGCGGCCCAGCTCCGGCACCGTGTACTTTAACGGAGAAGACATCTTTGCCCAGGGCTATGACCTGCGGAAGCTGCGGGGCCAGGTGGGGCTGGTGTTCCAGTATCCGGAATATCAGCTGTTTGAGGAAACGGTTCTGGCAGACGTGAAATACGGCCCGAAAAACATGGGGCTTTCAGAACAGGAGGCAGAGGAGCGGGCCCGGGAGGCCCTGGAGCTTTCCGGCCTTCAGCCGGAGTTTTATGCCCGCAGTCCCTTTGAGCTTTCCGGCGGACAGAAGCGCCGGGCAGCCATCGCGGGGGTGCTGGCCATGGGACCTCAGGTGCTCATTCTGGATGAGCCCACGGCAGGCCTTGACCCCAAGGGCAGGGACGAGCTTTTGGAGACGGTCTCCGACCTGCACAAAAGACGGCATACCACCATCATCCTGGTATCCCACAGCATGGAGGATGTGGCCCGCTATGCGGACCGGATCATGGTGCTGAACGAGGGAAACCTGCAGTATTTCGATACGCCCAGGCGGGTATTCCGGTATTTCCGGGAGCTGGAAAAAATGGGCCTTTCCGCGCCCCAGATCACCTATCTGATGCAGGAACTGCGGGACGAGGGCATCGACGTGGATCCCAGCATCGGGACCATTGAGGAGGCCAGGGAGGAGATCCTTTCCCTGTACTGGTCTCAGGGAGGCCCCTTGGCGGCAGGCGCGGACAGCGGGACGGAAGCAGGCCGGGGCCTCGGCGAATCTTCGGCGGCTACAGGAAAATAAGAACAGGAAGCGAACAAAGGTGAGAAGAATCAGACTGACCGTCGCCTATGACGGAACAAATTACAGCGGCTGGCAGTACCAGCCCAATAGCATGACCATCGAGGAGCAGCTGAACCGGGCCGCCTCAGAGCTTTTGTCGGAGCAGATCGCCGTCATCGGCGCCAGCCGCACGGATTCCGGCGTCCACGCTTTGGGAAACGTGGCGGTATTTGACACGGAGGCAGGGATGCCGGCAGAGAAGTTTGCCTATGCCCTGAACCAGCGGTTGCCTCTGGATATCCGGATCATGAAGTCCGAGGAATGCCCCCTTTCCTGGCATCCCAGAAAGGCGGACTGCTCCAAGACCTACGAATACAGAATCTACAATGAACGCATCGCAAATCCCATGACGCGGCTTTATACCCATCACTGCTACTATCCCCTGAGCCTCGGGGACATGCGGGCGGCGGCGGAGTATCTCATCGGAGAGCATGATTTTACCAGCTTTGCCAATCCGGATTCCCAGGTGCTCCGGGAGGGAGGCTCCGCGGTGCGGGAGATCTACGACATCACCATCCTCGTGGAGCACAGCCGCAGATATTACCGGGCAGGAGAAACCTACGGGACCCCGGCGACGCCGGAGGGCTCCCTGGAGGAAGGGATGCAGGCGGATGAAAACGCCCACAGAGGCTACTACGGCATGATGACCCTGAAGATCAGCGGCAGCGGTTTCCTTTACAACATGGTGCGGATCATCGCAGGCACCCTGCTGCGGGTGGGAACAGGCCTTTATGAGCCTGCCCATGTGCGGGAGATCCTGCTGGGGAAGGACCGCCAGTTGGCAGGTCCTACGGCAGAGGCCAAGGGACTGACCCTTGTGAAGCTGGATTATAAAGTATAAGCATAAGGCAATGGAGGAGGTGCGGAAAATGCTGGAGCAGACGAAGCTTCCCAATACGATCCTGATCGTGGACGACAACGACATCAACCGGATGGTGCTGGCAAATATCTTTTCCGATTCCTACCGGATCCTGGAGGCGGAGAACGGGCAGGAGGCCATCAGCCTGCTGCTTCCCAACGCGAAGGATATCTGCGCCATCCTGCTGGACGTGATGATGCCGGTGATGGACGGCATGGCCTTTCTGGAGAGGATCCGGAACCTGGGCTGGAACGGTGGGATCCCGGTATTCCTGATCACGGCGGAAACGGACACCTCTGTGCTGAGCCATGCCTATCATCTGGGGGTGATGGACACCATCCAGAAGCCGGTGGTGCCTTATATCGTGCGCCGGAGAGTGGAATCGGTGATCGAGCTCTTCCGGGCGAGAAAACGGCTCCGCCTGCGGGTGGAGGAGCAGCAGGAGCAGATCGACGCCCAGGCAAGGCGCATCATCGAGCTGAACATGGGTATGATCGAAGCCCTGTCCACGGCGGTGGAGTTCCGTTCTCTGGAATCCGGCAATCATGTACGGCGCATCCATGACATCACAAAATGCCTGCTGTTGGATACGGAGCTGGGCGTCGGAATCTCCTATGAGACCATCGAGGTGATCGCCACCGCCGCCATCATGCACGATGTGGGGAAGATCGCCATTCCGGACGCCATCCTCAACAAGCCCGGCAAGCTGACGGCGGAGGAATTCGAGATCATGAAGACCCATACGGTGCGGGGCGCGGAATTCCTCCAGAGCATCCCCCAGATGCGGGACCACGAGTCCTTCCGGTATGCCTATGAGATCGCAAGGCATCACCACGAACGCTTTGACGGCCGTGGTTATCCCGACGGACTGAAAGGGGATGAGATCCCCGTATGGGTACAGGCGGTGTCCCTTGCAGACGTATACGACGCTCTGGTGAGCGAAAGAGTCTATAAACGGGCCTATAGCTTTGAGGAGGCGGCCCGGATGATCGAAACCGGCGAGTGCGGCAGCTTTGGCCCAAGACTCCTGGCAGCCTTCCGGGAGGCGGAGCCGAAGCTGAGGAGTTTCTATAAAAATCAGAGGGAGGGAGAAGTCCATGGAACAGAGCAGGATGGATAAGCTTTCAGCCGGGGGCATCGATGTGCAGGAAGCCCTGGACCGGCTGATGGGCAATGAAAAGCTTTTGCAGAGGCTTTTGGAAAAGCTGCTTTCGGATGAGAATTTTGAAGGGCTGAAGGCCGCCTTTGCGGCAGAAGATCAGGAAAAGGCCTTTGCCTGCTCCCATACCTTAAAGGGCGTCTTCGGCAATCTCTCTGCAAAGGCGCTTTTTGCGCTTTTTTCAAGGCAGGTGGAGCTTTTGCGGGCGGGAAGCCTGCAGGAGGCCAGGGAGCTGATGCAGGAGGCGGAGCCCCTTTATCAGAGGCTTTTGGAGGCGATCAGGGCGTATGAAGAAGGGGTCTAAGGGCCGCTGGCCGGGAATCAGGAAATTCTGGGCCGCCTACTGGCTCAACCTTGTGACCATGGTCATGGCGGTGGCGGCACTGATCATCGCGGTGGCGATCCTGTATCATGCCCTGCTTAGGTATGGCTATGTCAGCGCCACGGCGCTGGCAGGAGTCTACGCCTCGGAATACGAGCAGGGAGAACATCTTGACCGGTCCTCCTTTTATGTGGAGGATATGATCGGCGGCTATTCCTATTTCCTCTGGGGAAAGGATGGGACCCTCCTGTTTTACAGCACGGAAAGCACGGCGGAACCGGAGGAGCTTGCGGACTATGTCCGGCGGCTGACGGAAAAGATCGACGCCGGCGGCTTCCGGGCATACGACGATTATATACTGGATCTGGAGGGGAAAAAGCGGGGCGTTTACTTTGTAAAGACCCTGGACGGCTCCTATTCCATCATCACGGCTCCTTATTCGGAGCTCCTCCGGAGCCTGCGGACCTACATTTATATCTTTTCCTTCATCGCCTTTATGTTCCTGGTGGGCAATGTGGTGACCATCCACCGCAGCATGCGGCAGCAGGCCAGCAACGAACGGCTGCATTCCACCGTCCGGGCGCTGGGCAACACCTATTACGGGCTTTACCGGGTGAATTATGCCGACGGCACCTATGAGCAGGTGCGGGGCTCCAGCTACGTCCGCAGCCGGATGCCGGAAAGCGGCAATTACGAGGACTTTTTGCGGATCAGCGGAGAGGTGATCGAGGAAAGCGCTTTCCAGGAGTTCTGCGACAGCTTTTCCATCGAGAATATCAAACGGCTGATCCAAAACAGGATCCGGGATTTCGGCGGAGATTTCCGCAGAAACTTCGACGGAGAATACAGATGGGTCAACGTCAGCCTCCGTTTTGACGAGTCCCTGGACAAGGACGAGGTGCTTCTGTGCTTTCGGGAGGTGAACGAGGAAAAACAGAAGCAGCTGCGGGAGCGGCAGATGCTCCGGGACGCCCTGGAGATCTCCGATCAGAACATGAAGGCCAGACAGAGCTTTTTCAACAGCATGTCCCACGATATGCGGACGCCCCTCAATGCGATCCTGGGGATGACGGAGCTGGCCAGAGGAAAGCTTTCCGATCCGGAAAAGCTTGGGGATTATCTCAACAAGATCGAGTATTCCGGAAAGCAGCTTCTGATGCTGATCAACGATATCCTGGACATGTCCAAGGCGGAGCAGGGCCGGATGCGTTTCAACGAACGGGCCTTCCGGATGAGCAGCTGTATCAGACAGGCCCTGGAACCCTTCCGGCTGCAGGCTGCATCCCAGGGAAAAACCTTTGAAGCGGATATCCAGGAGGACAGTCAGCCGGTGCTGGGAGATCCGGACAGGATCGTTCAGATCGTCAACAATCTGGTGTCCAATGCGGTGAAGTTCACCCGCAAGGGAGATGCTATCCGGGTGCAGCTTGGCAGCACCGTTTCCGGCGACGGGATCCACTATCTGCTGCAGGTGGAGGATACGGGTATCGGCATGAGCCAGGAGTTCCTGCCCCATCTCTTTGAGCCCTATTATCAGGAAAACCGGTTCATCAGCCGCAACAGCCTGGGAACCGGTCTGGGGATGCCCATCGTCAACAGCCTGGTGAACTACATGAACGGAGATATCCAGGTGGAAAGCGAGATCGACAAGGGGACCTGTTTTCGGATCGGCCTTCTGCTGCAGCCTGCAGAGGAAAATGCGGCAGAGCCGGAGCAGCCGGACACCGCTCCGGCGGCAGAGAGCGCCCCTGAGAAAGAAAATCTGCTGGAGGGAGCCCGGATCCTTCTGGCAGAGGATAACGAGATCAACATGGAGATCGCAGAGGAGCTTTTGAGCTCCCTCGGAGCCAGGGTGACAAGGGCCTGGAACGGCAAGGAGGCCCTGGAGCTCTTCCGGGATTCGGAAGAGGGGTATTTCGACATGATTCTGATGGACATGCAGATGCCGGTGATGGACGGCTGTGAGGCCAGCCGCCGCATCCGGGGGCTCAGAAGGGCCGACAGCGGAAGGATCCCCATCATCGCGGTGACGGCAAACGCCTTTACGGAGGACCTGGCTGCCCAACAGGCAGCAGGCATGAACGATCACATCCTGAAGCCCATCGATTTCCGGGAGATGGTATCCATGCTGAACAGATACCTGGCAAAGGGCAGAGGATAGGGAGCGGCATATGGAAAAAATCGCAGCCCTCATGGAACGGCTGAAGCTCGAAAGAAAAAGAAGACAACAGTTTTTTCAGACCCACAAAGGGGAGATCGATGAGGAAAATTTTGCGGTGCTGAAGGGCGCCTGTATCACCACGCCGGTGATCTTCCTGCTGATCTATCTGATCACGCCCCTGGTGCTCCATAGGTGGGAGCCTACGCCCTATCATTTTGCCTTTGTGCCCCTCTGTTTTGTGATGCTGGTCTTTTACGGCGTGAACAGAAAGCAGGCAAGGCCCGGGCACGGCTATACGGAGCCCTTGTGTTTCTTGTTTCAGCTGATGGTGATCCTGCCCTGCATCATGATCGACACCCTGGGAAGCGACGGCCGCCCGGCCCAGTTCTTCCCATTGCTGGCGGTGGTGATGCCCACGCTGTTTTTCCTGCGGGGGATCTATCAGCTCATCCTGCTGATGGCTGCGGAGTGTTTGTTCGTATTTCTCGCCTTTGAGACGAAAAAGCCCTATTTCGCAGCCATGGACATGCTGCTGTCCATTTTTGCGCTGGTATTTTCCACGGGACTTCTGAATCTGCTGAATACCTTCCGCCTGAGGCTTTACCGGCTGTCAGGCTACTATAAGCAGCAGAGCCAGCGGGACGCTCTTTCCGGGGTATGCACCAAGTCCTTTTTCCTGGAGGAAAGCCAGAGATACATCGAGGCCTCCAATCCCGACACCTGCTGCGTGCTGCTGTTCATGGACGTGGATCACTTCAAGCAGCTGAACGACACCCTGGGACACGAAATGGGAGACAGGGTGCTGACGGCCATCGGAGAAACGCTGCTGGCCAGCTTCCGCAAGGAGGACCTGGTGGGGCGCTATGGCGGAGACGAGTTCGTGGTGCTGATGAAGCTGCGGCAATCGCCCAGGGAGGCGTTCCTGAAAAGGAAGCTGGAGGAGCTGGGAGACCGGCTGCAGCAGGCTATTCTTGCGTGTTGCGGAAAAAAACTCAGCGTTTCCATCGGAGCCGCCTATGCGGCTATGGCGGAGGTGGAGCTGGAAGAGCTGATCCGGCTGGCGGATTCCGCCATGTATGTGGCAAAGCGCAGCGGAAAACGCTTTTACAACATCTGCCCCTACCGGCAAAGGTCCGAAAAAAGACCGGAAAAAAGAAAAGAACCGGAGAAAAACGGTTGACATCGGAATCCGGATTGCATATAATATAAAGGCTGTTTCAGGAAAACAGCGCTATCAAGCAGAGAAATGCCTTCACCACAGCCCCGGTCGAAGCATTTGGAATGTAAAGTTAATAGGAGGTTAACCATGAAAAGTTATACGGCAACACCGTCAACCATCGAAAGAAAATGGTATGTTGTTGACGCGACGGATAAGACACTGGGACGCCTTGCTTCAGAAGTGGCTAAGGTACTGAGAGGCAAGCACAAGCCGACATATACCCCTTATCTCGACTGCGGCGATTATGTGATCGTTGTAAACGCAGAGAAGTTTAAGGTAACCGGCAAGAAGATGGATGACAAGGTTTATTTCAGCCATTCAGATTATGTAGGCGGCGCCAAGTTCGTTACCCTGAAGGAGATGCTGGCAAAGCATCCGGAGCGCGTGATCGAAGGCGCAGTAAAGGGTATGCTTCCCAAGGGAGCTCTTGGTGCAAAGATGTACAAGAAGCTTTTCGTATATGCAGGTCCGGATCACAAGCACACAGCACAGAAGCCGGAAACGCTTACATTCTGATTGAAAGGAGGAAATAACACATGTCAGCAGCCAGATATTACGGCACAGGCCGCAGAAAAAAATCTATCGCAAGAGTCTATGTAGCTCCGGGTACCGGCAAGATCACCATCAATAAGAAAGACATTGACGAGTATTTTGGCCTTGAGACCCTGAAGGTGATCGTACGTCAGCCCCTCGTTGCTACCGGCAATGAAGGCAAGATGGATGTTACCGTTAACGTTCGCGGCGGCGGAATCGCAGGACAGGCAGGCGCAATCAGACACGGCATTTCCAGAGCACTCCTTCAGGAGGATGCTGAGAACAGACCGGTTCTGAAGAAGGAAGGCTTCCTGACCAGAGACTCCCGCATGAAGGAGCGTAAAAAGTACGGCCTCAAGAAGGCTCGTAAGGCTCCGCAGTTCTCTAAGAGATAACTTTGGGAGAACCTCACACAGATATATCAAAAGGATGGAGAGAGATCGCCATCCTTTTTTGTATGAAAAAGCCCCGCGGAAGCGGGGCCCATGTGCCGATCAGCGTGTTACAAAAGGAGCATCCCGTTTCCTGCGCCGATGCGGTCCGCTCCGGCAGCGATCAGGGCCTCTGCGAACTCCCGGGTGCGGATGCCGCCGCTGGCCTTTACCTTTGCCCGGTCTCCTACGGTCTTCTTCATAAGCGCCACGTCCGTGAGAGTAGCGCCTCCGGTGGAAAAGCCGGTGGAGGTCTTGACAAAGGCGGCCCCGGCCTTTACGGAAAGCTGGCAGGCCCGCACCTTTTCCTCATCCGTCAGCAGGCAGGTCTCCAGGATGACCTTCACCAGCGCGGGGGCGGAGGCCTTTACCACCGCGGCGATGTCCGCTTCCACAAGGGCGTCGTTTCCATCCTTCAGGGCTCCGATGTTCATGACCATATCCACCTCCTGAGCGCCCTCAGAAACCGCCTGGGCCGCCTCATAGGCCTTTGCGGCAGTGGACATGGCCCCCAGGGGAAATCCTACCACGCAGCAGGTCTTTACGCCGGAGCCGGAAAGCTCCCGGGCCACCAGAGGCACATGGCAGGTGTTGACACAGACGGAGCAGAACTGTAGCTCCCTGGCTTCCTGGCAGTAGCGCCGGATCAGTTCCTCCGGGGCATCTGCCTTTAACATGGTGTGATCGATATAGCTGGCTATCTTATTCATAGCGTTCTCCTTCTTTAACATTGGTGGGCTTCCTTATCCTGTGGATCTTTTTGCGCTGTTATATACTTTTGATGTTGGCTTTTCGGCTTGTCCGGGAGTGTCATTTTGAGCTGTCCAGATTCCAACAAGGGTTTTAAATAGGTTTTTTTGAAATGGGCTCTGCTGGAGATGCCGAGAAATGCTTGTATTTCGTCCCGGCTTCGTTCTACAGTACAGTATTGCAACAATTGGAGACGTTTGGCGGATACAGTTCCATCATGGCCTGTATCATGGCCTGTATCATGGCCTGTTGCACCATCCATGATATAGTTTACATTTTTCAGAACAACCCGGAAATCTGTTGGTGTAGAATAAAATTCTGGCCGGCACATTTCTGTATAGCCAGGCAATTTCTCTGTCTCATGCACGATTTTACGTAAGCCGCTGCCCCGGCGTTCCATATACTTCATACGATGAAATAAGTCTGCAATGACGGGATTGCGACGGACAGAACGAATGGAATTTATATCACATTCTTGAATGGGTACACCCTCAAACATCCCGCCAGGTGATACAATTTCTACACGATCATCGAACATATCAATGTGTATTTCACTGCCCATCACGATATAGTCGCGGTGAATCAATGCATTGACAACTGCCTCAGTCACGGCCCGCTCGGCATAATCTGGCTTATCTATGCGGTAACGTGCTTTTTTGAAAAACGCACTTTGGAATTGTTGCGGATAAATTCGCAGCCACTGTTCAGCAGATAAATCCGATTTCCTTCGTATTCCTTATCATCCAAGGCGTCGTCAAAGATAGACCCTTTTTCCAAGCCATTCCAACGCGTGCAGAACATTCTGGAATTATAGACTATATGCTGGTCAGTCATCAATCGCCCAGCATTGGTCAGAAAGCCGTGCTTATCGGTGAGACCAAAGGAAAAGTAGTCCTCAGGCTCAAAATGCAGGCCGGTTCGTTCCCGGTAAGTCGCTTCTAAGAGAGTAAAGCTGTAATCCTTTTTTACGGCATCCGTGACCAATGTATCAAAAGAACGATTCGTTCCTTTAAGGATCAGTTCGTTATTGGAAAAAGCACTTACGCTTTTCAGCCAGCTTTTTGGTTTTTTCTTTTCTACGGCAACCTTGAAATCGCATTCTGTTGCTTCGGCAATTAGTTGCTCAAGCATATTTTCCATTTCGCTCCATTTTTTGATATTTTTATTATATCCTGCATCGTGAACGAATGCAATTCATGGATTTTACAAAAGCTTTACGAGAATATGATGGAAATCAGACAGAGGTTCTTTATGATAAAGAAATGACCTATGAAAAAATAGAAGAAGGAGCAGATCGATGGAGAAAACGGAAAAGAAGGAAAAGAAAGGGAAGGCGCAGTTTCCCTTTTATCAGAAAATACGGAAGAACGAAGAGGTAAAGGAGCTGATCCGGCGGGGCAACGAGGTCCTGGGCGCCCTGGGCTATACGGAGCATTCGGAAAAGCACGCGGCCAAGGTGGCGGAGACAGCGGGACGGCTTTTGTCTGAGCTGGGGTATTCCCAAAAGGAGGTGGAGCTGGCCATGGTGGCGGGCTATATGCACGACATCGGAAACAGCGTGAACCGCCACGACCACGCCCACAGCGGAGCCATCCTGGCCTATGGGATCTTACAGAAGGAAGGGATGGATATGGCCGACGCCATCCGGGTCATGACCGCCATCGGGCACCATGACGAGAGCACCGGAACGGCAGTGGACCCGGTTTCCGCAGCCCTGATCCTGGCGGACAAGACCGATGTGCGCCGCAATCGTGTCCGGAACAAAAACCGGGCGGCCTTTGACGCCCATGACCGGGTGAACTATGCGGTGCTGTCCGCAAAGCTTCTGGTGAAGCAGGAGAAAAAGACCATCCAGATGGAAATGGAGCTGGACGATTCCATGTGCACGGTGATGGATTATTTTGAGATCTTCCTGGAGCGGATGCTCATGTGCAGGCGGGCGGCGGAGGTGCTGGGCTGGAAATTCCGGCTGGAGGCCAACGGCAGCCGGGTGTGCTGATACGGGAGAAACGGATAAAGAATATTCCCAATCGGTTCCTTTCTGTGATAAACTGGGACTGAAGGGAATATTTTTGATTATAAGCTGTGCTCAGCCATCGAACCAAGGAGGAAAATCAAATGACATATCAGGATGTTTTGGAAAACGCCAGAGGCTGCTCCGGCCCATATTGCAAGGCCTGTCCGGTCTGCAACGGAAGGGCCTGCGGGAACCGGATGCCGGGGCCCGGCGCAAAGGGCGTTGGGGACACCGCCATCCGCAATTACGAGAAATGGCAGGAGATCAGGGTCAACATGGATACCCTGACGGAGTACAGGGACATCGACGCCTCCCTGGAGCTTTTCGGAAAACAGTTCCGGTATCCTATATTTGCTGGTCCCGTGGGGGCGGTAAAGCTCCATTACGGGGAAAAATACACGGATATGGAATACAATGACATCCTGGTACCGGCCTGTAGAAAGGCGGGAATCGCCGCCTTTACAGGGGACGGAACGGATCCCAGGGTCATGGAGGCAGCGGCGGAGGCCATCCGCAAAAATGAAGGCTACGGCATCCCCACGGTGAAGCCCTGGGGCAGGGACGTGGTGGAGGAAAAGCTGCAGCTGATCCGGGAGAGCGGCGCTTTCGCCGTGGCCATGGACATCGACGCGGCGGGACTTCCCTTCCTGAAAGACCAGGATCCTCCGGCAGGCAGAAAATCCGTGGAGGAGCTGCGGGAGATCATCGAAGGCTTTACCGCAAAAGGGATACCCTTTATCGTGAAGGGAATCATGACCGTAAAAGGAGCCATGAAGGCGGCGGAAGCAGGCGCTTCGGGCATCATCGTTTCCAATCACGGCGGCAGAGTGCAGGATCAGTGCCCGGCTACCGCAGAGGTGCTTCCTGAGATCGCCGCGGCAGTAAAGGAACGGGCACCTTGGATGAGGATCCTGGTGGACGGCGGTCTCAGAAGCGGAGTGGATATCTTTAAGGCCCTGGCCCTCGGAGCGGACGGGGTGCTGGTGGCAAGGCCCTATGTGACGGCAGTCTACGGCGGCGGAGAAGAAGGGGTCCGACTCCTTACGGACAAGCTGGGAGAGGAGCTTAAGGACACCATGGCCATGTGCGGCGCAGCCAGCCTCTCGGAGATCAGCCGGGACATGGTGCGGCTGTAAGGGTCGAGGGCAATCATTACGATTTTATAAAAAAAGCGGAAAAAAGGAGGGAGCCGTTCCCGGCGGCTTCCTTTTTGTGGTATACTAGACCGGATTGGATACTTGAACCAGATACGAACATCAGGAGAAGAATTGGACTATGAAAATAAAGGTTGCAAAACTTATCGCCAAGTTGCTGGAACGGAACGGCATCACCCAGTGCTTTTCTGTTACCGGCGGCGGCGCCATGCACTTAAATGACGGCATCGGCCATGCCCCGGGCATCCGGACCCTGTACATGCACCACGAGCAGGCCTGCGCCATCGCCGCAGAGGCCTACGCCAGGGTATACAACAAGCCAGCCTGCCTCTGCGTCACCACCGGCCCCGGCGGCACCAACGCCATTACCGGCGTGGTGGGTGCCTGGCTGGATTCCATCCCCATGATCGTGCTGTCGGGCCAGGTCCGGTATGATACCACCGCCCGCTGGTCCGGCGTCGGCATCCGGGCCATGGGAGACCAGGAGTTCGACATCACCAAAAGCATCGACTGCATGACGAAATACAGCGAGATGGTGACGGATCCCAACCGCATCCGGTACGAGGTGGAAAAGTGCATCTACCTGTCCCAGACGGGACGTCCAGGCCCCTGCTGGCTGGATATCCCTCTGGACGTGCAGGGAGCCTATGTGGAGGAGGAAAAGCTCATGGGCTTTTCTCCGGAGGCTTACGAGGCGGAGCAGGCCCAGCGGCTTTCCATCCTGGAGGGCAGCGGCGGCAAGCTGGATGCGGACCTTAAGCAGAAGCTGCAGCATCGGCCCGAGGCCCTTACCAAGGACAGCCCTGTGATCGACGAGATCATCCAGCGCATCGGGAAGGCGGAGCGGCCGGTATTCTATACCGGAAACGGCCTGCGCATCGCAGGGGCCCATACCCTTTTCCTGGAGGCGGCGGATCTTCTGGGAATCCCGGTGGTGACCGGCTGGAACAATCAGGACACCATCCCAGACTGCCATCCCCTCTATGCGGGACGCCCCGGAAACATGGGAGACCGGCCCGGCAATTTCGCGGTGCAGAACAGCGACCTGATCTTTGCGGTGGGTTCCCGCCTCAGCATCCGTCAGGTAGGCTATAATTATCAGACCTGGGCCAGAGAGGCCTATGTCATCTGCTGCGATGTGGACGAGGAAGAGCTGAAAAAGCCCTCGGTACACTGCGACCTGCCGGTACACGCCGATGCAGCGGTGCTGCTGCGGGCATTGATCGAACGGCTCAAAGAACTGGGGTATAAGGGCCATGGCAGCCTTTTCGACCAGCCGGAGCGGTTAAAGGATTATCCCTACGGGGAAAAGGACGAGGCGGCCTCCTGCCTCTTTGGCGGCGGCAGCGGCCTCCCCGGAAAGACCTGGCTGGAGACCTGCGCCCACTGGAAAAAGACCTATCCGGTCTATCAGGACAGATATGCAGCCCACGGCTCCGACGAACCGGCCAACGTATACGAATTTATCCGGGTATTAAGCGACAGCCTGTCCCGGGATCAGATCACGGTGGTGGGAAACGGCTCCGCCTGTGTGGTGGGCGGCCACAGCTATATCATCAAGCCGGGGACCCGTTTTATCTCCAATTCCGCCATCGCCAGCATGGGCTACGACCTGCCGGCGGCTATCGGGGCCTGCGTGGCCTGCCACGACGTTCGGAAACGGGCGGCGGAGTCACAGGAGCTGCAGGAGCTACTTTCCGGAAAGGACCGGGCAGCAACGGACGAAGCGGCCCGGCAGCAGCGGCTCAATGCGGACAAGGCATACGCTCTGGGAGAGCTGGAGACGGGACGGCGGGATCCCTTCTGGAAGGGCCTTCACGAGCATTATCCGCCCTACTATGCCCATGATCTGATCTGCGTCACGGGAGACGGCTCCATCATGATGAATCTGCAGGAGCTGCAGACCATCGTAAGCCACGGGATGCCCATCAAGCTCTTTATCATCAACAACGGCGGCTATCACAGCATCCGCCAGACCCAGAGCAACCTCTTCGGTGACGAACCCTTTGTAGGAATCGGAGAGGACAGCCGGGATCTGAGCTTTCCGGATTTCGGAAGGCTGGCTGTAGCCTTTGGGTTCCCTTATGTGCGGGCGGAGCACAACACGGAGCTTTCGGCAGCGGTGGAAAAGACCCTGTCCATGGAGGGCCCGGTGATCTGCGAGGTGCTGGTGTCCCACGATCAGAATTTTGAACCAAAATCCTCAGCGAAAAAGCTGCCGGACGGAAGCCTGGTGAGCCCGCCCCTGGAGGATCTTACCCCCTTCCTTTCCGATGAGGAAATGGAACAGAACATGATCGTTAAACGGCTATAATAAAGAAGTACCTCCGGAAGCCTCAGAGGATGCTTCCGGAGCGGTAGAAAGGCAGGCAGACGTGCGGGTGATCGTAACTGGCGCCACCAGCTTTCTGGGGCGCGCCTTGTGCGAAAAACTGAAGAGCCTGGAGCAGGTGGAGCTGTATCCCCTCCGCCACAGCATCGAAGAAGCAAAAGCCCTTCCGGAAAAGGCGGAGGCTTTTGTGCATCTGGCCTGGGCGGGAGTCGGCAGCGCCGGAAGGAGCGACAGGAGCATTCAGGACTACAATGTGGAGATGTCCATGGCGGCGCTGAAAACAGCCTCGGAGCTTGGCTGCAGCCGGTTTCTTTTTGCCGGATCCCAGGCGGAGTACGGCGGCGCGGCCCTGGACCCGGAGGGCCTCCAGCGGGAGGACGCCCGGTGCATGCCAAAAAGCGAATACGGCAAGGCCAAGCTTTTCTTCGGCCAGCTGGGCAGCCGCTGGGTCAGGGCCCGGAATGAGGAAGAGGAGGGTGAGCTGCGGTTTCTGCACCTGCGGTTTTTCTCCGTATACGGCCCGGGAGACCACGGGACCTCCCTCATCAGCACCTGCCTGCGGCATTTTCAGGAGGACAGTCCCATGGAGCTTGGCCTCTGCAGTCAGGACTGGGACTATATGTATATCGCGGATGCGGTGGAGGCCATGACGGCCCTGCTGTTTTCCGAAACCGCAGAGGGCATCTACAACGTGGCATCGGGAGATATCCGGCCTTTGAGAAGCTATGTGGAGGAGCTGCGGGAGCTTATGGGCAGCAAAAGCCCGCTTTGCTTTGGCGTAAGGGGAGATAACGCCGAGGGAGCGGTCTCCCTCCGGCCTTCGGTGGAACGGCTGCGGAAGGCATGCGGTTTTGCGCCCCGGTACAGCTTCCGGGAGGGCATCTGGCAGATGCTTACCCCGGAGAGAAAGGACAGGCCTGCAAGATGAAGGCATATGTATTTACGGAAAAGGGCGTGATCCGGCAGCAGGAGATCCCGGAGGTGGTTCTGTCGCCGGAAACGGAGGAACACAGGCGGGGCGCCATCCTGCGGCCCCGGTTCATCACGCCCTGTTCTTCAGACGTGCATACGGTGTTTGCCGGAAACGGCCCCCGGAGGCCGGGGCTGGTGCTGGGCCATGAGGGCCTGGCGGAGGTGTTGGAGACAGGGCCTGAGGTGCGGGATTTCCATCCCGGAGAGCTGGTGGCGGTCTCCGCCGTCATGCCGGAGGTGCCGGATGGAACCGGTCACGAGGGCTATCCCTTTTCCGGCAGCCAGTTGGGCCGGAACCGAAACGGCATGTGGTCGGAGCGGTTTTATGTGCCGGATGCAGACCAAAATCTGGGGCATATCCCCAAGGGCCTGCGCCCGGAGCAGGCTATCATCAGCACGGATGTGATGCCCACGGGCTTTAC
>CALWLA010000012.1 GCA_944381405.1 uncultured Lachnospiraceae bacterium | reverse complement strand
TAACTGTTTCTATCTTCTCTTTTCAAGGTGCTCTGTCCTTTTCCTTTCGGACAGCCCGCTTATCTTAGCACTTCGCTCTCCCTTTTGTCAAGGACTTTTTTTGCGATTTTCAAAACTTTTTTGAAGCTCTGAAAACCGGAGCGCAGAAGGAGGGATTTGAACCCTCGCGCCGCTATTAACAGCCTACTCCCTTTCCAGGGGAGCCCCTTCAGCCACTTGGGTACTTCTGCTGAATAAATGATGTATCAATATTTACCGCGTGCCGGTAATGGTCCGCGAGACGGAAAGGGTGGGATTCGAACCCACGCGCCCTTGCGGACAAACGGTTTTCAAGACCGCCTCGTTATGACCACTTCGATACCTTTCCATATTTGAAAGCCCGCCTTTCGAAAGCGTGCTAAAATATAATAATTGAGCTTTCCGGAAAAGTCAAGCACTTTTTCTGGTTTTTCCACAATCTTTTAAGATTCCAGGGTGTTTTTCCACTGGAGAAAGGCCTCTGCCACCAGCATATCCTCCGGCGTAGTGATCTTGATGTTCCGGTAGTCCCCTGGAATCAGCCGGATTTTCCGGTCCGTCATCCCTTCCACGATCATGGCATCGTCCGTGATCTTGGACACGTCCGGATGGTATTCCTGTATGGTATGCAGCAGTTTCCGGTAGGCCTCCACAAACAGCGGATAGGAAAACGCCTGGGGCGTCTGGACGCTGTAAAGGGCGGAGCGGTCCAGGGTCTCCGCCGCAAAGCCCTCCTTGTCCGCCCGCTTGATGGTGTCCTTTACGGGGACCGCCGCCACACAGGCCTTTGCGATGGCCACCTCCCGGCAGCACCGGTCGATGAGCTCCTGGCTCAGCATGGGACGGGCGCCGTCGTGGATCAGCAGATAGTCCGTATCCGGATCCACGGCCCTCAGGCCGTTATAGACCGAACGGAAACGCATGTCTCCGCCCTCCACGATGTTTTTCACCTTGTGGAGTTCATATTTCAGGCTCATGGAAAGGGCGTACTGCAGATCCTCCTTGCCTGTCACCAGCACAACGGAGGATATCTGAGGATTTTCTTCAAACTGCCGCAGGCTGTGTACCACCACAGGGAGCCCGCAAAGCTCCATGTACTGTTTCTTCACCGGCGATCCCATACGGGTCCCGCTTCCTGCCGCCAGCACGATGGCCGTGTATTTCGGTTTTTTCTCCATTTCCTCTGCCATATGTAACCCCCTGTTTTCCTCATCCCCGGTATGCAAGGCCATTTTCGGCCCGGCGCGCTTTTTTTCGGCCCGGCTCGCCCGTTTCTTTTAACGCTCTCCCAGCTTCAGATTCGGCACCGCATTCAGGTCCGTGCCCGCCCGGCTGCCCTTGAGATATTCATAGTATCCCGCCGCCGCGATCATGGCGGCGTTGTCCGTACAGAACACCGGCGCAGGATAATAGCAGCTCATGCCGTTTTTCTCACAGGCCTCCTGCATGGCTTTCCGCAGGGCGCTGTTGGCGGAAACGCCGCCGGCCATGGCCACCTTGTGAAAGCCGTAGGCTTTGGCGCAATCTATGGTCCTGGATACCAGCGCCTCCACCACCGTATACTGGAAGGAGGCCGTAAGATCCGCCACGTTGATCTCCTCCCCTGTCATATGTGCCTTGTTGATGTGATTCAGTACCGCAGATTTCAGGCCTGAAAAGGTAAAGTCGTAGGGATGATCCCGCACCTCCCCCTTTGGGAAGACGATGGCATAGGGATTCCCCTCTCTGGCCGCCCGGTCCACCTTCGGGCCCCCGGGATAACCCAGGCCCACCGCCCGGGCCACCTTGTCGTAGGCCTCTCCCGCCGCGTCGTCCTGGCTCCTGCCGATGATCTCAAAGCTTCCGTAATCCCGCACGATCACCAGGTGGGTATGTCCTCCGGAAACGATCAGGCATACAAAGGGTGGCTCAAGCTCCGGATACTCCAGGAAATTTGCCGCCACATGTCCCTCGATATGATGCACTCCCACCAGAGGCTTCCCCAGGGCATAGGCCAGCGCCTTTGCCTCGGAAACCCCCACCAAAAGCGCCCCCACAAGACCCGGGCCATAGGTCACCGCGATGGCGTCGATGCCGGAAAAATCCATTCCCGCCTCCTTTAAGGCCAGGCGGATAACGCCGTTGATGTTTTCGCAATGGAGACGGGATGCGATCTCCGGCACCACGCCTCCGTAGATCGTATGGATGTCGATCTGGGAGGAAATGACATTGGACAGCACCTGGCGTCCGTTTTTCACCACCGCAGCCGCCGTCTCATCGCAGGAGCTTTCGATGCCCAGTATATAAAGATCCTTTTTTTCCTTTTCTTCCATCATCCCATCAGTCCTCGTACAACAGCTCCGTCTGCATGCCGTCCTTTCCGCATTTCGTATTGGGGAAGATCTTCCTGACCTCCTCCAGATACTGCTTCGGATGCAGCATGGAAGGGCTGTAATGGGTCAGCCACAGCTCCTTGGGCGGAATCTCCGCCTCCCGGGCCATCCGGGCCGCCTCATACATGGTCATATGCTTGTAGCCTCTGGCCTTTTCCTCCATGCCCGGTTCCCCGTACATGCCCTCGCAGATAAACAGATCCGACTCCGCCGCCGCCTTCCGGATATTGTCGCAGGGGCGGCTGTCGGTGGTGTAGGTCACCTTGATTCCCTTCCGGTCAGGGCCCATCACCATCTCCGGCCGGTAGGTAATGCCGGTATCCGGATCCTTGACCGTCTCTCCATGCTGGAGACGGTTCCAGAATTTCAGAGGGATGTTTTTTTCCTTTGCCGCAGCCGCGTCAAACAGGCCCTTTCTGGGAATGGTGACGGAATAACCGTAACAGCTGATGTTGTGGTTGACCTTAAAGCAGTTCAGGATATAGGGTCCCAGCCGGTACTGCTCTGTATTCTGATCCAGCTCCACGAACCGGAGCTCAAAGGGCAGCTCCGGCGCGATGGACCGCAGGGATCTTACCACATTGAACAGGCCCTTGGGTCCCACCATCACCACCGGCTCCCTCCGGTCAGCGTTGCCCATGGACAGGAGGATGCCCGGAAGCCCTGAAATATGATCCGCATGGTAATGGGTAAAGCACATCACGTCGATGGGCTTGGGAGACCATCCCACCTCCTTCATGGCGATCTGGGTCCCCTCGCCGCAGTCGATCAGCAGATTGGAGCCGTCACACCGCAGCATCAGGGAGGTGAGCCAGCGCTTCGGCATGGGCATCATCCCGCCTGTTCCCAGCAAGCAAACATCCAGCATGTCCTGTCCTCCTTTTTCTCAGGGACTTGCGCCCTGTCTCTCCATCAGGGGCCTCCGCCCCTTCTTTCCATCAAAACCGCATCCTCCCTGGGATGCTCATAGTAGTCTTTTCTGCGGCCGGTCACCCGGAAGCCGCAGCTCTCGTAAAGGGCTTTCGCCCCCTTATTGCTTTCCCGCACCTCCAGAAAAACCGCAGCCTCTCCGGCCCGTTCCAGAAGTTCCTCCAAAAGCCGCCTTCCGATGCCCCGCCGCCTTTCGGCAGGCTCCACGCCGATCAGAAGGATCTCTCCATCCCCTAAGAGCCGCAGGATGCCAAAGCCCAGCAGCCTGTCCGCTTCTGCGCATAACAACAATGTATCATAGCTGTTTTCCGCATTTTTCCGGAAGGTCTCCTCCCCCCAGGGATGTCCCGGAAAGATCAGCTCGTCCAGGGCCGTAAGCTGCGGCAGCCAGGCCTCTGCCTCCGAAGCCCCCAGGGCAAAATACCGCAGTCCTTCCTTACGCTCTGTCCGTTCCATGAGTTTCCGCCTGCTCCTCCGCAGGCTTTACGATGAGCCGGACGCCCTCGATCCTGAGCACCTGTGCCCGGCTTCCTGCGGGAATGATCTGGCCCGCCGTTTCGGTCCTGGCCATCCACTCCTGATCCCGGAAGCCGATGCGTCCGGTTTCTTTTTCATTGTCCACGGTTTCCTGCACCGTCAATATCTGGCCTACCAGGCTGTCCGCGTTGGTGGCCACATGTTTTTCCTGAATCCGCTGCACCGCCTTTTTGCGGAACAGAAGCAGCACCGCCAGGGATACCAGGGCAAAGCAGAGCCACTGTCCCAGAGGCGGCACCGGAAAAAAGCTCAGCAGAAAGGCTGCTGCCGCTCCCGCCACGAACCAGACGGAAACCATGGCCGCCGTCAGAAGCTCCGCCACAGCGGCGATTACCATTACGATGATCCAGCCGATGGAATCAAATCCCATAGCGTCTCCTTTCTCCTGCCGTTTCCGGCATGTCAGTCTGTCCCCGGGCTTTACGCATATCAGTCTCTTCACAGAACCTTACGCATCTCAGTCTGTTCCCGGGGCCTTATTTATCCCCTCTGGCGATCTTCCGGAGGCTCTTCTGGCCCGCGTCCTCCAGAAGGCCCGCCTCCTTTTCCCGTTCCGCCTGGGGCTTCCGCAGATAACTGGGCGTCAGTCTGTCGGAAAGCATGACCGTTTCCGTAAAAAGCCCCCGTCTCTCAAGCTCCAGGGCTCCCAGCGCCTTTGCCTCCCGGGCAGAGAGGCCGCATTCCGAAAGCCATTCCGCATAAAGCCTTCCTCCCAGCTGAGCGGTGGAAGCCGCCCGCTGCCTGCCGTTGGCTCCGGAGGCGAAGCGGATCCTGAAATCAGCGCCGGCTTCGATTTTTTCCCGATAGGGCGGTACCCCGTCCCCCAGAAAGGTCACGCAGCACCCCTTCAGCTCCTCCGGGCCCTGCTGCAGGCTCTGCCCAAGCAGCGCCAGCAGTTCTTCCACCGGAAGGGCCTGCTCCGGAAAAAGAGCCTGCTCCCCCTGCCATGCGCCGCAGTATACCTGGCCTCTTCTGGCATCCATGATGGGAACGATCACGCCATCCGTCTCCGCCAGATTTTCCCGCAGCGCCCGCAGGGAGGAGACGGAGATCACCGGCAGGTCCAGAGCCAAGGCCAGCCCCTTGGCTGTAGCCGCCCCGATGCGCAGTCCCGTAAAAGAACCGGGGCCTGCGGATACCGCTATGGCGTCCAGCTCCGAAAGCGCTGTTCCCTCCCGGTTCAGCATATCCTCCGTCATGGGAAGCAGGGTCTGGGAATGGGTCAGCTTGTTGTTGACTGTGTACTCGGCCCGCAGCACCCCGTCCTCCCACAGAGCGGTGGAAGCGACCAGGCCTGAGGCCTCTATTCCAAGAATTTTCAATGTGTTTCCTTTCCTTATCCGATACAGATCCGGCGGTAATCGAAGCCCTTTTCCGGATCCTTTTCGATACGGATGCGCACCGCCTGCTCCGGCAGAAGCTCCTCGATCAGCTGGCTCCACTCCACAAGGCAGACGCCCTCTCCGTAAAAATAATCCTCATAACCGATGGCATACATCTCGTCCGGATCGGCGATCCGGTATACGTCGAAATGATAGAGGGGAAGCCTTCCCCCCTCGTATTCCTTTACGATGGTAAAGGTGGGCGAGGTCACAGGCTCCTCTATGCCGAGGCCTCTGGCAAAGCCCTTTGCAAAGACGGTTTTTCCGGTCCCCAGATCTCCGTCCAGGCAGTAGATGCTGCCAGGCTGCGCTTTTTGCCCCAGAGCCATGGCGTAATCAAAGGTTTCTTTTTCTGAATGTGTTTCTTTTATCATCATAGCGTTTTCATATTATATAATAGGAATTCCAATTCGTAAAGGCGCAGTCCCGCAAATCGCCGCAGGCGCCGCCGGATCAGGCCTTTCCGGGGAAAACACCCCTTGCATGTCCCGAAAAAGGATGTTACTATAACAGGGTTATGAGATATTACGACCCTTCAGACAATTCACAGGGAGCTCCCGTTTCCCCGAATTACGGGAAATACAGCGTCATCGCCGGTGTCTGCGGACTGATCCTGCTGATGTTCTTTTTCCCTGCAGGCATGTACATGGGCTTTTTCTGCGGCGCCGTAGGTCTGGCCTGCGGCGTGGTGGCAAAACGGGCTTCCGGCAGGGCTTCGGTGCCCGGCATCATCCTCTGCGCCCTTTCCCTGGGTCTGAGCCTCTTTTACTACATCACCCTGCTGGGGTTTTATGAGGTCATCCGGGATCCGGTCTATGGCAGGCAATGGACCCAGCTCTTTACCCAGATCCTCACCCAAAGCGGCCTGAGCCTGGAGCAATTTTCCAGGATCATGGCTCCATAAAAAGATCCGACAGCGTTCCCGGGAACAGGGCGCTGTCTTTTTTTACCACAGATCCGGCTCCGCCGGTTCCTCTCTCCGGAAGCCCTCCGGCTCCGGAGACTCCTGCAGGATCTTTGCCAGCTCCTGCCGTTCTCTTGCGGAGAGCTTCACCGGCAGGGCCTGGATCCGCAAAAGTTCCTCGTAATCCTTGCCGTCCCGCAGATGCCGCTCCCGCAGCACGATATACATATACAGCAGGATCTCGTCCTCTTCCTTTGGCAGCACGGTCCGCAGCTTTTCCAGCACGGCTTTTTTCTCTTCCTTGCCGCCGGGGAACATCCGTTCCCGGTACAGCTTTTCCCGCTTTCTCCGCTCTTCCTTTGTATAGATGTTGAAGCCGAAAAGATTATACATGCTCCCTTCCTTCCCCTCTCTCCTTTTTCATGCCGATGCCGGAAAGCAGCTCCTCCATGGTGGAGGTGATGGCCTCCGCAGGACAGGCGCTTCTGCACGCTCCGCAGCGGATACATTCCATGCTGTTGGGATCTTCCCAGACCCGGATATCCATGCCGCAGGCTGTCTGGCATTGTCCGCAGCGGATGCACCTATCCCCGTTTACCTGAAGCCGGTACAGGGCGATCCGGTTGAAAAAGCCGTAAAATGCGCCCAGGGGGCAGAGATACTTGCAGAAGGGCCGGTACCATTTCACCGCCAGAAACAGGATGGCCAAAAGCACCAGAAGCTTCCAGCGGAACAAAAGCCCCGCCGCCTCCCGAAGCCCCTCGTTCAAGGCCGTCATGGGGATGCCCGCCAGAAGGGTGCCGCTGGGGCAGATGTATTTGCAGAACCAGGGATCCCCCATGCCCACGATATTGGTGACGGTCATGGGCAGGATCACCACAAAAAGCGCCAGCACCACATACTTCAGCCAGATGAGATACCGGTGCCCCGGCAGGTTTTTCTTTTTTCGCGAGACTCCCTTCCGGTTTTTCCCCAGAGGGATCTTATAGAGCAGATCCTGCACCAGGCCAAAGGGACAGAGCCATCCACAGACAAAGCGGCCCAGAAAGAGTCCGAAGGCCGCCATGAGTCCCAGGGCATAGAGGCTCACCCGATACTGGCCGGAGCTTAAGACCGCCTGCAGCGCCCCCACGGGGCAGGCAAAGCGGGCTCCCGGGCAGGAATAGCAGTTAAGGCCCGGCACGCAAAGCTGCTTTGAAGCTCCCTGGTAGATCCTTCCCGTCAGAAAGCCCTGCACATATCCGTTGGTCAGGGCGAAAAAGGCAGCCTGAAAAAAATGCCGCCATTTCACAAAAAAATATGCTCTTTTTCCTTCCCGTTTCTCCATAGCTTCTTTCCTGCGTCCTCAGAAAATGCTTTCCTTATTATTCCCGGATTATTCCCGGTAATTTTTCCGGTAGTATTCCCACCAGGCCTCCTGTCCCCAGAGCCCCCGCTCTTCGTCCATGGCCTCCTGCTGGAACTCCCGGAACAGGGCCACGTAGGAATGGTCGTCAAACTCCACCGGCAGGGCGTAGCCCGCAAGGATCAGTCTGGCGTTTACGCATTTTTCCCGAAGCTCCGTCTCGTCCATGGGGTCCTTCGGAGCTTCCAGCCATACCATCCGCAGGAGTCTTCCGTACTGGTCCCGGTCAGAGCTGTCCCTGGTGAGGTACACCTGTTCCACATCCTCCAGAAGAGACTTCAGATAGTCTGAGGCCTCCTCTCCGAAAACCGTATTCCGGCTTTCGTCGCTGTGCACGGATTCCGGCGTGTTGATCTCCAGGAGCCGCACCTTTTCCTTTTCTCCCGAAAGCCGCACCCAGATGGTATCCCCGTCGGTGACCCGCAGAAGCTCCGCTTCCTCCGCCTCGGTGTCCTGGAGCGTTTCCACTGCCGGACTGCCGCCGGATGCTTCCGTGAGGAAATCATTTTCCCTGACATAAAGGACTGCCGCGATCAGCAGTACCAGGATCAGGGCCGCCGGCTGTTTTTTGCTTTTCCGAAGCAGTTTTTTAGAGGTCCTGTTCAGCTCTCTGTCGATCAGGTCCTGTTGTTTCTTGCTCATATTCCAAAATCACTTTCTTGCGATCGCTCGTTTGCCAGATACACGCAGCTTCCGTCCATGTTGATGGTGGAACCCAGAGGGATGGAAAAGGAGGCGATCTTAGGCGGAACCCCCAGCTTGTTTTCGCAGTACTCTATGGTAGAAGGCATCACCGCATTGCTGCTGGAAAGGGTAAAGGCCAGCAGCATACAGGGCGAATATTTCCGGTAAAAGGTAAAGGGACTTTCCGGGATAAAAAGAAAGATCAGCAGGCCGTATACCAGGATCAGCACGATCAGTCCCAGAAGGATCGTTCCCACCAGGCTGGCCAGCATCTTCAGCATCTCAAGTCCTGTGGTAGCCACCAGAGAGGTGATGGCGCAGAAGGTCGCAACGGGCACCAGGCTGATGATCATCCGGGTGATCCGGAGGAACAGCTCATTGCAGGCGTTGAAAATGTCCCGCAGCACCTTGCCCTGTTCCCCGATGGCCCCCACCGCGATGCCGCACAGCACGGCGATGAAGATCACCTGCAGCATATCCGCATTCTGGAAGGCCGTGACGATGTTGTCCGGCACGATGTTCACGATGATGTTCAAAATGGACACGCTTTCCATCTGGGCCGTTTCCTGGGCGGCGGCCATGGGCAGCTCCATCACTGGAGCGCCGCCTCCACGTCCTGCATGATGGCAGAGACAACCTGCAGCGAGCGGGATAGGTTTGTTTAAACATGTGCTCTCCTCTCCTTTTGACCGGGATCCGGTATTTCTGTTCAACTTGACCGGGATCAGCATTTCTGTTCAGTATAGTATAAAACGCAGAAAAAAGGAAGATGCCGGTTCTTTCTGATTCAGCTCTGATTCAGGGTCCTGTTGCCCTGACGCCCCACAGGCTTATGGGTAAGCCTCATATATAACAACGGGTAAGGGCTCCCCTGTTCGTCAAGGTCTGTCCGTTTGTAAACCTGAAAGCCCATGTGTTCATAAAACCCTTTGGCCTGCGGAACATATTCTCTGATGCGCTTGATTTCATCCTCTGACAAGAACAGGTGGGTGGCGCGCACAGAACCTTCCCACACTTCCAACAGCTGATCGATCAAATCCGGCGTCCGGCTTTTTACTTCTGTAATTGTCATTATTTTCTCTTCTTTAACTCCCGTCGCCCGCATCTCCCTTGTTTCTTCCAAAGGAATTGATCATCAAACGAATAAAAAAATACAGGAAGGAGGCCGCCGCAACTCCGAGATTGCAAAAAAGCAGCCGGTCGATCTCGGGAGTATCGTTATAAACCTCCTGGGACACCGCCAACAGGTTATTGAAATACACCTCCATGCACAGGTGCGTAAGGACAAACTGCGCTATGACCAGCAAAAGCATCCCATGGGAGATCTGTCTGCCTTTTGCCAGAAAGAAAAGCAAAATCAACAGATTGATCAAAAGAATCTGGTACAACGCTTTTTCCGAAAACTCCTGTACGCCTGTATTCGCCAGAGGGGCCGTACAGATTTTAAGGCATGCAAAAGCGACCACCGCACATACCATTGCAAAAATGAGCCAAAACCAGCGTGCGTATTTTTTACCCATATCTTCCTCCGTCATTCACCTGTCTTTTCGCGAAAAAACATGCATTCCTATAACCCATAATATATCATTCATGCTGCCTGTTCCGGTTTGCAATTTTCTTAAACCTTTTTATATTTTCCGTAAAAAAACACCGGAGCGAAGTTTCCTCCGCCCCGGCATGAAAAACCTTGGTTTTTATCGATTATTTTACGATGCCCTTTCTGTGAAGCGCTGCCTGGGCTGCTGCCAGTCTTGCGATCGGCACACGGAACGGTGAGCAGGATACATAGTTGAGACCTACCTTATCGCAGAACTCTACAGTTGAGGGATCTCCGCCATGCTCGCCGCAGATACCGCACTTAAGCTCCGGTCTGGTTGCCCGGCCGTTCTTCACCGCCATCTCTACCAGCTGGCCTACGCCTGCCTGATCCAGCTTTGCGAAGGGATCGAACTCGTAGATCTTTGCCTTGTAGTAAGCATCCAGGAACTTGCCTGCGTCGTCACGGGAGAAGCCGAAGGTCATCTGGGTCAGGTCGTTGGTACCGAAGGAGAAGAACTCTGCCTCCTCTGCGATCTCGCCTGCCATCAGAGCTGCTCTCGGGATCTCGATCATGGTACCGATCTTGTAGTGCATGTCGGAATTCTTTTCCTTCTTAACTGCCTCTGCAGTCTCCACAACTACGTCCTTAACGAACTTCAGCTCTTTCTTTTCGCCAACCAGCGGAATCATGATCTCGGGAACGATCTCTTTGCCGGTCTCCTCCTGAACCTCGATGGCTGCCTCCATCACGGCTCTGGTCTGCATTCTTGCGATCTCCGGATAGGTCACTGCCAGACGGCATCCACGATGGCCCATCATGGGGTTGAACTCGTGCAGGCTGTCGCAGACTGCCTTTACATGCTCTACGGTGAGGTTCATGTCCTTAGCCAGCTGAGCGATCTCCTCCTCAGTCTTGGGAACGAACTCATGAAGCGGCGGATCGATGTAACGGATGGTCATGGGCTTTCCGTCCAGAGCCTTGTACATTGCCTTGAAGTCGCCCTTCTGGAAGGGAAGCAGCTCGTTGAGAGCCTCCTCACGGGCCTCAACGGTCTCGGAAAGGATCATCTTTCTGATCTTCGGGATACGATCCGGCTCGAAGAACATGTGCTCGGTACGGCAAAGGCCGATGCCCTCTGCGCCAAGGCTTACTGCGTTCTGGGTATCCTTGGGGGTATCTGCGTTGGTACGTACGCCAAGCTCTCTGTACTGGTCAGCCCAGTCCATGATGCGCTTGAAGTCTCCGCCAACGGTTGCATCCTGGGTCTTGATATCTCCATCGTAGATCTTACCGGTGGAGCCATCCAGGGAAATGTAGTCTCCCTCGTGATAGGTGTGTCCGCCCAGCTCGAAATACTTCTCTTCTTCGTTGATCTTGATCTCGCCGCATCCGGATACGCAGCAGGTTCCCATACCGCGGGCAACAACGGCTGCGTGAGAGGTCATGCCGCCTCTTACCGTCAGGATACCCTGGGAAGCGTGCATACCCTCGATGTCCTCCGGAGAGGTCTCAAGTCTTACAAGGATAACTCTCTCGCCCTTCTCGTGAGCTTCCTTGGCCTCGTCAGCGGTGAAGTATACCTTACCTGCTGCAGCGCCCGGGGAAGCGGGAAGTGCGGAACCGATGACGGTGCCTGCCTTGAGGGCAGCCGGGTCAAAGGTGGGATGCAGAAGCTGATCCAGAGACTTTGCGTCGATACGGCAAACAGCCTCTTCGGGAGAGATCTTGCCCTCGTCTACCAGATCGCAGGCGATCTTGATGGCTGCAGGAGCGGTTCTCTTTCCGTTTCTGGTCTGAAGGAAGTACAGCTTTCCTTCCTGGATGGTGAACTCCATATCCTGCATATCGCGGTAATGGTTCTCAAGCTCCATGGCGTGATCCATGAACTCCTTGTAGCACTCCGGCAGATCCTCCTCCAGCTTGGAGATGGGCTGCGGGGTACGAACGCCTGCTACAACGTCCTCGCCCTGTGCGTTGATCAGGTACTCGCCGTAGATACCCTTCTCACCGGTGGAGGGGTTTCTGGTGAACGCAACGCCGGTACCGGAGGTGTTGCCCATGTTACCGAATACCATGGTCTGTACGTTGACTGCGGTGCCCCAGTCGCCGGGGATGTCGTTCATGCGGCGGTATACGATGGCGCGGGGGTTGTTCCAGGAACGGAATACTGCCTTGACAGCCTCCATCAGCTGCTCCTTGGGATCCTGGGGGAAATCAGTTCCCTTCTGCTCCTTGTAGTACTCCTTGAACCGTACGATCAGGGTCTTCATATCGTCAGCGTCCAGCTCTACGTCGAACTTTACGCCCTTTGCTTCCTTTACCTCGTCGATGATCTTCTCGAAGGTGGACTTCGGAATCTCCATTACCACGTCGGAGAACATCTGGATAAATCTTCTATAGGAATCGTATGCGAAACGCGGATTGCCGGTCTTCTTCGCAAATCCCTCTACTGCAACGTCATTTAAGCCAAGATTCAGAATGGTATCCATCATACCAGGCATGGATGCCCGGGCGCCGGAACGAACCGAAACCAGAAGCGGATCCTCGTTGTCTCCGAACTTCTTCCCGTTGATCTCCTCCACCTTCTTCAGCGCTTCAAAAATCTGCTCCTGAATCTCATCAGATATTTTGCCGCCCTGGGTATAATAATCCGTGCAGGCTTCCGTGGTGACAGTAAAGCCCTGCGGGATCGGCAGACCAAGGTTGGTCATCTCCGCAAGGTTGGCACCCTTGCCGCCCAAGAGGTTGCGCATCTCTGCGTTACCTTCTTTAAACATATACACCCATTTCTGTGACATGCTGTACTACCTCCTTAAATGTTCGCAACTGTTTTTTTCTCTGATCTTCCGGAAGTCCTGCTGCATAAGCCTCTGCTGTCTCATCCCCTCCGGAATATCCTCGTCTATTCTAACACATTTGCTTCCTGAAATAAAGGGAAAGTTTGTTAAAAAAACAGCAAAATACAACGGGAAACACCGCCGGGTTTGCTTCGGCGGTGTTCTCGGAAAAAATAACTGTCATTATATCATTAGGTATAGGGAAATATTTGAGTTAGTTCTTACTAACTATCGACAGTATACACGATGATTTCCCTACTGTCAACGATTTTTTTTGATTTTTTTCAAACTTTTTCATCCGGCTCTGAAGCGGCAGCCGCTTTACACCTTGAATCGATACCCTACGCCCCAGATGGTCTCGATGTACTGAGGCTTTGCCGTATTGTACTCGATCTTTTCCCGGATCTTCTTGATGTGCACCGTTACCGTGGCGATATCCCCGATGCTGTCCATATCCCAGATCTCCCGGAACAGCTCCTCCTTGGAAAACACCCGATTGGGATGCTCCGCCAGAAAGCTCAGCAGGTCGAACTCCTTGGTGGTAAAGGGCTTTTCCGTTCCGTCCACCCATACCCTGCGGGCAGTCTTGTCGATCTTAAGGCCCCGGATCTCGATGATGTCGTTGTGCTCCTTTTCCGCCCCTGTCAGCCGCTCGTACCGGTTCAGATGAGCCTTCACCCTGGCCACCAGCTCTGAGGGGGAGAAGGGCTTTGTGATATAATCGTCCGCCCCAAGCCCAAGCCCCCGGATCTTGTCGATGTCTTCTTTTTTGGCCGTCACCATCAGGATCGGCGTATTTTTTTTCTCCCGGATCCGCTTCAGGATCTCAAAACCATCCATGCCCGGCAGCATGATGTCCAGAAGGATCAGGTCGTAGTCCTTTTCCAGGGCGGCCTTAAGGCCCTCCTCTCCGTTTCCTTCAATGTCCACCGCAAAACCGGAGATCTCCAGATAGTCCTTTTCCAACTCCGCGATGCTGACCTCGTCCTCTACGATGAGTATTTTTTTCTCCATATCCTCTCCTTCCCGCCGTGCCCCTTACGGCATACACGGGCGCTTCCTTAGTTTTTTTCCGCTTCTACCTCGATGTATTTCCGCAGCAGGAAATGTATGGTGGTGCCGCTGCCCTCCACGCTGGAGGCCCAGATCCTGCCGCCGTGGTCCTCGATGATCTTTTTGACGATGCTGAGGCCGATGCCGCTGCCTCCAAGGCTGGAATTGCGGCTGGAATCCGTCCGGTAAAACCGCTCAAAGATCCTGGTAAGATCCTGTTTTGCGATGCCCCGGCCGTTGTCCTCGATGGCGCACTCGATAAAATCTCCTGCGTCCCGGACCCGGATGGCCAGGCGTCCCGGGGTCTTATCCAGATATTTCACGGAGTTTCCGACGATGTTGTTGATGACCCGGCGCAGCTGCTCCGGATCGCCGATCACGAGGATGTCCGGCTCCACCGTATTCTGATAGGAAAAACCGATGCCCTTTCCCTCCATGTCCAAGCCGATCTCCTCGGCGCAGTCGTCAAAATACTCCCGCACATTAAGCCTGGTATAATGGTAGGGGATCCGGTTGGTTTCGATCTTGGAGTAGAAATTCAGCTCGTCGATGAGCCTTGCCATATCGTTGGCCTTGTTGTAAATGGTCCGGATGTATTTTTCCATTTTTTCCGGGCTGCTGGCCACGCCGTCCAGGATGCCCTCGGAATAGCCCTGGATGGCGGTCAGAGGGGTCTTCAGATCGTGGGCGATGTTGCTGATGAGCTCCTTCGACTCCCGGTCCGACCGCAGCTTTTCCTCCTGGGACTCCTTGAGCCTCAGGCGCATTTCCTCAAAGTCCTGGGTCAGCTGCCCGATCTCATCGTCGTCCTCCGCCTCCAGGGTAAAGTCCAGATTTCCGTCCTTGATCTTTTTCGTGGCCCGCCGCAGCTCGTCCAAGGGCCGCAGGATCGACGCGTAGACCCAGGACAGCAGCAGAAAGCCCGCGGCGATCAGGATGATGATACTGACGTTATAGCGGATCTTTCCCATGATCAGCATATTCAGGAGAAACAAGGGCAGGGCTGTGGATACCAGAAACAGCACCGCAAGTCTTGTAAACAGCTTCACTTCGTTTTACCTCTATAAACAGACAGTCCGGAAGCCGCGGCCTCCGGACTGCTCTCACACACAAGGCTTGTGTTTAAAAATCAAATTTATCTGCGAAATATGCAGGCAGATCGGCGATGGCAACCCGCTCCTGCTCCATGCTGTCTCTGTGACGGATGGTTACGGACTGATCCGTTTCGGAATCGAAGTCGTAGGTGATGCAGAAGGGCGTTCCGATCTCGTCCTGACGGCGGTAACGCTTACCGATGCTTCCTCTGTCATCGAATTCGCAGTAATACTTCTTAAGCAGGCTGTCGAATACCTTCTCTGCGCCCTCGTTCAGCTTCTTGGACAGGGGCAGAACGGCGATCTTCACCGGAGCCAGTGCCGGGTGGAAGTGCAGCACGGTACGCACGTCGCCGCCCTCCAGCTCTTCCTCGTCGTATGCAGAACAGAGGAACGCCAGGGTCACACGGTCTGCGCCCAGTGAGGGCTCGATCACATACGGGATGTACTTCTCGTTGGTCTCGTCGTCCTGGTAGCTCATATCCTGCTTGCTGACCATCTGATGCTGGCTCAGATCGTAATCGGTACGGTCTGCGATGCCCCAAAGCTCGCCCCATCCGAAGGGGAACAGGAACTCAAGGTCCGTGGTAGCCTTGGAATAGAAGCTCAGCTCCTCCGGGCTGTGGTCCCGGGCACGGATCTCGTCTTCCTTAAGGCCCAGATCCTTTAACCAGTCGGTGCAGAACTGCTTCCAGTAAGCGAACCACTCCAGATCCGTTCCCGGCTTGCAGAAGAACTCCAGCTCCATCTGCTCGAACTCTCTGGTACGGAAAGTGAAGTTGCCCGGCGTGATCTCGTTACGGAAGGACTTACCGATCTGACCGATACCAAAGGGCAGTTTCTTTCTGGAGGTCCTGAGCACGTTCCGGAAGTTTACGAAAATACCCTGTGCGGTCTCAGGTCTCAGATAGATGGTGGAGGTTGCGTCCTCGGTTACGCCCTGGAAGGTCTTGAACATCAGGTTGAAGCTGCGGATATCCGTCCAGTCATGGGCGCCGCAGGTGGGGCAGGCGATCTTGTGCTCGCTGATGAAGTTCTGCATCTCCTCGGAGCTCATACCGTCTGCAGAGTTGTTGGGCAGCGCGATGCCGTTTGCCTCGCAGAACTCCTCGATGAGCTTGTCTGCCCGGAATCTTTCCTTACACTGCTTGCAGTCCATCAGCGGATCGGAAAATCCTGCCAGATGTCCGGAAGCTACCCAGGTCTGCGGATTCATGAGGATGGCGCAGTCAACGCCAACGTTGAGCTTTGAGCACTCCACGAACTTTTTCCACCAGGCCTGCTTGACGTTATTCTTCAATTCAACGCCCAGGTTGCCGTAATCCCAGGTGTTTGCCAGGCCTCCGTAGATCTCGGAACCCGGATATACAAAACCGCGGGATTTCGCAAGTGCCACGATTTTTTCCATAGTCTTTTTTTCTCTGTCCATAAAACTCCCCCCTGCGGCCCCAATTGCTCCGCATGTTTTATTTTGTACTATGGTGTTAAGTATACATGATTATGCCCGTTCCCGCAAGACTTCCAGTGCATGAAATTTCCCGGGAGCGAAACGCCGGACCGCCGATTCCGTCTCCAGGAAAAAATCCTGGAGGACCTCCGCCGGAATTCCCTGATAGGCTTCCCTGGAAAACAGCCGGGAGAGCCTTTCCCCCGTCACATGACGCCACAGCCGGAGCAGCTCCTCTCCGCCTCCCCGCTGGGGCCGTTCCGTGTATTCTCCCTCCGTCACCAGGATGCGCAGCTCGAAGATGCTCCGCAAAAGCCGTTCCGAGACCTCCTTGCCGTATTCCGCCGCAAAACGGCCCTCCTGCAGGGCCGAAAGGGCCAAATAGGAAAGGTTCAGAAGCTGCCGGGCCTCCTGGGGCTCCATGCCCTCCTGGGAAAAATAGTCCACAAGCTCCAGAAAATAAGCCCCCAGGCAGGAGGCTTCAAAATCTGTCAGGATGCGGGAAAAGTCCTCCATCAGGGCGACGCCGTGCAGGTTGTAGGCATTCCGGCCCCTGGCCAGCCGGAAGGTCCCGCAGACCATGGGCCTGGTGACCCCCACAAGATGGGAGCCCGGCTTTGCCGCCGACTGGGCAAAAACGCAGACCTTTCCATAGCGGTCCGTCAACACCGAGAGCCTTCTTCCGTATTCTCCCTGGGGGGCCGCCCGCAGGATCATTCCCTTGACCTCTGTTTCCTTCCGTTCCATGCTTTCCTTTTCCACTCCGTTGCCGGGGTTACAGCTTCCGGATATCGTATCCGTAGCTCTTTACAAAGCTCTCGTTGTTTCTCCAGTCCTTCCGTACCTTTACAAAAAGCCGCAGATTGACATGGGCCCCCAGCTGATCCTCGATCTCCAGACGGGCGTTTGTGCCGATGCGTTTCAGCATGCTGCCACCCTTTCCGATGATCATGCCCTTGTGGCTGTCCCGCTCGCAGATGATATCCGCCTCCACGTCATAGATCCCGTCGGGCCGTTCCCGGAATTTTTCCACCGTCACCGCGATGCCATGGGGCACCTCGTCCTTCAGAAGCCGCAGGGCCTGCTCCCGGATCAGCTCCTCTGCGATGCTCCTTAAGGGGATATTGGTGACGGTCTCCTCATCGTAATACATGGGGCCCTCCGGCAGATACCGGAAGATCGCCTCCATGAGCCGGTCCGTATTGGTGCCCTCCTGGGCGGATACGGGGATGATCTCGTCGAATACCGCCTTTTCCTTATAGGCCTCCATCACCGCCTGGAGCGCGCCCTGGTCCTTGAGGCTATCCACCTTGTTGATCACCAGGATCACCGGCTTTTTATTGCCGCTGCCGCCTGCCTGGCGTTCCTTTCCCGCCTCCGGCAGACGATTAAGCCTCCCAAGCAGCTCTGCGATCCGCTCCTCTCCTGCGCCGATATGGGTCACCGGCTCCACCAGCCACAGGATCACGTCGGCGTCGGCAAAGGCCTTTTCCGCCACCGTGTCCATGTAGACCCCCAGCTTGTTTTTTGCCTTGTGGATCCCCGGGGTATCCTGAAAAACGATCTGTCCCCGTTCATCGGTATAAACCGTTTCGATCCGGTTCCTGGTGGTCTGGGGGCGTTTTGAGGTGATGGCGATCTTCTGTCCGATCAGCCGGTTCATCAAGGTGGACTTCCCCACATTCGGGCGTCCCACCAGCGCTGCAAATCCTGATCTCATATCTTCAAACCTTTATTCCTTAAGCGTTTCCATCCAGCTCCATCAGGAATAAAGCTCCCTGACGGACTGGAACAATCCTTTTTCCTCCGCGATCTGTCCGGCGTTTCCGATGGTACAGAGATAATCCCCTGCCAGAATCGCCCGGATATAAGCGGAAAGCTCTCTCAGTTTCTCCCCGGTACAATCCAGCACTTCCTGCCGCTCCCTCTGGAAATCTTCTTCCGTAATACCAGACAGGTAAGCGGAAAGGCAGCGGGCCGCCCGGATGGAAACGGTTACGGGCTGATCCAGCTCCGCCACCGCTCCGATGATGTATTTCGTTCTGTCCCGTTCCGTAAGCTCCAGCCGGGAAAGCCACTCCGGCAGAGCCTGGTAGACCGCCTCCGTGCCGCCGATCTGAGGATCCCGGTAGGATACCAGATACCCCCGTCCGGATTTGGCAAAGCCGGACATACAGCCGTAGGCGCCTCCTTTTACCCGGAGATTCTGCCAGAGATAACCGTAATTCAGGATCCCCTTCAGCACCAGCAGGGCTCCCGTATAGAGGAGCTTTTCCTCTGCAAAGCTTCCGCAGCGGGCCACATAGTTGACCTCCGAGGTGGTTTTGAAGCCTTCGTTGACCCGGCCCTGGGCGCAGACCGCCTGCCGGGACCGCTGGGCAAGGGCCGCCTCAGACAGGGGCCGCCTGGGCTTTGCCGCCGGAAAGGCCTCTACAAAGCTCTTCAGCGCCGCTGAAAGCTCCCGTTTTTCCGCCTTTCCGCCTCCCAGGAATACCTGGAGGTTTTTCTTGACGAACAATTTTTCCGCTACTGCCCTGAGGGACTTGATAAAATGCTTCCGCTTGTTGGGAAGCTGATAAAACCTTACCGCGGCGGAAAGGAAATCGTAAAAGGCGATGCCCCCGGTCAGATCCTCATACCGCTGGTCCGCCCGGAAATAGGAACCGGCCCGCAGCACTGCAGCGCTGTGGGAAGCGCCGTCCAGCTTCATCTGCATCCGGCTCTTGGCCTCCAGCAGCTTTTCTCCGATATGGTCCTCGTCCTCAAAGAGGGTCCCGTTCAGGATCTCGGAAAGCAGGGAAAGCCCTGTTTCCACTTTTCCGGAAAGCACCCGCAGCTCCGCATAAAAGCGTCCCTGATAGCTGCCGGGCTCGTGGACCAGCGGAAATGCGGAAAGATCGAACTCCAGCCCGCCGGTGTTCAGCAGCACCTCGTTGGTCAGCTCCTGATAGCTGTGGTCTTTGGTATCCAGCTCGCCAAACAGATATTTCAGGAAGGAGGCAAACTGCAGCTCTTCGCTGGAAAGCTCCTTCGTATCGAAAAGCACCCGGATATAGGCGATGCCGTTGGTGGGAAGCTCTGACCACAGAAGCCGGCCCCGTTCCCCGAGCTTTATGGGATGCTTTTCCGCTTCCCGTCCGATATCCCCGATCTCGAGAAGCGGCAGGCTCTTAAGGGCTTCCTGGGAGGAAGGCTCCTCCTGATATGCCCGCAGGGCCTTTGCCTCCTGCCGGAGGGCTTCCAGCTGCTCCTGGGAAAGAGAGGCCCTGTATTCCCCAAGCCGTTCCTTAAGGGCTGCCTCCCGTTCCTCCAAAAGGCCCTTTTTCGGCAGCACGTCCACCCGGGCGCAGAAGGGATTGTCCAGGATGCTCTTTTGCAGAAGCTCCTCAAAAAATCCCGTTTCCACCTGCTCCCGAAGCTTCAGGAGCACGTCTCCGTACAGAAGATGCAGATAGGGTTTTTCCCCGTAAAGCCAGGAATCCAGCGCGTTCAGTCCATAGACCAGTCCCGCCGGCATCCGGCCATAATCTGCTTCCCGGTATTTGAATTCCATGTAGTTCAGCGCCGCCCGCAGCAGCTTCCGGTCGATGCCCTCCCGGCAGAGCCTCTGCAGGGTGTCCCGGATGATCTGATGGAACCGCTCCCGGTCCTCTTCCCTGGCGTTTTTCGCAACGATGGAAAAATAAGGCTGCCGGATTCCCGAAGCATAGCCTCCCAGGATATCCTCTCCGATTCCTGCCTTGATCAGGGCTTCCTTTAAGGGCGCTCCCGGCGCATCCAGCAGCACGAACTCCAGAAGCTGCCAGGCCATGTAGAGCTCCGGCTGCAGCTCTCCGCCGGTGACATAGTTTTCGGAAAGATAGGCCCTGCCGGAAAGGGACTCCCGTTCTCCCAGAGGATAAAAGATCTGCTCTTCCTTCGGCGCGGCAAAGGCCGGCTCCTCTCCCACCTGGGAATCCACCCGGATCTCCTCATAGGCGGAAAGGTACCGGCTGTCCAGCCACAAAAGCTTTTCCTCCATATCCATATCTCCATACAGATAGAGATAGGCGTTGGATGGATGATAGTATTTCCGGTGAAAATCCAGAAAGGCCTCCCGGCTCAGGTCGGGAATGCTTTCCGGAGCGCCGCCGGATTCAAAGCCGTAGGTGGTATGGGGGAACAGGGCGTGCATGGTGTACCGCTCCAGAAGGGACTCCGGATTGGAAAAGGCCCCCTTCATTTCGTTATATACCACTCCGTTATAGCTGAGCTCTCCTGTCTCGGAAAGCTCATAGTGCCAGCCCTCCTGCTGGAAGATCTTTTTTTCCTCATAGATGTTGGGATGCAGCACCGCATCCATGTAAACGTCCATCAGGTTCATGAAATCCTTGTCGTTGCAGGAGGCCACGGGATACACGGTCTTGTCCGGATAGGTCATGGCGTTCAGGAAGGTGTTGAGGGAGCCCTTTGCCAACTCCACAAAGGGATCCTTCAGAGGGAATTTCTCAGAACCGCAGAGGACGGAATGCTCCAGGATATGGGCCACGCCCGTATCATCTCCGGGAGTCGTCCGGAAGGCGATGTAAAACACCTTGTTCTTATCCTGATTTTTGATGGTAAAGACCTGTGCGCCGGTCTTTTTATGCCTGTAGCACCGGGACACGCCGCCGCATTCCGGTATCTCCTTTTCCTCCAAAAGCTCGTAACACTCCTGAAACGCCTTCATTCTTTCAGAAACCTCCTTGTTTTTACCCTGCCAGGGATAGATTGCCCATGATATGGTCCTTCAGGATCGCCGCACATTCCCGCACGCAAAGATGCAGGAACAGGATCGGATCCGAGGGTGCCGCAATGGGACTGATGTTTTCATAGCCTGCATGCCGGGCGATGGCCATGGCCCGGTATACATGAAAATCGCTGGAGAGAATGCCGATCCCCATGGCCTCAGGGCCTTCCCCCCGCACCTTATGCCTCTCGTCGTTGGCGATCTGCGCCATGGAAAAACGGATGTTTTCCTCCGTATTTTCCGAAAAGATCTCGATCATCATATTTCTTGCAGGCACGCCTCTGCCATACAGATAATTGTACATAGCCAGCGCCTCCGGCACCGGCTCGTCGGGACCCTGCCCTCCGGACAGCACAAAGGCCGTCCGGGGATTGTCCTGATAGTATTCCCAGGCCTGATCCAGCCGCTTTACCAGCGAGCTGGAAAGCCGGTCCGGATACACCTTTGCCCCCAGCACGATCACATAGGAAAGTCCCTGCTGGGGCTTTGCGGAAGCAGTCCGCAGCACCGGCGTCATCAGGCAGACAAAGACCGCCACCGCCGCCGCAAAGGTGGTGAACACGAACACCGGAAGCCTTGCGGGAAGGCCGCCTTTGATATTTTGCCTGTGGCCGCAGAACCAGGCCATAAAGCCGAATATGACCGCAAAAAAGATCCACACAAGATAGCTTGCGGAAAGGCCGCTGTAAACCGTGATGACGATAAAATAGATCACGCATACGACGCAAAGAAAGGCAAATAACGCTTCCATAGTTTATGGCTCCTCTGCTCTTACCCGTAAAATGTCATGCTGCCGGAGGGGCTCCGACAGCCGGATCAGAAGCTTTTGCTTGGGATGCGGGCAGGATTCCATGGATGCGCCGGTCTCCAGATCCCTGATCTCCAGCACCTCTGCCTCGGGGCTGGTAAAGTCCGGACGCATGATCTCGATCCTGTCCCCTACGCAGAACTTGTTTTTCTGTTCGATCAGGGCGAACTCCCCGGAAAGCGCCTCCACGGAGCCCAGGTATACATAGCTGCGGATATAGGTACTGCTGTCATAGATCTGGGCCTCTGCCCCGGGCCTTCCGAAATAAAAGCCGGTGGTAAACTCCCGGTAGGTGCCCTTTGCGATCTCCTCCCGATAGAGGGGAAGATTGTCCCGGTAAAGCTCCAGAGAGGAAAACCAGTCGTCGATGGCCTTCCGGTAGGCGCGGGCCACCGTAGCCACATAAAGCTCCGTTTTCATCCGGCCCTCGATCTTCAGGCTGTCGATGCCCGCCTCCGCCATTTCCGGAATGTGCTCGATCATGCACAGATCCTTGGAATTCAGGATATAGGTGCCCTGCTCTGTTTCCTCCACGGGAAAATATTCTCCCGGACGTTTCTCCTCCATGAGGCTGTAGCGCCACCGGCAGGGATGGGTGCAGGCGCCCCGGTTGGCGTCCCTGCCTGCCATGAAGCTGGACAAAAGGCACCGGCCGGAATAGGAGATGCACATGGCCCCGTGCACAAAGGACTCGATCTCCATATCCGGAGGAATCTGCTCCCGGATCTCCCGGATCTCCCTCAGGGACAGCTCCCGGGCCGTCACCACCCGCTTTGCCCCAAGGCCGTACCAGAACCGGAAGGTTTCGTAATTGGTGTTGTTCATCTGGGTGGAAATGTGGATCTCCATCTCCGGAGCGATCCTTCTGCAGAGCATGAAGAGGCCCGGATCGGATATGATCAGCGCATCCGGCCCGAGCTCAGAAAGCTCCGCAAGGTACGCTTCCGCCCTGGGAAGGTCCTGATTGCGGGCAAAAATATTCACTGTTACATAAAGCTTTTTTCCCCGGTCATGGCAGTAACGGATGGCCTCCTCCATGGAGGTCCGGTCAAAGTTATCCGCCTTGGCCCGCAGGGAAAAGGCCTCTCCGCCGATATAAACGGCGTCTGCGCCGTAGATGACCGCAGTCTTGAGGGTCTCCAGATTCCCTGCCGGTATCAGAAGCTCCGGTTTTTTCATTGCTGTTTCCTCCTTACGGAAATGCTGACGCCGTCTCCCACCGGCAGCACTGCGCTCTCCAGTTCCTCCCGGTGCTTGATCTCATATAGGAATTCCCGCATCCGGGCGTGGGTGGTCCGCTCCCTGCGGGGCAGGGTAAAGCGGGGCTCCAGCACCGTCATGTCCTGCAGCACGTTGTCCGCCACCAAAATCCCTCCCTGGTTCAGCAGGGACAGGATGTCCGGAAGCCACCGGATATACTGTCCTTTTGCCGCGTCCAGAAAAACGAGATCAAAGCCCTGCTCCCGGGCCGGATCGTGATCGCCCCCGGCGCAGAGCTGCCGGAGCACCTCCCCCGCGTCTGCATGAAGGAGCTGCACGCTCTGGGAAAGGCCTGCCCGGCGCAGGTTTTCCTCCGCCAGGGGGATTCGTTTTTCCCAGCTCTCCACCGTGATGAACTCGCGGCAGCCTCCGGCTCCCGCTCCCGCAGCCCTGGCCAACAGAATGGTGCTGTAGCCGATGGCGGTTCCGATCTCCAGGATCCGGCCGGGCCGCTTTGCCGCCACCAGGGTCCGCAGCAGGCTTTCGGTTTCCGGCCGCACGATGGGGACCTCTGTTTCAGCGGCAAAGCTCCGCAGCTCCCGCAGAAGTGGATCCTCCTCCCGCTCCAGAGACAGCAGGTATTCGGAAATTCTGTTGTGTTCCATGGCAATCGCTCCTTCGGGCCTTGCGGGCAGCCCCTTAGGCTCCAGCTCCGGCCTCCGCCCCGGTTTCTCCTTCCGGCGCGCCGGTCTCTGAGGCCGCCTCGGTGGATACCGCTTCCGTCTCTACCTGGATGCCGCCCTCTGCAGCTGCTGCCGCCTGTTCAGCATCCACCAGCTCATCGCCGCCGCCGATGACTGCGGCCTCTGTTTCCTCTGCGGCATCCTGACGTTCCGCCTCGGATTCCTTCACCTGGGCCGCGTATTCCTCAGGATCCGTATTCAACGCCTCCAGGATCTCCTTGGTGGTCATGGAGGTGTTCAGGGTATATTCCCCAGGAAACAGATTGATCTGATAAAGCTGTCCCTGAATGATAAAGGCTGTTTCGTTGCGGATCAGCCCCTCCTCCTTCAGGTCCTGAGCCACGCTCTGCATGGTGGCGTCCTCCTGCAGGGTCACCACATGATCCGTGCCCGGCGCTGCTTCCACCGGCTGCTGATAGAAAATGGCATGGCCGAAATCAAAGCAGAACCGAAGCCCCTCAAAAGTCAGCAGGATCAGCAGCGCCGCGATGATCACGCGGCCTGCCAGCCCTCCGAGCAATCCCGTTATTTTCGCCAGTGCCGATTTCTCTTCTTTCATAAGTCCTTACTGTTCCTTAATACCTCCGGCATGGCCGGACTGTTGTTATACTTCCGAGATGATCGGAAGGATGACCGGGTTCCGCTTGAGCCTTCTCCAGAGGAAATCGCTCAGGGTGTCCCGGATGATGTTCTTGATCTTCGACCAGTCGCTGACATGATGCACCAGGCAGTCGTCCACTGCATCCAGCACCACCAGCCTTGCCTCTTCCATCAGGTCCTCGTTTTCCCGCACATAGACAAATCCGCGGCTTACGATGTCCGGACCGGACACCAGTCTGCCGGAATAACGCTCCAGGGAAAGCACCACCACGATGATACCGTTCTGGGCCAGATTCTGCCGGTCATGCAGCACGATGTTGCCCACGTCGCCTACGCCAAGGCCGTCCACCATCAGGGGACCTGCCTGTACCTTGTCCACGATCTTGCAGCTTTCCTCCGAAAGCTCGATCACGTCGCCGGTCTCCGCGATCAGCACGTTGTCCTTGGGCACGCCCAGAGCCACGGCCACATCCTTCTGGGCCAGCCTGTGGCGATACTCTCCGTGTACCGGGATGGCAAATTTCGGATGTACCAGGGCGTAGATCAGCTTCAGCTCCTCCTGGCAGGCGTGTCCTGATACATGGGTATCCTGATAGATCACCTTGGCCTGTTTCTGAGAAAGCTCGTTGATGACCTTGGCCACCGCCTTTTCGTTGCCGGGAATCGGGTTGGAGCTCAACACCACCACGTCCTTTGGGCCGATGGTCACCTTTCTGTGCTGTCCGCTGGCCATACGGGACAGCGCCGCCATGGACTCTCCCTGGCTGCCGGTAGTCACCAGCACCACCTTTTCATCCGGATAATCCTTGATCTGGTTGATGTCGATGAGGGTCCCCTGCTTCATCTTGATGTAGCCCAGCTCTGCGGCGGTCCCGATGACGTTCACCATGGAACGGCCCTCGATGACCACCTTCCTGCCGTATTTTTCCGCATCGTTGATGATCTGCTGCACCCGGTCCACGTTGGAGGCAAAGGTAGCCACGATGAGTCTGCGGTCCGCATGCTCCGCGAAGATCGCGTCAAAGGTACGTCCCACAGAGCTTTCCGACATGGTAAAGCCCTGCCGCAGGGCATTGGTGGAGTCCGCCATCAGGGCCAGCACCCCTGCCTTTCCCAGCTCTGCAAAGCGCTGCAGGTCGATGGCGTCGCCGAATACCGGGGTATAGTCCACCTTGAAGTCTCCCGTGTGCAGGATCACTCCCGCCGGGCAGTGGATGGCCAGGGCCGCCGCATCCTGGATGGAGTGGTTTGTCTTGATGAACTCCATCTGGAAATCTCCCGCCTTGATCACGTCTCCATAGGAAACGATGTTGAGCTTGGCGCTCTCCAGGATGCCCGCCTCCCGAAGCTTGTTTTCGATGAGGGCGATGGTGAGCCTGGTGGCGTAAACCGGCAGGTTCATCTCCCGCAGGATATAGGGCAGGGCGCCAATATGGTCCTCATGTCCATGGGTGATGAAAAAGCCCTTGACCTTATTGATGTTCTGCTTCAGATAGCTCACGTCCGGGATGATCAGATCGATGCCCAGCATGTCCTCCTCCGGGAAGGCCATGCCGCAGTCCACCACCACGATGCTGTCCTTGTACTCAAAGGCAGTGATGTTCATGCCGATCTGCTCAAGTCCCCCCAGGGGGATGATGCGGATGTGCTCCGCTTTCTTTTTCTGCCGTCTGCCGGTCTGACGCCGGGTCTTCGTTCCTCCGGCCTTCGTTTTTTCAGCGGTTTTCTCCTGGGAAGCCTCCGCCTTTTCCGCAGCGGCGTCCTCTGCCGCCTTCAGAGACAGCATGGCCTGGATCCTGTCCGCCAGCTTTTCCGTCTTTTTCCGTTCCGTCCGCTTCGGCTCTCTGGTCCTGGTCTTCTTTTCCGGCTCCTTTTTCAGAGCCTCCTTTTTTTCGGCCTCCTTTTTGCCGGCCTGAGGCAGCCTGCGCCTTGCCCGCTGCAGCCTTCCCTGGGCTGTGTTCTTTCCGTTCCCGCCGTTTTCTCCGGCCTCTTTCACAGCCTTTTCCTTTTTATTCTGTTCTTCTGTCATTGATCCTCCTTCTGTTTCTTTCCTTGTCCAAAGCGGCGATTACCGCTCAATGTCCATCTCGTCCTTCAGCATCTCCTCAAAGATCCGGAAAACCGCATCCAGCTCCTGATCGTCCTCTACGGATTCATAAATCGCTTCCTCGGTACCTGCCTCGGATACGTCCTTCATGACATAGCACTCCCCGTCCTCGCCCTCCGGCGCATCGGTTACCAGGATATAGTCGCTGCCTCCAAGAGTGGTCTTTTCCAGAATCGTAAACTCCACCTCGCTGCCGTCGTCCATCAGCATCACGATCTTTTCTTCATCCATTGTCAATTCTCCATTCCGTTTTTCATATAATCTTCCAAAATCAGCGCTGCCGCGATCTTATCGATATACTGCTTGCGGCTGCCCTGTTCCACGCCTGTTTCCTCCAGGATCTCGTCCGCCGACATGGTGGAAAGCCGCTCGTCCCAGAGGATCACCGGGATCTCCCTGCCAAGGCCCATGAGCCTGTAGGAAAGCTGTTCCCGGAAGGCCTCTGTCTTTAAGGCCCGTTCTCCAGCGGTCCCGTCCATGTTCAGGGGATGCCCCAGCACCACCAGCTCCACCTCCTGGGTCTCCGCAAGCTCCTCAAGCCGCCGCAGCGTAGGCCGCAGCTTGTTTTCCTTGTCCCGCTTGATGGTCTCCAGGGGGGAGGCGATCAGGTGCATCGGATCAGAGAGGGCTACCCCCACGGTTTTCGACCCGAAATCCAGTCCCATGATTCTTCCCATCGTTTCCTCCGAAATCAAAGCACATAAACAACATGTCAGCACAGTATTCCGCCCATGCCGGCATGTTGCAAAATAAAACCTGTTTTGTTTTCCGGCCGAAGCGCAGAAAACGCTCCCGCCGCCGAAGGTTCCGGTCTGCCGCAGAAAACCCGTCAGCTCAGCCTGCTCTCCACATAGGCAGCCATCAGTTCCTCCAGAATCTCGTCACGCTCCACCTTCATAATCAGGCTTCTGGCGTTCTTATGGCTTGTGATATAGGTCGGGTCTCCCGACATGATATACCCCACGATCTGATTGATCGGATTATATCCCTTTTCGACCAGAGCGCTGTATACCTGTGCGAGCACATCGCTGACGTTCGGCTTTGCCATCTCCTTGATGTGTCCAATGATCTGTGTGTTCTGTAAATCGCTCATGTCTTTCACGTCCTTTTCCAACGATACCTTATTCTATCGCAAAATCAGGCTTTCGTAAACAGCTTTTTCCTTAAAAATTTCTGACGCGGCGCCCCGGACCAGTTCATTTTTCTGAAAGCCCCGTCCTTTTTTCAGACAGCGGACATACTCTCTGGTAAAGCCCTGTCCGTAGGTCTCTCCGCCGATCTCCACCTCTTCCTCGCAGAGGAATTCCACTTCCTTTCCGAGAAAGCTCTCCCGGAAGCTGCGGGACATCTCCTCGGAAAGCCGGATCATCTCCCGGCTCCGTTCCTCCTTGACCGTCTCCGGCACCTGTCCCTCCATCCGGTCCGCCCGGGTCCCGGCCCGTCTGGAATACTTGAAAACATGCATCTCGTAAAAGCCCATCTCCTCCGCAAAGCGCCTGCTTTCCGCAAATTCCTCCTCCGTCTCTCCCGGAAATCCCACGATCACATCCGTGGTGATGGCCGGATGGTCATAATAGCGCCGCAGGGTCTCGCAGCTCTGCCGGTATTCCTCCGGCGTATAGTGCCGGTTCATACGCCGCAGGGTCTCCCCGCAGCCGGACTGCAGGGAAAGATGAAAATGAGGGCATACCTTTTCCATGGCGGAAAGGGCCTGCACGAACTCCGGGCTCATGAGCCTTGGCTCCAGGGAGCCCAAGCGGATCCGCCGAAGCTCCGGGATCTCCTGCACTGCCCGGATCAGCTGAAGCAGCGGAGCGTCCCCACCGTTCATGATGTCGTCGCTTTTCCTGGCCTCCGGCCCTGCTGTGCCGCCGGAGGTCTTATGCTGCAGAAGATCCTTTCCGTAGGAGCTCAGATGGATCCCGGTCAGCACCACCTCCCGGACGCCCTGCTGGGCCAGATTCCGGATCTCCGCAACGCAGTCCTCCACCGGCCGGGACAGTATCCGTCCCCGGACATAGGGGATGATGCAATAGGAGCAGAACTGATTGCAGCCGTCCTGCACCTTTACAAAAGCCCGGGTATGGCCGTCCAGCTCCGTCACAAAAAGGCCGTCCTGGCCCTGGCCCTTCTGTTCCCGGCTCTCCCCGCCGCCAAAGAGGCGTTCTGCGATCAGCTCCGCGATCCTGCCCTTGTCCCGGTTGGGCACCAGAAGGTCGATGGCACTGTCCCTGAGCACTGCCTGCATCTGCGGGTTCTGCAGGGCGGCGTCCACATAGCAGCCCGCCGCCACCACCAGGGCCTCCGGATTCTGTTTTCTGGCCCGGTGCAGCATCTGGCGGGATTTTTTGTCCGCGATATTCGTAACGGTGCAGGTGTTGATGATATAGACGTCTGCAGGCTCGGAAAAAGCCACTTCCCGGAAGCCTGCCCGTCTGAGGGCGCCGGCCATGGCGTCGGATTCGTAGGTGTTCACCTTGCATCCCAGGGTATGGATGGCAAAGGCAGGCAGGTTTTTGTTTTTATCCATTAACATAGGCTTGACTTTATGTTCCAACATGGTAAAATTTGTTTTATAAAGAGGAGGTATTCATTCATGAAAACCGTTAAAATTTCCTTAAGCTCCATCGACAAGGTAAAATCCTTTGTCAACGATATCAACCGGTTTGACTGCGATTTTGACCTGGTGAGCGGGCGTTACATCATCGACGCCAAGTCCATCATGGGAATCTTTTCCCTGGATCTTTCCAAGCCGATCACCCTCAATATCCACGCGGATAAAGACCTTGAGGAGATCATGCAGATCCTGACCCCGTACATCGTAAGCTGACTGCAGGCAGCGGGTGCGCGCATTTGTCCTGCAGGTTGCAAAATGCCCGGAAGCCGGGCATTTTTTTCTTGCAGCAAAACCGCCTGGCCGGACAGCATGATCCGCCCGGCAGGGCCGCATGATCCGCCGGGCGGGCGGTCGCTCCGCACATGGGGCAGGCTGGTCCGGTCTTCAGATCAGCTGCACCAGATCACTTCTTCCGTCCGGACAGCCGTATCCACCATTTCTTCGATCTTTTCCGCAAGCTTTGTTTCCGATTTTTTGATGGATTTTACATTGGGCTTTGTAACGGGGTGCTTTGCCACAAAGATGGTGCAGCAGTCCTCATAGGGAAGGATGCTGGTTTCGTATGTTCCGATCTTTTCCGCAAGATCCACGATCTCCTGCTTGTCAAAGCCGATCACCGGCCGGTAGACCGGAAGCTGGCAGACCTCGTCGGTGGTGCGCAGGGAGAACATGGTCTGGGAGGCCACCTGTCCGATGGATTCCCCTGTGATCAGGCCGATGCAGTCGCAGGCCTCGGAAAGCCGCTCCGCAATGCGCATCATGTACCGGCGCATGATGATGGTCAGCTCGTCATGGGGACACTGCTCATAGATATAAAGCTGGATCTCGGTAAAATTGATCACATGCAGACGGATGGGGCCCGCATACTGGGCTACCTGCTTTGCCAGGTCCACCACCTTCTGCTTTGCCCGCTCCGAGGTATATGGCGGCGCATGGAAATAGACCGCCTCCAGCCGGACGCCTCTTTTGGCGATCATATAGCCTGCCACCGGGCTGTCGATGCCGCCGGACAGCAGCAGCATAGCCTTTCCGTTGGTGCCGATGGGCATACCGCCGGCTCCTTTGATGGTCCTGGTATACACGTTCACATGCTGGCGGATCTCGATGTACACGATGAAATCCGGGTCATGCACATCCACATGGGAATCCGGGAAGGCCTCCAGGATATCGTGGCCCACCTCCGCGTTGATCTCGTCCGAGGTGACGGGATAGTGCTTGTCCGCCCGCTTTGCCCGGACCTTGAAGGAAAAGCCTCCCTCCGGATGCTCCCGCTTCACAAAGGCCAGCACCTTTTCCCGCAGCTCCTCAAAGCCGCATTTTTCCATCTGCATCATGGGGCAGATGCCCGTTACGCCGAAGACCTTTGTCAGGGCTCCGATGGTTTCGTCGAAATCATATTCGGTTTTTGCGTTGACGTAGATGCGGCCCTGCTCCTTCTGAATGGCAAAGGAGCCCTCCACCTTTTCCAGGTGCAGCCGGATCTGCTGCATCAGGGCGTCCTCAAAGATATAACGGTTCTTTCCCTTGGTGCCGATCTCCGCATATTTGATCAAAAAACTCTGATACTCCATGTGTATCTCCTCTTTGGCTGCCGGAATGCTCCGGTCCTTTCTTTCAGCATTTCCATTCATTTTTGCTTAATTGCAGCCATTTGTCAAGATACTTCCAGCCTCTTTTGAAAATTCCCCAGCACCTCCCTGGGAGAAAGCACCGTGGAAAAGGCGTGCTCATCCAGCTCCCTGATCAGCCGTTTCAGGCGGTAAAGCTCGTACTGATCCACCACCACAAAGCTGATGAAGGTCTGCTCTCCCGTATACTCCCCCACGCCGTGCCAGCTGGTAACGCCCCGGTGCATGGCCTCCGTAAGCCGCTTTCCAAGCTCCGGCTTTTTGGAGATCACCAGGAGGCTCACCTTCAGATTCTGGGTATGCACCCGGTCCATCACAAGGCTTGCCGCAGCGGAAAACAGCATGGAATAGGCCGCCACGTCGATGTCGTTCATCACCGCTGCAAACACATAGATAAAGGCGTTGATGGCGTTGCTGATCTTTCCTACGCTGTAGCCCGGATGCATCTTGGCGCAGTACATGCCCACCACGTCGTTTCCTCCGCCGGAGCCTCCTGCCCGCAGGGTCGTTCCCACGCCGAAGCCGGAGATGGCTCCGCCCACGATGCTGTTCAGCAGAGGATCCGACAGGATCATCTCCTTCGGAGTGGGGATCAGTGCCATCAGCACCGACTGAACGCATACGCAGAGGATGGTCCGCAGGAAAAATCCCCGCCCAAGCCCCCGGTAGGAAAACAGCAGGATCGGAACGTTCAGGCACCAGAAGATCACGCCTGTCAGGTCCACTCCCGCAGGGTCAAAGTGGAAGGCCCACTCCAGAAAAAGCTTGATCAGCTGGGCGATTCCCGTAAAGCCGCCGCTGTAAAGCCCCTGGGGCACGATGAACAGCCGGTAGGCCGCTGCAAACAGCAACACCCCGAAAAGCGACTGGAAAATATGCCCTGCTTCATGATAAATCTGTTTTTTCATCTTTTTCGTCAAAATGGGCCGGGACTCTTCTGTCCCGGCCCAAAGTCCCCCTTCAGTACATCCGTCAATATCCGGCTGCAGGTTTCAGTCCTGCAGGCCTTGTTCTAAATTTTCAGCACTGCACGCCTGTTTTGATCTGGTTTAATACTCCAGCTTCCACATATAGCGTCTCATGGTCAGCGGATGGCAGCGAACGATGGCCAGCTGCTCTGCATAGACTCTGAGCACTGCGGTCAGCACCATGGGATTGAAATACTCGCAGACTGCTGCGGGGATCTCAGAACCTACGCCGAAATCCTTGCCATCCACAACGGTGGTCTTGGCATCGAAGCGGTTCAGGAAATCCAGGGCGCGGCTGTCCAGAGCTCTGGTCCTTCCCTCGTTCATCAGCAGGATGAAGGGAACGCCCTTGTCCACGATCTCGAAGGGACCATGGAAGAACTCGCCGTCGTGGAAGGAACCGGAGTTGATCCACTGCATCTCCATCAGCAGGCAGATGGAGAAGGCATATGCCACCTCTTGGGTCGCGCCGGAGCTCATAACATAGATCACCGGAGCGTCCTTATAGTCCTGGGCAAACTGCTGGGCTGCCGGTACCACAAAGGAAACCGCCTGCTCGATGAGCCCGTAGATCTTTGCAAAGCCCTGCTGCATCTCTTCATAATGATCGTAGCCCTCATACTGATTCAGGATCTCTACTGCCAGCATCAGCACGTTGGTCATCTTTTCCAGCTTTGCCGCATAATTGGCCTCAAAGCCGTGTACGATCACATAGTGGGCATTTTTTGCCAGAGGTGAATCCGCTGCGTGGGTCACTGCGATGACCTTTGCACCCAGCTCCATGGCCTTTTTGGAAGCCGCTACCGTCTCGGGAGTGGTTCCGCCCAGAGAGCAGGTGATGACAATGGCCGTCTGATCCACCGCTGCCGGTGTGGCATGCAGGAATTCGTTGGCGCTGTAGTGGCCGGTACGGAGCACCTTTGCGTTTTCATCCAGGAAATATTTGCCGGGATAAAGCTCAGCCTTGGATGCGCCGCAGCCTACAAAGTAGACGCTCTTGATCTCCGGTCTTTCTTTCTTAATGGCTTCAATGATCTGTTTCGGTTCCATAATAGATTGTCCTCCTGAAAAATATGATGAGATTGCTGTAGTTCTTCTTTATTTCATAAAGCCTTTTGCAAGGCTTTTATCTATAAGACAATATAATACAAATATGAACTTTTGTCAATCGCTTTCCAGGCTCGGAAAGCAGTTTGTATTTTCCTTAAAGAAACAATTGACTTTTTACCCCAGGTGGCTTATATTGAAGCTATAGTACATTTCAATACAACACAATCCAAAGGAGGCAAATTCAAATGAAGGTTGTAAAGGAAATCGTTGATTCCATTCTGGAAAAGGGACCGGTGAAAACCGTCTATTTCGTAGGCTGCGGCGGCTCCCTGGTAGGCTTCTTCCCCGCCAAGTATTTCCTGAACTGCGAGGCAAAGGAGATCCGTACCGGATACATGAATTCCAACGAGTTCGTACACACCACGCCGAAGGAGGTCAACGAGAGCTGCGTCGTGATCGTGGCTTCCCAGCGGGGCAACACCCCCGAGACCGTAGAGGCCTGCAAGGTAGCAAGAAAGCTTGGCGCTTCCACCATCGGCCTGACCTTCGAGGTTCCGTCACCCCTTTCCGAGGCTGCAGAGTATGTCATTCACTATGAGTTCGGAGACGACTCCGCTGTAGAGAATCAGAAGTCCTCCTATGCCATGAAGCTGGCGCTGGAATTCCTGAACCGCATCGAAGGCTATGCGCATTACGAGGATATGATCGCCGCTCTTACAAAGCTGAACGGCATCATCGACCGGGCAAAGACGGAGCTGGTTCCCTATGCCATCAAGTATGCCTGGGAGTTCAAGGATGATAAGGTGATCTACACCATGGGCAGCGGTTCTGCCTGGGGCAGCGCTCATCAGGAAGCCATCTGCATCTTCATGGAAATGCAGTGGATCAACTCCAGCGTCATCCATTCCGGCGAATACTTCCACGGTCCCTTCGAGATCACGGACAAGAACACCGCTTTCCTGATGATGAAGTCCACCGGACGCACCAGAGAGCTGGATGACAGAGCCCTTGCTTTCATGCACAAGTTCAACGACCGCATCATGGTCATCGACCCCAAGGATTACGGCATGGACGAGCTGGGAGAGCTGTCCGAGTATCTGGACGCTTTCTTCCACACCAACGTGATTCGCGTCTTCAACAATCTTCTGGCAGATGTGAGAAATCATCCCTTAAGCGTCAGAAGATATATGTGGAAGTTCGCATACTAATCTTTGGCAAAGGAGCAGCAGCTCCCCTGGCCCCTGGGACCAGGGCGCACCTATGGAATCAAAGACCCGGCCGCTTAAGCGGCCGGGTCTTTTTACAGGTACTGCCACAGCTCGGAGATCCGGCTGATCTCGTGATCCGCAAGCCTCCGGTCGAAGCCGTAGCGGTCGTCGATCAGCGCCGCCACCTCCGCGCCGGCGTCATGGGCCGCCCGGATCCCCACGGTGGAATCCTCGATCACCAGACAGTCCGCAGGAGACACCGAAAGCATCTCGCAGGTCTTCAGATAGATCGCCGGGTCCGGTTTGCTGCGGGCAAAGAACTCTCCGCTCATCACCAGATCCAGCTGGCTGTCGATGCCCACCTCCCGCATCACCTCCATCACCACCTCATATTTGGTGGAGGAGGCCACGGCAGTCCGAAGCCCCGCGGCTCTTGCCCGGGCCAGCATCTCCCCGGTTTCCGGCCGGTAGATTGACCGGTAATCCAGCTCCTTGGGGTGGACCGGGGTCCACTCTTCCTTATAGATGCGGTGCAGTTCCTCCCAGGGAAGGTCCGTTTCCACCGCCCTCTGGATCCTGCTCCAGACATCCTCCCGGCTGCGTCCCACCACCTGATACAGCTCCTCCAGCCGTAGTTCCGGCTTTAAGGATCTGAGGAACTCATACAGGGCCCGCAGATGGATCCCCTCGCTGTCGATGATCACTCCGTCCATATCGAATATCAACGCTTTTTTCCGCATGGCAGCTCTCCTTTTTCTGGTTTTCTCCGGAAAGAAGGAAGACCCGGCTTCCGGGTCTTCCCATAAAATCCTTCTGTTACAGATTATCCCTTGACTGCACCTGCCGTCAAGCCCTTTACGAACTGCTTGGACATGCAGAAGAACAGGATGATCAGCGGCAGGGATGCGATCACAAGACCTGCCAGCGTCGTGGTATAATCCGTTCTCAGGTCGCCCTTGAAGGTCATCAGACCGATGGGGATCGTCTGCAGGGTCTTGTCATTCAGGAACACGTTTGCAAACAGGAACTCGTTCCATACAAAGTTCAGATTGACAATGGCGCAGGCCGCAAAGATCGGCTTACTGATGGGAATGATGATCTTCAGGAAGATCTGCAGGCTGTTATAGCCGTCCACGATGGCCGCCTCCTCCAGCTCCGTAGGAATGCTGATGAAGTAGGACCGCATCAGGAATACGGTAAACGGGATACGGAAGGCGATGTAGGGCAGGATGACCGCCGCATAGGTGTTGTAAAGTCCGGTGGCGTTCAGGATCTTAAAAAGGGGCACCAGCGCCACCTGCTCGGAAAGAGCCATACCGCCAAGGACGATCAGGAAGATCAAGGTGCTTCCCTTGGCCCGGAATCTGGTGATACCATAGGCCAGAAGGGAGGACAGGGTCAGGATCATGATCAGGGAAACTGCGCTGACAAATACGGAGTTTCCGAAGTACTGATAAAGGCCCTTGTTCCATGCGTTCACATAGTTCACGAACTGAACGGACTCCGGCAGCGCCAGGGAATCCATGAACATTTCCGGGTTCGTCTTCAGGGAGTTCAGAATGATCCATCCCAGCGGAAGCAGAATGATGATGCTGAGAAGAATACAAAGGGCATATGCAAAAAATTTGCAGACTGATCTTTTAGCCATAATCTCACCTCCCCTTAAATCTCACCGGATCTGGTGATACGGATCTGGAGAATGGAAAGGGCCACCGTTACAACGAAGATGAATACGCCGGTAACTGCCGCCATACCCAGGTCGTCATGCAGGAAGGCCTGCTGGTACAGGAATACGCCGAGAACCTGAGAGCTGTTTCCAGGTCCGCCGCTTGTGGTGGCATATACCTCCGTATACAGCTTGAATGCGCCGATAACGGTGATGATCGTACATACCAGAAGCTGTTCCTTTGCAAGGGGCAGCATGATGGTCAGGGCCCGCTTCACCGGTCCCGCGCCGTCGATCTTGGCCGCCTCGATGTAATCCTGGGACACATTCTGGAAGGCCACTACCATCAGCAGGGTGATATAACCGGTAAACTGCCACTGGCTCATGGCGATGATGGAAAAGATCGCCAGCTTGGAATCGCCCAGCCAGGAATGTCCCTCCAGGCCGAAGATCTCCAGCACCTTGTTCAGGAAACCGATATTGGGCTCATAGATGAATGTAAACATGAGACCTACCGCCGTCAGAGAGATCAGCGCAGGCATGTAGTAGAGGTTCCGGAAGAAATTCTTGGCCTTTCCCTTGATCAGGGTGCTGTCCAGCACCAGGGCCAGGAAGGTTCCGAATCCAACCTGCACGATCAGGGAGATCACGCAGTAAAGGATGTTGTTTTTCAGCATGATCGGGAAGACCGGATCCGTAAAGAATCTGCGGTAATTGTCCAGTCCCACAAAGGTCTGCCCGGCCGAATAAGACGACAGTCTGAAAAAGCTGTATACAATGTTTGTCAGCACCGGGATATAGACGAACAGAAGTACCATCAGTACACCCGGCAGCATGTAGAAATAAGGTGTTCTTTTCTTTGTTTTCATCGTCTCACCGCCTTTATGAAAGGGGGCAGGTATACGCGATACCTGCCCGCAAATGATTACTGTCTTTCAGCGGAAGCTTATGCTTTATGCTTATTCTTCCTCAGTTGCACCGGTTGCAACAAGGGTCTGGGCTTCCTTTGCCTTTGCCTGGATCCTTGCCATAGCCTCCTCAGGCGTTACATCGCCGTTGGTCAGGTCGGATACAGCGGTCAGATACTCGTCGCATACGGTGGAGTACAGAGCGTTGTCAAGCCAGGGACCCATAGCGGTGGCGTTCATGATGGTGTCATAGCCATCCAGCAGCGCCTGATCCGTAACGCCGTCGGTCGTGCCCTTTGCTGCGTTGAACCAGCCGATCTCCTGGATCTGCTCTTTACCAACTTCCGGTCCAAGGAACCACTTCAGGAACTCTACGCACTCCTCGGGATGCTCGGTCTCAGAGCAGATAACAAAGCCTTCCGGTGCGCCGGTAAGGATCTCCTGGTTGCCAGGTGCGCCCTCAACCTCCGGGAACTTGAACATACCATACTCCAGGTTCGGGTTATCCGCCTGCATGTAGGGGATCTCGATCAGCTCTGCGAAATACATTGCGGACTGCTCCATGGTGAACATGGTACGTCCCATATCCGGCTGTACGCCGTTGGGGTTCTCAGTCATGTAGGGAAGCAGTGCCTGATAATACTCAAGGGCCTCAACATAGCCCGGATCCGTGAACTCACCGGAGGTGGGATCATAGTCCTTTGCTCTTACATCGTCCGGAACAAAGATCTGGTTCAGGGTGCCGATGTAGTGGGATGCGCTCCAAGTCTCCTGGTTACCGAAGGAAATGGGGGTGATGCCCGCTGCCTTCAGCTTTTCGCATACGTCCATGAGCTCGTCCCAGGTGGTGGGAGCCTCAAGTCCGTTCTCCTCGAAGATTCTCGTGTTGTAGAAGAACAGTTTGCAGTCAAGACGGAAGGGGATACCATAAACCATGCCGTCATCGGTGGTGTACTGAGCGATCTGGGATTCGATCAGGGAGTCCTTCCACTCCGGATCCTCCTCCAGATAGGGGGTCAGATCAAGAACCAGGTTCTCTCTGATGAAACGCTCGGTGAAATCGCCTACCCAGCTGAAGAAGATATCCGGCTTCTCGTTGCCGCCCATTACGACTTTGATCTTCTCCTTGTACTCCTGGTTTGCAGTGGCGTTGATGTCGAACTTGATCTCCGGATGCATCTCCTCATACTCAGCCAGCTTTGCATTGATGAAGCTGTTGTAAGGCTCGTCCGGGAATCTGTGCATAAAGCTGATGGTGATCTGATCTCCGGATGCGGCTTCTCCGCTGTCTGCCGCACCGGTATCTCCAGCTGCCTGGGTCTCTCCTTCAGCTGCTGCCTGTGTCTCGCCGCTTCCTCCGCCGCCGCAGGCTGCAAGGGACAGGGCCATTACGCTGGCCAGCACCGCTGCCGTCAGTCTCTTCCAACTTCTTTTCCTCATAATACTTCTCCTTTCTTGTTTGTTACACTCACTTTCTTTATTTTTGTCGTGTCCTTCACGACATAAAGGTTATACCCGAAGGGTATTTCTTTATTTATGTCGTGTCTTCCACGACATAGAGGTATACCCGAAGGGTATTTCTTTCTTTTGTCGCCGTCATATCAAACGGTTTTCATCACTTCTTTGTCCCGCTCCGTAAGCTCCACTTCTTTGCCATATCCGAAGGAGCCGTCCCGCTGGCACTGCTTTGCGGAAAATACCGCTGCCTTATAGAGGCAGGTGCGGATCAGCATGTCCTTGTAGGAGGCTGCGTCCGTCAGCCCTCTCTTTCCGGAGGCCTCAGAGAAATCCGTGGCCCAGGAGATGCCCTCCAGATAATTTACCAGGAAGCAGGTGATGAAGGAATCTCCCGCGCCCATGGTGTCCTTTGCCTTGATAAGGCAGGGGGACTGCTCATAGGTCTTGCCGTCCACCATGACGAAGGAGCCCTTGGAGCCTCTGGTGGCAATGACGATATGCCTGCAGCCGTACTCCGTGATCTTCCGGATCCATTCCAGGATCTCCTCCTCCGGCATATCGCCGCAGGAGATCTCCGCACAGTCCACGTAGGGACAGCACTGCTGGAAGTAGGCGTCCTCCAGGCGGTTGGAAAAATCCATGGATACGAATTTTCCGGCCCTGCGGATCTTCGGCAGCTCCTGTTCCATAAAGCTGTAGACGCTGGTATGGATCAGATCGTAGCCTGCGATGTATTCCTCATCCAGTTCTGTCAGTACCGGAGGCTTCGTTCTGGAGATTCCGCCCTTGTTGCCCTGCAGGAACACCCGGTCTCCGTCCACCAGATGCACTCTGGCACAGCCGTTTTCGCCGATCTCCAGGCGGCAGTGGGAAAGATCAAGTCCCAGCTCCCGGCAGACGCTGTAAACATGCTTGCCGATCTCATCGTCTCCAAAGGTGCCGAGATATCCGGCCTCGGTGCCGAACATCTTTGCAAAGACTGCGATGTTCAGCGCGTTTCCGCCAGGGTAAATGGTCTTCGTGTGCAGATACTTATCCGCTACGTTATCTCCAATTCCCAGAACTCTGATCAACTTTACCGCCTCCCCATGATGCAAAATTTACAACAGTTATCGTTTTGTTCCATATTGTTATAACATAATGTGCAAAATAAATCAATACAGAATCTTGTTAATTTTGTCCAATTTCCACATTTTATTTTACAAAAAAGACAGCGGATGTTGATTTTTTCAACAAACCGCTGTCCCGTAGGATTTCTTTTGGTTCAGTTTTTACTCGGAAATGGCTCCGAACAGCCTTTCGATGCTCTGCCGGACGGAAGCGGAGGGATCCATGTAATACCTGCCGTCTGTGATCTCCAGGGACAGATAGTTCTGATAGCCATAGGCCTCCAGCTCCTGCAGGTACTGCTGCATGTCGAGGACGCCGTCTCCCCAGGCCAGATGGCCTCTGGGAGCGCCGTCGATGAAATGGATGTGCACCAGCCGGTCCCCAAGGGCATCCAGATACTGCTTCGGGCTCTCTCCCGCCAGGGCCATGGGAATGGTATCGATCATGCCCCCGATCTGCTTATGGGAAAGCTCAGAGAGCATCCGGCGCAGGCTCTCAAGGTCATACACCAGGTTGCTCTCGTCCCGCCGCAGCACCTCCAGGGCCAGTGTAACGCCGTAATGGGCCGCCACATCTCCTAGGGCGTAGAGATTTTCCGCCGCCCGGTTCCAAGCCTCCTGCCGGTCGCTCTGGTCAAAATAACCGGTTCCCGTGGTCACCAGCACCTTGTTGGTGCCAAGCTCTGCGGCAATCCGGATGCTGTCTTCAAAAAAGCGCAGGCTCCGGCGTCTGGTCTCCCGGCTTTCCGAAGCCAGGTTTACCGGATACACGCACTGCTCCGGCGTCAGGCAAATGAGCTTAAGGCCCCGCCGTTCGATCTCGTGGCGGGTGTTCTGGATCTCCCGGAAGCTCATCTCCGGGAAATAGAAATGGGGTGCGGCGCCCCAGAGCTCGATATTTTCCACGCCGTTTTCCACAGCGTCGTCCAGGAAACGGCTCAGGGGAAAATATTTGTACTGGATATTCATCACCGCGATCTGATTTCGTTTAAGCTTCATGTCTTTCTCCCATGGTGAAACCGCTGGCTACGATGCTGAACTCATAACGCTCCGGATTGATGATGTTTTTTCCATAGTAGACCGGCTCGTTCTTTTCATCAAAGGTGGTGTCCTTTGTAAACAGCAACGCCTCGTTTTCCGCAACTCCCAGAAGGGCCGCCTCTTCCCTGGTGGCATGGCAGACGCCAAGCTTTTTGATCCCCTCCCGCAGGTTTACCCCGTGGGCCGTCAGGATCTCATGGAGAGAGCCGTTCAGATCCTCCGCCAGAAGGAAGGCGTATTTTCTGGGGAAATGATTTTCTTCAATGATTACCGGCATATCGTCGCAGTAGCGCAGGCGCCGGATGGAGATCACCCGGTCGTCGTCTCCCAGCTGCAGGTTTTTCAGATCCGAGGGCTTTGCCTTCAGGATCTCTGCAGAAAGGAACTTGGTGCCTGGCTTCTGGCCGTTCTGCTCGCAGTTTTGCGTAAATCCCATAAACTGATTCATGTTCCTCAGCATTTTTTTTCCGGATACAAAGGTTCCGATGCCCCGTTTCCTCGTCAGGATCTCTTCGTCTACCAGAAGCTCCAGAGCCTTCCGCACCGTGATGCGGCTGATCTTGTATTTTTCAGAAAGCTCCATCTCCGTCAGGATCCGTTCGTTCTCCTTGATGTCGCCTTTTGCGATCTGCTCCTTCAGTTCTTCTGCCAGCTGCTGATACAGCGGGATGTCTGTCCGTCTTTTTAACAATTCTTCCATGATGATATACCTGCTACCTTTACAAAACCCTGGATGTATTATTACATCTTTTGGCTTCAGTATAACATATTTACAGGCCGGCGCAAACTGTTATCCCAGGTATTTTTATATCCTGTAAGGAAAAAAGGGCATACTGCCCTTTTTCCGAGTTAGTAATCCAGTCTTCTGTAATATCTTCTGATCGCCAGAGGATGTCTTCTGCAGTACTCCAGATGAGCGTTCACTCTCTGGAATGCGGAACGCATCACGATGGGAGACAGCATGCCTCTGAATTCGTCGCTGATGCCTTCCAGCTTGAATTTCTTGGTATCGAATACGGTCACCTTTGCGGAGATCTTGTTGACAAAGGCCTCTACCCGGTCCATTTCCGGTCTGGTCATATCCTCGCCCTTGATGAGGATCACCGGGATATCCCGCTCGATGACCTCAAGGGTCCCGTGGAAGAAGTTTGCTGCGGAAACCGGTCTTGTACGCATCCACTGCATCTCCTCCATGATGCACATGCCATAGCAGGTAGCCCAGTCCTCCAGATTGCCGGAGCCTACCAGATAGGTGATGGGCTCGTCGCAGTATTTTTCCGCATAAGCCTTGGCATCCTCATCTGCGGCCTTGTAGATCTCTACCACGTTCTTCGGCATATTTTTGATCTCGGAGAAGAACTTGTCGTACTTGTCGAACATGCCCGCATTCTTCATGAAACGAAGGGTCACGGTATACCAGAAATAATATCCGCCGCCAACGGTGGTCACCAGATGATCGCACATCTCATAGAGGGGCGTGCCCGGGGTCTCCACATAGCCGATGACCCTTGCGCCCGCCTCATGGGCCTTTTCCACCGCCTTTACTACTTCCTTGGTGTCGCCGGAAACAGATTCGATCACCACAACGGAATTTTTGTCAAAGAAAGGATTGCCAACGATGCAGAAATCTGCCGCGTTCTCAAGATACAGGGGAAGCTTGGAGCCCAGCTGCTTTGCGATGTGCAGCATCTGGTTTGCATACAGCACCGTTCCGCCGATACCTACATAAAAGATGTTGGAATAGCCTTCCTTGCAGACCTGATCCACGATCTCCTCTACCTTCGGGATGATGTCCACTCCGTTCTGATGCTCCTTGAGAACCTTTGCCTCGTCAAAATTCAGCATGATCTTTTCCTCCTTGGCCTTGGCCAGATAAATGATGATAAATGGATGAACCTCCGGCAAAAAACAATCAGCCCTTCGGTTCCTTTTGTCCTTCAGGCTGATTGTAGCATATTATATTTGTTTTTTCAATACATTATAATACATTTAACATAACATTAACGGCGGGTGAAACGCCGGAGCACCGGCAAAAGTTCCTCCAGGCAGTCCGCGCAGTAGTCCGCCTCCTCCGGCGTATTGAAGAGGCCGAAGGAAAAACGCAGGGTGCTGTCCAGAAGCTCCCTGGGCAGGCCGATGCCCTTCAGGGTGCCGCTGACCGCCGGATGATTGGAGGCGCAGGCGGAACCGGAAGAAACGTATACGCCCTTTTCCTCCAGGGCATGGAGCAGCACCTCTGCCCGGACGCCGGAAAAGGAGGCGCTTAAGATCTGAGGCGCAGAAAGGCTGCCCGGTTCTGAATTGATTCGCACCCCCTCCATGGCAGAAAGCCGCTCAAAGAGCCGGTCCTTTACCTGAAGCAGCTGCCCGGTCTTTTTCTCATGCTCCCGGTAGTAAAGCTCCGCCGCAAGGCCCATGCCGGCGATACCCGGCACATTTTCCGTTCCGGAGCGCATGTCCTTCTGCTGGCCGCCGCCGAAAATGATGGGATGGAGCCGCACATGCTCGTCGATATACAAAAATCCCACGCCCTTGGGCCCGTGGAGCTTGTGTCCGCTGACGGACAGAAGATCGATGCGCTCCTTTTTCGGGCGGATCGTAAGCTTTCCATAGGCCTGGATGGCATCCGTATGGAAATAGCACTCCGGATTTTTCTCCTTGACGATGCGGCCGATCTCTCCGATGGGCTCGATGGAGCCGATCTCGTTGTTCACATACATGATGCTGACCAGGATGGTATCCGGACAGATGGCCGCCTCAAGGGCTCCAAGGTCCGGATGACCCTTTTCATCCACCGGAAGGAAGGTCACCCGAAAGCCCTGCTCCTCCAGAAATTCCAGAGTCTTGTAAATGGCCGCATGCTCGATGCCGAGGCTGATGATGTGGCGGCCCCGTTTTTGTCTCCGGAGCGCAGTGCCGATGAGGGCCAGGTTGTCGGATTCCGTGCCGCCGGAGGTAAAGAGGATCTCCGAAGGCTTAACCTTGAGGGTGGCCGCCACCTGCTCCGCCGCATGCCTGACATAGTTTTCCGCCCGCATGCCCATCACATGCCTGGAGGAAGGATTTCCATAGTCCTCCTCCATGATCTTTCTCATAAGCTCCGCCACCTCCGGGGCAACCCTTGTGGTGGCGGCGTTGTCAAAATATACCTCCATAAGCTTTTATTCCTCCAAAAAACCCATTTCCGCTGCGATCTCCAGGCGGATCATGATCAAAGACAGCACGGCGATGGCCGCGGTCTCCGTCCGCAGGATCCGTTTTCCCAGGGACACGGCCTGCACCCCGTGATTTTCCGCAAGCTTTACCTCCAGGGGATCAAAGCCTCCCTCAGGGCCGATGAATACCGCGATATCCCGCTCCGGCAGGAAATTCACGATGGCCTCGCACATGCCTGCAATGCCCCTTTCATTTTCATAGGGAAGGAGCTTTACCGCAAAGTCTTCGGACATGCGGATGGCCTCCGTAAACCGCATCAGGGGATGGATCTTCGGGATCCGGCTCCGCTTGGACTGCTTGGCTGCGCTTTCCGCAATGGCCTGCCACCGCTTCCGCTTGTCCTCCGCCTTTTTCTGATCCAGCCGCACCACGCAGTTTTTCATCTCCACCGGCACGATGTCGCTGACTCCAAGCTCCGTGGCCTTCTGAATGATCAGCTCCAGCTTGTCGGACTTTGGCAGCCCCTGAAAGAGCCAGACCCGGGCAGGCAGCTCGTGATTGTCCTGCCGTTCCTCGGTGATGGCCGCCCGAAGGTGCGGCACCTCCTGGTCCCCGCCTTCCGCCTCCGTCTCCACGGCAGCCTCCACGCAGCAGAGATAGTCCCTGCCCGCCTCATCGCTGATGAGGATCTCCTCTCCGGCCCGCAGCCGCAGTACCCGGACCGCGTGGTTATAATCGCTGCCGGTGATATAAACCTTTCCTTCCCTGATCTGCTGATGATCCACAAAAAAATGATGCATATGCTCTCTACTCCCTCATGGCTGCGCCGATATGTTCCCCGATCTCCCGGGCCAGGATGCTGTGGAGGCCCTGCTCCGCCCCTGCCAGGCTGCCGGCCCTGCCGTGGAGAAAGGCGCCTGCCGCAGCTCCTGCAAAGATCTCTCCCAGCACTCCGGTACAGCCTGCGATGACCCCCGTCAGCACGTCTCCGCTGCCGGCCTTGGCCATGGCGGCGCTGCCGCTTTTATTCAACAGGCAGTTCCCTTCCGGGCCTGCCAGAAGGGACACGCAGTCCTTTGCCAGGATATTGGTGCCAAGGCTCTGAGCCAACGCCGCGGCGCTCTCCCAGAGGTTTTCCTTAAGCTCCGGAATGGAGCGCCCTGTCAGCCGGGCCAGCTCTCCCAGATGGGGCGTCAGCACCGTTTCCTCATCCAGATACTGCAGAAGCTCCCGGCGCTCCGACAGGATGTTCAGGGCATCCGCATCCAGGACGCCCCAGAGATGGCCTCCCTGCTCCCTGCGGCGCTTCCGTTCCTCTGCCGCCTCCCGGAGCACCGTCTCCACAAGCATGATTCCATAAGGACCTCTGGAGATCCCGGGGCCCAGGATCAGGATATCCGCCCATTTCAGGCTTTCCGCAAGCCCTTCCGGATCTCTGTCCGGCTGATAGGACTGATACATGGCCTCCGGCAGAAGGGTCTGAAGGATCACCCGGTTTGCCTCCGGCCCCAGGTATTTCACCATGCCGATTCCGCTGCGGTAAGCGGAAAGGCCGGCAAGATACGCGGCCCCGGCCATCCCTTCCGACCCTGCGGCGATCAGCAGCTTCCCGTAATCCCCCTTGTTGGCGGCGGGTCTTCTTTCCTGAAATTCCCTCTGGTGCTTCTGGAACACCGTTTCCGTATCCAAAAGCACCTTTCCGGGGATGCTGCCCCCATCTTTTGCCGCCTGTTCCTCAGAGGCGTTGGCTTTCTCCGCCTCCAGGTCCCGCTGCAAAAGCGCTTCAATGATTCCCGGCGGATAACCGATGTCATAAACCTGCAGCCTGCCGCAGCTGCCATATCCTGCCCCCAGAAAATGTCCGGTCTTGGCCCAGCCGAAGGTGACGGTTTCATCCGCCTCCACCGGAAGTCCCGGGGCGCACATGTTCCTGCCCTGGTCCGCATCCACGCCGGAGGGGATGTCCACGGCTATGACATAGGCTCCAGCCTGCCGCAGCCTGCGGATCTCCCGGATCATTTCCCCGTACAGACCCGCCACGGGCCGGTGAAGTCCGATGCCGAAAAGAGCGTCCAGGATCAGCTCCGTTTCTGCCGCCTGATACTGCTCTGCGGAAAGCAACCTGCCTCCCGCCTGCTCAAACCGGTTCCGCTGAAACCGGAACTCCTCCGAAGCCCGCTCCGGGTCGCCGCAGAAAAAGGCCCGGATATTCCGAAAGCCCTTGTCCAACAGCATGGCTCCCGCTGCCAGGCCGTCGGCGCCATTGTTTCCTGCGCCGCAGAGAATCAGGACAGCCGTATCCTGAGGCCTCCTGCAGGCTTCAGGACGTTTCTTCCCGGAAAGATCTGCCTGGCCGCAGATCCTTTCCGCTGCCAGCTCCGCATGCCTGCACACCTGTTCCGCCGCCCGCTCCATGAGGGACAGGGAAGGAATGCCTAGCTCCTTTATGGCGTAAAGATCGATCTCTTTCGCAAAGCTTCCTGTAATATACATCTGCCGCTCCCTTCCATGCTTTCCATTTCAGGCCTGCAATCCCTTGCTCCACCGCCTGCCCGGCCGCCGCCTTACCGCCTGCGGGCCGTCACGTTCACCCATTCGCCCTGGTGATTCACCTCCAGCACCTCCCAGGCGGGGTTTTGGGAAAAGGCCTCCAGCACCTCCGCTTCCCTGGTATCGATGATTCCTGAGGTGATGAAGATACCGCCCTGCCGGATATGCCGGTCTGCCGCCCCGGGTCCTGCCAACAGCACGATCACCGGCGCCAGGATGTTGGCCAGCATCAGGTCGTAACAGCCATAGCCCACCGCATCCTCCGTAGCCTGATCTCCCAGAACGTTTCCGATGAGGAGGCGGAACCGGTCTTCCGGAATCTCATTTGCCGCAAGGTTTTCCGCCACCGCCTCCAGGCAAGCCTCGTCCAGGTCCGTGGCGGTCACCTGACTGGCCCCAAGTTTCAGAGCCGCGATGCCCAGTATGCCGCTGCCGGTCCCGATGTCCAGCACCTGTTCGCCGCCCTGCAGATATTTTTTCAGCATCCGGAGGCAAAGCTGGGTCGTCTCATGAGAACCGGTTCCAAAGGCGGCTCCCGGATCCATCTCCAGCACCATGATCTCCTGCCGCTCCACCGCTTCCCGGTATTCCTCCGGGATCTCCTCCCAGGTAGGCTTGATCAGCAGGTTTTCCACCAGGAAAGGACGGAAATACTGCTTCCAGCTGTTCATCCAGTCCGTGTCCTGGGTCTCTCCCTCCTCAATGCGCCCCTCTCCGATGTCCGTATAGGCCCTCATCTCCGAAAGCTCCTGCCGCACCGTCTCCAACAGGTCTGCGATCTCCTCCGGCAGCCAGATCCGGTCCTTCACCGTATAGGAGCCGTCCACTGAGGGATCCTCCCCCTCCGGAGCCCCATTGGCATCTGCCGGCCCATTTTCCTGCTGCCGCCGCAGCTCTGCCGCTGCCAGGGCCTGCCGCCGTTCCGCTTCATCTTCCGGCTCCCGCAGGAAAAAGCTGACCCGGGAGGTCCCGTCGTCCGGAGGCAGCTCCGGCAGGATGTCGATGAACATACCCTTGGTATCCTCCTCTGAAAGAGGGATGTTGTCCTCGATCTGGACCCCCTCCACTCCCAGCTCGTTCAGCATGGCGCTGATGATGTCCTCTGCTTCCGTGGTGGTATATATGGTATATTTTTTCCATTTCATCTCCGGTGGTTCCTCCTTTTGCCGCTTTCCCGCGGCCCTTTGCATGGTTCCTATTTTACACAATTTTGCCCTTTCCGTATAGTGAAAGCCCGTTTTTTTTGATATAATGGGGACATTACAGAGAGAGAAAGCGCCCTGCGGGCATCCCCTTAAGCCATGGAGGGCATGGCAGAAGCAGAGAAAGGAGCTTCTATGACATATCAGACCCCAGAAAAGGAACAGAAGCGCATCGAAAAGATCCGGCACCTGAGCTACATCCTGTCGGTCTACATCCAGTACTTTGTGGCCCTCACCATCGTGATCGCCATCCTCATTTCCTTCTGGAGCCTGCCTCATCAGCTGAGCGCCCTGACGGATATCGGCTCGGAAAGCCTCATCAGCTTTCTGAAATATGTCATCAACATCATCATCGCGGTGGAGCTGATCCGGGTGCTCTGTCACCAGACCCTGGATACCATCGTGGAGATCCTGCTGATGGCGGTCACCAGGGAGCTGATCATCGAGCGGATGTCCGTACTGGAGATGCTCTTCGGCGTGGTGGCCGTGGCAGTGCTCTTTGCAGTCCGGAAATACCTCTACGTTTCCCGTCTGGATAAAAACAGCCGCCCAGAGCCGCTGAAAAAAGAACCGCAGCCGGAACCGGCCTCCGCGGCACTGCCGCCGGTACAAAAAGTTCCTGAAACAAAGGAACAGGACCAGGGTTAAGCCCCGGTCCTGTTTTTCTTTTTCCGCAGCCCCCACTTTCCTGGCACCTCTCATGGGGCTGTGTTTTTTGTGTTTTTATTTGAGGATCGTGATCCGTCCCTGTCCTCTGGGATTCCCATAGTCCGCTCCCACAACGCCCTGCAGATTCTGATTGATATAGGTATAGAGCGCGTCCACGTCCGTGGAAACGTCCTTCATCAGCACATTGCAGCCGGTAAACATGGTCATGCCGTCTCCGCCGGAAAGGAGCATATAGTTATGGGAAGCCACCTTGTAGGTCCTGGATAAGTCCAGGGGCTCTCCGCCTACCGTCACGTCCTGCACCCGGTAGTCTCCATTGACCCGGATAAAATTGCCCTTGCCGTCAAGCTCCACGCCGGAGGGCTTTCTGGTGTCGATGGTGAGTTTCATGCCGGACACCTGCTGGAAGCCGCCGCTTTCCCCCGGCAGATCCCGCGCGCCCATTTCCAGCGCATCCAGGATCTGCTGTCCCGTAGCCTCCACCATACAGACGCTGTTGCCAAAGGGGAACACGCTCAAAGCGTCGTTATAGGTGATCTCCCCCGCCGGAATATCCGCCCGGATGCCGCCGCCGTTGGAAAAGGCCACGTCCGCGCCGGTGACTGCCCGGTAGGCGTCCGCCGTCAGGTCTCCCAGATTGGTTTCTGCGTTCCGCACTGCCCGAAGGCCCGTATCCGGATCATTGACCGTAAGGGTCACGTCGGTACGGCCGATGGGGGTCTTGAGGGTCTCGCTGAACTGGGCCTCGATGGAGTCGATCAGCCCCTGGGCCGCCGGATCCACATTCCTGCCTGCTTCATTGACAACGGAGGCCCCCGGCAGCGTCAGCACAAGGCCCGGCCGGATGCGGTCAGGATTCTTGATCCTGCTGCGGTTCAGGCTGTAAAGCTCCGCCCAGGCGCTTTCCCTGCCCAGCTGTTCCTTTGCGATGCGGGACAGGCTGTCCCCGGGCTGCACGGTATAGCTGCCCGCCAGATCATCCGCTGCAGGGATCTCGAAGATCAGCTCCGCCTGAAACGTATCTTCCGGGGTCAGCACCAGCTTGCCCAGATTCTGCAGCTTGGTGCCGGTCTGGGCCAACAGCACCTCTTCCCCGTTCTTGTTTTTCACCGTGGTGGTATAGGCCTCATGGGAATGGCCGTCGATCATGGCGTCGATGCCGGTGGTGTTGACCAGCACTGCCGTGGAGGACCACTGCTCCGTCACATAGTTCATGCCGAGATGCCCCACCAGGATCACGAACTCCGCTCCCTCTGCCCTGGCGGAATCCACCGCCTGTTGCACGGCGCTGTACAGGGCCTCCCCGGTCTCATCCTCCCGGAAGCCATAGATATAGTTCCCGTTTTCATCCTGGAAATAGGCCGGCGTGGACTTCGTAAAGCTCTCCGGCGTGGTGACGCCCACCATGGCCAACTTTGTATCCCCGTACTGGAACATCTTATAGGGTGCGAACACCAGGGAGCCGTCTGCCCCGGTAAAATTCGCGGAGTAATATCCGCAGTCCAGCTGCTCCGCGAGATTCAGGAACTGGGGCATTTCATAATCGAACTCGTGATTTCCCGGAATGGCAAAATCATATCCCAGCCCGTTCATGATCCTGACGATGTCCTCTCCCTGGGACAGGGTGCCAAGGGGCGCTCCCTGCACCGCGTCTCCCGCATCCACCAGGGTCACATAGGGGGTCTCCTTCCGCATCTCCTTTTCATAGAGGGATACCCCCGCATAACCGATATTGTCATTGACGCCGCAGTGTACGTCATTTGTAAACAGAATCACGATGTCCTGATCCGCAGCCAGGGCCGGAAGGCTCCCGGCTCCCATCAGGACGCCTGCAGCTGCAAAAAGCATCAGGGCCTTTGCAGCTTTCTGTGCGAAATACTCCTTCATGTCAATCCCTCTCTCCGTCAAACAACTCGTGAATCAAAAGTCCGCTTCGAAGCTTTGGCTCGAACCAGGTGGATTTGGGCGGCATCAGCCTGCCTGCATCCGCCACCGCCATCAGCTGGGATATCGAGGTGGGGTACAGGGCAAAGGCCGCTCCCCCGTACCGGTCCGCCTTTTCCTGAAGGATCCCTCTGCCCCGGATTCCCCCGACAAATTCGATCCGTTCATCGGTTCGGGGATCTCCGATGCCAAAGAGGGGCTCCAGCACCAGCTCCTGCAGGGCTGAAACATCCAGGGACCTTACCGGATCCAGGGCCCGTTCCCTGCGCAGCTCTTCCCTGAGCCTTAAGCCATACCAGCTGCCGGAAAGATACATGTGGAAGCACCCCGGTTCCGAAGGCCCTTCCTCCGGAAGCTTTCCGCCTCCCGGAAGCGGTTCCACCCGGAAGCTTTTCGCAAGCTCCGAAAGCAGCTCCCCGGCGCGACCGCCTCCCAACTCCTTCACCACCCGGTTATAATCCAGGATGCAAAGCTCCTCATCCGGAAACAGCACGGAAAGGAAATAATCATATGGGTTTTCCTTCCGGTCCCTTCCGTCCTGCGGCCTCTGCGCTCCGGCCGCCGCCTGGTCCGCTTCCTCCCGTAGGGCCAGGGCCGCCTTGACTGCGGAAGCCGCCCGGTGATGCCCGTCTGCGATGTAGGTGCAGGGCACCGCCTCTGCAAAACGCTCCGTAATAACGTTGACGGTTTCCGGCTCCTGGATCCGCCACAGCTGATGTCTCACGCCGTCTTCAGAAACAAAATCATAAAGGGGCGTTTTTTCCGTTTCCCCTGCCAGAAGCTCCGAGATCACCGCATCCTTCCGGTAAGCCAGAAAGATGGGGCCGGTCTGGGCCTCCAGGGCCCTGACATGCCGGATCCGGTCCTCTTCCTTTTTCTGCACCGTGTTTTCATGCTTTTTGCAAACGCCGGACAGGTAGTCCGACACGGCGGAGCAGGCGGCAAGGCCGGTCTGGCTCCTGCCCTCCATGGTAAGCCGGTAGATATAATAACAGGGGGTCTCTTCCTGGATAAAATATCCCTCCGCCTTTTCCTGGGCATAAAGCGCCGCCGCCTTCCGGTACACCTCCGGGCTGTAAGGATCCGTGCCCTCCGGCAGCTGGGTCTCCGCCCTGTCGATGCAAAGGAAGGACAGGGGCTTGCCCGCCACTGCCCGCCGGGCCTCCCCCTGGTCGTACACATCATAGGGCAGCGCCGCGATCCTGGCCTCATAGCCCTCTGCCGGACGCACCGCCCGGAAGGGTCTGATCTGCGCCATGGTTACCTCCCCTCTGCCGCCTTGATCACCCGCACCTTCAGGACGCCGGAAATGGCGGCGATCTTTTCCACGGTCTCCTCTGTGGGATCGCTGTTCAGATCAATGAGGGCATAGGCATACTCGCCCCGGACCTTGTTCATGAGATCCGCGATGTTTGCCCCCTGTCCCGCCAGGGCTGCGGTGATCTGGCCCAGCATATTGGGGATGTTCTGATGCAGCACCGCGATCCTGGCCTCTGCGTGGCAGACGCCCATATCGCAGTTGGGATAGTTGACGGAATTTTTGATATTGCCGTTTTCGAGGTAGTCCCGCAGCTCATCCGCCGCCATGCAGGCGCAGTTTTCCTCCGACTCCTCGGTGGAAGCGCCCAGATGGGGGATCACGATGGCGTTTTTCATATGGACGGACCTGGGATTCGGGAAATCCGTCACATAATGCCGGAGTTTTCCGGAAAGCAGCGCCTGTTCCACGGCCTCCTCATCGCAGAGGCTGTCTCTGGAGAAGTTCAGAAGCACTGCCCCCTCCTTCATCTCTCCGATCTCCTTTGCGCCGATCATCCCCTTGGTATCCGGGGTCGCCGGCACATGGATGGTGATATAATCGCATTCCGCGTAAATGCTGTCGGGCTTTGTGATATGCCGCACATCCCGGTTCAGATTCCAGGCGGCGTTGACGGAGATATAGGGGTCATAGCCGTAGACCTCCATCCCAAGGGCCGTAGCCATGTTGGCCACCTCGGAGCCGATGGCCCCAAGGCCGATGACTCCCAGCTTTTTCCCCCGGATCTCCGTTCCTGCAAACTGCTTCTTGGCCTTTTCTGCGGCCTTTGCGATATCCGGGTCCTCTGCGTGCTCCCGGCACCAGCGGACGCCTCCTGCAATGTCTCTTGCGGACAGCAGGATCCCCGCCAGAAACAGCTCCTTCACGCCGTTGGCATTGGCCCCCGGCGTATTGAACACCGCGATTCCCTGCTTTGCGCAGCGGTCCAGGGGAATGTTATTGACCCCGGCTCCAGCCCTGGCGATGGCCAGGAGCCTTCCGGAAAACTCCATTTCCTTCATCTCTGCGGAGCGCACCAGCACCGCATCCGCCTCCTCCATCTGCTCCGTCAGGGCGTAGCCCTCCCCCAGCCTGTCGGTCCCCACCTTGCTGATGGGATTTAAACAGCATACCTTTCTCATGATCTTATTCTCTCCTCACTCCAAGCTTTTCTTTTATCCGAAGTTCCTTCTTCCCGCGGAGCCAGTCCGCCGGAGCTTTTTCTTTTATTTATCTGCTCCGTGGGCCGCCTCGAATTCCTTCATAAAGGCCACCAGAGCCTCTACCCCCTGGTAGGGCATGGCGTTGTAGATGGAGGCCCGCATGCCTCCCACGGTCCTGTGGCCCTTCAGATTCACGAGCCCCTTCGCTTCCGCCTCTTTTACAAAGAGCTTGTCCAGTTCTTCGTTTCCGGTAACGAAGGTCACGTTCATCAGAGACCGGCTGCCGGGCTCCACGGGGTTATGGAACAGGCTGCTCTGATCCAGGAAGTCGTACAGAAGCTTCGCCTTTTTCTGATTCCGTTCCAGCATGGCAGAAAGGCCGCCCTGGGCCTTGATCCACTTGAACACCTTGCCGCAGATGTAGATACCGTAACAGGGAGGCGTGTTGTACAGGGACCCTGCATCCGCCTGAGTTTTATACTGCAGCATGGTGGGCACCCACTCCGGCAGGTCCTCCCGGATCAGGTCCTCCCGGATGATGAGGATCACCACGCCTGCCGGGCCGATGTTCTTCTGGACGCCGCCGTACATGACGCCGTATTTCGTAATGTCCGCAGGCTCCGACAGAAAGCAGCTGGAAACATCTGCCACCAGGGGCTTGCCCTTGGTATCCGGAAGCCTGTGGAACTTGGTTCCGTAAATGGTATTGTTTTCGCAGATATAGACATAATCCGCGTCCTCGTCGATGACAAGGTTTTCCAGATCAGGGATATAGCTGTAGGTCTTGTCCTCGGAAGAAGCGATGATGTTCACCTTTCCGTACCGCTTCGCCTCCTTGGCGGCCTTTTTTGCCCATTGGCCTGTGACGATGTAATCCGCCTTGCCCTTTTTCATGAGATTCATGGGCACTGCTGCAAACTGCTGGCTGGCGCCTCCCTGCAGAAACAGCACCCTGTAGTTGTCCGGTATGGACAGCAGCTCCCGAAGGTCCGCCTCCGCCTCGTCGATGATTCCCTGGAACACCTTTGACCGATGGCTCATCTCCATGACGGACATGCCGCTTCCCTTGTAGTCCAGCATTTCCTCCGCCGCTTCCCGAAGCACCTCCTCCGGCAGACAGGCCGGTCCGGCGCTGAAATTATATACCCGTTTCATACACACCCTCCTATGTTAATATCCTACTGCTGATACTTTTTCACCTCTGCCAGCATCTGCTGCACCGCCACGATGGCGTCCCGCACCTGGCCCCTGGCCTCGTTGATCCGGTTCTGGACCATGAAATCCACAAACACGTTGTCCAGAAAATAATCCGCAAAGGTCAGGAATTCCCCGATCTCCAGATCCAGATTCAGGTTCAGGTTGACGTCCTGAAGCTCCTTTTCAAAGGCCCGGAGGCTCTGTCTAGCTTCCTCCATGACCTCCTGGGCTTCCTTGATCTTCTGGTGCTTTACCAGGGTCGCAAAGATTCCTCCTGCCAGCATATCAAAAAGGCCCCAGTTTGCCGCCTTGTCCAGAAACTCCTGGGACCTGCGCAGATTTATAAGGGCCCTGCTTCCCGCCGCAACCGCCTCCTGAAGCTCCCGCTGTTTTTCCTGTTCCTCCATGGTTTCCTCCCTGGGGAAGGGATCGGAAGACCCCTTCTGCCCGTTTTTCACATTTCCGCTGCCCGAAGCTCAGGCAGGCAGCACCTCTGCGCCTTTCTGACAGGCCCTGAGCACATGGACCTGAAAGGCGGGATAAGCCTTCCCCACTGTCCGGGCCAGGCTTTCCGCCTGGTCCTCCTGCTTCGTAAGAGCCAGCATGGTGGAGCCGGAGCCGCTGATGAGAAAGGCCGCAGCCCCCGCCTCAAGGCAGAGGCTCCGGAGTTTTTCATAGTCCGGAATCAGTTTTTTCCGGTAGGGCTCGTGCAGGACGTCCCTTGCCGCAAGCCCCGTAAGCCTCTCATCCCCGGTCTCCAGGGCCTTTGCCATGGCCAGGGCATGGGAGGTGGTGTACACGCTTTTGGAGATATCCATCTCCCGGGGCACCGCCTTTCTGGCCTCCGCCGTATGCACCTCGTAATCCGGAATGATGGTCACGAAGCGCCAAGCCGGATCGCAGCCAAAGGGCACCACAAAGGGCTTTCCCTCCTCCATGAAGGAAGCGGTGAGGCCTCCGTAAAGGGCGGGGGCCGCATTGTCCGGATGCCCCTCCATCTCCGTGCAGATGCGGAGCTTTTCCTCCAGGGTAAAGGGGCCGCCCAGCATCACATCCGCCCCCAGGACCCCTGCGGCGATGCAGGTGCTGGAGGAGCCCAGACCCCGGGCCACCGGCACGTCTGCCGCGATAGAAAGCTTTACCGGCCTGGGTTCCTTTCCTGCCGCTCCGAAGGCCTTTCTGTAAGCCACAAGCACCAGATTGTCTTCGTTTTGGAATTCCTCCGGACAGCCGGTCACAGAAAAGGACTCCGCTTCCTCAAAGGTAAATTCCGAATACATGGAGAGGGCCAGCCCCATGCAGTCATAGCCCGGTCCCAGATTGGCGCTGGTGGCCGGGACCCGTACAACAAATTTTTTCATGCTGTTTTCTCCAACTCCTGTTTTCCTCCGGCCCGCCGTTTTCCGGCCGGAGCTTTTTGCGGTCTCAGGCCAGCTTTTCCCTGGCCTTTTCCATCACATAGGCCCCGATCTCCCCGGGATCGATGACCTCCCGATGCAGCACCGGCTTGCCCCGAAGCTCCCGGAGGGGCTTTGGTGGTTCCTCCCCGGTCTTTTGCCACAGGGCCTCCATATAGTCAAAGCCGCCTGCCTCGCCGGGCAGCGGTCCGTAGAGAGCCTCGTAAACGTCCCGGCAGAACTTGTAGGGGCTTGCGGTGGACAGCAGCACGCAGGGAACGCCAGGTTCCTTCAGCTGCCGCATCACCCGGTACCCCACCGCCGTGTGGGGATCGATGAGGCGTCCCTCCTGCTCCCAGGCCTGCCGGATGGCCTCCCGGGTCTCCCCGTCATCCGCGCAGCCTGCAAAAAAGGTTTCCCGGATGGCGGAAAGGAGCTTTTGCCCGATCTCGTAGCGGCCGGTTTTTCCGAGGGATTCCATCAGCCCTGCCACAAGCTCTGTATCCCCGCCGGACACATCGTACAAAAGCCTCTCCAGGTTGCTGGAGATCAGGATGTCCATGCTGGGGGAAATGGTCTTGTGGAAGGGCCGGTTCCGGTCATAAACGCCGGTGGCAAGAAACTCCGTCAGCACGTTGTTTGCGTTGCTGGCCACAATGAGCCTCCGGACCGGAAGCCCCATGCGCTTTGCGTAATACCCTGCCAGCACGTCTCCGAAGTTTCCGGTAGGCACGCAGAAGTCGATCCTTTCCCCCTCGGCGATCGTGCCCTTCCTGCGCAGCGCCTTGTAGGCTTCAAAATAATAAACGATCTGAGGCACCAGCCGTCCGATATTGATGGAATTGGCGCTGGAAAGGAAGATGCCCTCCTTGGAAAGGACCTCTCCTGCACCGGAGGCGAAAACCTGCTTTACCCCGGACTGGGCATCGTCGAAATTGCCCCGGATGCCGCAGACCGCCACATTTTTTCCCTCCTGAGAGACCATCTGCAGCCACTGGATGTCGCTGACCTTGCCCTCGGGGTAAAATACGGCGATTCCGATATCCTTCACATCCTGAAAGCCGTTGAGAGCAGCCTTGCCCGTATCGCCGCTGGTGGCTGTGACGATCATGGCCCTTCTGCCGGTCCCCCCGAGAGCCTTTGACATCAGCTGGGGCAGCATGCAGAGTGCCACGTCCTTAAAGGCCGCCGTAGGGCCGTGGTAAAGCTCCAGAAGCCAGCTGTCCCCGATGGCTGTAAGGGGCGTTACCGCCGGATCGGAAAAGGTATTGCCATAGGCCTTTTCCACCGCGTCGGAAAGCTCTGCTTCCGTATAATCCCCCAGCAGAAGGGAAAAGATCTTTTTTGCCGTTTCCTTATAAGAAAGAGAAAGCAGCGCTTCCACCTGCAGGCCGCAGTCCGAAAGGGAATCCGTGACAAAAAGCCCCCCGTCCCTGCAAAGGCCCTGCAGCACTGCGCTGCGGCTGTCCGCCCTTTCCTCTTTGTTTCTCGTGCTGTGATAAATCATCTTCCGTCTCCGTTTCCTGGTTGTAATATTCCAAAGTATACCACATTTCCATTCATTTGATGTATAAAAGCCGCATCGCTCCCTTTATTTCCCGGCAAACACTTGCGGTTTTGTTATCAAGATGATACAATGTTTGCGTTACAAAAACAAGTGTTTTTTCTGCAAGAACATTTGAAAACAAGGGAAACACAAACGCTGGAAAGCTCAGGATGAAAGGACAGATTATGAAGATCGCATTACTTGGTTACGGAACCGTAGGCAAAAGCGTGGAAGCGCTACTTGCCGCTCATCCCGCCGGGATCGAAATAAAGAAAATACTCCGGAGGGCCGGCAAGGCCCGGGGACCGCTTATGACAGAGGACCTGGAGGAGATCCTGCAGGATCCGGAGATCGAAGCGGTTGTGGAGGTATTAAGCGGCACGGAGCCCGCCTGCAGCTATATCCGCAGAGCCCTTTCTGCCGGAAAGCATGTGGTCAGCGCCAACAAGGCGGCTCTGGCCTCGGATTTTCCGGCGCTTCTCGCCCTGGCAGAGGAGCATGGGGTTTCCCTGCTCTTTGAGGCCAGCTGCGGCGGCGGCATCCCCTGGCTGGAAAGCATCAAAAAAGCGGTGCTCTTTGATGAGATCACTTCTCTGAAAGGGATCCTCAACGGCACCAGCAACTATATCCTGGACTCCATGGACCGGTTCGGCCTGGATTTTGCCGAGGTGCTGAAAAAGGCCCAGGAGCTGGGCTACGCAGAGGCGGATCCCACGGCGGATATCGGCGGCTTCGACGTTTACAACAAAGCCCTGATCTCCTGCTCCCTGGCCTATGGCGGACCCATCGAAACGGAATTTCCGGTCTGCGGCATGGAACAGCTCAATAAGGAGATTCTGGACCGGTTCCACCAGGAGGGCAAGAGCCTCAGGCTTATGATGCTGTCCCGAAGAGAGGGCAGCCGCTATGCGGTGGGGGTGGTCCCCGCAGTGCTTCCCGGCGGCAGCATCGAGGCAAACGTCCGGGAAAACTATAACTGCGCTTCCTTCACAGGCTCTGTGGTGGGAGAACTGAAATTTTACGGACAGGGGGCCGGAGGCGATCCCACCGCCGACGCGGTGATCCAGGACCTGATCCAGCTGCGGGATCATACCCAGAGACCTGTCCGGCTTTCCAAAAAGCTGATCTACGACGAAAACCTTCTGACAGGCACCGGCTACTTTGCTGACGGAAGCCGGCGGGAGGGTACCCTGGCGCAGCTTGCCGCAGCCGCAAAGGAGGCTGGCACGTTCCTGGCCTTTGAATGCGCTTTATAAACGATAACCGCGTCCCCGGCAGGGACGGAAGAACAGGAGAACAGACTGACATGCTCAAGATCACAAAATTCGGCGGAAGCAGCGTAGCCTCCGCCAGCCAGTTTCAGAAGGTAAAAGGGATCATCGAAAGCGATCCCGCAAGACGCTTTGTGGTGGTTTCCGCCGCCGGCAGGAAGGACGCCAAGGACAATAAGATCACGGATCTTCTGTACCTCTGCCACGCCCATATCGAATACCATGTAGACTATGTGCCCCTCTTCCGCATGATCGAGGAGCGCTTCCTGGAGATCAAACAGGAGCTTCAACTTGCGACTCCCATCGAAGGGGAGCTGCGGCAGCTGGAGGAGCGGCTTCCGGAGCTGTCCCTGGATGAGCTGGTGAGCCGCGGAGAATACTTTACCGCAAAGCTGATGGCGGATTACCTGGGCTTTCCCTTCGTGGACGCCAGGGACGTGATCTCCATGCGTTATGACGGCAGCTTCAATTATGAGGACACCTCGGAACGGCTGAAGACGATCCTGGCCCGGCACCAGCATTTTGTCATGCCTGGATTTTACGGCAGCACCCCGGACGGCCATATCCGGGTCATGACCCGGGGCGGCTCCGATATTACCGGCTCCATTCTGGCCCGGTGCCTCAATGCGGACGTTTACGAAAACTGGACTGACGTTTCCGGCTTCCTGATGGCGGATCCCCGGATCGTCAAGAACCCGAAAAACATCCAGCGGATCACCTACGAGGAGCTGCGGGAACTTTCCTACATGGGCGCCAGCGTGCTGCATGAGGACGCCATCTTCCCCATCAGGAAACGCAATATCCCCATCCATATCCTCAACACCAACCGGCCCCAGGATCCCGGCACCATCATCATGGACGCCATCGAGAACGATCCTGTGGACAGCCTCATCACCGGTATCGCCGGAAAGAAGGATTTTGTGGCGGTGGAGATCTACCAGAAGCACATGTCCAACGCGGTAGGCGTCATCCGGAAGACCCTGAGCGTCTTTGAAAAATACAACGTCAGCGTGGAGCATATTCCCAGCGGCATCGATTCCTTCAGCGTCATCGTACAGGGCAGCGACGTCCGCAGCAACATCTATGAGATCATCGCGGAGATCAAAGAAACCGTAAAGCCTGACAGCATCCGGCTGGTGGAGGGCATCGCCCTGATCGCCACCGTAGGCCGGAACATGAGCGCAAGGCCCGGTACCTCGGGACGGCTCTTTGCCGCCCTGGGAAACAGCGGCGTCAATATCCGTATGATCGCTCAGGGCAGCGACGAGATCAACATCATCGTGGGCGTGGAAAACAAGGACTTTGAAAAAGCCATTTCCATCATCTATCATAATTTCATTCAGGAGGACAGCCATGAAACAGCTTAATATCGGAATTTTAGGAGCAACCGGAGCCGTAGGCCGTCAGATGCTGACGGTCCTCCAGGAGCAGGGCTTTTCTCCCAAGGACCTGCGGCTCTTTGCAGGCCCCCGCAGCGCCGGAAGCCGTCTTTCCGCCTTTGGACAGGAATGGACCGTAGAGGAAACGGATCCCGCCCGGTTCCAAGGGCTGGATCTTCTGCTGGGGGCTGCAGAAAACGACATCGCAAAAAAATATCTGCCTCTTGCGGCAGAGATGGGCGTCCAGGTGGTGGATAACTCCAGCGCCTTCCGTCTGGATCCGGAGGTTCCCCTGGTGATTCCGGAGATCAACCCCGAGGATGTCAAAAGCGCCAAGGGCCTCATTGCAAACCCCAACTGCGCCACCATCATCGCCCTGACGGCGGTGGGGGCCCTGCACCGGTATGCCCGCATCCGGCGGATGATCGTCTCCACCTATCAGGCGGTCAGCGGCGCGGGAAAGGACGGCATCGACGAGCTTTTGAACCAGGTGACCGCCATGGCTGAGGGAACCCCCCTGAGCCAGAAGGTCTTCCAGTATCCCATCGCCTACAACCTGATCCCCCAGATCGGCGGCTTTGACGAGCTGGGCTATTCCTCAGAGGAAATGAAGATGCAGAACGAGGGCCGGAAGATGCTCCACGACGACAGCCTGCTGGTGAACTGCACCTGCGTCCGGGTACCGATCCTCCGCTCCCATTCTGAAAGCATCACCCTGGAATTTGAAAAGGAGATCACTCCGGAAAAAGCCAGAGAGCTTTTGGCAGAGGCTCCTGGCGTAAAGCTCTGGGATGTGCCGGAGGAGCAGAAATATCCCATGCCCCTTCTCACCAGCGATCAGGATCTGGTCTATGTGGGCCGGATCCGGAGAGACCTCTCCGCTCCAAAACCCCTTTATGACCGTTCCCTTTCCCTCTTCTGCTGTGCAGACCAGATCCGGAAGGGAGCCGCCACCAATGCGGTGCAGATCGCAAAACTGCTGTTCGAATAAGGGTTCAGCACAGACCCCTGCTTAAAAAAACGCCATAGGGCGCAAAAAAGGGCCTTCGACCCGCCGGGTATATCTCCCCGCCGTCGAAGGCCCTTTCCTGGTTTCATCAATCGTCAAAGCCCTGCAGTTCCAGCGCCCGCTCGATCCGGTCGCCCTGCCGCTCCAGCTCCTCTTCGCTGCGCAGAAGCTCCGTCATCTGGCTGATAAAGTCCTCTCTCTGGATCTCGCTGTTCCGGTAAGACCGTTCCAGGGCGTCCATCTCCAGCTCCAGCTCGTTTTCCTGCCGCTCCAGCTCTGCGTCCTGCTGCAGGAGCGTGCGTACATCTCCCTCCGGGAGCGCCTCCCCTGCCTGCATATATGCCAGATCCACTGCATGCTCCAAAAGCTCTTCCTGGTATTCCAGTTCATTTTCCTGGCGTTCCAGCGCCTGTTTCTGGGCCCGGAATTCCTCTGCCGCAAGATCGCCTATGCGGAAGGATGCCTCAAGTCTGTCGATCTCCACATCCACCGCTTCCTTTTCCGCCTTGATCCTGTAGTAGTTTTCCTCGTCCGTTGCCGGATCTCCGGTATAAAGGGAGGCTGCCTCTGTGCCTGCCGCAGCCTGGGACTGTTCCGTCTGGGGCTGCCCGGTCTGAGACTGGTCCGCCTGAGCCTGCTCTGTCTCCGCCTGCGTCTGCTCCGTCTGAGCCTGAGCGCTTATGGCCTCTGTTACGATGGGCTGGGTCATGGCCGTCTGCTGCTGATTGCCGCAGCCTGCCAGCGCCGCTGCCACGATTCCGATCACGATATATTTTTTCATTTCCGGTTCCTCCGTCTTTCCTTCGCCCGTTTTTTCACAGGCGTTGTTTTTCTTTCTGATGCCTTTATTGTAGGTCTTTTTCATTAAAAGATCATTAAAGCAGGAACCCTTTTTTAAACTTATACCAGAAGACCCTTTTTGGCCAGCTCCACTACTTCCATGTTGTTTTTGGTGCGGGAGAAGCCGTTCAACACGTTTTCCACGACCTCCTCCGGCTTCTGAAGGCCGGTGGCCTTCCGAATCAGGGCTGCTACTTCCTGCTCCTCAGGCTCCAGCAAAAGATCGTCCCGTCTCGTTCCGCTCTTCAGGATATCGATGGCGGGGAAGATCCGCCGCTCGGAAAGCTTCCGATCCAGTACCAGTTCCATGTTGCCGGTACCCTTGAATTCCTCGTAGATCACGTCGTCCATCCGGCTGCCGGTGTCGATCAGCGCCGTGGCAAGGATCGTCAGGGAACCGCCCTCCCGGATATTCCGGGCCGCGCCGAAGAACCGTTTCGGCATATACAGGGCCGTGGGATCCAGTCCGCCGGAAAGGGTCCTTCCTGAGGGGGGTACCACCAGGTTGCAGGCCCTGGCCAGACGGGTAATGGAATCCAGCAGGATCGTCACATCCTGTCCCATCTCCACCAGGCGCTTTGCCCGCTCGATCACCATTTCAGCCACCCGCTTGTGCCGCTCCGGCATCTCGTCAAAGGTGGAGTACACCACCTCCACATTGTCGCCGGTAACCTCCTCCCGGATGTCCGTCACCTCCTCCGGCCGCTCGTCGATCAGCAGGATGATCAGATGCATATCCGGCTCCGACTGGAGGATGGCCTTGGCCACCTGCTTCAGCAGGGTGGTCTTTCCTGCCTTTGGCGGCGAAACGATCATGCCTCGCTGTCCCCGACCGATGGGCGCCAGAAGGTCCATGATCCGCAGAGGGATGCTGGCTAGATTGCCCTCGGCAAGATGGATCTTCCGATTCGGGAAGATCGGCGTCAGGTCTTCAAAATCCGGACGTCTTTCCATCCGGTCCACCGGACAGCCGTTGACGCTGGTCACATACAGCAGCGCCGCAAAACGCTCGGTGGAGTTCCGGACCCTGCGGTTTCCGGTGACGATATCTCCTGTTTTCAGGTTGAACTTCCGGATCTGGCTGGGGGCAACATATACGTCGTCATCTCCGGGCAGGTAATGGTCTGAACGGATGAAGCCAAAATTGCCGTCGGTCACCACCTCCAGCACGCCGCTGGCCTCGATGCCGGAATCCAATGCGGAAAAATCCGGTACCGTTTCACTGTCAAAGGGAAAGATGGGCGAAGGAGATTTGGAAGCCGGGTACTCCCGGTGCTCTGATCTGTGAACGACTCTCCTGTGCTCCGGCGCAGGTCTTTCCTCCTGCTGATCCTCAGCAGCTTCCCTTTCCGCCGCCGCGCATAACAGCTCCACCAGCTCCGACTTTTTTAAACCGCTGAAGGGAATGCCTGCGGATTTCGCAAGGTCTCTCAGCTTCTGTACGGATAATGTGTTTAGTTTTTCTCTCATAAAACCTCCCGAATATTTGGAAAAGAAATCATATGGCTGAAAGATATGAAGATTTTAAACATCAATCTTAAGATATGATCTGCCGCGTGTGTTCTATAACTACTGCTCTATTATACGCAGAAATTTCAAAACAATCAACCCAGGGGTACAACGAAGTTCAGAAAATATTCCGAGATAAAAATACCGCCTGCAGCACCCTTTTTCTGCTGCAGACGGTTCCGTGCCTGGCACTCATGGAAATTACCTCGAAGAATTACCAAAGGATTCTCG
>CALWLA010000011.1 GCA_944381405.1 uncultured Lachnospiraceae bacterium | reverse complement strand
TATATCCTGAAAAATCCGGATTTTCTGCTGCCGCTTCACCTGCTGCGGAAAACAGATTGTTTTCCTCTTCCAGAACGTAAGCTTCCTGGGCATCAGACCAGTTTGCCAGCGCCTGTGAAAGCGCAGGAAAAGCTTCCGGATTCCGGAGCACAAGCTTCGGATATTCGGCAGAGGAGAGCAGCTTACCCGTTTCCTCATCATAATGAGAGGCATACTGCTGTTCCACCATGACATAGGGCCTGCTGCCGGATGCCTCCTGATTTTCCGAAGAGGGAGCTTCTGCCTGTCCGGAAGCGGTGTTTTTTTCCCCAGCCTCTGTCTCTTCCGTCACCGTCTCACTGGATGCTTCCACAGTTTTTCCTGACTGATCGCCGCAGGCGGAAAGCAGCATCAAAAGACACAGGGCCGCCGGCATCAGAACACCGGATCTATGATAAAACAGCTTTTTTTTCATATCGTTCCTTCCTGGATTACATTTTTTCGTTTTATGATATAATAGATTGGTTTAAAAAGCAACCTTTTGGATTTCGGAGGCAATTCCATGAAAATATCCATCAGACGAAAAGAAAAAAATGGTACCTATTATCTCATGTGTGAACGGGACTGGGTCTACTATACCCTGATCGCCATCGGCGGGATCTTCGGCGCTTATACCTACCTGCTGCGAGGAAATGTATTCTGCAATGCCCAGACAGGCAACGTGGTGCTGATGAGCATGGCCTTTGGTTCCGGCGAATTTGCAAAGGCCTTTTATTATCTGATTCCCATCACCGCCTATCTCATGGGCGCAGTGGTTTCCGAGCTGCTCCCAAATCCGGTGAAGCACAGGCTGCCCATGCGGTGGGACACCCTTCTGATCGCCATCGAGATGTCTGCGGTGATCCTTCTTGGCTTTGTACCGGATTCCGCTCCCGTTCAGATATCCCAGGTGGCCATCAACTTCATCGCTTCCATGCAGTACAATACCTTCCGGCAGGCGGAGGGCATTCCGGTGGCCACCACCTTTGCCACAAACCATATCCGCCAGATCGGAATCGGCATCGCCCGGGAGCTGAAGCACCGGCATGCTGCGGACAAATCCTACCGGATCCGGCTTTTCAAGCATTTCTGGATGCTGATCTTTTTCATATTCGGCGCAGTCATCGGAACCCTTTTCTGCCATCTGGCAGGGGGAAGAGCCATCTGGATCACCCTACTGCCCTTTGGGGTGATCTTCGGCGCCCTGCTCCATGCAGATCTGACCACAGAACGGGACATGATGGAAAAAAAGCCCTCAGGCCATTAAGGTCTGAGGACTTTCTCTTTTCTGACGCTTTTCCACATCTTTTTTATGCTTTTTTGCATTGATCCACAAATCCTTCAATCAGCCTGAGCATTTGTGGATCATCAAATTTTGCCATCATTTCCGGATGCCACTGGACGCCCAGCATAAAGGTGCCGGATTCCTTTTCGATGGCCTCTATGACGCCGTCCTCCGCCCGGGCAGTCACCCGAAAGCCCTTTGCAGGCTCCTTTACCGCCTGATGATGGAAGGAATTGACAGCGATCCGCGCCGGAAACAGCTCCGAAAGAAAGCTTCCGGCTTCGATGGACACATAGTGGGAAGGGTTATAACGGGGTGCCTTCTGAGAATGCTGCAGGCAGCCCTCCTTTTGTCTTGGAAGATCCTGGTAGAGCGTCCCGCCAAAGGCCACGTTGATCACCTGGATTCCCTTGCAGACCCCCAGCACCGGAAGTCCCATGGCATCTGCCTCCTGCAGCATCCGGATGCTGAACCGGTCCACCTCTGCCATGGCGAAATCCTGACCGATGACAGGCTGTTCGCCGTAAAGCATGGGATCGATGTCATAGCCTCCCGGCAGAAGGATTCCGGAAAGGCCCTCCATCTGCTGCCGCAGAAGATCCAGATCCTTCAGCACCGGCAGCATCACCGGAATGGCTCCGCTCCTTTCCAGAGCCTCCACATAATCGTGGCTCACATAGGAGAAATACATGCCCGGCATATCGCTGCCAATGGTCCTTAAATTTGCCGCAATGCCAATGCGGGGTCTATTCATAGCTGAAACCTGCCTTTTTATTCTTCGCTGTCTTCTTCAAATTCCTGATCGGAGGATTCCTCCTCCGGATCCAGGTCCTCCGCGTCTTCGCTTCTGACCTTTGCGATGCTGGCGACTCTCACATCATGCTCCGTATCCACGTTCATGATCCTGACGCCCTGGGTATTTCTTCCGATGACGGAAATGGAGGAAATGGGGGTCCGCATGATAATGCCCTCGTTGGTGATCAGCATGATGTCCCCCTCGTCGCTGCAGAGCTTTGCGCCCACGATGGTTCCGGTCTTTTCCGTCAGCTTGTAGCAGAGGATTCCCTTGCCGCCTCTTCCCTGGGGCTTGAACTCCGAAAGCTCCGTCCGCTTACCCATGCCGTTTTCAGAAACCACCAGGAGATAATCGCCCTGGTCTGAAACCTGCATGCCGATGACCTCATCCCCGGATTTTCCAAAGTGCATGCCGATGACGCCCATGGAAACCCGGCCTGTGGATCTCACATCGGTTTCATGGAAGCGGATGGACATGCCGTACTTTGTCACCAGAAGGATGTCCTGGGTATCGTCGGTGAATTTCACCTCGATGAGCTCGTCTCCCTCCCGCAGGACAATGGCCTGCAGGCCGTTCTTTCTGACGTTTGCATAATCCACCAGCGGGGTTTTCTTGATCATGCCCTGCTTTGTAGCCATCAGCAGATATTTGTTTTCTTCGTATTCCCGGATCGGAATGATGGCCGTGATCTTTTCCTCCGGCTGCAGCTGCAGCAGATTGACGATGGCCGTTCCTCTGGCTGTTCTGGAGGCCTCCGGAATCTCATAGGCCTTCAGGCGGTATACCTTTCCGGTATTGGTAAAGAACATCAGATAATGGTGATTTGTGGTCATCAGCAGATCCTCGATGTTGTCGTTTTCGATGGTCTGCATGCCCTTGATGCCCTTGCCGCCCCTGTTCTGAGCCTTGAAATTGTCGGTTTCCATGCGCTTGATATATCCGAGACGGGTCATGGTGATCACTGTGTCGTCATCCGGAATCAGATCCTCCAGATCCAGGTCGCTGTCATAGCCGATGCTGGTCCTGCGGTCATCTCCGAATTTGTCCGCGATGGCGGAGATCTCGTCCTTGATGACGCAGAGCAGTTTTTTATGGTCTCCCAGGATCTCTCGGTAATAAGCGATCTTTTCGGAAAGCTCCTTGAACTCCGCTTCGATCTTATGCCTTTCCAGGCCTGTCAGGGCCCGAAGCCGCATGTCAACGATGGCCTGGGCCTGAGCATCAGTAAAGCCAAAGGCCTCCATCAGCTTCTGCTTTGCTTCCTCGCCGTCATCAGCGGCCCGGATGATCTTGATGATCTCGTCGATATGCTCCAGCGCCTTCAGCAATCCTTCCAGGATATGCGCCCGTTCCTCTGCTTTTTTCAGATCGAACTGGGTCCTTCTGGTCACGACATTTTCCTGGTGCTTCAGATATTCCACCAGCACCTGCTTCAGATTCAGGACCTTGGGCTCGCCTCCCACGATGCACAGCATGATCACGCCAAAGGTATCCTGCAGCTGGGTATGCTTGTACAGCTGATTCAGAATCACCTGGGGATTGACATCCCTGCGCAGCTCGATCTTGATCTTTGAATCGGAATTTTTACCGACGGTATCGTGAATCGCGGTGATTCCGTCGATCTTTTTTTCCTTTACAAGGTCCGCGATGTTTTCGATGACCCTGGAACGGAACACCATATAAGGCAGTTCCTTTACGGTGATCACGGATTTTCCGTTTGGAAGGGTCTCGATATCGCAGACAGCCCGCATGCGGATCTTTCCTCTGCCGGTGCGGTAAGCCTCTTCGATTCCTTTTGTGCCGAGAATCTCTGCTCCCGTGGGGAAATCCGGACCCTTCACGATCTTTAAAAGCTCGGAAATATCCGTATCCCTGTCTTCCAGGACCTGGTTATCGATCATCTTTACGGCGGCCCCGATGACCTCTCTCAGATTGTGGGGCGGAATATTGGTAGCCATGCCCACGGCGATTCCCGTAGTGCCGTTTACCAGGAGGTTGGGAATCCTGGCAGGAAGGATGGTGGGCTCATCATAGCCCTTTTCATTGGAGAAGTTGGGGACGAAATCCACCGTGTTCTTATTGATTCCGTCCAGCATCTCCATGGCCAGCTTGCTTAATCTGGCCTCGGTATAACGCATGGCCGCAGGCGAATCTCCGTCCTCGGATCCAAAGTTACCCTGCTTGTCGATCAGGGGATAGCGGGTAGACCAGGGCTGTCCCAGGTTTACCAGAGCGCCGTAAATGGAGGAATCGCCATGGGGATGGAAATGACCCATAGTCTCACCTACGATGGTGGCGCACTTTTTCGTCTTCTTTTCCGCCGTAGCCCCCATGTTCATGGCTGCATACAGGATACGCCTCTGAACGGGTTTCAGACCGTCCCTGACGTCAGGCAGGGCTCTCGATACGATAACAGACATGGCATAGTCTATATAAGAGCTTTCCATGGTGTTTTTCAGATCGACGTTTTTTACTTTATCATATACATTCGGTTCCATATCGTCTCTTTTCTAACCTTATACGTCAAGGTTCTGAACGTACTTTGCATTTTCCTCGATGAATTCGCGCCTGGGCTCTACTTGGTCTCCCATGAGAGTCGTAAAGGTCAGATCCAGCTCCGAGAGAGCGTCCTCGTCCATGTTCACCCGAAGCAGGGTCCTGGTTTCCGGATCCATGGTGGTTTCAGAAAGCTCCTGATCCTCCATTTCACCAAGACCCTTGAACCGCTGTACATCCGCGTCCTTTCCTACCTGGGCCAGGAGGTTATCTCTCTCCGCGTCGTTGTAGGCGTAATACAGCTTTTTATTTTTCCGGATGTAATAAAGGGGCGGCTGAGCCAGATAAACGTGTCCCTGCTTGATGAGCTCCGGCATGAACCGGTACAGGAAGGTCAGCATCAGGGTGGATATATGGGCTCCGTCCACATCCGCATCGGTCATGATGATGATCTTGTTATAGCGGAGCTTTGTAATGTCGAAATCCTCGTGGATTCCTGTTCCAAAGGCGGTGATCATGCCCTGGATCTCTTTGTTGGCATAGATCTTGTCCAGTCTCGCCTTTTCGACGTTCAGCACCTTTCCTCTTAAGGGCAGCACCGCCTGGAAACGGGAGTCCCGGCAGTTTTTCGCAGGTCCCAAGGCAGAGTCTCCCTCTACGATGAAGATCTCGCATTTTTCCGGATCCTTTTCAGAGCAGTCTGCCAGCTTTCCGGGAAGTCCGGCGCCCTCCAGAACGGATTTTCTTCTGGTGAGCTCCCTGGCCTTTCTTGCAGCAGCCCTTGCCCGCTGTGCCAGAATGGACTTTTCGCACATGATCTTTGCTACCTGGGGATTCTGCTCCAGGAAATAGGTCAGCTGCTCGGAAACGATCTGATTGACCGCGATGTTCGCCTCAGAGGTACCCAGCTTCATTTTGGTCTGTCCCTCAAACTGGGGATCTCCGATCTTGACGGAGATGATGGCCGTAAGGCCTTCCCGGATATCCTCTCCGGAAAGGTTCTGGTCGCTGTCCTTCAGAAGCTTGTTGCTTCTGGCATAATCGTTAAAGGTCTTTGTCAGGGCATTCCGAAAGCCCGTCAGATGAGTACCGCCCTCCGGCGTATTGATGTTGTTGACAAAGCTGTAGATATTTTCCGTATAGGCGTCCGTATGCTGCATGGCAACTTCCACATAGATGCCATGGCGCTCGCCTTCGCAGTAAACGATATTTGTATAAAGGGGAACGTTTGCCCGGTTCAGATACTGGACGAATTCCTTGATGCCTCCTTCGTAGTGGAAGGTGCGGTCATGAGGAATCTCTCTCTGATCGATGACCCGGATCTTCAGTCCCTTTGTCAGGAAGGCCGTCTCCCGAAGCCTGGTCTTGATGGTCTTGTAATCAAAAACCGTTTCCTCAAAGATCTCGGCATCAGGCTTGAAGCACACGGTGGTGCCATGTTTTTCCGGATCGCAGTCCCCCACCACCTTCAGGGGATACATGACCTTTCCCCGCTCATAACGCTGCTGATAGACCTTGCCATTTTTATAGACCTTGACCTCCAGCCATTCGGAAAGGGCGTTTACAACGGAAGCGCCAACGCCGTGGAGTCCGCCGGATACCTTATAGCCGCCGTTTCCGAACTTGCCTCCTGCATGAAGAATGGTAAATACCACCTCTACTGCAGGCTTTCCGGCCTTTTTCTGGATATCCACCGGAATACCTCTTCCGTCATCCTCCACCATGATGGAATTGTCCTCCCTGATGGTGACGGTGATCTCATGACAAAAACCGGCAAGGGCTTCGTCCACGCCGTTATCCACGATCTCATATACCATATGGTGAAGGCCTGTCAGAGAAGTAGACCCGATGTACATACCGGGACGCTTCCGGACAGCCTCAAGCCCCTCCAGAATCTGAATCTGAGAGGCGTCATATTCATCCTGATTATGTCCGTTATTGACTTCAAAATTCTTTTCTTCTGACATTAGTTCTCTCCTGTTACGGTGCCGTTCTGCACCTTAAAAATCTTATCAATATGAAACCGGTTATTTATAAAATCATCAAGACCCGTGCAGGTGATCACGGCCTGAATGTTTTTGATGGAGGAAAGGAGCATGTTCTGCCTGGTACGATCCAGCTCGGAAAGCACGTCGTCCAGCAAAAGCAAAGGCGTATCCCCTGTCTCAGCTTCCATCAGCCTGATCTCCGCCAGCTTCAGGCTCAGAGCCGCAGTCCGCTGCTGTCCCTGGGAGCCAAAATGGCGGATATCCGTGGTTCCGTTTACCAGAAAGGAAAGATCGTCCCGATGGGGACCAAGAAGACTGACTCTCTGGCGAAGCTCATTCTGCCGGACACGCTTTAAGGCCTGTCGGAAGCCATCTGCCTCCGTATTTTTTTCATATACCACGGTAAGCCTTTCCCTGCCGTCCGTAAGCCTTTCGTGAATCTCCTGAACCACTTCATTCAGCTTTCTGATAAATCCTTCCCGGATGCGGATCAGCTCAACGCCGTATTTTTCCAGTTGTTCGTCGTAGATCTCCAGCATCGTCATGCCTTCCGTTTCCGGCACAAGCTCCTTCAAAAGCTTGTTCCGCTGGCTGAGGACCCGGTTATAGGAAATCAGATGATGCACATAAAGCTTATCCAGCTGGCAAAGCTCCATATCCATGAACTTTCTTCGTTCCGAGGGACCGTTTTTGATAATGTACAGATCCTCGGGAGAAAAAAATACCACGTTGGCGATTCCGAAAAGCTGGGAGGCCCTCCGGATGGGCACGCCGTTTAAGGCGATTCCCTTGGATTTATTCTTTTTTATGTGCATGTCGATGCGGTAGGGAACGTCCCTTTTCAGAAGATTCAGCTTCAGATGCGCTTCCTCCATGGAAAAACGAATCAGCTCCCTGTCCTTGACAGACTTATGAGACTTTGAGGTACAGCCTACATAAAGGGCCTCCAGAACATTTGTCTTTCCCTGGGCGTTGTCCCCATAAAGGATATTGATTCCCTTGTCAAGATGAAGCAGGAGTTCCTCATAGTTCCGGAAGTCCTTGAGCTCGATGGATTCGATGATCATGCCGTATTAGTAGGATGCCGGGTTAAAGTTCACAGGCAGAATCAGATAGATATAATTTTCCTCCTGATCCTTGATAAAGCAGGGAGCCTTTGGATTGGTCATATAGAGACACACCTCTTCATCGTCGATCACCCGCAAAGCGTCCAGAAGGAACTTGGGGTTAAAGCCGATCATCAGGTCCCGTCCCTCTTTGTGAATCAGAATCTGAGCGTCCATGGTGCCGATCATGGAATTCATCTTAAGGCTCATGGAGGAATCCTCGATGTTCATGATCAGAGGCTTTTTATCGCTTTCCCGGATGAGGATCGTGGAGCGCTCGATGCAGTCCAGGAATTCCTTTTTGTTGACAGTTACCTTTGTTTCATAGTCTGAGGAAAGCATGGAGTCGATCTTGAAATATTCTCCGTCGATCAGCCTGGATACCATGGAGGTATCCTCAAACTTAAAGAGCACATAATTCTTGGAAAAGAAGATGACCACTTCCTTTTCGTTGTCCCCCGCAAGAATCTTGGAAACCTCGTTCAGGGTCTTTCCCGGGATGATCACCTTTACATCCTCATACCGGTCTCTCAGCACCGTATTGCGGATGGAGATACGATGTCCGTCCAGAGAAACCACCTTCAGATGATCTCCCTGCACCTCAAACAGCTCTCCCGTCATCATCTTGTTGGAATCGTTGGGAGAAATGGAAAAGATCGTATCCCGGATCAGCTCCTTTAAGGTAAACTGGGAGAGGGTGATATAATGCTCCTGATCGATGGAGGGCAGCTCCGGAAACTGATCCGGATCCTTTTCCTGAATCCGGAAGGTGGAGTTGTCGCAGACGATGGTCACAATGGTTCCATCAGAGCTTAAGGAAACATTTGAATCGTCCTCCAGAGAGATCTTGCGGACGATCTCTGAAAAAAGCTTTGCCTCGATGGCGGTTTTTCCTTCCTCGAGTACCTCGCAGTTAGAAACCTTTGTTTCGATTCCGAGTTCCATATCGTTTGCCGTCAGATATACGCCCCGGGTTCCTGCTTCGATCAGGATACATTCCAGGATCGGCATGGTCGTTTTGGAAGAAACTGCCTTCAATACGATGTTGATGGCATTCAAAAGGTCCTCTCTTTTAAAATTGAGTTTCATATGAAAAGGTTCCTTTCCCAGTTTTTCTGTTTGCTGTCTTTCTTTTTATTTTGATAGAAGTATTCTTTAAAAGAAGCTGTGGATTTGTGGAAATCCCGTGATAACCGTTGATCTGAAAGCCTTTTTGGCTGTGAAAGATCCGGTTGATGGAACCCGGAAAAAATCCGGAAGAAGTGGACAAGGTCCAGAAGCAGCTGTCAGGTTCCTTTTTCCGGTTCGGTAAAAGCCATGTTCCTGTTTGTGGAAAAATCGATCGTTAAAAATTCATAAACAGGATTACACAGCTTTTCAACAGAAAAATCACAGCCTTATCCACATACTTATCCACAAAAATGTGGATAACTTATTTTTTTATCCGGAAAAGCTTTCTTACTGTGGCGAAAGCTTTTTCTGGAGGATCTCGATGACGGAGCGAAGCTGCTGGTCTTTATTCAGGGCGCTGCTGATCTTGTCCCTTCCATGCATGATGGTGGAGTGATCCCGTCCTCCCAGGGCTTTACCGATCTGTTCCAGGGGAACGTTGGTCATGGTGCAGCAGAGATACATGGCGATCTGCCTGGGGTAGGTGATCTCCTTTACCTTTTTCTGGGAGCAGATCTCCAGTACGCTCAAGCTGAAGTGATCCGCTACAGTCTTGATGATCCGTTCCGGCGTCAGCTCCTTTTTCCCTTCTGTATTGCCGATATAGTCCGAAAGGATGCGCTCGGCCATTTCCACATCGATGCTGATATGCTCCAGCCTGGATTTTGCCACGATACGGGTCAGAGCGCCTTCCAGCTCACGGATATTGGACTTGATGTTGGTGGCGATATACTTGATGACCTCATTGTCAATGTTGTAGCCCTCCAGGTTTTCCTTTTTCCGAAGGATGGCCATGCGGGTTTCAAAATCCGGCGGCTGAATGTCCACCATGAGGCCCCATTCAAATCTGGACCGCAGGCGTTCCTCAAGCCCTTCGATGGCCTTTGGCGGCTTGTCGGAGGAGATGATGATCTGCTTGTTCCGTTCATTCAGGGCGTTGAAGGTGTGGAAAAATTCCTCCTGGGTACTGACCTTTCCGGTGATAAACTGGATATCGTCGATGAGGAGCACGTCCAGATCCCTGTATTTGTTTCTGAAATCAGAGGTGTTGAAGCCTCCCTTTACATTGTTGTTCCGGATGGACTCGATATAGTCGTTGGTAAAGGTTTCAGAGGTCACATAGAGGATATTGGAGCTCGGGTTGTTTTTCAGGATATAGTGGGCGACCGCATGCATCAGATGGGTCTTTCCGAGACCAACGCCTCCGTAGATATAAAGGATCTTGTATGCCTGTCCCGGGCTTTCCGCAACAGCGACAGCTGCTGCATGGGCAAGGTTGTTGTTGGGGCCAACTACGAAATTGTCAAAGGTATACTTTGGATTGAGGTTTGCCTTTCGCAGAAGTTCCTCGTTGACATCCTCCGGGGTGTGTATCAGCTTTTTCGTTTTTTCCTCTGTGCCGTTTTTCTGGCTATCGATCTCCTCCTGCAGCAGAAAACAGAGCTCAAAGGAAATCCCGGTCTTTTCCTCGATGGCTACCTGAAGCATCTTGTGATAGCGTTTCTGGAGGTAGTCTCTGGTGACGGTATCCGAAACGATGAGGATGATCTTCCGGCCGTCGCAGCTGTAGATCAGGAGCGGATCGAGCCAGGTTCGGAAGGAAACATCCGAGATATCATATTCTTCCCGCATGTATTGTAAAATACCGGGCCATATTTCTTTCAGTTCTTTTATTCCCATATTTCAGACCTTTTTAAAAGAGTTTCTTCCTTATTTATATTATACATTCAAATCATATCTTATATATTCTACCTTAAAATAGGTTTGCTTTCAAGAATCCTAACAAAGTTTTCGGAAAAACTTGTCATTGATAAAAAAAAGGAATAAAATTGGAGATGCTTATAAAAGTTATCCACAATTTATCCACAAACTGTGGAAATTTATGTAAACACTGAAAAAAATTGCCGCAGGAGCATATGGAAAAGGCACTGAAAAGGCCGGAGAGGAGCAGCATGGACGGAAGAAACAGACAGTTTCAAATGGTATTTACCGGTATTCTGACAGGTTTGATCATCATCATGTCCTTTGTTCCATTTTTGGGATTTATCCCCCTGGGAGTGATCAACGCTACCATCATTCATATCCCCGTGATCATAGGAGCCGTTTTGCTGGGACCAAAGCGGGGCGCCTTTCTTGGGCTCGTATTCGGTATCGTATCCATGTGGAAGAATACCATGTCTCCAAACCTCACCAGCTTTGTGTTTTCACCCTTTGTGCCGATTCCCATGCTGGCGGAGGAGCCTTCCTTTTTCAGCAGGATCATCAAGTGTTTGATCATCTGTATTTTTTCCAGAGTGATGATCGGTCTTTCGGCATGGGCCGTCCACTGGTTTTTCAAGCATAAAACAAAACTCGCGCCGTCGGCTGCAAACATGATCTGCGGAGCGGCCGGATCCCTGACCAATACGATTTTGGTCATGGGAGGCATCTACCTCCTTTACGGAGAGGCCTATGCGAGCGCCAGAGAGGTAAATGTTTCCTTGCTGTCAAAGGTGATCTCTGGGGTGATTCTGACCCAGGGAATCCCGGAAGCAGTGGTGGCAGCCATCCTCTGTGCGGCGGTGCTGGGATGCCTGAAAAAGGTATGGCACAATATATAGAACGAAAATGATCTACATCCTGTAGTTTCAAAAAAAGACCTGTTTTCTGCGGAAATATTTTGCTTTTTTGGTTGACAGATATTCCCATTTATCTATATAATGGGTAAGATGTTTTTACTGTCTAAGTTTGAGTTAGAATGTTAGGAGGTGGTAAATCATGAAAATGACTTTTCAGCCGAAGAAAAGACAGAGAGCAAAGGTTCATGGTTTCAGAGCCAGAATGAGCAGCGCAGGCGGAAGAAAAGTGCTGGCTAACAGAAGGGCTAAGGGAAGAGCAAAATTATCAGCTTAATGCTTAGTATGGGGACCGCATGAAGCGGTCCCTTCTTTACTTTATGGATTCCGAAAGGGCAATCCTTCCGGAGCCAAAGGTCAAGGTATGAAACGTTTTCCGTCTCTTAGAAAAAATACGGAATATCAGGCAGTTTATAAAAACGGCCGTTCCCTCGCTACGGGACTGATGGTCATGTACGTCTTGAAAACAGATGGGGATGGCCTCCGTCTCGGTATTAGCGTAAGCAAAAAAGTCGGAAACAGCGTTGTACGGCATACCTTTTCCAGAAAGATCAGAGAAATTTTCAGATTAAACAAATACAGAACAAAGACAGGATACGACATCATCATAGTAGCCAGGAATCCGGCAAAGGAAGCATCCTATCATAGTCTGGAACGAGACTATCTGAAGCTGCTTACCCGTCATAACATCATCCTCTCCGGGGATGATATGATTTCAGAATCGAAGTGATCTTATTATGATAGCAAAGCTTTGTATCAAATTGATCAGGGGCTATCAGAAATATCTGAGTCCCTTAAAAATAAGAACTCACTGTATCTACACGCCTACCTGTTCTCAATACGCCATTGAGGCAATCAAAAAGTACGGCGCTGGAAAAGGTTTACTGCTGGCAATCTGGAGGATCTTAAGATGCAATCCCTTTGCCAAAGGCGGTTATGACCCGGTTCCTTAAGAGGAGGTTTCATTTTGGCAGTTCCCATTTCAATTTTTCTTACCAAAACGGGCGGTATCTTAGGCCCGATCGCAGATCTGATGGGCGTGATCATGGACTTTATCTTCCGTATTACCTCCAGCTTCGGATTTGTGAATATCGGACTTTGTATTATTCTGTTTACGATCGCGACGCGTATCATCATGCTGCCGCTTTCCTACAAGCAGTCAAAATCCCAGAAGATCATGACGGCGCTGCAGCCGGAGATCACTGCGATCCAGAAAAAATACAAGGGCCGGGAAAACGATCAGCAGGCCATGATGATGCAGAATGCAGAAATCAGGGCAGTCTACGAAAAATACGGCACCAGCATGACTGGCGGATGCGTCCAGCTGCTCATCCAGATGCCGATCATTTTTGCTCTTTATCGCGTGATCCTGAACATCCCTGCATACGTTCCTTCCGTAAAGGAATATTTTACCAATGTGGTAAACGCCATCGCAGGGGCAGCCGGAGGCACTCAGGAAGCCATTGATGCGGTCGATAAGTTCGCGCATTCCAGCGATGCCCTGACAAAGCTTCTGACCCAGGCCAGGATCTCCGGTAACACCATTACCACGGAAAATCATATCATCGATTTTCTGTACAACCTGAATCCCAACCAGTGGGCCGATCTTGCCAACAATTTCCCGGCAGCGGCCGACGCCATCAATCAGAACGCAGCCAGCATCGCGGAAATGAACAATTTCCTTGGAATCAACCTGGCAACCTCTCCGGGAGCTTATATTTCCATCAACGGATTTTTGTCTCCCCAGGTTCTGGTGATTCCGATCCTGGCAGGTCTTTCTCAGTATCTGGCCACCAAGCTGATGCAGTCTACTCAGACCATGCAGCTTGACGACAGCAACCCGGCGGCCAGCACCATGAAGACCATGAACCTGATGTTCCCGTTGATGTCCGTTGTATTCTGCTTCAGCTTTGCATCCGGTATCGGCGTTTACTGGGTAGCTTCCTCCCTGATCATGGGCGTGCAGCAGTATCTTCTGAACCGTCATTTCGCAAAGATGGACATTGACGAGATGGTTAAGAAAAACATCGAAAAAGTCAATGCAAAGCGGGCGAAAAAGGGACTTCCCCCTGTGAATGAAAAGAGCGCGGAGGAAGATCTCAAGCGGCTTCAGGAAAAGGAAGCCCGGGCAGAGGCAAAGCGTCAGGCAGCCCTGGACAGGACCAAAGAGCAGATCGCAGCTTCCAATCAGTATTATAAGACCGGATCCATTGCGGAAAGAGCTCAGATGGTACAGAAATACAATGAGAAAAACGAAAAGAAAAAGTAAGCTTTTCAGATATTCAGTTCAGTTAGATTAGTTTGGAGGAAACATGATGGAACCGATTAAAGTTTCAGCCAAGACGCTTGAGGAAGCCATTACAAAAGCCTGCATCGAGCTTGGAGCAGCTTCCGAGGATATCGAATATGAGGTAGTTGAAACAGGAAGCAACGGAATCCTGGGATTTGGCGCAAAGCCCTATGTGATCAGCGCCTGCCTGAAGGAGATCCCGGAGCCCTCCATGGAGGAAAAGGCAATGGAATTTCTTTCCTCCGTATTTGAAGGCATGCAGCTTCCCGTTGTGATCTCCACCTCCTATGATGAAAACGAAAAGGAGCTTTCCGTGGAGCTTTCCGGAGACGACATGGGCGTTCTCATCGGAAAAAGAGGACAGACCCTGGATGCGCTGCAGTATCTTACTAGCCAGGTTGTGAATAAAAACCGGGAGGACTATGTCCGGGTAAAGGTAGATACGGAAAACTACCGGGAAAGACGGAAGGAGACCCTGGAGACTCTGGCAAAGAACATTGCCTATAAGGTAAAACGTACCAGACGGCCGGTGGCGCTGGAGCCCATGAATCCCTATGAGCGGCGCATCATCCATTCCGCACTGCAGAACGAAAAGGAAGTGACCACAAGATCTGAGGGAGAAGAGCCCTACAGACATGTTGTGATCTGCTTAAAGCGCAAGGGCAAGGATACAAAACAAGCCTGATCGAAAAAGAAACATGGCTCCGCAGGAACAGAGGCTTCCTGCGGAGTTTTTTTATTTCCTGGGACTTTATTTGGTTTCAGAAGGTTTTTATTTTTCCTCTGCTGCGGTATAATAAATCCAAATGACCTGATAGAAACTCCGAAGAAGGACTGGAAAGGCAGAAGGTTTATGAATCATTATATTGAAGAATATTATGACGTGATCGTCGTGGGAGCGGGACATGCAGGCTGCGAGGCCGCCCTGGCCTGCGCAAGGCTGGGACTGAAGACGCTGGTATTTACCGTCAGCGTGGACAGCATCGCCCTGATGCCCTGCAACCCCAATATCGGAGGCACCTCCAAGGGACATCTGGTATGCGAGCTGGATGCTCTGGGCGGGGAGATGGGCAAGTGCATCGACGATACCTTTATTCAGTCCAAGATGCTGAATAAATCGAAGGGTCCGGCGGTACACAGCCTGAGAGCCCAGGCGGACAAAATGGCCTATATCGGCAGGATGCGGAAGACCCTGGAAAATACGGAAAATCTCCGGATCAAACAGGGAGAGGTGGCTGAGCTTGTGACGGAGCCCTGCCCGGAACAGGAAAGGGCCGATGGGCAGCCGGAGCAGAAAGCCGGACAGGACAAGAAAAAGATCGCCGGAGTAAAAACCACCTCCGGAGCCTTTTATCATGCAAAAAAAGTGATTCTCTGCACCGGCGTTTACCTGAACGCCCGCTGTATCTACGGAGAGGTCAGCGAGCACACGGGGCCAAACGGTTTAAGGGCTGCAAATCAGCTGACGGCCTCTCTGATGGCCCAGGGGATCCCCGTGAGAAGATTCAAAACAGGAACGCCTGCCAGAGTGGACCGCAGGAGCATCGATTTCAGCAAGATGGAAGAGCAGAAGGGAGATGAGGAACTTCGTCCATTTTCCTTTTCCAACGAGCCCTGGGATATCCAACGGGAGCAGGTGTCCTGCTGGCTCACCTATACCAACGAAAAAACCCATGAGATCATCCGCAGCAATATCGGCCGTTCTCCCCTGTTTTCCGGTGATATTGTAGGAACGGGGCCGAGATACTGCCCCTCCATCGAGGACAAGGTGGTCAAGTTTCCGGAAAAGGACCGGCATCAGATCTTTGTGGAGCCGGAGGGCCTTTATACAAATGAAATGTATCTTTCCGGCATGAGCTCCTCTCTGCCGGAGGACGTCCAGCACGCCATGATCCGGACCATGCCAGGCTTTGAGCATGCGGAGATCGTGCGGAACGCCTATGCCATCGAATATGACTGCATCGACGCTACCTGCCTGAGGCCTACCCTGGAGTTCAAGGAGATCAGCGGGCTCTATGCGGCGGGACAGATCAACGGTTCCTCCGGATATGAGGAGGCGGCGGTGCAGGGATTTATGGCAGGCGTCAATGCAGCTCTTTCCGCTTGCGGCAGAGAAGAGGTGGTGTTGGACCGGTCCGACGGATATATCGGCGTTCTGATCGATGATCTCGTAACCAAGGAAAGCCACGAGCCCTACCGGATGATGACCTCCCGGGCAGAATACCGGCTTTTGCTGAGGCAGGATAATGCGGATCTTCGGCTGCGGGAAACCGGCTACCGCATCGGGTTGGTTTCCCGGCAGGAATACGAAGCCTTCCTGGAAAAGAAACGCATGATCGCAGAAGAGATAGAGCGGATGGAAAAAACCATTGCCGGTTCCAACGAAAAAGTAAACGCTTTCCTGGAAAAACACGGCTCCGCAACTCTTCCGGACAGCCGGGGCGTCAGCTTTGCGGAGCTGATCAAACGGCCGGAATTGAGCTATGAGCTGCTTTCGGAGATCGACAGCCAAAGAAAACCGCTTCCCTGGCGGGTCTGCGAGCAGGTGAACATCGAGATCAAATATGAGGGCTATATCCGCCGGCAGATGCAGCAGGTGGAGCACTTTAAAAAGCTGGAAAAAAAGAAGCTGCCGAAGGACCTGGATTACGAAGCTCTTTCAGGCCTTCGGCTGGAGGCGAGACAGAAGCTGAACAAGATCAGACCGGAAAACATCGGCCAGGCAGGAAGAATCTCCGGGGTATCCCCGGCGGACATCTCCGTGCTGATGATCTATCTGGAGCAGATGGGGAAAGGAACGGACAAATGACGGAAATTTCAGAAACCTTCAGAAAAAATCTGGAGTCGGGGACAACAGCCCTGGGCATCTCTGTTGATGAGGAAAAACTCAGCAGGCTGTTCTGCTATTATCAGATGCTGACGGAAAAAAACAAGGTCATGAATCTGACGGCCATCACAGAGGAAAGCGAATTTGTCCAAAAACATATCATAGACAGTCTAGCCATCGTCAAGGCCGGCGATGCCGTCAGGGAGATTCTGGAGGCCGGCGACATCGATCTGATCGACGTAGGAACGGGGGCCGGACTTCCGGGAATCATCCTGAAGATCTTCTTTCCGGACCTTCGGATCACCCTGTTCGATTCCCTTAAGAAACGCCTCAGATTCCTGGACGAGGTGATCGAAGCCCTGCAGCTGACAGAGATCCGGACCCTTCACGGAAGGGCAGAGGACATCGGCCAGGATAAGCGCTACAGGGAGCAGTTCGATATCGTGACTTCAAGGGCCGTAGCCAATCTGTCCACCCTTTCCGAATACTGTCTGCCGCTGGTAAAACCCTACGGTCTTTTCCTTCCATATAAATCAGGAGATGTGGAGGAAGAGCTCAAGGAGGCAAAACGTCCGATAAAGCTTTTGGGAGGGGAGGTCTGCAGCGTGGAAAAATATACGCTTCCGGAAAGCGATATCGCCAGATCCCTGCTGATCATCGAAAAGATCAAGCATACCCCCGGGGAATATCCGAGAAGAGCAGGAACGCCGGCAAAGCAGCCTTTGAAATAGAAAATACCCTTCGGGCATCCCTTTATGCCATGAAAAACATGGCAGGATTAAGGAACGCCCTTCGGGCATCCCTTTATGCCATGAAAAACATGGCAGGATTAAGGAAAGGAAACGAGAGTTATGATCGGTCAGACCATTGCGGCCATCGCCACGGGACTTACGGAATCCGGCATCGGAATCATCAGGATTTCCGGTCCGGAAAGCTATGAGATCGCAAAGAAAATATTCCGCAAAAAAAACGGCAGTGTGCCGGAGCTTTCGGAAAGCCACAAGGTTCACTATGGATTTATCCTGTCTCAGGCAGCAGAGGAACATGTTTCACGTGAAACATCCGGACAGATCCTGGATGAGGTCCTGATGCTGAACATGAAGGGCCCCAGATCCTATACCGGAGAGGACACCATAGAGATCGACTGCCACGGCGGCATCCTCATGATGAAACGGGTGTTGGATACGGTGCTGCGGGCGGGAGCCCGTCTGGCGGAGCCAGGCGAGTTTACAAAAAGAGCCTTCTTGAACGGCAGGCTGGATCTGAGCCAGGCAGAGGCGGTGATCGACGTGATCAACGCCAAAAACGACAGGGCGCTGAAGGCCTCGGTAGCACAGCTGAAGGGCTCCGTTTCCGAAAAGATCAGAAAATGCAGGGAAACATTGCTGGAGGACACCGCCTATATAGAGGCCGCCCTGGACGATCCGGAGCATATCGAGCTTACAGGGTTTTCGGAAAAACTCCTCCGGGATGTGGAACAGACAGAACAGACCCTGGGCAGGCTGATATCCTCCTCCGAGGACGGCAGGCTGATGAAAGAGGGAATCAATACAGCCATCGTAGGAAAACCCAATGCAGGAAAGTCCTCCCTGCTGAATGTGCTGCTGGGAGAGGAACGGGCCATCGTAACGGACATTGCAGGAACCACCAGGGATACCTTGGAGGAGACCATCAACCTCCGGGGCGTGACCCTGAATATGGTCGATACCGCCGGTATCCGGAACACAGAGGATACAGTGGAAAAGATCGGCGTGGAGCGGGCCCTGAAGGCGGCCAGGAACGCGGATCTTGTGATCTATGTGGCGGATGCTTCTGTCCCTCTGGACGATTCCGACAGAAGAATCATCGCCTTTCTTTCCCAGGAGGAAAAGAAAACCATCGTGCTGCTGAATAAAAACGATCTGGCAGGAATGGTATCGGAACGGGAGATCCGGGAGCTTTTGCCGGAGGACACCTGCATCCTGTCCATTTCCGCAAAGCACGAGGTGGGAATCGAAGAGTTGGAACAGAGAATCGAGGAAATGTTCTATACAGGAAGTCTGTCCTATAACGACGAGCTGTATATCACCTCCGCAAGACAGAAGGAAGCCCTGGTCAAGGCTGCCGCAGCGCTGCGGCAGGTGCGGGAGTCGGTGGAGCAGGGTATGTCGGAGGATTTTTACTCCATCGACCTGATGAACGCCTATACAGAGCTGGGTTATATCCTGGGAGAAGAGGTGGATGAAGACCTGGTAAATGAGATCTTCTCAAAATTCTGTATGGGAAAGTAGTGGGATATGTGATATGATATTGAAACGACTGCAAAATGTTTCACGTGAAACATTTGATTGAAGGATGCCTGACAGGAAAGAAGAACAGCTATGGGAAGAATCATTACAATTACAAATCAGAAGGGCGGCGTGGGGAAAACCACAACGGCGGTAAATCTATCCGCCTGTCTCGGAGAAGCAGGACAGAGAGTCCTGCTGGTAGATTTTGATCCCCAGGGAAACGCCAGTAGCGGCCTTCTGGCAGAGCGTCCGGAAGATAAAAAAACCATCTATGAGCTGATCTGCGGAAACTGCAGTGAAGAAGACTGCCTGATCCGGGACGCGGCCGAAAACCTGGACCTGATTCCAGCAGATATGAATCTGGCAGGCTGCGAGGCGGAGTTTCAGGATCTGGAGGGCATGGAAAGCATGCTGAAAAAGGCTCTGGAAAAGCTGCAGGATCAATATGATTACATTTTTATCGACTGCCCGCCTTCCCTGAGCGTTCTGACCATCAATGCCCTGACGGCGGCAGACAGCGTGATCATCCCGATTCAGTGTGAATACTATGCGCTGGAAGGCCTGAACCAGGTGCTGAAGACCATCTATCTGGTACAGCAGAGCCTGAATCCGGGGCTGCGGGTAGATGGAGTGCTGTTTACCATGTACGACCAGCGTACCAATTTAAGCGAGGAAGTGGTGGAAACGGTAAAGGAAAACCTACAGGAGCCCATCTACAATACGGTAATTCCCCGTAATGTACGGCTGGCGGAGGCTCCCTCCCATGGAGAGCCCATCAATGTGTACGACAGCGGCTCCCGGGGAGCGGAAAGCTACCGGCTGCTGGCAGCGGAGCTTATGAGCAAGGAAGGATTGATCTGATATGGCAAAAAAGGCACTGGGAAAAGGACTTGGCGCGATCATAAAGGAAACGCCGGCTTTAGCAAAGGAAGAAAAACGCGGCGAAGCACCGGGAAATGTTTCACGTGAAACATCCATCAGAATTTCTCTGATCGAGCCGAACCGGAAACAGCCCAGGGAGCAGTTCCGGGAGGAAAGCCTGGGTGAGCTGGCGGATTCCATTAAAAAATATGGCGTGCTGCAGCCCCTTTTGGTAAAGAAAAAGGGCATGATGTACGAGATCATCGCCGGAGAGCGGAGATGGCGGGCAGCCAAGCTGGCGGGGCTGAAAGAGGTTCCGGTGATCGTCAAGGAATTCGATTCCAAGGAAGCGGCAGAGATCGCCATCATCGAAAACATCCAGCGGGAGGATCTGGGTCCGGTGGAGGAGGCCAGAGCCTATCAGTCCCTGATGGAGGAATTTGGCCTGACTCAGGAGGAGGTGGCGGAACGGGTTTCCAAAAACCGCAGCACCATCACCAACAGCCTGCGGCTTTTACAGCTTTCGGAAAAGGTCCTTTCCCTGCTATCTGAGGGAAGCCTGTCAGCAGGCCACGCCCGCTGTCTGATCCCCCTGGAACCGCAAAAGCAGGAGCAGGTGGCAGAGGAGATTCTCGCAGGTCGTCTGAGCGTCCGGGAAACGGAAAAGCTGGTGAAGGAGCTGCAGGAGGGCAGAAAGAAAAACAGGTCCGTCAAAAAGGAAAGGACAGAAGATATTTACCTCGCAGAGCTTGCCAGACTGCTGGAATCAAGCCTGCACACCAAGGTGCAGATCAGGCAGGGCAGCAAGGGCCGGGGCAGGATAGAGATCGAGTACTATTCCAACGAGGACCTGGAAAAGCTGATGGACAGGCTGAGACAATAAAGAAGTAGGAGGAAACGGACCATGACGATTATGGAAACCATCAATCCGGTGATCATTCTTTCCGCATTATTAAGCGTCATAAGTATAGGAATCGCGATCTTTTCGATCATCAAGTACAATGAGCTTTACCGTCACTATGACTTTTTCATGCGGGGAAAGGATGCAGAAAGCCTTGAGGACTTCATCATGGAGGAAAAGGAGGACCTGGTGGCCCTTCAGGAGGCGGAGCAGGATAACCGGGAGGCCATGCGGCTGATGAACCGGAATATCAGAGCTTCCTTTCAGAAGATCGGTATCGTGCATTACGACGCCTTTGACGGCATGGGAGGAAAGATGTCCTTTGCCATGGCGGTGCTGGATTATACAAATTCAGGATTTATCCTGAACTGCATGCATTCCAGAGAGGGTTGCTTCCTTTACATCAAGGAGATCGATGCGGGAGCAACGGATACGCCTCTTGGAGCGGAGGAAAAGGAGGCCCTGGAGCGGGCCCTTGGCTATATCAGCGATTAACGGAGCAGAATGGCAAAAACAGGCAGAAAAAAAAGAAAAGCCCTCATAAGGACGATCGTTCTGGCAGCGGTATTCCTGGCTGCCCTGACGGGTTATTTTGTGTGGAGCTTTTTCAATACGGAAAAGGAATTTACCGTGTATACCTCCATGGCGGAGCCTACCCTTCCGGTGGTATACGCCTCTGCCTATGGGCAGGAGCTCAACTGTATGCACGGATACCTGCAGGATATGGGAAACGCCGCTTCCTCGGACAGCATTACGCCGCTGCCGGAGGACCGGCGGCTTTCCCTGCGGATCGCGGAATATAACAACATGATCACCGGGATCTCCTATGAGATCCGGAGCCTGGATCTGGAGCATTTCATCGAACGGACGACGGTGGATGATTTCCGCAGAGAGGACGGAAACGTTTATGCGGAGCTTCCCATCCAGAATCTCATCGAAAAGGACACCCAGTACCTTCTGAGCCTCAAGATCGATACGGGAGAGCAGGAGATCCATTATTATACCCGGATCCTGTGGACAGACAGCACCAACGGGGAACAGATGCTCCGTTTTGCAAGGGAGTTTGCGGAAAAGACCTTTGATTATGATGCAGCCAGGGATCTGACCACCTATCTGGAAACCAATAACGAGGAAGACAATACAAGCCTCGGCAGGGTGACCCTGCGCTCCAATTTCTCCCAGTTGACCTGGGGAGACACGGGCATGCAGCTGGCTACGGATATCGATGTGTGCCTGAAGGAATTTGACGGGATCATGGGAGCTGTGGAGCTCCACTATATGACCACCCGGCAGAACGAAATGGGAGAGACGGAACGCTATCAGGTGGTGGACGAGTATACCATGCGGGTAGGAGCGGAACGCATCTATCTGATGGATTATGTACGCACCACAAATCAGATCTTTGAAGGAAACAAGACTCTGTTCAGCGGAAAGCGGATCCTGCTGGGCATTACGGATCCTCGGATCCTTCAGGCGGAAAAATCAGAAAATGACCGCTATATCGCCTTTACCGCCAACCGGGAGCTCTGGGTGTACGATCAGGACAACAAGCGGGCCACAAACGTCTTTTCCTTCCGCAGCGGCGTGGATGACGGCGTCAGGGCGAACTATGACCGGCACGGCATCCGGATCCTGTCCATAGAGGACAACGGAGATGTGGATTTTGTGGTTTACGGCTATATGAATCGGGGACAGCACGAGGGCTGGAACGGTATCGCCTATTATCAGTACAGCCGTTCCAACGACACCATGACGGAAAGCTTTTTCCTTCCTGTGGCGGAAACCTATGAGCAGATCGCGCTGGAGCTTTCAGAGCTGTGCATCAAGGGCCCCAGCGACATGTTTTATCTGAAACAGAACGGTTCCATCGCGGCCATCGACCTGAAATCCCTGGAAATGATGGAGATCGCCAACGGTCTCATCGACGGCAACTATGCCATCAGCCGGGATCAGACCAAGGTGGCATGGCAGGACGGCCCCTTATACGAGTCTCGTTCCCTGCGGTTCATGGACATCCTCAGCGGAAGCACCAGGACCATTACATCCTCGGAGGGAGATTATCTGCGGGTGCTGGGCTTTATGGAGCAGGACCTGGTGTACGGAAGCGCCAGGGAAAACGATCAGTGGATGCTGGCAGGCTGTATCCGCGCCCTGCCCATGTACAAGCTGGAGATCGTGTCTCCCGGCAGCCTGGAGGCTTTGATGACCTACCAGAAGGAGGGCATTTATGTGGAGCGGGCCGCCATAGAAGGCAGTCGCATCCATCTGACCCAGGTGCGGAAGAACGAAGGGGATGAAAGCGGCCATTCCTACCATGAGATCAACGAGGATACCATCATTTACCAGCAGGAGATGGCGGATACCGCCCTGGCAAATATCGGCAGCAGCATTACGGAGGACCGGAACCGCATTTACTATGTGGAGCTGGATCAGGAGATCCGGACCACCCGGAGCCTTAAGGTGAGCGTTCCCAGGAAGATCTCCTATGAGCGCTCCGGCACCATAGAGCTGATGCAGCATGAAGAACCGGAAAATCAGATCCATTTCACCGCATACGCCCAGGGACAGCTGGTGGGAGAATCCCATGACTTTGAAACCGCAGTCAATCTCTGCTACGATGGCTTTGGCTGGGTAAAGGACAAGGACGGATATCTCCTGTATAACCGGACGGACAGGGAGAGCAGGGGAAGGGCGCAGATCGATTCCGACGCTGCAGAAGGCTTCCTGCAGCACCTTTCGGAATTTTCCGGAAGCCGGAAATACGAGGACGGCTGGTATCTTTTGAACGGACAGGGCCTGTCCTTAAACCAGGTGCTATACTATGTGTACCAGGGCTACCCGGTGGCGGCATATCTGGAAAACGGTCAGTACCGGCTGCTGAGCAGCTTTGACAATTTCAACGTATATCTGGTGGATCCGGAGGCGCCTGAGGAGGAGATTCCCATGGGCCTGGAGGACGCGGAGCATTACTTTGCGGAGAACCAGAACGCTTTTATCTGCGGCCTTTATCTGGAGGAATAGCTTCAAGGTTTACTTTTCCGGAAAATATGCTATAATATATAGACACGATAATGAAGAGCATCAAAGATTGTTTTGATGCTCTTTTCCATAGTGAGGAAGTTTTTATGGAACAGTTTATCATCAAGGGCGGCAAGCCGCTTTGTGGAGAAGTAACGATCGGCGGCGCAAAAAATGCAGCGCTGGGTATTCTGGCAGCTGCCATCATGACAGACGAGACCGTCCATATCGATAACCTGCCGGACGTGCGGGATATCAACGTCATGCTGGAGGCCATCTCAGAGATCGGCGCCAGGGTGGACCGCATCGACCGCCATACGGTGGAGATCAACGCCGGGGGCATCAAGGAAGTTTCCGTGGACGACGATTTCATCCGCCGGATCCGCGCTTCCTATTATTTTATCGGAGCGCTCCTCGGAAAATATAAGAGTGCAAAGGTTCCGCTGCCAGGCGGCTGCAACATCGGATCAAGACCCATCGACCAGCATCTGAAGGGCTTTAAGGCCCTGGGGGCTGACGTACGGATCGTCCGGGGCGCAGTGGTGGCAAAGGCGGAGCGCCTTGCAGCAGCTCATATTTATTTTGATGTGGTTTCCGTAGGCGCCACCATCAACGTGATGATGGCGGCAGTCATGGCGGAGGGCCGCACCATCCTGGAAAATGCGGCAAAGGAGCCCCACATCGTCGATGTGGCCAACTTCCTGAACAGCATGGGTGCCAATATCAAGGGCGCAGGTACGGACACCATCCGCATCGACGGCGTCCGCAAGCTGCACAAGACAGAATATTCCATCATTCCGGATCAGATCGAAGCCGGCACTTTCATGTGCATGGCTGCGGCGACCCGGGGCAACCTGCTGATCAAGAACGTGATTCCCAAACACCTGGAATCCATTACCGCAAAGCTTCTGGAAATGGGCAATGAGGTAGAGGAATACGACGAGGCTGTGCGGGTGATCGGCGCAAAGGTACAGCGGCATACGGATATCAAGACCCTGCCCTATCCGGGATTTCCTACGGATATGCAGCCTCAGATCGCAGTCACCCTGTCCCTGGCTGAGGGAACCAGCATGGTGACGGAAAGTATTTTTGAAAACAGATTCAAATATGTGGATGAGCTGGCCCGCATGGGCGGCAACATCAAGGTGGAAGGCAACGTGGCGGTGATCGACGGCATCGAGGGATTTTCCGGAGCCAGGGTCAGCGCACCGGATCTGCGGGCAGGCGCTGCGCTGGTGATCGCAGGCCTTGCAGCCCAGGGCTTCACCTCCGTGGATGAGATCGGTTATATCCAGCGGGGCTATGAGTGCTTTGAGGAAAAGATAAAGGGCTGCGGCGGAATCATCGAAAAGGTGGATTCCGACAAGGAAGCGGCAAAATTCAAGCTGAAGGTAGGCTAAATGAAATCCATACTGATTATCGGAATGGGCCGTTTTGGACGGCATATGGCAGAAAAGCTCCAGGAGCTTGGACATGAAGTGCTGGCGGTGGACCAGGATGAGGACCGGGTCAATCAAGCGCTTCCCTATGTGACCAATGCGCAGATCGGAGATGCTACCAACGATGAGTTTATCAAAAGCCTGGGAGTCAAGAACTTCGATCTCTGTTTTGTGGCCATCGGGGACAATTTTCAGAACTCCCTGATCATCACCTCCCTGCTGAAGGACCATGGCGCGAGAATGGTCATCTCCAGGGCTTCCCGGGACATGCACGCCAGACTTTTGCTGCGGAACGGCGCCAACGAGGTGGTTTATCCGGAGCGGCACGAGGCGGTTTGGGCAGCAGTGCGTTTCAGCGCGGATAATGTCTTTGACTATATTCCTCTGACAGAGGAGGTTTCCATCTATGAGACGCCGGTACCGGCGGCATGGATGGGCAAGACCATCGCGGAGCTGAAGGTCCGGCAGAAATACAGCATCAACATCGTTGCCCTGCGCCGGGGCGGAGAGGTGGTTTCCCTTCCCAGCCCGGACTATACCTTTACCGGCTCCGAGCTGATGTTTATCCTGGGAACCAACAAGGATGTCAACAAATTTACACATTTCTAAACAGGGATTGTGGATAACTATATTGAAATGAAGGAAGACGGGGGAAGCCCCCGTCTTTTTCTGACCATAGATTGACAAGAATGGTTAGAATGGTTAGAATATGACTAGAAAGTTATCAGAAAACAAAAAGGAGGGGAGCCTGTGATTTTTCAGGAGAGCGAAACCATTGAATTAAAGGCAACTGTAACAGAAGAGATAAAAAAAGAAGTTGTGGCCTTTGCAAATGGTGAAGGTGGACGGCTATATATTGGCGTGCAAGATGACGGATCAGTGATCGGTCTTGCAGATCCGGATGGTGCTGCCTTACAGATCAGCAATATGGTCCGGGATGCGGTCAGGCCGGATCTGACAATGTTTTTACATTATGAAACATTGCAGGAGGATGGAAAAAAGATCGTCGCTGTGGATATCCAGCAAGGTACGGAACGCCCTTATTATATTGCAAAAAAAGGTCTTCGCCCGGAGGGCGTATATGTAAGACAGGGATATTCTTCTGTTCCGGCTACCAATACAGCAATCAGGCGTATGATCAAGGAAACAGATGGGGATCATTTTGAGGAAATGCGTTCTCTGGAACAAGATCTGACCTTTAAAACTGCGGAAAAGGAATTTTCTGAGCGAAATATTCCCTTTGGACCGTCCCAAATGAAAACCCTTGGCCTTGTAACCCAGGATGGTCTCTATACAAATTTAGGTTTGCTGTTATCGGATCAGTGCGTGCATACGATAAAAGCAGCGGTTTTTGAAGGAACAGCTCAAAATGAATTCAAAGACCGGAAGGAATTTTCAGGATCGTTGTTTAAGCAGATGGAAGAGGTTTATGATTATATCGATTTTCGAAATCAGATTCATTCTACCTTCCAGAAGCTACGCCGGATCGATCAAAGGGATTATCCGGAAGCAGCAGTCAGAGAGGCGCTTTTAAATCTGCTGGTACACCGTGAGTACGCATTTCGAGCCAGCTCTCTGATCAGCATTTTTGCCGATCGAATCGAGTTTACATCCATTGGAGGTCTGGTAAACGGGATAACGCTGAAAGATGTTATGATGGGTGTTTCTGTCTGTAGAAATGAAAAATTGGCAAATGTATTTTACCGTCTGGAACTGATCGAAGCCTATGGAACCGGAATCAGGAAGATCATGGAGGCCTATGACGGAACCGGAAGGAAACCTTTGATAGAAATATCGGACAATGCCTTTAAGATAACCTTGCCCAATCTGAATATTTCAAGGGATCAAGAGGGTGAATCTGTGCTTTCAGAAGAAAACGACAGCGAGGAAAGTAAGGTGGAAAAGCTGGCCCAGAAAAAGAAAACCTTTACAAGAAAGGAAGCGGAGCAATGTTTGGGGCTTAGCCAGACCAGCTGTGGTCGTCTGTTAAAGCGGATGATGGACCGCGGTCAGATCATCCGGGAGGGTAAAGGGAAAAATACCCGATACCGGTTGGCAGGCTAAAGGGTCCTGGTTATTAAATTATGTAAACCAAAGCAATAAAAAAACTGGTACCGATAAGCAGGATTATCGGTACCAGATCGAAAAAGCTTATTTGTGGACCATCAGCCCACCGTCAGCCCCTCCTCCGGTTTTTTGGACAGAGGCGCCCGGTAATTCCGCTGCATGGCGTAAAGGAAGGTGAGACCGCCGATGCGGCCCAGATACATCAGAGCGATGAGCACCAGCTTGGAGGGCACGGAGGCCTCGGCGGAAATCCCTACGGAAAGGCCTACCGTAGCGATGGCGGAGGCTGCCTCGTACAGGCAGTCCAGCAGAGGAAAACCATCCAGGATGCTGATAAACATGGCTGCGGACAGCAGGCCGGTAAAATACAGAAAAGCCAGAGTCACGGCGTTGGAGATCACTGCCGGCGGAATGCGCCGGTCAAAGGCCTCCACGCCGTTTTTTCTACGGATAAAGCAGATGCTGCACAAAAGGAGCACCGCCAGGGTGGTGGTCTTGAAGCCGCCCGCGGTGGAGCCCGGCGATCCGCCTACCATCATCAGCAGGATGGTGACCACCGAGGACTGGGTGCTGAGGGCGGTCTGGTCGATGGTGTTAAAGCCTGCTGTTCTGGGAGTCACCGCCTGGAAAACGGAGCCCCACAGCTTTTCTGAAAGCGTAAGCCCTTCCCATTGGGGCAGGGACATTTCGTAAAAGAAAAAGAACAGGGAGGGCAGCAGAATCAGACAGGCAGTGGTCAGCAGTACGATCTTTGTCTGGAGCCGGTACCGCCGGAAGTGCAGTCTGTTTTTCAGCACATCCTCCCATACCAGAAAACCAATGCCGCCCAGGATGATCAGCAGCATGATCACCAGGTTGATCAGAGGGTCGTCCAGATAATAGCACAGGGAATCATAGGGCTTGAACTGGCCCATCAGATCGAAGCCTGCGTTGCAGAAGGCGGAGATGGAGTGGAAGATTCCAGCCCAGGTCCCCTCCGCGATCCCCATCCGGGGAATAAAACGATAGGCCAGCAGCAGCGCGCCAACAAGCTCGATGACGATCATGGACCGGAGGATAAAACCGGTAAAGCGGACGATGCCGCCGGGCTGGGACAGGGAAATGGATTCCTGCATGACGATACGCTGTTTTAAGCTGATCCGCTTGCCGCTTAAGACAAAGATGGTGATGGCCACCGTCACGACCCCCATGCCGCCGATCTGAATCAGGGTAATGATCACCAGCTGACCGAAAAAGGTCCAGTAGGAAAAGGTATCGTGGAGGATGAGCCCCGTTACGCAGGTGGCCGAGGTTGCCGTAAAGAGGGCGTCCAGAAAGGGCGCTCCCATACCGTCCCTTGTGGAAATGGGCAGGCATAAAAGCAATGCTCCCAAAAGGATAATGGCCGCAAATCCAACTGTGATGATCTGCGCCGGGGTGATCTGTTCCGTTTTTTTGAAAAGTTTCATAGTCCCTCTAAAACAGTCTTATCATTCCTGAAAAAGTATGATAATATAAGTTGTTAAATAATCAGGAAAAAAATGTATCCCCATTATAGGAGATTGCCGCGGGAAAGTAAAGACAAAAAACCGGCGATCTGCCGGAGGAAGAGGAGCGAACTATGCAGGGCACAAAGGAGCCGAATCCTGTTTTGCAGGATGAGGCGGATAATATAGAAGAAACCATTGAAATGGAAGAGACGGAGGAGGCCTTTGGAGCAGAGCAGCCGGGAGAACGGCATGAGCTGATCCTGGTGGCGGTGTCCGATTCCCCCAACTGCCCCAGAGTGATCCGGGCGGCGGTACGCCTGGCCCACCAGCTGGACGCGCCGGTAAAGGCGGTTTATGTGGAACAGCGGCGCATCGAGGAGCTGGGAGAGACAGAGCGGCATCATATCACGGAAAGCATTCAGCTGCTGCGTTCCTTCGGAATCGAGATCCTGTTTGCCTATGGAACGGACATCGTGGCCCAGATCACGGAAACCGCCAATGTGACGGGAGCTACCAAGCTGTTTATCGGCCTTTCCGGCAAGCGGCTTTCTTTTCGGAACAAGGACATCGGCATTCAGATCCGGAAACGGATCCCCAGCCTGGACGTCTACATCATTCCCGGCTCCATCGCAGAGCCCTGGGAGAAAAACGGAGAGCTCAACGAGGCGATCCGCTCCGGGACCTACAAGGAAAAATCAGCCTTTCAGCTGCTCCTGGCGCTGGTAGGGGTGATGGCCCTGAGCACTGCGGTAGCGCTTTTTGCCCAACACCTGGGACTGCCATATGTAGATATGGTGATCATTTACCTGTTCGGCGTGCTGGTGCTCAGCACCATCGACGGAAACCTGATCTTCCTGGGGGCATCCTCCCTGTCGGCGGTGATGCTGGTGAATTATTTCTTTGTGGATCCACGGTACAGCTTCCGGTTCAAGGAGCAGATGGACCTTCTGACCTTTGTTCTGATGTTCCTTTTGAGCTTTACCCTGTCCTATCTGATGGGACGGTTCCGGAGAGTGACGGAAAAGCACCACAAGGCTTCCCTGCGGATGGATATGCTGTTTGACTGCTCCACGGCCCTGCTGCTGGCAAGGAACAAGCGGGATGTGGACCGGATCATTGCGGAGCATTTCATCAGGCTTCTGCATATGTCCGTGGTGATTTACCGGAAAAAGGGAGATGGCAGCATCGGGCGGCCTGCCTGGTATCCCAAACCCGGGGTATCGGAATCTCAGCTTTTGCCGCTGGACAACGAAACGGACCGGGCGGCAGTGCAGACGGTGTTTGAGACCGGCCGCAGGGCCGGCTTTGGAACAGATCAGAACACCGGAGCCAGGGCCCTGTATCTGCCCATCAAGAACGAATCGGAGATCTATGCCGCAGTGGGGATCTACCAGACAGAGGAGCAGGACATTCCGGCATTTGAATTCGGAATACTATCCTCCATCCTGAACGAGGCAGGTCTGGTATACAGCCGTCTGTCCGGAACGCAAAAAAGCGCGGCCTCCGGGCAGACACCTATGTCGTAACATGCGGCGGGAAAGGAATTGATATGCATAAATTTTTGGCGGCAGCCGGTTTTCAGCGGCTGCATACGGAGCGCAGGATCTACGAATTTCTGGAAAACAATGTGATAAAGCCGGAAAATCTGCGGGACCGGGTGGCCCTTTCCGACGGGGAAAGCCTCCTGGAATACCGGCTTTTGGCAGCGGAGCGTATCGGCATCTGCGTCGGTGTGATGGATTTCGGAAACGGCCAGAGACATATCGAATACTATTATCCCTATTTTGACACAGAGGAGACCTCTTCCATGGAGATCTGCTCCGTGGAAAAATACATGGACCGGGAAAATTATGCGGGGCTGATCGACGAATATAAGATCGGTCTTTCCCTGATCTTCTTTCTCAATAACCCCCTGAGCTACCGGAAGCTGCCGGATGCAGGGCGGCAGATCGATTTTAAGGGAACCTGCCTGGGGGCCTTCTGCAACGACGCAAAGATCCTGCTTCCGGTGATGAAGACCCAGGAGGACATCGAGGGGCTGAAAAACAGCCGCAGAGAGCAGGAGAGCCTGATCGAGGCGGCCCGCAACGGCGATGAGGACGCCATCGAGACCCTGACGGCAACGGATATGGATATGTTCCACCAGATCTCCAGGCGCATTGAAAACGAGGATCTGTATTCCGTGGTGGAGCAGAGCCTGATGCCCTGCGGCGTGGAGTGCGATCAGTATTCCATCATCGGAGAGATCACGGCGGTGGATGAGACGGAAAATACCTATACCGGGGAAGCGCTGTGGATTCTGAGCGTCATCTGCAATGAGGTCAGCTTCAAGCTGGCGGTTCCAAAGCGGAACCTCCTGGGAGAGCCTGCCGTAGGACGGCGGATCAAGGGCCGCATCTGGATGCAGGGCAGCGTGGATTTTAAAAATCCCGTGCATTAAAAGAAAGGGATCCATGATTTGAAACGGATAAGTGCTTATATCATTGGGATTTTGATCTCTTTTTGCCTGATCTTTGCGGCGCTGATCACCGCGGTGGAGGCGGTGTGTTACTGGACGCCAGGCTATTTTGAACAGGAATATGAAAAATACGACGTGCTGTCCGCGCTTCCGGAAATGACCATGAGCGACGAGGATGGCCTGATGGCGGTCACCAACCATATGATGAAATACCTGCGGGGAGATGCGGACGCGCCGGAGCTGCAGATCGAGGTATCCATGGGCGGCGAGACCAGGGGATTTTTTACGGAACGGGAGATCCTGCATATGGAGGATGTGCGGGACCTGTTCGTAGGGGCGCAGCAGCTGCGGCTCTGGGCCCTGACGGCCACAGCTGCAGGGTTCCTGGCGGTGTATCTGCTGTGCAGGAAGGACTTTCTTTTTGTGCTTTCCCGCAGCCTGCTGCTGGGGACCGGGATCCTGCTTTTGCTGTTTGCGGGGCTTTCGGTCATCCTGGCGACGGATTTTTCCGACGCCTTTGTGACCTTCCACCATATCTTTTTTGACAACGACCTCTGGATCCTGAATCCAAAAGAGGATATGCTCATCAACATCGTTCCGGAGGGATTTTTCTTCGACACCGCCATGCGCATCGCCGCGATCTTCGGCTGCGCTGTGGCTGCGGTGCTGGGGTTATCCATCTTTGGAACGGTAAAGATCCGGAAAAAGTAATCCTGAATAAGCTTTATGCGGCTTCCTCCGGCGCCGCCGCCTCCAGATAAGCGGCGGTGCGGACAGCCACATTTTCCTGCAGATTCCGGTAGAAGAACTGGTAATCGTACAGGTGGTAAATGCCATCCTCAAAGATATAGAGGCCTGCAGGATAGTCCTCGGGGGTAACGTCAGTCACCTTGAGAGCGCCCCGTTCCGGATCGATGTAAGCGCCGGTCAGCTCAGGGATCTCCTCGGTGATGTTGCCGTCGTAGTCCGTGAAGCAGGCGCCCAGGTTGAGGCTCTTATCCGCGGGAGTGCTGTCGGTGGTCCAGCTGAGGGGATTGATGCACAGGGTGCGGGTTCCCGCAGGGATCATCATGGAATCAGAGATGGATTCCGCTTCGCTGTTGAAGGCGATGATGACGCCGGTATCATTTTCCCCGGAAGCGAACTGCAGCCAGGGATATGCCGCAAGCTCCTCTTCGGTGATGCTCCAGCCGATGGCATAGCAGGCGATGAGCTGCTCCTGCAGGGCCGGATCCTGGAATTTATCCTTCAGGAGGCGGATGCAGAGGTCTGCGCCCTGGGAAAAGCCTGCCAGGATGATGGGACGGCCTTCATTGTCATGCTCCAGATAGTAGTCAAAGGCCAGAGCGATGTCCTCATAGGCGAACTGCAGCCAGGGTTCCCGTTCTTCGGCGGAAAGCTCATAGACATTGAGGCCCGCCTGACGGTAGTAGGGGGCAAAGAAACGGGCATCCGCATCGTAGATGCCTTTTTCCATGTTGGTGGCCCCCAGGAAGCTGGCCTTTGCCTCCTCGTCAGAAAGGCTCATATTGAAGACATCCTCGTCGCCTCCGTAAACGGTAGGACAGACAAAGAATACATCTGCCACAGCAGTCTCGGGCCCCTGGCCGAGGTAGGCCCAGTTTTCCCCAAGGCTGTAATCCGGGGCGGCGGAATCTGTACCTTCGGATTTTGCTGCGGATGCAAGTTTTTCCGTGTCCTCAGCAGCAGTTTCGGTGGGGACGGTTTTTGTGGTCTCTGTGGTTTCAGCAGCGGTGCTGGTCTGGGCAGCAGCCGTGGTGGTTTCCTCAGCAGCAGTCTGGCTGCAGCCTGCCAGGGCAGCCGCCAGCAGGAGCCCGGAAACGATCAGCTTGATGGTTTTTTTCATAGGTTCTCCTTCCATTGATCCTGCCATGTTCCCCATGGCATCGTGGTACACCTGCAAGGGTGTTTGATATCTGATTTTATATAATAAAACAGAATCCCTTATTTTTCCAGCAGGAGCCGTAAACAATCAAGATTTCGGAGCCGTAAACAGAGGATGGAAACAGGGAACGGCAGATATCCCTGCTTGCCAAGCCAGGGCTTTTGTGCTATCATAGTAAAGCTATCCATAGATTGTCTCTGTAGCTCAGCAGGATAGAGCGTTCGCCTCCTAAGCGAAAGGCCAGCGGTTCGAATCCGCTCAGGGACGTAGAAAAAGCAGGTCGAAGGGCCTGCTTTTTTTGTGACAAAACGGGACTTTCACCTTGCGGTTTACCAAAAATGAGAAGTTTTCGTGCATTATATTGCTTTCTTCGTGCAAGTAGAATATAACTACCAGTATGAAGGGAGATGATAGTATGGCTGGCTCTACTACGAATATCAGTATCCCTATGGACTCTGACCTTAGCCAGGACCGGCAGCCATGACGATTTATTTGGAGAATAATTTACAGAAAACGGAGGTATCACTTATGTCCCTGAAATTGGTAAAGGCCGGACCGGCCTATGAGGCCCAGATCAAAGAGATGCTCCGGGAGTGGCGGGCGTACAACCAGGCCCACCCGGAGGCGAATACCTCGCCCTGGGCGATCTTCAAACACGACGAGCAGGATTTTGAACAGTATCTGGCGCAGCTGGAGCACAAGGAGGCAAAGGATGGGTTTGTGCCGGACGCTGTCTGGTTCTGTCTGGAAGAGGAGCGGAACCGGATGGTAGGAGCAGTGAACATCCGGCATTACCTCAACGACTACCTGCTGCGGTGCGGCGGACACATCGGAGACGGCATCCGGCCCTCTGAGCGCAGAAAGGGGTACGCTACAGCCATGATCGGTCTGGCCCTTGAGGAATGCCGGAGGCTTGGCATTGACCGGGTGCTTCTGGTATGCGACAAGCGGAATATCGGCTCTGCAAAATCCATCATCAATAACGGCGGCCGCCTGGAAAATGAGGTGGAAGAAGACGGAAAGATCATGCAGCGGTACTGGATCGAGCTTGAAAAAGCGTAACGCACGCCGCATCCTGAAAGGAGAAACATTACCAGCTGTAATAGGAGGAGATGTGAACTATGGAAAATGAAAAAAAGACTGCCGCCCTGAAGGAGACAGAGACTGGAGGTCCTGTCAGAAGCTCTGTCAGCGGCTTTTTGTATCAGTTTATGGAAAACCATGCCCCCTTATTCTGGGTGATCTTCAGCTTTGGCATGGTGCTGATCGTCTACAAATCCTTTAATCTGGCATTTCTGAACAAGACCCCCTATACCTGGGACGATGCTTTCCAGCACCTGACCCTGGCCCTCATTTGCATCCTGATGATGCGGGAGGCGTACCAGGGGCAGTTTCATCTGGGATTCCGCAGAGCCGGATTTTTCCGGGGACTGTTGCTCTGCTGGCCTGCCCTGTTATTTTTGCTTATCAATCTGATAACATCCCTGGGAGCCGGACCGGTCTATCCAGAGTCTTTAGCTCTGGAGGTTGTGCGAAACGGCTCCATCGGGCTTTTTGAGGAGATCATCGTCCGGGCCATCCTGGTGGGCCATATGATGCACCATTGGAAGGGAACGCCCCACAGAGTATGCAAGGCTGTGCTCTGGTCCTCGGTACTTTTCGGCGTGCTGCATATCGGAAATGCCCTGGCAAATCCCATTGGAACGGCCTTCCAGATCTTTTATGCCACGGGCATTGGCGTGGTATTTGCAGCAGCCTATCTGCGGACGAAAAACCTTTGGAGCTGTATCCTGGTGCATGGACTGGTGGATTTTGCCTCAAACATGGGCAATATCTATGTGCCGCTACAGGCGGATACGGAGGCTTATATGGAAGCTCTGTACCAGGTGCCCAGCCTGCTTCTCGGCCAGGCCTCTCCGGAAACGATCCAGATGGTGTTGGGGATGGTCACCTTCGGCATTATCCCTCTGACAGCCCTGTGCATCATTGTAGGAATCTTCATGCTGAGAAAGTCAAAGGCCCCGGAGATCGAAAGTCTCTGGGAGGAAATGTAAGCAGCATAATAAGTCAGAGGAACTGAACGGATAGCTTTCTTTAATTCGTTTTAACGCAAAAGCTGAATTAAAGAAAAAATTTAACTCGACAATCGAGATAAAATGAATTAAATAGGAAAAAGAATCTACCGAGAGAAGAAGGAGACCATACAGTATGTCCGTCAGACTGATATCGATCGTATCCGATATCAGGAGTTAATTTTAAAGCTGGCGGATACGCAGGATGGGATCATTACAAAACAGGATGTGGCAGAACTCTTAAAAATATCGCCGGATCAGGCGTATGCGGTGATCAAAGAGCTGAAAAAACAAGGAAAGCTCCGGTTATTCTGCGGTGGAAAATATGCAAAGTATGAGATAGTAAAGTAAAACCGCGTTTCCCAAGCCAGCTCATTCACAAAAGGGATCCGCTTTGGAAAAAACCTCTCCTTCGATCTCCAGGACCTGCTCCAGGGGGACCGGGATCCGGTTTCCCTCAGGGTCCTCCAGGATGAGCTGCCGCGCATAAGCGTCTATTTTAAAGATCCGGCCGGATGCCGTGGAAAAGGCTCCGCCGGATTTTTTTGCGTCCGGAATAAAATAGGTGATGGAGATAAGGGGCCTTGTTCCGGCCTCCTGCAGGGCTGCCGCAAGGGCAAGCCTCTGATCCAGCCGCTCCCGTTCGCCCTCTGAAAGCTCCGGCTTCCGATCCGTCAGCCGGGCGGTCTCCTGGATGGCGGCGCCATAGCCCGTGAGGGCGGCAAAGGGAGAAAACTGAGCCGCCCGTTCGGAAAGAGGCATCTGGGGATGTTGGCTGGAAACGTGATGGGGCAGATGGATGATATCCTCATATCTGTTTTTTTCCTCCATGGATCATGCCTCCTCTTTTTTCAGACAACGGGCCTCGGGGCATTCCTTGCCCAGGAGCTGTTCGATGGCCTGATGCAGCAGCCGAACCTGCTCCGTGCCGGCTGCCCGGTAATAGACCTCTTTGCCTTCCCGGCGGCTCTGGATCAGGCCGCCGTTTTTCAGTTGCCGCAGGTGATGGGATACGGCGGGACTGCTCATTTCCACCAGGGCGGAAAGATTGATGACGCAGAGCTCGCAGTGGCACAGGAGCCAGAAGATACGCATCCGGCTGCCGTCTCCCAACAGCTTGAACAGGTCGGAGGCCGGAAGAAAGACCTCCGTATCCGGGATATCCTCCGGGCGGATGTGTGCCAGCCGGCCGTGATCGTGGGGAAGTTTTTTTTCTGTCATAAGGGACCCTCCTGAAATATCTATAGTTTACCATCTGTTTTCGCGAAACGAAAGGGATTTTGCCCAGGATGAGGAAAATGAGAAAAATGGATTGACAAGCGCTGCGGAAATGAGTATGATTGCATTAAACAAATAAATATTTGTTTAATTGAACACATTTAGTATTAAATATGAGCTTCATACCAAAAGGATAAAGGAGAAACATGATGAGCAGGAAACAGAAAAAGATGCTGATGCGGATCATCGCAGCCGCAGTTCTGATGCTCCTTCTGCACTTTGTGCCGTCGGAGGGCGTGGTAAGATTTCTTTTATATATGATCCCCTATCTGTTGGTGGGATATGACATCCTCTGGAAGGCGGCAAGGGGTATCCGGAACGGGCAGGTATTTGACGAATGCTTCCTCATGGCAGTAGCGACGGTGGGAGCCATCGGGCTGGCCATTTATGAAGGAAGCGGCGATTATACGGAGGCTGTGGCGGTCATGCTGTTTTATCAGACCGGTGAGTGGTTCCAGAGCTATGCCGTGGGCAAAAGCCGGAAAAACATCTCCGAGCTGATGGACATCCGGCCGGACTATGCCAACCTGGAGCAGGAGGGCAGCCTGGAGCGGGTAGACCCGGATGAGGTGCCCATCGGCAGCGTGATTCTGGTGCAGCCGGGAGAAAAGGTGCCCATCGACGGCGTCGTGCTGGAGGGCAGCTCCGCCCTGAATACCAGCGCTCTCACGGGAGAGAGCCTGCCCAGGGACGTACAGGCAGGAGACCAGGTGGTCAGCGGCTGCATCAATATGACGGGGCTCCTCCGGGTCCGCACCACAAAGGAATTTGGAGAATCCACCGTGGCAAAGATCCTGGATCTGGTGGAAAACGCCAGCTCCAGAAAGTCAAAGTCCGAGGATTTTATTTCCAAGTTTGCAAGGATCTATACCCCGGCGGTCTGCTATGCAGCCCTGGCACTGATGGTCCTTCCGCCCCTTGTGCGGGTGCTGTTTCTGGGACTTCCCGCGGACTTTGGCACCTGGCTCTACCGGGCCCTGACCTTCCTGGTCATCAGCTGCCCCTGCGCTTTGGTCATCAGCATCCCCTTAAGCTTTTTTGCGGGGATCGGAGGCGCCAGCAAGGCGGGCATCCTGATCAAAGGCTCCAACTATCTGGAAACCCTGTCTCAGGTGCGGACTGTTGTATTTGACAAGACCGGGACCCTGACCCAGGGCGTGTTCGAGGTAAATGGCATCCATCACAACGAAATGAACGAGGAAAAGCTGGTGGAGTACGCGGCCCTGGCGGAAAGCGCCTCCTCCCATCCCATCAGCCGGAGCCTGCAGCGGGCTTATGGAAAGGAGATCGACCGGTCCCGGGTGACGGACATCCAGGAGCTCAGCGGAAAGGGTGTCACCGCCCGGGTTGACGGCAGAGCTGTGGCCTGCGGCAACGACAAGCTGATGGACTATCTGGGCATTCCTTGTATCAGCTGCCACAACGTGGGCACCATTATCCATGTGGCCATCGACGGAAGCTACGCAGGACATATCGTGATCTCCGACCGGGTAAAGCCCAGGGCGGCAGAGGCCATCCAGGCCCTGAAGGAGGCGGGCATCCGGAAGACGGTGATGCTGACGGGAGACGCGAAGCAGGTGGCGGAGCAGGTAGCAGGAGCGCTTGGGCTGGATCAGGTATATGCGGAGCTTCTGCCTGCAGGCAAGGTAGAGAAGGTAGAGGCCCTGCTTTCAGAAAAACCGGAACAGGAAAAGCTGGCCTTTGTGGGAGACGGCATCAACGACGCGCCTGTGCTGGGCCGGGCGGACATCGGCATCGCCATGGGAGCCATGGGCTCCGATGCGGCCATCGAAGCGGCGGACGTGGTGCTGATGGACGACGATCCCGTGCAGATCGCAAAGGCCATCCGGATCTCCCGCAAATGCATTGGGATCGTTTATCAGAACATCGTGTTTGCCATCGGCATCAAGCTGATCTGTCTGGCGCTGGGCGCTCTTGGCATCGCAAATATGTGGCTGGCGATCTTTGCGGATGTGGGGGTCATGATCCTTGCTGTTCTGAACGCCATCAGGGCCCTGTTTGTAAAGAAACTGTAAGGATTGAGTAAATTGTGTGTAAAGGACAAAGCCTGGCGATAACCGGGCTTTCTTCTTTAATAAATTCATACAATAGAACTTGCAAAAATCGGGGGATGAGAGTAAACTACTGGTAATAAATCAAGGGGTATGCAGGAGCAGATTCTGCGTATCTCCGGGAAATGCTTTTCCCGGCAGGAGGGCAGTATGGCAGATATCAGAAATACGAGTACCTGGCAGCGCGTGGAGCGCGGGCTTTCCGAGATGGAAAATCTGATCAGCAGGGCCGAGTACAACCTGGCTCTGGTCAAGGGCCGTCAGACGATGGAACAGATCGTCCGTCTTGCGGCAGGGCAGAGCTTCGTGATCTACACGGACCTGGCGGACACCATCGAAAAGCTGTACCAGGGTCATTATATTGAAAAGAGCTCCCGGGACAATTTCCACACGATCCGCATGCTGGGCAACAAGGCGGTGCACGAAGGGGACAACAATCCTCAGGACGCCGCCAGGTCCTATCATCTGCTGGAGCAGGAGATCAGCGCCTTTGTAGGCGGAGCAGCCGGCGGGGCGGCGGCCCGGCCGAAGCGCCAGAGCCGGGAGGAGAGCGGACAGAGAGAGGCGGCAGCCCAGCAGTCCGGCGAGCGGCTCAGGGTCCCGGTGCAGCGGGAGCGGCAGCAGAGCCAGAGCACAAGAGGTGACCGGCGCAGGTATGACAGCCTGGACGACCGGGCCAGCCGGGATACAAGAGAGGTGCCCACCAGAGAGGACCGGCTCCGGGCGCAGCGCCAGGGCCGCACCAATCCGAGGGGCGGCACCAACCGGGGGCAGAGGCGTCCCCAGAAGCAGAGCATCAGCATCTATGACATCCTCCGGATCCTGATTCCGGTGATCTGCGTCATCCTGCTGGTGATCCTGATCCGTAGCCTGATGCCAAAGAACGAGGAAACGCCGGAGACCAGCCCGGTTCAGACCGAGGCGGTTACCGAGGCAGTGACCGAGCCGGTAACGGAACCGCCGGTAACGGAGCCGGAGACCACGGCGCCGCCGGTAGTGAGATACAGGATTCGCGGCAACGGCGTCAACGTGCGTTACGCTGACAACGAAAACCGGGTCTATGTGCAGCTTTCCAACGGAACAGAGATCGGCGAGGTGCAGGAGATCGAAGGCACCAACAAGGTGGGCTTTGTTCTGGACGGCATCCAGGTGACGGTGGACAAGAACTTCATCGAGCCGATTGAGGACAGCACCGAAGCAACAGCAGAAACGGCGGCACAGTAAGCAAACAACGGGCCACTGGCCCTGAATAACAAAAAAAACGCGGTGGAGAGGCTTCGGCTTCTCCTCGCGTACGTTTTGCAGTAAAAAATGTAAAATCGAAGGCAAAGCTGTAAACTTAAGAGAGAACAGCGGTCTTTCGAAACGGAGGCACTATGGAAAATCTGATCGACAGAATTTCAAAAATCGAAGAGGCGACGGAACGGGTCCGGGAATCCGCAGAGGAAGAAAAAAAGCAGGTAGACAGGCGGATGCAGGAAAAAACCGCGGCGCTGGATCAGAAGATCGAGGCGGAGACGGAGGAGCGCCTGCAGCAGATCCGGGAGGAATACGCCAAAAAGGCGGAAGAGGAGCTTTCCCTGCAGCAGCGCCAGGGCCAGGAGGAGCTGTCCAGGATCTCCGCATATTACGAGGCATCCCACGAAGCTCTGAGCGACGAGATCCTGAGGAAGGTCATAGAGAGCTGATATGGAAAGCGTAATGACAAACAGCGGCATCGTCACCAAGGTACGGGCCATGCGGAAAAACCTTTTGAAGGAGGAGGATTTTGTCCGGCTTTCGGAACAGCGGCTTTCCCTGCAGAAGGCGGAATTCCTCAGTACCTTTAAGCCCTACGCGGAGCTTTTCCAGAACGTAAGCGCTGAGAGCCTCCACCGAAGCGGCGTGGAGCGGCGGCTGATGCTGTCCCTGCTCCAGGATTTCGACAGGCTGTATCAGTTCGCAGGGCCCCAGCAGCGCAGCTTTATGAAGCTTTATTTCGGCCATTACGAGGTGCGGATGCTGAATCTGTGCCTGCAGGCAGCCCTTGGGGGCCGGCCGACCATCGACGGCTTGCGGCCTTACGGGGAGTACCTGAAAAAATACGGCCGCATCGACATCCTGCAGCTGGCGGAAAGCAGGAGCATGGCGGAATATATCGAAAACCTCAGCGGCACGCCCTATTATTCCATCCTGAAGCGGCTTTATGAAAGCGGCCATGCCAGGATGGTGGATTATGAGACCGCCATCGAGATGCGGTATTTTACCAGCATGTGGCGGCGGAAGGACAAGGAGCTTTCCAAGACCTCTGCGGCCATCGTGGCAAAGACCTTCGGCAGCCGCATCGATACCATGAACATGAACTGGATCTACCGGTCCAAAAAATATTTCGACATGACTCCGGAGGAGCTTTATGCGCTGCTGATCCCCATCCGTTACAAGCTGACGGTGGAGGATATCCGGAGGATGGTGGAAGCGCCGGGGCTTCCGGAGCTTCTGGAGGTGGAGCGGGCCTGCTATTACGGCAGAAAGGGCCGCCCCTATGTGGAAAAAACAAGATCCCTGACCAAGGCCTCAGAAGCCATGCTGAGCCATATCTACCGGCAGGCGGCCAAGGATCATCCTTACTCGATCGCGCCGGTCAACACCTACTTCTTTTTAAAGGAGCAGGAGATCCGGCGGATCGTTAATATCATAGAGAGCACACACTATCAAGATGGCGGGCAGAAGCCCGCGGAGGAGGTTTTATCGTGATTGAGAAAATGACATTTCTGAGTATCACGGGACCAAAACCGGACTTTGACAGAGTCGTGGAAACCTACCTGAGCAAGTACGAAATGCATCTGGAAAACGCCATGACGGAAATGAAAAACGCCCAGGGCATCGCACCCTTCCTGGAGGAAAACCCCTACAAGGAAGAGCTGCAGCAGATCCGTTCCGTATGCAAGGAATATGCGGAGATGCTGCCCCAGGCTTCCCAAAAGGCGGAGGGAGACATGCCCCTTGAGCGGGCCGTGGAGGTCGTCCATGACCTGACGGAGACCCTGACCGGCAGCATGGAGCAGAAAAAAACGCTCAAGGACGAGATCGCGCTTTTGGAGGAGTCCTACCGGAAGATCGTCCCGTTTATCGGACTCAATTATGATATCCGGAAAATACTTCACTTCGACCACATCAAATACAGCTTTGGCCGTATGCCGGTGGAGTATTATCAGAAGCTGCAGGAATATGTTTATGATTCCATGGACGCCCTGATCTCAGAGTGTACCAGGGACGGCGACTTTGTCTATCTGGTGTATTTTGTACCCCAGCGGGACGAGGATAAGGTGGACGCGGTCTTTGCATCCATGTATTTTGAAAAGATCTTCATTCCGGACGAGTATACCGGTTCTCCGGAGGAGCAGATCAACCAGCTCCATGAAAAGATCAAGGATCACCAGGAAAAGGTGTTCCGGATCGACGTGCAGATCGCGGAATATCTGCAAAATCATGGCGCAGAGATCCTGGCGGCTTCGGCCCGGCTGGAACGGCAGGCGGTGAATTTCGATGTCCGGAAGTATGCGGCCTGCACAAAGCATGACTACCACACCTTTTACATCATCTGCGGATGGATGGGAGAAAAGGACGCAAAGCGCTTCCGCAAGGAGATCGAGGAGGACGAAAAGGTCTTCTGCTTTGCGGAAAAGGACGTCAGCAAGCTGCTGAACGGACCGCCCACAAAGCTGCGGCATCCGGCCATCCTGAAGCCCTTTGAGATGTTCCTGGAGATGTACGGACTGCCCTCCTATAATGAGATCGATCCGACGCCCCTGCTGGCTCTTACCTATATGGTATTTTTCGGATTTATGTTCGGAGACCTGGGACAGGGCGCGGTGCTTTGCATCGGCGGAGCCCTGCTGTACAGGCTCAAGGGCATGAGGCTTGCAGGAATCATTTCCTGCTGCGGCGTGTTTTCCATGATCTTTGGCCTGCTGTTCGGCTCCGTATTCGGATTTGAGGACGTGATCGAGCCCCTGTGGCTGCATCCTCAGACGGCTATGACGAACCTGCCCTTCTTCGGCAGCCTGAACACGGTATTCGTGGTGGCGGTGGCCATCGGCATGGGAATCATCCTGCTGTGCATGGTCCTGAACATCATAAACGGCCTGCGGCAGCACAATGCGGAAAAGGCGGTGCTGGATACCAACGGAATCGTGGGCCTGATCTTTTACGGCAGCATCGTGCTCTGCGTGGTGCTCTATATGACAGGACACGCCCTTCCGGCGGCAGTGGTGCTTTTGGTGATGTTCGGCATCCCGCTTCTGCTCCTGTTCCTGAAGGAGCCTATCATGAACAAGGTGCAGAAGAAGGCGGAGCTCATCGAGGGCGGCGCAGGCATGTTCATCACCCAGGGCTTCTTCGAGATGTTCGAGATGCTCCTGTCCTATTTTTCCAACACCCTGTCCTTCGTGCGTATCGGCGCCTTTGCGGTGAGCCATGCGGCCATGATGGGCGTGGTGATGATGCTGGCAGGCGCGGAAAGCGGCGGCAGCATCAGCTGGCCGGTAGTCATTCTCGGCAACCTGTTCATCTGCGGCCTCGAGGGCCTGATCGTAGGCATCCAGGTACTGAGGCTGGAATACTACGAGCTGTTCTCCCGGTTCTATACCGGAGGCGGACGGGCCTTCAGACCTTACGGCAAGGAAGAAAAAGCAGCCTGACCCAAAGGGCCGGACTGAAACATAAAAAATAAATCAAAAAGTTTGATTTTGGAGGAAAAAACAATGTCACTCACAGTCAAGATTTTACTCGCAGCAGCACTTATCTTAAGCATCGGCGTACCCTTCGGCGCATTTATCTCCGGAGAAAAGACCAAGGGCCGGTATAAAAAGGCGCTGTGCCTCAACATGGTCATGTTCTTTGGAACCCTGATCGGAACCACCCTTCTGATGGGCATGGGCAACACGGCTCTGGCAGCAGAGGAGACCGCAGTGGCAGCCGCGGCAGGCTCTTCCACGGGACTGGGCTACATCGCAGCGGCGCTGGCTACCGGACTTTCCTGCGTAGGCGGCGGTATCGCCGTATCCTCCGCAGCATCTGCAGCTCTTGGCGCGATCTCCGAGGACGGCTCCATTCTCGGTAAGTCCCTGATCTTCGTAGGACTGGCAGAGGGTGTCTGCCTTTACGGATTGATCATTTCCTTCATGATCCTCGGTCAGCTGTAAGACCGGATCCGGCTGCTTGGGAGGAAAAGGCAGATGAAGATGTATGTCATTTGCGACAACAACGATACCCTGACGGGCCTAAGGCTTGCCGGCGTGGAGGGCGAAAAGGCCAACACAAAGGAAGCCTTTGAAGAAGCGGCCCGCAGGATCCTCAAGGATAAAAGCATCGGGATACTGATGATCACGGAGAGCTACGGAAAGAAATATCCGGAGCTTGTGAACGAGCTGAAGATGAACAACGAGCCCTTGGTGATCGAGATACCGGACCGGCACGGAACCGGAAGAAAGCCGAATTTCATTACGGCCTATATCAATGAGGCCATCGGTGTTAAGCTGTAAAACAGCGCGGGAGAAGAAACATGACGACTGAGGAAAAATTGCAGCGGTTTCATGACATCTGCATGGAGGACGCCAAGGCGCATTACAAAAAAGTGGTGCAGGAATACGAGGAGGGCCTGGAAGAGACCCTTGCGGAGCACCTGGAGGATGCGAAGCGGCGGCAGGACATGCGCATCCGCATCGAAACCGAGAAGATCAAAAAGGAGATCAAGCGCAGGCTTTCAGCGGATCAGCTGAAGATCAAACGCCAGGTCTCCCTGAAACAGGATGAATACAAGGACAAGCTGTTCCAGGAGGCGGCGGACAAGCTCCGGGCCTACCGGGAAACGGCGGAGTATCGGGCGCTATTGGAAAAGCAGATCCGGGATATCCAGAGCTTTGCAAAAGACAAGGAATGCGAGATCTTTTTATGCCCCGGAGACCAGGGGCTGCTGGGCGGCCTTCCTGCAGGGGTCAAGGTATCCGACGAGGATTTTCTGGGAGGCACCCTGGCGGTGATCCCCTCCATGAACATCTTCATCGACAATTCCTTCCGGACAAGGCTTGAGCAGGAAAAGCATGATTTCAGCTTTACGACAGGAGGCGGACAGCATGGGAAACAGTGATGCGCTGGAGGAGATCCTGGATTCCAGAAAGGGCGGAAACCGGCGGGCCGAAGGTGTGATCTATGGCATCAACGGACCTGTAGTGACCCTTCTGGGAGATCAGGGCTTTGAAATGAATGAAATGGTCTATGTGGGAAACAGCCGCCTGGTAGGCGAGGTCATCGGACTGACCACGGAAAAGACCACCATCGAGGTTTATGAGGAGACCTCCGGCATGAAGCCGGGAGAGCCGGTGGAGGGCTCCGGATCGCCGGTGTCCTGTATCCTGGCGCCGGGGATCCTGAACAATATTTTTGACGGTATCGAGCGGCCTCTGTCCGCGATCCGGGAAAGAGACGGCGCGTATATCAGCCGCGGCGTCAGCGTGGATTCCCTGGACCGGGAAAAGAAGTGGGATGCCCATATCACCGTAAAGCCGGGAGACCGGGTGTTCGGCGGAAGCATCATCGCAGAGGTGCCGGAAACGAGAGCCATCGTCCATAAAGTCATGGTACCGCCGGAGCTTTCCGGAGAGGTGGTTTCCGTTGTGGCAGACGGGGCCTATACCATTGAGGAACCTCTGGTAACGGTACGGCTTTCCGACGGAACGGAAAAAGAGCTTACCATGTGCCAGAGATGGCCGATCCGGGTGCCGAGACCTGTGGCAAAGCGCTATGCGCCCACCATGCCCCTGGTAACGGGACAGCGGATCCTGGATACCCTGTTCCCCATCGCAAAGGGCGGCACGGCGGCGATCCCCGGCGGTTTCGGAACCGGAAAGACCATGAACCAGCATCAGATCGCAAAATGGTCCGATGCGGATATCATCATCTATATCGGCTGCGGCGAGCGCGGCAACGAGATGACCCAGGTATTGGAGGAGTTCACCAAACTCATCGACCCCAAGAGCGGAAATCCGCTGATGGACCGGACGGCGCTGATCGCAAACACCTCCAACATGCCGGTGGCGGCAAGAGAGGCGTCTCTGTATTCAGGCCTGACCCTGGCGGAGTATTACCGGGATATGGGCTACCATGTGGCCATCATGGCTGACTCCACCTCCCGATGGGCAGAGGCTCTCCGGGAGCTTTCCGGACGTTTGGAGGAGATGCCCGCAGAGGAAGGCTATCCCGCTTACCTGGCTTCCAGACTGGCGGCCTTCTATGAGAGAGCCGGATTTGTACAGAACCTGAACGAAAGCGAAGGCTCCGTATCCATCATCGGCGCAGTTTCGCCCCAGGGCGGAGATTTCTCCGAGCCCGTGACCCAGAACACCAAGCGTTTCGTGCGCTGCTTCTGGACTCTGGACAAATCCCTGGCATATGCGAGACATTATCCTGCCATCCAGTGGTTGACCTCCTATTCGGATTATGTCAGCGACCTGGCAGGCTGGTATACCGACAACGTCAGCCCGAAGTTTCTGGACGACCGGAACCAGATCTACTATATCCTGACAGAGGAAGCCAAGCTGATGGACATCGTAAAGCTCATCGGCTCCGACGTGCTGCCGGACGACCAGAAGCTGACGCTGCTCATCGCAAAGGTGATCCGGACCGGATTCCTGCAGCAGAATGCCTTCCATAAGGAGGACACCTGCGTGCCGCTGAGAAAGCAGTTTCTGATGATGGAGACCATCCTGTACCTGGATAAAAAGGCAAAGGCCCTGGTAAAGCTGGGCATGCCGGTTTCCGTCCTGGAGAAGTTCGATATCTTCGACCGGATCATCAATATCAAGTACGATGTGCCCAACGACAAGCTGGAGCTGTTCAGCGATTACAAAAAGGCCATCGATGAATTTTACAATCAGGTACTGGAAAAGAACGGCTAAGGAGGGACGCAAAAGTGGCAATTGAATATCTTGGGCTGCAGGGAATCAGCGGCCCTCTGATCGTTTTGGAAGGATTACGGGGCGCGGCCTTCGACGAGCTGTGCGAGATCAACGTGGAAGGAAAAAAGCGCCTGGGACGTATCATCGAGATCTATAACGACAAGGCGGTGATCCAGGTGTTCGAGGGCACCGACGGCATGGCGCTGCGGAACGCCCACACCAAGCTGTCAGGCCATCCCATGGAGATCGCCGTTTCCGAGGAGATGCTGGGCCGCACCTTCAACGGCGTGGGACAGCCCATCGACGGCATGGGAGACATCGTCAGCGACGTCAGGCTGGACGTAAATGGCAAGCCCTTGAATCCGGTTTCCAGAGAATATCCGAGAAACTATATCCGTACCGGCATTTCCGCTATCGACGGCCTCACCACCCTGATCCGCGGGCAGAAGTTGCCGATCTTTTCCGGAAACGGTCTGCCCCAGGACATGCTGGCGGCACAGATCGTGACCCAGTCTTCCCTGGGAGACAACGCGGAGGGAGAGCGTTTCGCCATCGTATTCGGCGCCATGGGCGTGACCCACGACGTAGCGGATTTCTTTAAGCGGACCTTTGCGGAAAGCGGCGTTTCCGATCATGTGGCCATGTTCATCAACCTGGCCAACGAGCCGGTGGTAGAGAGGCTCATCACCCCGAAGGTAGCCCTGACCCTGGCGGAGTATCTGGCCTTTGAACGGGGCATGCACATCCTGGTGGTGCTGACGGATATGACCTCCTTCTGCGAGGCCATGCGTGAGGTATCCTCCTCCAAGGGAGAGATCCCTTCCAGAAAGGGCTATCCCGGATACATGTATTCGGAGCTGGCAGCCATCTACGAGCGCGCCGGCATCGTGGCAGGCCGCAGCGGTTCTGTGACCCAGATCCCGATCCTGACCATGCCCAACGACGACATCACCCACCCGATCCCGGATCTGACGGGATATATTACCGAGGGCCAGATCGTTCTGGACCGGAGCCTGAACGGCAAGAACATCTATCCGCCTATCAGCGTGTTGCCCTCCCTGTCCCGACTGATGAAGGACGGCATCGGCGAGGGCTTCACCAGAGAGGACCATCAGGACGTGGCCAACCAGCTGTTCTCCTCCTATGCCCACGCGGAGGACGCAAGAGCCCTGGCGTCGGTTATCGGCGAGGACGAACTTTCCGATCTGGACAAGGCTTACCTGCGGTTCGGCGACGAGTTCGAAAAGCATTTTGTAGGACAGAGCCCCTCGGAAAACAGAACGGTAACGGAGACCCTGGATCTGGGCTGGAAGCTTCTGGGCCTTCTGCCCAAGGCGGAGCTGGATCGTGTGGATACGAAGATCCTGGAGAAATATTATCAGCCTACGGATCCTGCGGAATTTGACGTGCCGGAGCTGTAAACCGGCAGTGGCCCGGACAGGGCCGGAATCGTAAGGCGGCAGGGCCGGAAGGGCCCTGCAAAGGAGCGGAGCTATGAACCAGAACGCTTTTCCCACAAAGGGAAATCTGATGATATGTAAAAATTCCCTGGCGCTGGCGCGGCAGGGATACGCCCTCATGGACAAAAAGCGGAACATCCTCATCCGGGAGCTGACGGGACTTGTGGAGCAGGCAAAGGGCATCCAGTCGGAGATCGACGAAACCTTTACCAACGCCTACAGGGCCCTGCAGAAGGCCAACATCGAGCATGGACTCAGCACCGTGGAGGATATCAGCAAGACCATCCCGGTGGACGACGGGGTGCGGCTGAAATACCGCAGCATCATGGGCACCGACATTCCTTTGGTGGAATGGGAAAAAATGCCGGAGGGACTGCATTATTCCTTTTTTGACACCCGGGAATCCCTGGATCAGGCAAAGCTTTATTTTGACCGGGTGAAGGAGCTGACCCTCAGGCTTGCCATGGTGGAAAATTCCGCCTATCGTCTGGCGGCAAACATCCGGAAGACCCAGAAGCGGGCCAACGCCCTGAAGAATATCACCATCCCCATGTACGATACCCTGGTAAAGGATATCAGCAATGCGCTGGAGGAAAAGGACAGAGAGGAATTTACAAGACTGAAGGTGATCAAGCGGCAGCAGGGCGGCGAATAAAGCGAGCCCCAAAGGCGCGAAAGACGCAGCCTGACAGGCAGCGGAGACGATAAAATGGAAAGGGTCCTGAGCCCGGCGCAAACGCATATGCGCTGGGGACCGGGATCCTTTTTGTATTTCTTTTGTTCTTTTTATTGTGGAATGTTTACAGCCGGTTTTGTAAAAAAACACAAGGGGAATCGCGTTGACAAATCAGCGATCCCTGGAGTATCATGAAAATCACCCGAAGCACATCGGGGACACATCCAATTCATATTTCGTCACAACAGCAAACACATTTTTATTCAGTTTTATTCACAACAGCAACAATTTCTTTTATTTTCACGCAAAACGGAAGACGATACGAAGCAGGTAAAAGATGCAGGAGGCTTTGTTTTTTGTACCCTTTTTTCGGGAACTGCCCAGGGCGCTGGTCTTTTTTCTGGCGGGGGCGGAGGATCTGAAGACCCATAAGATATCGAACCGGCTGCTTTTTGCAGGCTTTCTGGCAGAAGGGATTTTGCAGGCTGCCCAGGGGACCGGGCGGCTGGCAGGCGCTCTGGCCTGGGCGGCGCTGCCGTTTCCGGTACTGTTTCCGCTGTTTGCCCTCCGCATGTTGGGGGCAGGGGACCTGAAGCTGGCGGCCTTTATCCTTTTCTGTTTTCCGGGCAGGGATGGGCTCTGGCTTTTGTATCAGGGCGCGGCTGTGGGAGCGGCGGTTTCCCTGTTCCGGCTTGTGAAGCGGCGGCTCTGGAAAAAACGGATCCGGCAGCTTCTGGCATATCTGCGGCGGAAGCCGGTCGCTTTTTCCGGCAGGAGCGAGCCCTATTATGACCGGGACCGGGACGGCCTGGAGGTGGGGATCCCACTGGGGGCCTGTTTTCTTCCGGCATATCTGTTCCGGCTGGTATGGAACTGTTTTCAAGGAAGCATCATTTGAGTACATCAGGATGGAGGAGAACAATGGAACGAATATTGGCAATTCTCGATCAGGAGGGCGACTACGGGGAACGGCTCTGCGAATATCTGAACCGCAGAAAATGCCTGCCCTGTACGGCGGCGGCATTTTCCAGTCTGGAAAGCTATCTGGCTTTTGCAGAAAACCATCGGGTACAGATCCTGCTGGCACAGCCGGAGCTTCTGACGGGGGTCTACGACCTGCATGCGGATCAGGTGCTGCAGCTGTGGGACGCCGGTCAGGATAGAGGGGCCCTTCTGGAAAAAAGAGACGCAGTTTACAAATATCAGTCCGGGGAGGAGATCCTGCGGGCGGTGATGGTGGCTGCCGGAGAGGCGGGCCTCGGATTTGGCGCAGGACATACAGGCGGGGAGAAACGGCTGATCTCCGTTTTTTCCCCGGTGGGGCGGTGCTATAAAACCAGCTTTGCGCTGCTGTTTTCCGCATTGCGGGCCAGGAGGGAACGGGTGCTTTATCTCAATCTGGAGAAATTTTCCGGTCTGTCCCGGTTGCTGGGAGAAAGCTATGAAAGGGGCCTGGGCGACGCCTTTTATCACCTGCGCCACGACAGTCTGGACGGCGCCCGGATCGGCACGCTTCTGCACAGCTTTTACGGCGTGGACTATATTCCGCCATTCCTTTCACCGGAGGATCAGGAGGCTCTGGAGCCGGGAGATCATACGGCTCTCGTGGAAAGGATCATGGAGGAAACGGAGCATACCCTGATGGTGGCGGACCTGGGAGGATTTTCTGCAGCGGCCCTGTCAATGATGGAGCTGAGCGACGTGGTTTACATGCCGGTGCTGGAGGATTTTATCTCCGAGGGAAAATGCGGGGAATTTCTGGATTATCTGAAGGAAACGGGAAAGAGCCGTATCCTGGAACGGATCCAGAAGCTTCGGCTGCCTCAGCCGGGAACGATCCGGTCCCGGGACAGCTACCTTGACAGCCTGCTTCTGAGTCCTTTGGGAGACTATGCGAGAGAGGTGGCAGGATGCTGAGAAACGGACAGCGGCCGGGAAAGCTGCAGGAAAGGGAGCCACCGGAAGGGGAACGGCAGGAGGCGCGGCTTGCGGCGGCGGAACAACGGCTCCGGCAGAGGATCCTGGAGGAGCAGGGGGATGCAGGGCTTCTGACGGATCAGGCCCTGCGGCGGCGGATCGATGAGGAGATCCTGCGGGAGGCGGAGCGGTTCAGCCTGAGTGAGAGGACGCGGCTTCACCGGAATCTGTTCAATTCCTTCCGGAGATTTGGCATCCTGCAGGAGCTTTTGGAGGATCCCTCGGTGAATGAGATCATGGTGAACGGGCCGGAGTCGGTGTTTCTGGAACGGGGCGGAGGCGTGGCGCGCTGGGACCGGCAGTTTGAATCAGAGGAGCAGCTGGAGGATCTGATTCAGCAGATCGTCAGCGGCGTCAACCGCAGCGTCAACACCGCCTCCCCCATCGCGGACGCCAGGCTTCCCGACGGCTCCCGGGTCCATATCGTGCTGCCGCCGGCTTCCCTCTGCGGCCCGGTGCTTACCATACGAAAGTTTCCGGAGCCTCTGGGCATGGAAAAGATGATCGCCCTGGGGACCCTTACGGAGGAGGCGGCGGACTATCTGAAGGTGCTGGTGCGCTCCGGCTACAACATCTTCATTTCCGGAGGCACCAGCTCCGGAAAGACCACCTTTCTGAACGCCCTGTCTGATTTTATTCCCAGGGAGGAACGGGTGATCACCATCGAGGATTCTGCGGAGCTACAGCTAAGGCACATTCCAAACCTGGTCCGCCTGGAAACCAGAAATCCCAACTCCGAGGGAGAGGGGGCCATCACCATGTCGGCGCTGATCAAGGCGAGCCTCCGGATGAATCCCGACAGGATCGTTGTGGGAGAGGTGCGGGGCGGAGAAGCGATGGATATGCTGCAGGCCATGAATACGGGCCACGACGGCAGCCTTTCCACAGGTCACGGAAACTCTGCGGCGGACATGCTGCACCGGTTGGAGGCCATGGTGCTGATGGGAGCATCTCTGCCGGTTCCGGCGATCCGCAGCCAGATCGCTTCGGCCCTGGATCTGCTGGTACATCTGGGTAGGCTCTCTGACCGGTCCCGGCGGGTCCTGGAGATTTCGGAGATAAGAGGATACGGGAATGAAGGATTTCAGCTTACGCCCTTGTTTGCATTTGATGCGGCGGAAAAACGGCTTAAAAAAACAGGCAGCCTCGACAACCGGGAAAAACTGCTTCGGGCGGGCCAGAGGCTCGCGGACTGATTACCGGCGTTACCGGCTGTCGGCGTCGGAATGGGCGGCCAACGGCGCCATGGGCGCAGCTCTGGCAGGGCTCGTGGCCTATACCTTTTACCACAGCTTCTCCTTGTTTCTGTTTCTGCTGCCCTTTGGCCTGATCGGCCTGCCGCTTTACCGGAGAAAGGCCCTCCTGAAAAAACGCCAGTGGAGGTTGACACTACAGTTCAAGGAGGCGGCGGGGATCCTGAGCTCCTTTTTAGGAGCAGGCTATTCCGTGGAAAACGCTTTTTTTGCCACGGAGCGGGAGCTGGAAAATCTTTATGGGAAAAAGGCCATGATCACAGAGGAATTTCTGTATATCAGCGGACAGCTGCGGCTGCATAAGCCTGTGGAGGCATTGCTTCTGGAGCTGTCGGAGCGCAGCGGCATAGAGGACATCCGGAATTTTACGGAGGTGTTTTCCATCGCAAAACGCAGCGGCGGGGAGCTTTGCTCCATCATCGACCATACGGTGACGGTGATCCGGGAAAAGCTGTCGGTGATGGAGGAGATCAACAACCTGACGGCGGCCAGACGGTTTGAGCAGCGGATCATGAACTTTATGCCCTTTGGAATCATCCTGTATGTGGAACTCAGCAGCAGCGGATTTTTCGATGTGATGTATCAGACCCTTCTGGGCAGGTGCATCATGACGGTGTGCCTGGCAGCCTATATCGGCGCCTGCGTCCTGTCGGAAAGGATCATGGACATCCGGGTATAGGACGGGAGGAACGGAGCTACAGGAGGAAAAAGAGGATGGCATTTTTACAAAAGCGCTGGACGTTGCCGAAGAAGCTGTCGCCGCCGCGGCACAGACTGCTGCAAAAGGGATGGCGCGCCCTTGAAAGGATCGGGAAAAAGCCCCTTCTGTGCCTGCTGGGAACGTTTCTCTTATCCGGGGCGGTATTCCTGACCCAGGGTACCGGCAGGCTTCCGGAGGAGGGGAGCCTGCTGCGGGAGGGCTACGGCGGCTCGGAAAAGGAATACGGCCTTTCCGTTTCCGGACTTTTGGGGGAAGAGCGGGAAACAGAGCTTCTGGTGCGGGTGGCCCCCAGGGAATATACCGAGGAAGAGGCGGAGGAGATATTCTGGCGCTGTGCGGAAGAGCTTCCCGGACTGATGCTGGGAGAAAACGCGGACCTTTCCGAGGTGCGGCAGAACCTTCAGCTGCCGAAATCCTTGCCGGACTACGGCGTCCGGATCTCCTGGTACCCGGAGGATGCGGAGCTGATCTCCTATGAGGGAGAGGTGAAGAATGCAGAGCTTTCCTTGCCGGTGGAAACGACCCTGAAGGCGGCTATGACGGATGGAAAGCACACGGGCACCTATGTCTTTGACGTGACGGTCTGTCCGCAGCTTCTGACGGAGGAAGAGGCCCTGCTGTCGGATTTTCAAAAGGCGTTGGAAAAGGCTGATCTGAACCAGGTCACGGAGGATGCGCTGAAGCTTCCGGAGGAATTCGCAGGCCGAAGGCTTGCCTACCGGCTGGAGCAGGATCACAGCGCGGTATGGCTGCTGTTTTTGGGCACGACTGCCGCAGCGCTGCTGTCCATGAAATCCCGGACGGAGGGCGCCAGGGAGCAGAAAAAACGGGAGGAGGAGCTTCTGATGGATTATTCGGAGCTGGTGTCCAAGCTCATCGTCTATCTGGGGGCAGGGCTTACGATCCGGAACGCCTGGGAGCGCATCCTCAGGACCTATGAGGAGATGCAGCGGAAGGGCCTTGTAGGGGAGCGGGCCGTCTATGAGGAAATGCGGCGGACCTGTGAGGAAATGCAGAAGGGCATTCCCGAGGGGAAGGCCTATCAGAATTTCGGAAGGCGCTGCAGGCTGCAGCCCTATATCAAGCTCTGCGCCCTGTTGGAGCAGAACCGGAAAAACGGCGGCAGGAATCTCTGTCCGCTTTTGCAGGCGGAAATGGACAGCGCCTTTGAGGAACGGAAAAACGCCGCAAAACGGCGGGGAGAGGAGGCAGGCACCCGACTGCTGCTGCCCCTGTTCATGATGCTGATCATCGTCATGGTCATCGTCATCCTGCCCGCCATGCTGTCCATAGGCGGATAAAGGACCGCCGGTCAGAAAAGTAAAGGAAAAGGAGGAAAAGGGGATGGAAGGCATGCTGCAAAGGAACGGCGGATTCCGGCTGACGGCGGGAACCGCAGGATTTTTCAAGGGACGGAAGCCCTCCTTCTGGGAGTATATCAGGCGGCTTTTCAAGGCGCTTTTTTCTGAGGAGGATGGTATCGGAGTGATCGAGATCGTTTTGATCCTGGTGGTGCTGATCGGACTTGTGATCATTTTCAAGGAGCAGATCAACGAGCTTCTGACGGACATCTTCAAGCAGATCGACACCCTTTCGGAAAGCGTTTATTAGGCATGAGTGAAAAAAGGGGAAGGAAGACCGCAGCCCCGGCGGCGGCAGGACAGATCACCGTCTTTTTCGCCCTGACCCTGTGTCTGGTCTTTGCCCTGCTGCTGGGGATCCTGGAATCTGCCCGCACCCAGGGCGCCAGACTGTATTTTACCCAGGCGGTGAATTCCGCCATGGACTCCCTGTTTTCCCAGTATCACAGGAAGCTTTGGGAGGATTACCGCCTGCTGGGCCTGGAGCATTACGAGGAGCAGCAGCTCTGCGACGAGATGGAACGGTTCCTGTCGCCTTATCTGGGGGCCTCCGACTGGTACCCGGAGGAACTGGGGGAGATCACGGTGGAGGACCGGCTGCTTTTGACGGAGCTTGACGGAGAGCTTTTTGAACGGGAGGTCCTGGACTATATGAAATACGGGATCTTCGAATCCCTCTGGGACTACGGGACCGCGGTCAAGATGCTGGCGGACATCGGCGAGGCCGGGGCATTGGACCGGGTGTCGGATCTGTACGAGGACCATACAAAGGAAGCGGTCCGGCTGGAAAAAGCCATCGAGGATCTGAACCAGGCCCTGACGGAGCAGAAGGAGCACTATGAAAGCGCGCTGGCTGCGGTGGAGCGGCTTTCCGGCGGCAGTTTTATCCATTATATGCAGCGGATGCAGGAGGCGCTGCGGCAGGTGCCAAAGCTGGTGCAGGCCTATGAGGAACAGGCGGACCGGCTGGCGCAGGCCCTTGGGGAATCCCGGCAGCGGTACGAGGCGGAAAAGGAATCCCTGTCCGAGGCGGTAAGAGGGGCCATGGAAAGCGACATCCGGGAATATGAATCCTACGTCAACGAGGACGGAGCCCGCAGGCAGCAGATCGCGGCGCTGCCGGAAAAGGCAGAGGCAAACGCAGCGTTTCTGGATTCCGTGATAGCGGAAGCGGAGGCGGCAGAGGCATATATTGCCAGCTGGGAGCCTGCGGATGAAGACGACGAGTTGGACGAGGAGGCGGTATGGGCGCCGGTACGGCGGCATTTTCTGGAATATGAGCTGCTGCAGCTTTCTGCGGCCCACGGCGTTGCGGACAAGGAAAAGGAAGGGTTTCTGGAACAGGTATCAGCCCTTTTGAAGGGGCATGTGCTGGAGCTGCTGCTGCCGGAAGGAGTCAGCGTGTCAAAGGATCAGCTGGAGCTTTCCGACGCCCCCTCCGCCACGGCCTTTTCCGGAACGAATGGCTGCCGCCTGTCCCTTACGGAGCGGGTGCTGATGGGGGAATACGGCCTCCAGAGCTTCCACTATTTTGGCCGGGACCGCTATGGAAAGCGGCCGGAGACACGGGGCAGCGGCCACATGGAGATCGAATACATCCTGAATGGAAAGGAGAATGATTATGAAAATCTTTCCGATACGGTCATGAGTCTTTTGGCGATGCGGGAGGGACTCAATCTGATCTATCTGTTTACCGATACGGAAAAGCGCAGCGAGGCCAGGGCTCTGGCGGCTGTGATCACCGGCGTAGCTGGCTTTACGCCCCTGATCGCGGTGATGACCTTTTTCATCCTGGGGGTATGGGCCCTGGGACAGGCCCTTTGCGATGTCCGGGATCTGCTGGGAGGAAAGGAAGTTCCTTTTCTCCACAGCCGCCAAAGCTTTTATCTGACCCTGGAGGGGCTTTTGAGCATTGGCAGCAGCAACGGCGTGCTTCCGGAGGGCGGAGGCCAGGAGGGCTTTTCCTATCGGGAATATCTGCGCATCTTATTATTTTATGGTCAGTCTTCTCTGTATGATTATCGCATGATGGATATGATACAGATGAATGTAAAAAGCGGACAGCAGGATTTTCTTCTGACACGCTGCATTTATTCCATGCGGATGGGAGCAGAGGCAAAAACAAAGCATGTGCTTGCCTCATTGGGGATGCTCGGAAATCTTTGGCCTTTGGAAAAGCTGTATGCGATCAGGACGGAAACCTACTTCAGCTACTGATGAGGGATCAGCAGGCATGTCGGAAGAAAAGAGGGCGGAATGAACAAGATCGAATTTTTCAGAAAACAGAATAAGGCATCCAAACCTCGTATGACGAATAATTTTTGCGGCGATATCAGGAAAACTGCTCTCCAGGCACAAACCGGATCCGGCAAAAAAGCTCCGCGCTCCAGAAAAAAGGCATGCCTGCAGTCCCAAAAACTTCATATCCGGGCCCCTGCCAGTCTGACGGTGGAGGCTGCCCTGTGCCTGCCGGTGTTTCTGTTTACGGCGCTGATGCTTCTGGCGCCCCTGAAGCTACTGGATGAACGCAGGCAGCTGCAGAACGTGATGGAGGCTGCGGCAAAGGATATGGCCCAGGCGGCCTATGTGGAACGCCTTATGGAAACCGGCGGAAAAGAACTCCTGAACAAGAAGCCTCAGCCGGCAGGAGAAACGGGAGAGGGGATCTTCGAGGGCTTTGCGGAAGGGTTGAATACCGGTGTTACGGCGGCCCGGGTACTGGCCTCGCTGGATGGAGACATTTACCGCGATCCATATTTTGAAAAATGCAATATCCTGCAGAACGATATGATCGAAATGGAGCTCCGATATGATATGAGGCTGCCCTTTTCGATCTTTGGAATAGACAGCATCCCCATGAGCTCCGTGGTGAACCGCCGGGCCTGGACAGGTACGGAGGGCGGCCGGGGCAAGGATCAGTACGGTCCTGCGGAGGAGGGAGAAACCTCCGATGGATTTGACAGGGATGCAGACGGGGACCCGGTGGTCTATGTGGGGAAGACCAGCACGGTCTATCACAAGGACCGGCATTGTCATTACCTGGACAATGTGCTGCAACGGGTCTCTGCAGAAACCATCGGGGACCGGCGGAACAGCTCCGGCGGCAGATACGACCCATGAAAGAGCTGCAGGCCCGGAGGCTCCGGGCAGGTCTATATCATGGCCAGCGGAACTGCCTACCACAGCAGTCCGGACTGTAAAGCCATCGGCGCTTACGCGCGGGAGATCAAGCTGAAGGAAGCGGGGCATTTAGGCCCCTGCTCCTATTGCTCGGGAGGAGGACATGATCATGGAGATTGACGCCGCAGCCAGACTGTTTTTCCTGATTTTTGCAGGGGCGGCGGCGGTACAGGATCTCAGGAATCTGAGCATTTCCCTAAGGACCTTTTTGATCTTTGGGTTTCTCGGAGCGGTGCTTTGTATCTGCAGGCGATCCCTGGAGCCAGGGGCGCTTTTGCAGGGCTTTCTGCCGGGGCTTACGCTCCTTGTCCTCAGCCGCTTAAGCGGCGGCAGCCTGGGGACGGGCGACGCGCTGTATTTCCTTACGGCGGCCTTTTATCTGGAGCTTTGGCAGCTGTTTTTGCTGTTTGCAGGGGGGCTTCTGCTCTGCAGCGGAGCGGCCCTCTGCATGCTGGCGGCAGGTTCCCTTCGGGGGAGGGATATGAGGCGGAAGCGGATTCCCTTTGTGGTCTGTCTTCTGCCGCCTGCGCTGCTTTTATGCCTGACGTAAGAAGGTCAGAGGAAGAGGAGGAGTCATTGAAGAAAAACAGGCGGGAAAAAAGGGAACAAAGGCGGCTTCCTGCCTCCTTGACTGTGGAAGCAGCCTATGTGATGGGGATCGTGCTGTTTGCCATGGCGGTGCTTCTGCGCTATGGCTTTCAGCTCCACGACCAGGTGACGGGAAACGCGGTGCTGAACGAAGGCATCGAGCTTTTGGGACACAGCGAAGAGCCGGATATCGGGGCGCTGTCCCAGCGAGGGTCCCGGCGGATGGAATACGCCCTTTCCGGCAGGCAGTTTCAGATACGCCTGCAGGAGGAGGGAGAGGGGTATTCCGGCACGGCAGGGGGCCTTCGCTATCAAAAAGAGATCAAGGATAAGGGCTTTCATCCGGAACGGTTTTTGCGTCAGGTGACGTTGTTGGAGGGCCTTGGAGAAGCGTATGGAGATTAAATTTAAACGGGAAACAAGACAGAATTTTATGGTGCTGACGGGGCTTTCCGGAGAGGGCGGACTGGAACGAAAGCTGCTGTCCGGCATCCAGGACCGGAACCTGCTGCCCTTCCGGCAGTCCTACGAGGAGGGCCGGGAGGCCTGCTGCTATGACATTACGGCACTGCAACCTCTGGAACGGGTGCTACCCCGGCGCAGGCTCCTGCAGGAGGATATCCGTTTTCTGCTGCTGCAGCTGGACCATGCCCTGTCGGTGCTGGAGGAGCATATGCTGACGGAGCGCTGCCTGCTGCTTTCTCCAGAGCACATCTATGTGGATGCGGAACAGCTGACCGCCAGGTTCTGCGCTGTGCCGGGAGGAAGCTTCAGCTTTGAGGAACAGATGCGGACGCTGATGCTGACCCTTTTGGAATATGTCCAAAACGATGAGGAAAAGGCGGTGCTGCTGTGCCACCGGCTGTATCAGATCAGCCGGTCGGAAAGCTTTTGTCTGGAGGATCTGTTGCGGCGGATGTTTTCGGAGCCTGCGGGGGAACCGGAGGCCGTGACGGCCCGGGGACAGAGGGAGGAACCGAACGGGGGCGTGTCGGGACGGGCTGCGCGGGGGCAGGCTGTGCCGGGCAGAGGGCCGGGTGCTATGTATACGGCAGAGGGGCAGGAGCCAGCGTCCTACGGCCGCAAGCGCCGGAAGATCGAGGCAGCTGAGCCTATGGAGCCGGTTTCAGCTCCGGAACAAGTGCGTCTGAAGCCGGAGGAGGTGGAAGCCCTCTACGGGGAAGCCTTGGAGGCAAGAGACTTACCGGGAAGCGCTGAGACCGTGGAGGAAACGCCTGCCGCAGCAACGGGGACAAGGGGGAAACGGAGGGGATCAGGCTTTTTCCGGCAGCTTCTGATCAGCCTTCTGATCATGATCCTTGCGCCCCTTCTGGTATTTCTGCTGCGGGGCGCAGGGGCGGTGCTGCGCATTCTGCCGGTGTTCTGCGTGATCGATCTGAGCCTGTTGATCTACCTGGGCTTTTCCTTTCTGGAAAAACGGCGCAGGGATGCGGTGCAGGAGGAACAGGCGGCAGCCGAAGCGGAACGGCGCATTGCAGGACAGATGGATCAGTTTGTGGAGGACATGACAGCCCCGGAGCTTGTGCTGGATCAGGAAGCGGGAACGGATCAGAAGGTGTTTCAGGACAGCCTTTATCCACAGGAGCAGGAGGAGGACCCGAGGTTTTCCACAAAACAGCTTCTGGAGCTGGAAAACCGGACCGAGGACCGGCGGCTGTGCCCCGTGAACAAGGCTCTGCCGGAGATCGTGGTGAGCCATTTTCCCTTTGTCATCGGCAAGGAGGGAAGGCTGTCGGATTTTGTGCTTTCCGACAGCCGGATAAGCCGCATGCACCTGGAAATCGACCGGAAGGGAGATTCCTATTTTCTGACGGATCTGAATTCCACCAACGGCACCTCTCTGAACGGACGCAGGCTCAATGCCAACGAGCGGGCGCCCCTTTCGGCGGGGTCGGAGATCTCCATCGCAGGAATCGAATATGTATTCTTTTAATGGGGCTTTTGACTTTTATCTATGAGGAATTTGACAGGACATTCTTCTTTGTAGTACACTATACTACAAAGGAGGTGGACCTATGGCATTTTCGATCAGATTGACAGAGGAAGAAAAAAAATTGGCGGACAGTTATGCAAAATTACATTCCATTTCCGTAGGGGAAGCGTTTAAACGGGCGTTGTTTGAAAAAATAGAAGAGGAATATGATATCACCATTGCAGATCAGGCCTATGAGGATTATGTAAAGGATGGAAAGAAGCGCAGGCCTGTTTCGGAATTTTGGAAAGAGCTCGACCTATGAAATATTCAGTGGAAACGACCTCCCGATTTGAAAAGGAGTTTAAAGGGCTCGATCGTTACACCCAGAAGATGATCAAAGCCTGGATCCAAAAACATCTCGTAGGCTGTGAGGATCCCAGGCTCTATGGCAAGGGTCTGACTTCCGATCGAAAAGGACAATGGCGATACCGGATAGGAGATTACCGGCTGATCTGCCTGATGGAGGACCGGGAACTGATCATCCTGGCCCTTACGGTTGGACACCGGAGGGAGATTTATCGCCAAACGCACATATAGGGAAAACAAATCTTTCAAGAAGAAAAGAGGACTGCCACGGAGATATGTACCCAGTAAAGCGAGTACATATCACGGGTCAATGGGCAGTCCTTTTTGCATGCTTGGGTTATTTCCGGTCGTCGATGGCGGCAACGCTCATGGTGATGTCCTCCAGCACGTTCAGCAGGATGGAGACCGTGTCCAGAGAGGTGAAGACGTTGACGCCGTTGTCCGCGGCCACCCGGCGGATCATGAAGCCGTCGGAGGCAGAGGAGGCCTTCTGGGGATTGAGGGTGTTCACCACATAGGTGACGTGTCCCTGCCGGAGGGAATCCAGGATCTCCTCGCTGCCCTCGGAAAGCTTCCGGCGGATCCTGGTGCGGATGCCGTTTTCCTTCAGGAACTGAGCGGTGCCTCTGGTGGCTTCGATATTAAAGCCCAGATCGTAGAACCGCCGGATCAAAGGCAGGGCGTCCTCCCGGTCCCGGCCGGAGATGGTGACGAACACCGTTCCGTAGTTCCGGATCTTGACGCCGGAGGCCTGGATGGCCTTGTAAAAGGCCCGGTTCAGATCCCGGTCATAGCCGATGGCCTCGCCGGTGGATTTCATTTCCGGAGACAGCACCGTATCCGCGCCCTTGATCTTGGAGAAGGAGAATACCGGCGCTTTGACATACCACATGGAGGGCAGCTCCTGGAGCCCGCCCCGGTATCCCTGCTCCCGGATGCTTTTGCCCAGAGCGATGGAGGCGGCGATATCCGCCAGGGGAATGCCGGTGGCCTTGGAGATAAAGGGCACGGTTCTGGAGGACCGGGGATTTACCTCGATGATGTAAACGTTTTCCTCATGATCCACAATGAACTGGATGTTGTAAAGGCCCCGCATGCCAAGTCCCAGGCCTAGCCTTGTGGTGTAATCCAGAATGGTATCCTTGGCCTTGTCGCTGATGCTGAAGGTGGGGAAGACGCTGATGGAGTCGCCGGAATGCACGCCAGTGCGTTCCACATGCTGCATGATGCCGGGAATCAGCACATCCTCCCCGTCGCAGACCGCATCCACCTCCAGCTCCTTGCCCTCGATGTATTTGTCGATGAGCACCGGCTGGGATTCCGAGGCTACGATGGCTTCCTTGAAGTAGCGCCGCAACTCCTCGTCGTCATAGACGATCTGCATGGCCCGTCCGCCGAGGACAAAGGAGGGGCGTACCAACACCGGGTAGCCGATCTTGTGGGCTACTGCAACGCCGTCCTCCACATGGGTGACAGCCTCTCCCTTGGGCTGGGGAATGTGCAGGGACAGCAGGGTCTTTTCAAAACGGTCTCTGTTTTCCGCCCGGTCCACGGCGTCCACGGAGGTGCCCACCACCTTGACCCCAAGGCGGTCCAGACGGTTGGCCAGGTTGATGGCGGTCTGTCCGCCCAGGGTAACGATGACGCCGTCGGGATTTTCCAGATGGATCACGTCCATCACGTCCTCCACCGTCAGGGGCTCAAAATACAGTTTGTCCGAGGTGGTGTAGTCCGTGGAAACCGTTTCCGGATTGTTGTTGATGATGATGGCCTCGTAGCCTGCCTTCTGGATGGCCCAGATGGCATGGACGGTGGAAAAATCGAACTCTACGCCCTGGCCGATGCGGATGGGGCCGGAGCCCAGCACCAGGATCTTCTTTTTCTCTGAAACCAGGGATTCGTTTTCCGCCTCATAGCTGGAATAGAAGTAAGGGGTGTAGCTGTCAAACTCTGCGGCGCAGGTGTCGATCATCTTGTAGGAGGGGAAAATACCGTATTTTTCCCGCAGCTCGTAGATCTCCGTATCGGAAAGCCCCGAGATCCTGGACAGCCAGCCGTCGCTGATCCCCATGCGCTTTGCCGCAAGGAGCAGCTGCAGGTTGGAATCCTCCTTGGAAACGCCGGAAAGCAGCGCCGTAAAGTCCAGCCGGGAAAGCTGTTTTTCAAAGCGGAGGATGTTCTGGATCTTCTCCAGGAAAAACATGTCGATCTTTGTGGCGTAGTAGATCTTTCCGATATCCTCTCCCCGGCGCATCAGCTCTGCGATGGCGAAGAGCCGGTCGTCCCGGCCCTCCCGGATGTAATCCAGAAGCTCCGTTTCGTTCATGGAGTCGAATTTCGGCAGCCAGAGGTGGCAGGCGCCGATCTCCAGTCCCCGGACCGCTTTCAGCAGGCTTTCTTCAAAGGTGCGGCCAAGGCTCATCACCTCGCCGGTGGCCTTCATCTGGGTGGAAAGCCGGTTGTCCGCCTGGGTGAATTTATCGAAGGGGAATCTGGGCAGCTTGGTCACCACATAGTCCAGGGCAGGCTCGAAGCTGGCGGGGGTATTGGCGATCTGAATCTCGTTTAACAGAAGCCCTACGGCGATCTTGGCGCTGACCCGGGCGATGGGGTAAGCGGTGGCCTTTGAGGCCAGGGCGGAGGAACGGGAAACTCTGGGGTTCACCTCGATCACATAGTACTGGAAGGAGAAGGGATCCAAAGCGAACTGCACGTTGCAGCCTCCCTCGATCTTAAGGGCCCGGATGATGCGCAGGGCGCTGTCCCGGAGCATCTGATATTCCTTGTTGGTCAAGGTCTGGCAGGGCGCCACCACCATGGAGTCTCCGGTATGGATTCCCACCGGATCGATGTTTTCCATGCTGCAGACGGTGATGGCGGTGTCGTTGGCGTCCCGCATCACCTCGAACTCGATCTCCTTATAACCCTTGATGCTCTTTTCGATAAGGACCTGGCTGACGGGGGAAAGCTTCAGGCCGTTTTCCATCAGTACGTCCAGTTCCGCTTCATTTTCGGCGAAACCGCCGCCGGAACCCCCCAGGGTAAAGGCGGGACGCAGCACCACAGGATAACCGATATGCTCCGCCGCCCGGCGGCCTTCCTCCATGGTGGTGGCGATCTCCGAGGGCAGCACCGGCTCCCCGATGGAAAGACAGAGCTCCTTAAAGAGCTCCCGGTCCTCCGCCCGCTCGATGCTGTCAAAGGAGGTGCCAAGGATCTCCACCTGGCATTCCCGCAGCACCCCTTTTTTCTCCAGCTGTACCGCCAGATTCAGGCCGGTCTGGCCGCCAAGGCCGGGAACGATGGCATCGGGACGCTCTTTGCGGATGATCTTGGCCACATATTCCAGATTCAGAGGCTCCATATAGACCCTGTCCGCGATCTGGGTGTCCGTCATAACGGTGGCAGGGTTGGAATTGATGAGCACCACCTGATAGCCCTCCTCCTTTAAGGCCAGGCAGGCCTGGGTTCCGGCGTAGTCAAATTCGGCGGCCTGTCCGATGACGATGGGGCCGGAGCCGATCACAAGGATTTTTTTCAGATCTGTTCTTTTAGGCATAGCGGCTTCCCTCCTTCTGTTTCTGGATGTCCATGTTTTTCAGGAATTTTTCAAACAGGTAATTGGAATCCTGGGGTCCCGGAGCGCTTTCCGGATGGTACTGGACGGAGAACATCCGGTTGGCGGCATCCTCCACCCCTTCGATGGTCTGATCCAGCAGGTTGATGTGGGTGACCCGAAGGCCGGTCCCCCGGAGGCTTTCGGGATCCACGGCAAAGCTGTGGTTCTGGCTGGTGATCTCGATCCTGCCGGTATCCTGATTGAGCACCGGGTGATTGCCTCCCCGGTGGCCGAATTTCATCTTATAGGTATGGGCTCCGCAGGCCAGGGCAATCATCTGGTGCCCCAGGCAGATGCCGAAGATGGGGAGCTGACCCTTTAAGGCCCGGACAGTTTCGATGACTTCGGTGACGTTTTCCGGATCTCCCGGTCCGTTGGAGAGGAAAAGGCCGTCCGGCTCCAGACGGAGGATGTCCGCAGGTTTGGTGTCAAAGGGCAGCACCGTCACGTTGCAGCCCATGCGGTTCATTTCCCGGACGATGTTCAGCTTGATGCCGCAGTCCAGCACCGCCACGTTGTATTTCGGGTTGCTTGTACGGGAATACCAGCGGCGCTTGCAGCTGACCTGCCGCACCACGTCTCTGGGATATTCCCAGGCCTGAAGCTTTGCAAGGCATTCTTCAAGAGGCATATCCGCGTCGGTGATCAGCACCCGCTGGGAGCCCTCGTCCCGGATGATACGGGCGATCTGCCGGGTATCGACGCCGCTGATACCGGGAATGCCGAAATCCTCCATGGCCTCGGAAAGGGTTTTTGTATACCGGAAGTTGGAGGGGGAGTCGGTATAATCCCGCACGATCATGCCGCTCATGGAGGGGGTCTTTGACTCGAAGTCCTCGTCGTTGATGCCGTAGTTGCCGATGAGGGGGTAGGTCATGAGCACGATCTGTCCGGTGTAGGAGAGATCGGAAAGCACCTCCTGATAGCCTACCACCGAGGTGTTGAACACCAGCTCCGCAGTCCGCTCGCAGTCTGCGCCGAAGCCGTGTCCAAAAAATTCCCGGCCGTTTTCCAAAACGATCTTTTTGTCTTTCATGGGCTGTTCTATCCTTTCGTGAAATGCTGTCATAAAAAAAGACCTGCTGTGGGAAGAAACTTCCAGAGCGAAGGTCTTATCAAGGGTGAAACTGAAAAAGGGTAGGAAAAAGAAAGGGAATCCACGACATGCGGGGCGCGAAAGAAAAAGCTGTTCTTTTGTAAACCTGCCGTGCGTTTGCCATGGTGTCTCAATCCTATCCTGAAATTGTGAGTATTATAGCACCGGGACGGGACCGGCGCAAATATTTTTTGGAGGAAGGGCTGACGAAATTTTCGGGTGGAGACAGGGGTTAATTGGTTGAATTTTCAGAGGTCCGGTTTGCCGGGCTTTTTTTCATGAGCTCGATCATGTCGCAGCATAAAAGCCGCAGCTCCGGGGACAGGCCGCCCTGCAGCAGCTCTGAAGAGCTGGTCCGTTCCGGGCTGGCAGGAAGGGCATAGGAGCCCTCCAGGATCTGATTTGGGGAAGCCCCGAGGGTCTCGCAGATGCGCAGCAAAAGATCCAGGGACATGGAAACAGAACCGCCTTCGATATGGGACATGTGAACCGTGGAGATATCCAGCGCTTCTGCCAGGCGTTCCTGAGTGAGGTGCTTTTCCTTGCGGTATTTTTTGATATTGAGTCCGATGATCCTGGTGTTCAAGCTGTCTTTCCTTTCCAAATGCAAGCGGTCCTTGGTTGGTTCTGTATGTGGTAAAACCTGCTTTTTAGAAGTATTCTATCCTTGAGACTTAATATTTTTAATAAAATAGTAAGGAAATATTGCCTTTTTAAGGATATATTGCTAAAATTAAGGCAGCATGTTCAAAGTGAACATAGGGAGGGGTTAAAAACCATAAATTCAAAGAGAGAAGGAGGAAGTTATGAAAAGGCTGAAACGGAAAACGGCGGCTGTCATGAGCACGGTACTTCTGTTTACAGGAATACCGGTGTCCCCTGCGGTTGCTGCACAGGACGACGGCATGGTCACGGTGAAGGTGGAAAACATTCCCGGCGGCATTATCCAAGTCCGGGTCATAGGGGAGGACCGCCAGGACCGCCAGTATATTCCAATCGATAAGGAAGTCAGTATTCCCCGGGGAACCATGCTTTACGGTTACGCTTCATCGCATCACTATTCAGACGGAAGCTACACAGAGGCTGCAGGTATCACTGTAAATGGAGCGTGGCAGGAAGAAAGCAACTATTTTGTGGCTGACGAGGACTTGCTGATCAGCGGCCTGTTCCTTCGCTATGAGGGGACGGAGGAAGAACAGGAACTCTACGAAAGTCCCAGATTTAAAGTCCAGAACAGCTACACAAGCAATAAAAAGATCACCGGTTCAAGAGTTGAGGAGCCGCTTTATAACAGCCGCACCAAGGAAAGGATCCGGGAAGATCTTGAGATCGTAATGGCTTATCAGTATAATGATACGTCAACTTACGGAGAGGAGATCGATCCCGCAAGCATCGACGCTTCTATCAAGAGAGGCGTGCTGCATGCGTCGAATTTAAAAAGCGGTTCCGCCTATAGACTTACGGTTAAAGATGGAGAGAATGAAAACCAATATATATTGTGGTTGAATGTGGACGTCAACCAGCTGGAACCTTACTTTGTACTGGCTAATTTTAAGGATCCGGACGAGGACTATCTTTCAGATCAGATCGTAGTAGGGGATACTGTATATGTTGGAGATTCCGAGAAGATCGGAACGGCTTTGCAGGAACAGGAAAATGTGCTGCTGGGCACCACTTTTAAGGGCTGGACAGATTGGGACGGAAAGCTGATAGACGATGAGACAGTTGCCTCCCAGGCGTGGGAAGGTAACGCACAGGCATATGCTTCCTATACAGACTACGAAGCGCCGTTGGTAGAAGTTCCGGAGATCAGCGAAGGCATTGCGATCGAAAAAAGGACCGGCGCAGACGGAGACCCCATGTATGTTTTCCGTACATCCGGAGAGCCGGTTAAAAACGCTTTCTTAAGCGAGGATGGAACAAACTGGGTATATCTGGACAACGAAGGCATGGCCGTGAAGGACAGTCTGTTTGAAGTAAGGTCAACGACAGCCTGGTACCAGAATATCAATATGGATTCCGGCTTGTACTTAAAACAGCTCAGAGATGAGGGAGAGACCAATAAACTGCTTTACTATGCAGACGCAAAGGGAAAACTTGTTAAAAACAGGTGGGTAGCAGTCGAGTTTGAAGGTACCAGGGTGGATTCCTACGAGTATTGGTATTTCTTCGATCAGGATGGCAGGGCCATTGCAGACGCAGAGAAGACCATCGACGGTAAATTATACCGTTTCGATGTGGAGGGCAGATGCCTGCTTCCCGGCTGGTTCGTAAAGGACGACGCTTGGGTATTCCTGGATGCAGAGGGAAAGATCGTGAAGAACGCTTTTGCAAAGAGCGGCGGAGACACCTTCTACCTTGGGGCAGACGGACAGCTGGCAGAGGAAGAACAGGTTGTAAAGACCAACCGGAACACGATCTTCTATGCGACTGGCGAGGAGCAAGGTGAGATCACCTGGTCCCAGCCGAATAAAGACTATAAGCTGCGGGCGATCTACTACCTGATCGACGACGAAGGCAAGATGCAGACAGAAACCTGGGATGGAGCTCACGAAATGTACTTCGGCAAGGACGGCAAGGCTTATCAGGATTGTTCTGCAGTGGTAGACGGCGGCCTTTATACCTTTGACAAAGACGGTATCGGCGAGGTAAGAGAACCCATCGAAGAGGATAAGCCTTCCAAGGTGGCGGCGGAAGTCGAAAAGCTGGATCTTTTTGTGAACGAGGAAGATGCCAACACCAGGGAAGAAGCAGCGGCCTTTGTGGAAGATGCCGTAACGGTACTGCTTCCCATGGGCTATGAGGTGGCTACTGTCAGCGATGCAAAGCGGGCAGGAAACAAGGCCTTCCAGGCCGCAGAAAACGGCAAGGACGGCTTCTGGAGATATGACGCAGAGCTCGTCTATGGCGACATCGTTGCGACGGATTCCGTAGCCAGCGGCTCTTCCGCGAGAAGGGCAAGAGTCGCTACCGGCAGCACTGCGGAAGACGGCAGATCGACCGTGATCGCAGAAAACTGCCTGCTGACCATCCGCGCATCAGTTGTAGAACCCGAGGATAATAAACTGCAGCAGACCGTGGAAGCTGCAGCAGATGCAGTAAAGAAGCTGGCCCTGACGCAGGAGAACACTCCGGACCAGAAAGCGGCAGAGAAAGCCATCATGGACGCCATCGAAGCAGTCCTTCCGGAGGGCTATGAGGCAAGATATCAGTTTGAATATCAGGCGCCTGTAGCCGGAACCAGAGCAGACAGGGACGGTACCGACGGTTGGATCAAGGTGACCTGCACCATCAAGGATGCCGATGGATATGAAATGACCTTTGCGGAAACCGCAGCGATCGCAGCCACGCCTTACACCGGAAGCGGCACAAGCTCCAACGGCGGTTCCTCCGGCGGCGGAAGCTCTACCGGAGGGCGCGCGGCAGTGATGGACACCGTGGGAACCTGGCAGCAGGATGCGACCGGCTGGAGATTCCTGGTGCAGAGCACCGGCACCTATGCCCAGAACGCATGGCACAGGATCAATGGAAAATGGTACTATTTCGGACAGAATACCTATGCGGTAACAGGCTGGAACCTGATCGACGGCAAGTGGTATTACATGGACGAAACCAACTGCGATATGCAGACCGGTTGGCATGAGGACAAGGCGGATGGAAACTGGTATTTCCTCCATCAGGATGGTTCTCTTGCCCTTGGCTGGATCCAGGTAGGCGGAAAGTCTTATTACCTGAATATGGTTTCAGAAGGTCCCACCTATAATCAGGACGCAGCAACCGGCAGATGGTTCTTTAACGGAAACACCAACCTGCCCTATGGCGCGATGTTGAAATCCACCAGAACGCCCGACGGCTATTTTGTAGGGGCTGACGGCGCCTGGGATGGAAATCCGAAAGCCTGATCCGACGCAGGAAAACTGAATACATAATAAAAAGGCTCCGCTGCCGGGAAACCGGCGGCGGAGTCATTTTTTCAGGAAAATAGGACTTTTAATAGTTAGTCTATAACCCATTTTTTAGGAGCAGGTGCCTCACAGCAGACAGGATCATTCAAGCACCTGTCCTGCCTGGTAACAGGCAAAAATATAGCCTCGGGATTGATAATAAAAATCTGTATTGTAATTGGAAATGGCCTCGTCGATCCAGGAAGTATAGACCTCCATCAACCGGTCCATGAGGGATTCCTCATCGTCTCCGGAAATATCTTCGATCAGTCTCTCGTAGACCTCTCCGATCGTCCAGTAATCTGGTACGGTATACCGGCAAGCAGCCACATTGTCAAAATTTCCTTCCGGAATATGCAGGCTGGTGATAAAATCCTCAGCTGTTTTTTCGATCGGTTCGCAGTGGAATACATCGGCATATTGATAAATGCGTTTCAGAGCAGCTTTTCCCATCATTTGGACCAATGCCGAACGTTTCAGCTTTTGACGCCGTCCGATAAATTCGATCAGGCTGCAGGTATAGAACAAAGCGCTGTTATTTTTCATCCCGTACCTCGCTTCCCTTTACAAAGGATAATGTAGTCAGAGCCCGGGCGGTATGGAAACTGATCTGATGAGTCGGTTTTTTGAATTTTGCCAGTGCCCAGAAAGCCTCCCTGCTGATCTTACCGTCTACAAAATCCTGTACATAGTTGAAGATCGTGTCATTGGCCATCGGACCCTCTACGATATCATAATCGTGGGCCTGTCCGGTCCGGCAGGCGGCGATAAAGTCCAGCCACTCTTCCGTCATTTCCGGAAAATGCTTGACCTTTAAACGGGAATCAGGCGTATAAAGATACTCGTTCAAATAACCGATCCCATTAAACCGGGTTGCCCAACGGACTGCCTGTTCCGGAAATTGAGTACAATAAAAGCCAAAATAGAAATCTTTATTATATTTTTGAATCCTGATTTCAGGAGATCTAACGATCGTTTTGCTGCCGTGATATAAAATCAAACCCGGTACCTCCCGCGAAGACATCCTTCAGCAGTCTTCTTACAGTATCTATTATTCAACAAGTTTCTTTTTTTCGCAAGCAGCTTTTTAAACAAAAGAAGTTCCCTTACACAGCTCCCAGAAGGCCACGGCGCTGGCCGCTGCCACGTTCAGGGAATCCACCCCGTGAGCCATGGGGATGCAGACCGTATAGTCGCAGCGGGCGATGGTTTCCTCTGAGAGGCCGTCTCCCTCGGCTCCCAGCAGGATAGCGAGACGCTCCGCCTGCTTCAGACGCGGGTCCTCCAGGGACAGGGTATCCTCCCGAAGCGCCAGGGCGGCGGAACGAAAGCCCAGTCCGGAAAGCAGGCGGGGACCCTCCATCTGCCAGTCCTCTTCCGGGATCAGGGTCCAGGGGATCTGGAAGACCGTCCCCATGCTGACCCGGGCGGCCCGGCGGTAAAGAGGATCGGCGCAGTCCTCCGTCAGCAGGACCGCGTCAACACCGAGGGCTGCGGCAGAACGGAAAATAGCTCCCACATTGGTGGGGTTTGTAACGTGTTCCAGCACCGCGATGCGGCGGGCATCTGCGCAAAGCTCCGCCACCTGAGGCAGGGGCCTGCGCCGGAGAGCGCAGAGCAGTCCCCGGGTCAGGGGAAATCCGTTCAGCTTCCGCAGGACCTCGCCGGAGGCGGTATAAACGGGGACCTCCCCGCAGCGGCAGAGGATCTCCCGGATCTCCGGCTGTCGAAGCTGCTGTTCATTCGCCAGCAGGGATACCGGCTGGTAACCAGCGTCCAGGGCTCGTCCGATGACCTTTGCGGTCTCCGCGATAAAAAGTCCCGGTGAAGGCTCGTGATAACGCAGGAGCTGCACCTCGGAAAGGCGGGCATAGATATCCAGCTCCGGAATATTCAGATCGGTAATGGGGATAAAATGATTCATATCATGGATTGTAATACATCCGGGACGGCAAAACAACCGGAAAGTGGAAAGACGGCATGATGATCCGACGGAGGCAGTCAGGAGAAATAAGTGGACGGCAGCACTTGACGGGGGCTCTGGAACAAGAGTAGAATCTAGGAAAATCCGCTGCAGAGCGGGAAAGAAAAAGAGAGCAGTAAAATATGGAAAGAAAACGGATGGGGGCAGAGCCGGTTTTATACCTGGTGATCCCCTGTTATAACGAAGAGGAGGTGCTGCCGAAGACAGCGCCCATGTTTCTTGAAAAGCTGGAGGCGCTGACCGCCGCCGGTCAGATCAGGCCGGAGAGCCGGATCCTGTTTGTGGACGACGGCAGCCGGGACGGGACCTGGCAGCTGATCCAGGCATTTTCAGAAAAAGAGGAATGGATCAAGGGGATATCCCTGAGCAGGAACCGGGGACACCAGCAGGCCCTGCTGGCGGGCCTTATGGAGGCAAAGCAGTTCTGCGACATCAGCATTTCCATCGACTGTGACGGCCAGGACGATATCGACGCCATGGACAAAATGATCGACGCCTGGTATCAGGGCGCGGAGGTGGTCTACGGCGTTCGGGACGACCGTTCGACGGACACCTGGTTCAAGCGGAATTCCGCTCAGATGTTTTACAGATTCATGAACCTTATGGGGGCGGAATGCGTCTACAACCATGCGGACTACAGGCTGGTCAGCAGGCGGGTGCTGGAGGAGCTGGAGCATTATCAGGAGGTCAATCTTTTCCTGCGGGGCATGTTCCCGCTGATCGGCTTTCAGAGCACCGCGGTTTCCTATAAAAGAGCGGAGCGCCTGGCTGGCGATACCCATTATCCTCTGAAAAAGATGCTGGCCCTGGCCTTTGACGGCATTACCGGCCTTTCCATCCGCCCGATCCGCCTGATCACAGGCGCGGGGGCATTGTTTTCCTGCCTGAGCTTTCTCGGGGTGCTCTATGCCATCCTCAGCGCCCTGACGGGAAACGCGGTATCCGGTTGGACCTCCACCATGTGCGTGATCTGTTTTCTTGGAGGCATCCAACTGCTGTCTCTGGGTGTGATCGGCGAATATGTAGGCAAAACCTATCTGGAAACCAAGCGGCGTCCCCGGTATATCATCGCGGAACGCTGCGGAAGATAAGGGGGAAACGCCTATGCAGAAGATACTTTACGGGCTGTTTTCCAGGCTGGTTTATGGGCTTTCCCTGATCTTTTCCGCATATCTTTTGTACCTATCGGTCTGGAATGTCTGGAACGGAGAGACGCTGGACTGGCGGTTGATCCTGCTGCTTTCCGGCGCTGCCGGGGCACTGCTTTTCGGCCTCTGCCGGTTCCTGCAGGGACATGAAAAACTTGCGGACAGGCTGTGGAAGCTCTGCATTTATATCGGAGTTCCCCTTTATACGGCAGGATTGATCTGGTACTCCGCCCGCATGACCATCATCCCGCAGTACGATCTGAACGAGGTACAGGCGGAGGCCCTGCGGCTTGCGGCAGGGGGAACGGGGGCCTGGAGCAGCTACTTTATGACCTTCCCCCATCAGATTCCCGTTACCCTGATCCTTGCGGCAGCCTACCGTCTGGGAATGGCAGTGGGGGTCAATGATTTTTACATGGCGGGAAATGCGGCAAACGCCCTGGCTCTCGGCCTGAGCGCCCTGGGAACGCTGCTGCTGGCGGGGCGGCTCATGCAAAAGCCTGCGGCCATAACGGTCTTCCTGTTTTTTGTATGCAATCCCATCTGGTTTTTGTATATCTCCTGGACCTCCACGGATACCTTCTGTATCCCCTTTGCCCTGTGGGGACTTTATTTTCTGATAAAGTCCGAGGAAAAGGGATACAGGCCGGCCTTTCTGGCGGCGGGCTTCGGCCTGCTGTTTGTCTCCATGGGGATCCGGGCGGTAAATATCGTGCTGGTGATCGCCTGGTTCTTGCATCTTTGCCTTCGGGAAAACCGCAGGAACATCGTGAAAGCAGCGCTCATGGCAGCGCTGATCTACGCCGGTCTTACGGCGGCTTATCGGGGTGTTTGCAGCGCCGTGGAAGCGCCCTATGACAGCGAGGCCCGTTTTCCGGTCAGCCACTGGGTGATGATGGGCCTGAACAGGGATACGGCAGGGTCCTTTGCGGAGGCGGATTATCAGTTCACGCTGCAGACAGAGGGGTATGAGGCGAAAAAGGAAAAAACGATGGAGCAGGCGGCAGAACGCCTGCAGGAGATGGGCGCAGGAGGCCTGTTGGCCCATGGGGCGGAAAAGCTCCGGCTGACCTGGTCCGAGGGCTATTGTATCGAAAGCACCTGGTACAATGTGAAAGCGCCGGGCACCGTCTACGATTTTTCCGTGGGAGCCCGGAGCGGAGGGGTGCAGTATTTGTGCCAGGTCTTCCGGGTGCTGCTGTTTGCAGGGCTCCTCTGGGCCTCCTGCCGGGGGCTTCTGACCCCGCAGCTTTTGGACCGGCGGCGTTCCGGCGGAAAGATATCCGGAGCGTTTCTCATGACGGCATTTCTGGGAGCCATCGCCTTTTATCTGCTCTGGGAATCCGGACAGCGGTACTCCCTCAGCTTTATCCCATGGCTGAACATCGGGGCAGCGGCGGGGCTGGCGGGATGGAAAAAAATAAGTACCGATAAGTAGACTTATCGGTACTATTTTTATGCCGCAAAAGCGGTGGATAGCTTGTCTGATTAATCCTTCACGCCTTCGCTTTCGAGAAATTGTGCGACGGTCATGCACTTTGGATGTTCCATATCCAGACTTAAAAAATCTTTATCTCCGGTGAGGATAATATCCACATCCGATACGATGGCTGCGTTTAAGATCGGCTGGTCTTTTGCGTCGCGAATCAGCTTTTCCGCATGGTCTACCGCAGGAATTAACTCATACGACATCTCTGCCAGCAGCACTTCGGCATCCGGGAGATACTTTGGCGCTTTCCGTCCGAGAATATTCCGCAGTTCCGCAATGTTGCGGTCACACAGGACAATTTCGTGATTGTCTGCGATGTAGAGCAAAGCCTGCGCTGGTTTGGAACGGGGAAAGATCAATGCGGAAAACAGAATGTTTGTATCTACCAATATCCGCATTTTACCGTCCCTTTCCATAACGCACTTCGTCTACAAGCGCCTGAA
>CALWLA010000010.1 GCA_944381405.1 uncultured Lachnospiraceae bacterium | reverse complement strand
TCTACCAATATCCGCATTTTACCGTCCCTTTCCATAACGCACTTCGTCTACAAGCGCCTGAATATCATCCTCGCTGGATACGCCCAGTGCATCAGCAGCGCCGGTAAAGGCGGCCTGAGCTTTTCGGATGGCCGCAGCGGAGGCGTTGCTGACAACAATCTCTCCATTCTGGTTTTGGAGGAACAGGATTTTATCGCCGGATTTCAGTCCAAGCTGCCGTCTGATTTCTACCGGCACCGTGATTTGACCGTTTGCAGAGATTTTAGCAAGGTTCATACAATTCATCCTTTCTATTCTTTAGAACTCAAGTTTTCTTTATCTCCGCTTATATTATATCCAATGTGCTAGAGAAAGTAAACTCGTTTTTGGTGCGGAAATCCTTATAATTAACCATAACCCGTCGTCATAATTTAAGAAAAAGCCGGTCTGATTTTTCCAATAAATTCAGAAATCAGGCCCAAGCATTTGAAAATTTCCTTGTCAGGTGATACGATGTGCCAAAATCCTTCAAAAATGAACTGAAAGGAGCGTGATATCTATGGCAACATTTATACTGGGTCTCGTCATCCTTCTTGGCGGAGCTTTTGTTTACAGCAGATTCTGCGAGAAGATATTCGGACCTGACGACAGGGAGACGCCCGCCTACGCCAAGCAGGACGGGGTAGACTATGTTCCCATGCGCTGTTGGAAGAACAGCCTGATAAATCTTCTGAACATAGCAGGCACGGGTCCGATTCTCGGTCCTATACAGGGAATCCTTTTCGGGCCTATTGCCTTTATCACCATCCCTATAGGAAACATCATCGGAGGCGCCATGCACGACTATTTCTCCGGAATGATATGCCTGAGAGACGGAGGAACACAGATGCCTTCCATGATACGAAAGTATTCAAACAAGGGGATCTTTACCATTTATCAGATATTTTGCGGACTGCTGCTTCTCCTGGTGGGAGCGGTATTCATATACACCCCGGGAGACATCGCTGCAACACAGGTATTCGGGTTTGACGGGCTTCCCAGCTCTGCCTCCACCTGGATAATATACGGCGTTATATTCCTCTATTATCTGATTGCCACTGTTTTTCCGATAGACGCCATAATAGGGCGCATATACCCTGTGTTCGGGGCGATCCTTCTTTTTTCAGCCTTAGGCATATTTGCAGGGATCTTTATAAACCAATATCCCTTGTTAAATGTTTGGAATCCCTGGGTCAGCCCGTTCTTTGATTACGGAGAATATTTCCATACAAACCACTTTCTGCCCATTTTCTTTGTTACCGTAGCCTGCGGAATTCTGTCAGGATTCCACTCCACTCAGACGGCCATCATAACCCGCACCATGAAAAGCGAGCGGCAGGGCCGCACGACCTTCTATTATATGATGACTCTGGAAGGATTTATCGCTATGGTCTGGGCAGCCGCAGCCATGGGCGTTTACAACCTTGGCCTTCAGGCTCCCGACGCATCCCTTGCTACCGCAACAATAGGAGTAGTCTGTAAAGATATCCTCGGACCCGTGGGTGGAATAATCGCTCTTCTGGGCGTCATAGTGCTCCCCATCACTTCGGGAGATACAGCGCTCCGTGCCCTCAGGCTCACTCTTGCCGAGTCCTTTCGGCTCGACCAGTCGAGCAATGTCAAGAGGCTCCTTCTTGCAGTACCCATGTTTGCCCTTGTGGCGGCTATTATCGTGTGGGCAAAGTTCAACAGTGACGGTTTCAATATCCTGTGGAGATACTTTGCTTGGTCAAACCAGACGCTGTCCCTCTTTGCTTTCCTCGCCATATCCGTATGGATGTTTGAAAATGGCAAATCAAAATATGTTTGGGTGGCTCTGATACCGGGGACCTTCTATACGTTTATCTGCGTCACCTTTATCGTGAACGCTCAGATCGGCTTCAATGTACCCTGGATTCCCTCTTATATAGTAGGCGTATGCACCTCTTTAGCATATGCGGCAGCCATATGCTTCTACGGAAGGAAAAGGGCGCAGAGAAAGAAAATGTGTTAAATCATCATTTCATTTCATATCAGAGCATAATTTAAAATCACACCGTTTCCCGGACAGGCCGCGCCTGTTTTGCGAAGCGGTGTGATTTGTTATTATTTTATCTCATCATCTCCAGGTACCAGTTTCAGATACCGGTCAAGCTGTGCCTCCACCAGTCCGGCGATCATCTCGGAAAAAGCTTCCAGACCGCCATCCACCGCGTAGGCCTCCAGTGCATTGAAATAGTCCAGCCGGTTCTCCTTTGCAATGGAAACTGCAGGAAAACCGTTTGCCAGCAGCTGGTAGTTCATGATCAGCCGCGAGGTGCGGCCATTGCCGTCCGGGAAGGGATGGATCCTTACAAATTCGGCATGGGTCCAGGCCGCAAGGGCTATTGGGTTGAGCTCCCGGCTCTTCCAGGACAGATCCGCATAAAAATTCTTCACCTGGCGGTACATCTCGTCAGGCGAGGGCGGCGTGTGCTGCGCGCCGGAAATATACACGTCGACGTTCCGGTAGACCCTGCCTGTAAAGATATGATCCATCAGGAGGGCAGGGATGTCCTTTACGATCTTTTCGTTGAGAGGTTCTTCTTTTTCAATGCAGCTTTTGATATACCGGTAGGCGTTTCTGTGGTTGACGACCTCGTACAGCTCCCGGAGAGCTTTGCCGCCGACGGAAATGTCGTCCTCCAGCACCAGCTTCGTTTCTATGAGCGTCAGGGTATTCCCTTCGATGGCTGTGGAGTTGTGGGTATACTCCACTTCAAAAGCCTGCTCAAAGGACTGCAGGGCGTATTCCGGGATACGGCTCCGATTGGCCTGATACCGGTCTCTTTTTTCCAGTAGTCTTTCGTAATTCAAACCCGGGCCTCCCTTTTTTAAAACAAAAAAGGAACCACCTTCCGATGATTCCCTTGCGAGGCGACGACCGGATTTGAACCGGTGATCAAGGTGTTGCAGACCTACGCCTTACCACTTGGCTACGTCGCCATTGCTTGAAGCCTTGTCATTATACTATACGAAGGGGAAAAGGTCAAGGGAAAATTCTCTGTGCAGATTGCATTTTAAAAACCGATTTGCTAAAATGTGTTCAAAAACAGAGACGCAATCGGGAAGGGGAAATGGTATGCAGCTTTTAAAAGACAGAATCAGGAAAGACGGCAAAGTAAAGGACGGAAATATCCTCAAGGTGGATTCCTTTCTGAATCATCAGATCGACGTGCAGCTGCTGGAGGAGATCGGAAAGGAGTTCAAGCGGCTCTTTGAAGCGGATCATGTAACGAAGATCCTCACCATCGAGGCCTCCGGCATCGGAATCGCCGTGGAAACGGCCAGAGCCTTTGGGGTGCCGGTGGTTTTTGCCAAAAAGGCCAAGACCAAAAACATCGCGGGGGACGTATATACCTCCAAGGTCATGTCCTATACCCATGGCCGGGAATACGACGTGATCGTATCCAAGGATTTTCTGGGACCGGAGGACAGGGTCCTGATCGTGGATGATTTTCTGGCAAACGGCGCAGCCCTGGAGGGACTGATCAAGCTGGTGAAGGATTCCGGCGCGGTGCTCTGCGGCTGCGGAATCGCCATTGAAAAAGGCTTTCAGCCCGGCGGCGATGAGCTGCGGAAAAAGGGCGTGCATCTGGAGTCTCTGGCCATCGTGGAGTCCATGAACCCGGCAACCGGGGAAATCCTTTTCCGGGAGTAAAGTCCGGCTCTTCCTATTGTAAAGAAGTTGTAAGAAGTTCCGTGAGAAATTCTTTTCAGTTTGTGCTATAGTTAAAGATAAGCGATGAAATTTCTAAGGAGAAGGAAGATTATGAAAAAGAGAGTATTGCTTTCTGCAGCAGCGCTTATGTCCATGACCCTGTTATGCGGAACCGCATACGCCCAAGGGATGGGGCCCATGATGGATGGTTTTGTGACGCTGGCCGGACCCGGGGAGGAGGGGGGCTATGTGTCTTCCGGTCCTGGGGCTCAGGGCATGGCAGGCGGAAGCGGTACCGGGACGCCTGCAGCGAAGTCTGCCGGAACGTCCGTTACCCTTTCCGGAACCTATGTGACGCCCAGCTACTGGCGGGGCGACGTGTATTGTGCGGAGAGCTGCGTTTCTGACGGAAACGGCGGCTGGATCTACAACAAAACGGATGCGTACGATCCCACCCAGGACTATCTCTACAAGGTGATCCGGGAGGATGGGGACTGGTATGTATGCGAAAATTTCGGCGGAGAGATCTGGCTGAAAAAGTCCGACTGTACTGCTCTGCAGAGCCTGAACATAAGCACCCAGAATGATACCCGGTTAAAACTGATCTCCGCTGCCCTGGAAAAACTGGGCAAGCCCTATGCCTACGGCAGCAGCGGACCAGACAGCTTCGACTGCTCCGGCTTTGTAAACTATTGCTACAGCACAGTTGGGATCTCCGTTCCAAGAACCTCCTCAGAGATCGGCGCTATGGCCAATATCAGCGCGGATCAGCTTCAGCCGGGAGACATTCTCTGGAGTCCTGGTCATGTGAGCATCTATCTCGGAGACGGCACGATTATCCACAGCGAAAAGACAGGAACCGGCGTGATCGCGGAGCGTCTGCAGGAGGGCGCTCTTGCAGGGTATCAGTGCATCAGCCTGATCGGGTAAGGCAATGCGGAGGGCTCCGATACAGGCATCGTGATCGGCTCATCCGGCGGACTCTATACGGATTTTATCAACGCCATCGGCGATTAAAAAAAACGAAGGCTCCTCAGACGGAAGGATATGTACCCAGAAAAACCGGATACATATCAAAACTCCGCGCTGTAAAGGAGCCTTCATTTTTTATGGGCGGTTTTTGATCAGACCGGTAACATAATCCACAGCTTCCTGCACCAGGGCGGACATGCTCAGATCGGAGACGCCGATCACATGATTGCGGCACTTATTTACCGGCAGCAGCACCTTTTCACCGGGACAGCGGCCTATGGCTGCGGCCATAGGGGCCGTGACCTCCCCTAGGAGAGCGTCGGCGGCAAGGATGCCCAGGGGGCCGATGACAAAATCCGCATCCCGCACATTCACCGCCACCGGATTTTCCCCTGTGGCGCCGTAATCCGCGCCGGCTTTCAGCATGGCGGCGGTGGCGATGCTGTTGGTGCCGATGCCGTAAAGCTCACAGGCAGGAGCTTCCGGCAGGCTTTTTTTCAGCCGTTCTATCAGGAGGCTGCCCATGCGGCCCCCCTGGCCGTCGATGACCACGATCTTACAGACAGAATCAAACATGTTTTTTTCCTTTCCATCCGCGTTCCGGCGGGGCAGCCAGGGGCCTTTTCCAGGCGTTTGTGCTTTGCATTCCGGAGGCGGTGTGCTACAATGAACTTGTCAGGATCATGGCTGCGGAGCCTGTCCGCAGCCCATAGGATCATTTTAACAGAAACTTTTCTGCAGAAAAAGGGGAAGCAGAAGAAAGAGGGGGTATTTTTTATGAAACGGAACAGTATCGGAAGGGGAATCGCAGCAGGGATCTTGTGCGGAGCGCTGAGCCTTTCCACGCTTGTGACCGCCTTTGGACAGAGCGCCTTTTACCGGGAGCCAGCTTCCAAAAAGGGACTTTTGTGTCAGACGGAGCAGATGCTTTCCGACTGCGTGGAGCTTGGGGCCGATCAGGTGATCTTCAATGTGCCTATGAGCATGGCCCTGGACGCGGGACGGCTGTATGCCTATGATTCCTTTATCAACAAGCTGGACCAGAACGGCATTACCATTACGGTAGTGCTTTTGAACGACCGGCAGAACATCCGTCCGGAGCTGATCTACGGGGACCAGAACGCAGCCTGCAATTATTTCATGCTGAACGTGTTCACAGAGGAAGGAAAGCAGGCGGTGCAGGAGGTGGTAAGCGATCTGGCGGACCGCTGGCAGAACAAGGTGTCCAACTGGATCATCGGAAACGAGATCCAGGATCAGGTCTGGAACTATATCGGTCCCAGAGATATCGACACCTACTGCAGAAATTATGCGGAGGTTTTCCGCACCTGCTATGACATCATCAAATCCTACAACTCCATGGCGGAGGTCTACATTCCCTTCGACTATGGCTGGATGAATCAGAGCAACAACAGCACAAAATACAACGGCAGAGGCTGCCTTGACCGGCTTGCGGCCATCTTCAAGGAAGGCGGAGACATCGACTGGGGCGTTGCATGGCACGCTTATCCGGATCCGCTGACCAGTCCGGTATTCTGGGACGATTCCATCGCCACCCAGTCCGTGGATTCCTATATCGTCAATCTGCAGAACCTGAACGTTCTGACGGATTACATGCAGCGGGCGGAGATGCTGGCGCCTGACGGACAGGTCCGGAACATCATCCTTTCCGAGCAGGGCTTCACCTCTCAGTCCGGCGGCGTGGTGGACGAAAATCTGCAGGCGGCTGCCTATGCATACGGCTATTTCATCGCGGAGCAGAATCCTTATATCAAGGGCTTTATGCTGAACCGCCAGGTGGATGCCAAGACCGAGGTTGCGGCGGATCATGCCTTTGGCCTCTGGAATACGGATATGAATTCCGCGGAAAATGAAGTCGCTACCACAAAGAAATATATCTGGCAGGTATTCCGGGACATCAACACGGAAAACAACGGATATATCAAGGAACTCGTAAAAAATACCACCGGCGCAGAAATCGGTTAAGGGCCGGAATACTACAGAATGGAGACAAAGACAATGGATCAGAAAAACCCTATCGTAACCATCGAACTGGAAAACGGAGGCGTCATCAAGGCGGAGCTTTATCCTCAGATCGCGCCGAACACGGTAAACAATTTTATCAGCCTTATCAAACAGGGCTACTATGACGGCATCATTTTCCATCGGGTGATCCCCGGATTTATGATCCAGGGGGGAGACCCCACCGGCACCGGTATGGGCGGCCCGGGCTACAGCATCCGGGGCGAATTTTCCGGAAACGGCTTCCAAAACGACCTTAAGCATACCGCAGGGGTACTGTCCATGGCCAGGACCATGATTCCGGACAGCGCAGGCTCCCAGTTTTTCATTATGCACGAGGATGCGCCTCATCTGGACGGACAGTATGCCGCCTTCGGCATGGTGACCGAGGGCATGGAAGAGGTAGACAAGATCGCCCGGGCAAAGCGGGATTATCAGGACCGGCCCTATGAGGATCAGAAGATCCGCCGCATGACGGTGGAGACCTTTGGCGTGGAGTATCCGGAGCCGGAGAAATGCTGATATGAAAACAAATGTCATGCGCCTTCTGGATCGGGCGAAGATCCCTTACGAATCCAGGGAGTATGCCTTCAGCGAGGAAGATCTGAGCGGCGTACACGCCGCAGACGTGCTGGGGCTGCCCTACGGGCAGGTGTTTAAGACCCTGGTGCTTAGAGGCGACAAGACGGGATATTTCGTATGCTGCATCCCGGTGGACCGGGAGATCGATCTGAAAAAGGCGGCGAAGGTATCCGGAAACAAAAAGGCGGAGCTGCTTCATGTAAAGGAGCTTCTGCCCCTGACCGGATATATCCGGGGCGGCTGTTCCCCCATCGGGATGAAAAAACAGTTCCCCACCTATATCGACGAGCTGGCGGAAGGACAGGAGCGGATCAGCATAAGCGCCGGACAGCGGGGCCTGCAGGTGCTGCTGTCTCCCGAGGCGCTTTCGGAGTATGTCCGGGGAACCTTCTGCAGCCTGCTTTTGGAGGAAAAGGATGAAGCTTAATATCAGAAGGGCAGAGCCGGGAGAAGGCCGCCGGACGGCGGAACTGGTAAAGGCCGTCTTTGCCGTTATGCAAAAGGACCAGAAGATCTGGTTTTCCATCGATGCCATCGACCTGGAGGCCAAACGGATCGATTCCGGGGAGGACATGGCCTTTTTGGCGGAGGACGGGGACGAAGGCAACCGTCTGGCCGGGGTATTTATTGTGGAATTCCCCGGGGACCGTGGGGACAACATGGGCCATTATGCAGGGCTTTCCGGAGAACAGCTCCAGCAGGTGGCGCATATGGACACTGCCGCAGTGCTGCCGGACTATCGGGGTCAGAAGCTGCAGAGACGGCTGATGGAAGCCGCAGAGGCGGAACTGCGGCAGCAGGGATACCGGTATCTCATGTGCACGGTGCATCCGGAAAATCCCTACAGCCGGGAAAACATCCTTTCCCTTGGATACGAAAAGGTCTGGGAGGGGCTGAAGTACGGCGGAAAGCCCCGGGAAGTCATGCTGAAGACCATTTGACGAAAACCGGCATAAAGTTATGAGAGGAGCGGGATCATGAAAAGATTATTCGGATATGCAGACAGATACATCAGGGAAAGCAGCTGGCAGGATATGGGGCTTATGAAGCTGTGCCTCTGCGCTTTTGGAATCATGCTGGGACTGAACGTGCCCAAGCGGGCGAAGCCCCTGGCTTTCTGCGGCGCTGTAGCGGTATTCTGGGCTACGGCGGTTCCGCTGATGGCGAAATTCATCGACGTGGTGATCCGGATGCGGGCCGAGGAAAAGGAAGAAGAGATCGAGCTGATCGGAGAAGAATAAGCATGAAGATACTGGTAAGCGCCTGCCTTTTGGGAACCTGCTGCAAATATAACGGCGGCAGCAACGCCCATCCGGCGATAGAGGCCTTTCTCAAGGGTCATGAGGTGATACCGGTATGCCCGGAGGTCATGGGCGGACTGCCGGTCCCAAGGGAACCGGCGGAGATCGTAGAGGGCAGGGTGATCAACCGGCTTGGCATAAGCGTAGACCGGGAATACCGCAAGGGGGCGGCTCTTACATTGGACATCGCCCTGCGGGAACGGCCGGAGCTCTGCCTGTTGCAGTCCAGGAGCCCTTCCTGCGGCCTGGGGCAGGTGTATGACGGCAGCTTTTCCGGCAGGCTGCGGTCTGGAAACGGCGTAACGGCAAAGCTGCTTCTGGAGCATGGGTTTCATGTGCAGGACAGCGCAAGCCTGATCGCGGAATACGAAAAAAAGGAAGCGACAGAAGCATGATGCAGACGACCCTTTGCTATATCGAACAGGAGGGGCAGTATCTGATGCTGCACCGGGTGAAAAAGAAAAACGACGTGAACCACGATAAGTGGATCGGCGTCGGGGGCAAATTCGAGGCGGGAGAAGCGCCGGAGGAGTGCCTGCTGCGGGAGACCCTGGAGGAAACGGGCCTCCGGCTTACCAGATACAGGTATCGGGGGCTGCTCACCTTTCTTTATAACGACAAAGAACCGGAATACATTTTTACCTATACGGCGGACGGCTTTGAGGGAACGCTTCGGGAGTGCAGCGAAGGAGAGCTGCAGTGGGTGGAGAAAACCCGGATCGGCGGCCTGAACCTGTGGGAAGGCGACCGGATCATGTTCCGCCTGCTGACGGCGGACCGGCCGGAGCCCTTTTCCCTGAAGCTCTGCTATCAGGATGACGTGCTGAAGGGCTGGGCGGAGCTTTCCGGCGCCTACGAAGACCTTTTGCAATAGCAGAGAGACGCGCCGCAAAGCGCCAGTTCCGGAGCTCCCGGGAGACAGGGATTCCGGAGGGACCAGTGGATACGGAAGGAAGGAAAAGGAAATGGAAATGGATATTTTTGTCAGAGCCTATGAGGAAAAGGATCTTCCGGAAATGCGGGAGATCTGGAACGAGGTGGTGGAGGATGGCATTGCCTTCCCCCAGGACGAGCCCTTGTCGGAAGACGGCGCAAGGGAATTTTTTGCCGGGCAGAGCTATACCGGCGTGGCAGAAGACCGGGAAAGCGGCGGGGTGCTGGGGCTTTATATCCTGCATCCCAATAATGTTGGCCGCTGCGGGCATATCTGCAACGCCAGCTATGCCGTCAGCAGCCGGTACCGGGGGCAGCACATCGGAGAAAAGCTGGTGCGGGACTGCCTTTTGCAGGGCAGGCTCCATGGCTTCCGGGTGCTGCAGTTCAACGCTGTGGTACGGACCAACGCCGGGGCAAGGCATCTTTACGAAAAGCTGGGCTTTGTGCAGCTTGGAACGATCCCAGGAGGCTTTCGCATGAAGGACGGCCATTACGAAGACATCTGTCCCTACTATCATGAGCTGTAGGTTTTGGTAATTTTTGAAGGATACAGCCTGAAAATCCATACAATTTCATAAAATTTTTCCTGTTCCGTAAACGCCTCATCTGCGATATAATAGACGCGTTTTTATTTTTACAAAGACATTGTCTGCAAGCGGCGCACAAGAGGGAGAACGGCATGAGATCGCGGCTGAAAAGAAAAACAGAACAGGGCGGATTCAAGGGGAGCTTTAAGCAGTTGGCTTAGAGCCCCCTTTTTTACTGCCTTTTTCTATTGAAAAACCTCTTTTGGCAGGGGGCCGGAGGCGGAAAAAGGACAGCAGAAGGAAGGACAGGAGGAAGAAACGTATGTGCACGATATTTGGCTATTTTGGAAGCGATATGACAAGAAGGCAGGCAGAGGAGATCCTCGCGAGGACGACTTCCAGGGGGCCTGATGAAACAAGGATCCTTCAGATTCCGGGAAAGGGGATCCTGGCCTTCCAGAGGCTTGCCATCATGGGGCTTACGGAAAGCGGCATGCAGCCTTTTGTCCGGGAGGGCGTGACCTGTCTCTGCAACGGGGAGATCTACGGCTTTCGGAAGCAGCGGGAGAAGCTCAGGGAAAAGGGATACGCGTTCCAAAGCGATTCGGACTGCGAGATCCTCATTCCTTTATATAAAGAATATGGCCTTCAAATGTTTTCCCGTCTGGATGCGGAATTCGCCCTGCTGTTATGGGACGAAAAAAGCGGGCAGGTGATCGCCGCCCGGGATCCCATAGGCATCCGCCCCTTGTTCTACGGCTATTCGAAAAACGGCTCCATCGCCTTCGCTTCAGAGGCAAGAAGCCTGACAGGCCTTGTGGAAAAGATATTCCCCTTCCCGCCGGGCTGTTACTATGTGCAAGGCCGTTTTGAGAGATACAGCCGAATCGGAGAGCCGGGGGCGTCTTTCGGCGGCCCCTGGGAGGATGAAAACGAGGTCTGCAGCAATATCAGGGAAAAGCTGATCGCAGGCGTGGAAAAACGGCTGGATTCCGACGCGCCTTTGGGATTCCTTTTGTCCGGAGGCCTGGACAGCTCCCTTGTTTGCGCCATCGGCGCCCGAAAGCTGAAACGGCCCATCCGGACCTTTGCCATCGGCATGGAAAAGGACGCCATCGATTTAAAATACGCCAGGGCGGCGGCGGAGTATCTCGGAGCGCAGCATACGGAGTTTTACATGACGCCGGAGATGGTGCTGCAAAGCCTCCGGGAGGTGATCTACATCCTGGGGACCTTTGATATTACCACCATCCGGGCGAGCATGGGCATGTACCTGCTGTGCAGGGCGATTCACCGGGAGACGGATATCCGGGTGCTTCTGACCGGAGAGATCTCCGACGAGCTGTTCGGATATAAATATACGGATTTCGCGCCGGATGCAGAAGCGTTTCAGAAGGAAAGCGAAAAGCGGATCCGGGAGCTGCACTGCTATGATGTGCTGCGGGCTGACAGGTGCATTGCCGATAACAGCATGGAGGCCAGGGTGCCCTTCGGAGATCTGGAGTTTGTCAGATATGTGCTGTCCATTAGCCCCGAACTTAAGATGAACCGGCATAAAAAAGGCAAATATCTTTTGCGAAAGGCCTTTGCGGAAGGAGGCTGGCTGCCGGAAGAGATCCTCTGGCGGGAAAAGGCGGCCTTTTCAGACGCTGTGGGCCACAGCATGGTAGAGGATCTGAAGGCCTATGCAGAACAGCAGTACGGAGAGGACTGGAAGGAACGGTGCAGAAAATATGAGCATGCCGCGCCCTTTACGAAGGAATCCCTTTTATACAGGGAGATTTTCGAGGAGTTTTATCCGGGACAGGCGGAAATGATACCGGATTTCTGGATGCCGAACCGGGACTGGGAGGGCTGCGATGTGGACGACCCCTCCGCCAGGGTGTTGTCGAACTATGGAAAAAGCGGCGAGTAAGAAAAGGAGGAACGGATAGATGGCAAAATTTATTTTCGTAACGGGAGGCGTGATCTCCGGCTTGGGAAAGGGCATTACCGCAGCGTCTCTGGGCAGGCTCCTTCGGGCCAGGAACTTCAAGGTGGCGGCTCAGAAGCTGGATCCCTATATCAACGTGGACCCGGGAACCATGAGCCCACTGCAGCATGGAGAAGTATTCGTGACGGAGGACGGGGCGGAAACGGACCTGGATCTCGGACATTATGAGCGTTTTATCGACGAGGATCTGAACCGTTTCTCCAATCTGACCACCGGAAAGGTATACCAGAACGTCATCGAAAAGGAACGGAAGGGGGAATATCTGGGCCATACGGTGCAGGTGATTCCCCACATCACCAACGAGATCAAGGAGTTTATCTACGGGGTCCAGAAAAAAACCGAGGCGGACGTGGTCATTACGGAGATCGGCGGCACCGTGGGAGACATCGAATCCCAGCCCTTCCTGGAGGCCATCCGGCAGGTTGGTCAGGAGGTGGGCAGCGAAAACAGCCTTTACATCCATGTGACCCTGATCCCCTATCTGGAGGCTTCCGGAGAATACAAATCAAAGCCCACCCAGCATTCTGTCCGGGAGCTGCGTTCCTACGGAATCTTCCCCAATATCATCGTCACCAGAAGCGATGGGCCCGTAGGACGGGATGTGCTGGACAAGATCGCTTTGTTCTGTAATGTGAAGCCGGACTGCGTCATCGAAAATCTGACCCTGCCCTCCATCTACGACGCTCCCCTGGAGCTGGAAAAGGCAGGATTTGCCCAGATCGTCCTGCGGGAGCTTAAGCTTCCGGAAGACAGGGAGTGTGACCTTTCCGACTGGGAAAACATGGTGTACCGGATCCATCATCCGGAAAGGACCGTCAGGATCGCCCTGGTAGGAAAATATACCGCTTTGCACGACGCATATCTTTCCGTGGCGGAGGCCCTCCGGCACGGGGGATGGCAGTACCGGGCTGCGGTTCAGATCGACTGGGTGGACAGCGAGGCCCTGGAAAAGGAATCGGTGGAGGAACGGCTTTCCGGAGCGGATGGAATCATCCTGCCAGGCGGCTTTGGCAGCCGGGGCACAAAGGGCATGATGGAGGCGGCGGAATATGCCAGGGAGCAGAAGGTGCCTTATCTGGGAATCTGCATGGGCATGCAGATCGCAGTGATCGAATTTGCCAGAAACGTGCTGGGGCTTTCCGAGGCGGATTCCAGCGAATTCAATCCGGAAACCAGGAATCCGGTGATCGATCTCATGCCGGATCAGGATGAAAAGGGCCAAAAGGGCGGCACCATGCGGCTGGGCGCCTACCCCTGCTGCCTGCGGGAGGGCAGCCGCCTTTCCGAAATCTACGGAGAAGCGCAGCCGGTGGTCTACGAGCGGCACCGCCACAGGTACGAGTTCAATAATGCCTATCGGGAAATTTTCGAGGAAAACGGCATGACCATCTGCGGACAGTCGCCGGACGGACGGCTGGCGGAGGCGGTGGAGCTTTCGGAGCATCCCTTCTACACCGGCGTGCAGTATCATCCGGAGTTTAAGAGCCGTCCCCAAAGGCCCCATCCCCTGTTTGCGGCATTTATCGGAGCAGCCCTCCGGCGCGGGCAGGAAACAGAGCGGTAAGCCGCCGGAGCAAGGGCGGAGCCCGGACCGGCAGGAACCTATAGAGAACAGTTTTTCAAAAAGGAGGAGCACTATGAAAAGCAGAACAGAAGAATTATTTGGCAGCATGGTTTTTTCGGACAGAGAAATGAGAGCATATCTTCCGGATCATATTTTCCGCGCTCTTTCGGAAACCCGAAAGGAGGGAAAAGCCTTGGAGCCGGATATCGCAGACGCGGTGGCGGCAGCCATGAAAAACTGGGCGGTATCCAAGGGCGCTACCCACTATACCCACTGGTTCCAGCCCATGACCGGGGTGACGGCGGAGAAACACGAGGCGTTTCTCGAGCCGGAAGCGGAAGGCGGAGCCATCATGGAATTTTCCGGAAAAGAGCTCATCAAGGGAGAGCCGGACGCCTCCAGCTTCCCTACCGGAGGCCTCAGGACTACCTTTGAGGCCAGGGGCTACACCGCCTGGGACCCGACCTCAGACGCCTTCATCAAGGAAAACACCTTGTGCATCCCCACCACCTTCTGTTCCTATACCGGGGAGGTGCTGGATAAGAAAACACCCCTTCTGCGCAGCATGGAAGCCCTCAGCAGGGAGGCCTGCCGCCTGCTCCGGCTTCTGGGCAAGGAGGTAAAGCGGGTCAACGCCACCGTAGGCTGCGAGCAGGAGTATTTCCTGATCAAAAGAAGCGATTATGAAAAACGGATGGACCTTCGGCTCTGCGGCAGGACCCTGTTCGGCGCCCCTGCGCCAAAAGGGCAGGAGCTTTCCGACCATTATTTCGGAAGCATAAAGCCCCAGGTCAAGGCCTTTATGGAGGAAGTGGACGAGGAGCTCTGGAAGCTGGGGATCTTCGCAAAGACAGAACACAACGAGGTGGCCCCCTGCCAGCATGAGCTCGCCCCGGTGTTTCAGGTAGGCAATATCGCTGCGGATCAGAATCAGCTGGTGATGGAGGTGCTGAAAAAGACGGCGGCCCGGCATGACCTGGCCTGCCTGTTGCATGAAAAACCCTTCGAGGGCATCAACGGCTCCGGAAAGCACAACAACTGGGCCCTGTCCACGGATACGGGGGAAAATCTTCTGAAACCGGGCGAGCATCCCGAGGAAAACCTCCAGTTCCTGCTGTTCTTTACGGCGGTCATCCGGGCGGTGGACGAGTATCAGGATCTTCTGCGGATCTCCGTGGCTACGGCGGGCAACGACCATAGGCTTGGCGGGCACGAAGCGCCTCCTGCCATCGTATCCATGTTTATCGGAGACGATCTGATGCGGGTGGCGGAATCCCTTATGACAGGAAAAAACTGCCCGGAAAGAAAAGAGACGGGAAGCATCGCAAATCCGGAGGTGCTGCCGGAGTTTCCCAGGGACCGTTCCGACAGAAACCGGACCTCTCCCTTTGCCTTTACCGGCAATAAATTTGAATTCCGCATGCCGGGTTCCATGCTGAACGTTTCCTGCACCAACGTGATGCTGAATACGGCGGTGGCGGAAAGCCTGCGGGTATATGCGAACCGGCTGGAAAAGGAGGATGGCAGGCTTCCGGAGCAGGAAGAGATCCTGCAGCTTGTGCGGAACGAGCTGAAGACCCACAAGCGGATCCTGTTCAACGGCAACGGCTACAGCGAGGCCTGGGTGAAGGAGGCGGAAAAACGGGGACTTTTGAATCTCGCTTCCACCCCGGAGGCCTATGCCTGGTATACGGCTGACAAAAATCTGAAGCTCTTCCAGACCCACGGGATCTACACGGAGGAAGAGGTGCAGGCCCGGCAGCAGGTTGGTTTTGAGGAATATGAAAAAACGGTCCGCATCGAGGCGGAGACCATGTTGCAGATGCTTCATCGGGAGATATTCCCGGCAGCCTTCGCCTACAGCGCGGAGCTTGCGGCAGGAATCGATCAGAAACGGCGTATTGGCCTCCGTTCCTGGCAGGAGGAAGAGCTGGCAAAGCGGCTGACAGAAGGCGTGGACCGGCTGCGGGATGGGGGAGACGCCTTGGAGCGGCTTTTACAGCAGGAACCGGAGGAGGCAAGGGACAGGGCCTTTTATTCTAGGGAAAAGCTGCTGCCTGCCATGAAGGCCCTCCGGAAGACTGCCGACGGGCTGGAGCAGCTGACCGCCAGAAATCGTTGGCCCTTCCCGGATTATACGGAGCTTTTGTTTTACGTTTAAAGCTTGCGAAAGCCTTTTGTGTGCCTTATACTGGAGAAGAAAGCTTGCCCTGCCGCAGGCAGACAGCATGAAGCGCAGCGAGTCCTACAGCGTGACCCACAGGAGGAATGGATGGAAAAGATCTACATTATAGAAGACGACCTGAATATCAGAAATCTGCTGAGCATTGCCATCAGCGGTTTTCAGTACGAACCCCTTGCCTTTGAAAATGCAGAAGACGCCCTCAGCTCCATTGAACAGGACCGGCCGGATATGGCGATCTTTGACCTGATGCTGCCGGGCATGGACGGCATAACCGCCATCCGGGAGATCCGGAAGATGCCTGCCGTAAAGGACATCCCGATCCTGATTCTGACGGCTAAGGACAAGGAGCTGGACAAGGTCATCGGCCTGGACGGCGGTGCGGACGACTACATGGTCAAGCCCTTTGGCGTGCTGGAGCTGGGGGCCCGGATCCGGAGCCTTCTGCGCCGCAGCCACAGGGAGCCGCTTTCCGATGGGGAAGCCGAGGCGGCAGGAACCGAAAACCAGCCAGCAGAGGAACGGCAGGAGCCGAAGAAGGGCCGCCTGGTATATAAGGACATCCTTCTGGACGAAGGCCGCCATGAGGTGACGGTACAGGGGCAGCCGGTGGAGCTGACCAACAAGGAATACAAGCTGTTGAAATATCTGATGGAACGGCCCTCCTTTGTAGCCACAAGAGACGAGCTTCTGAACTCTATCTGGGGCTATGAATACGACGGGGAATCCCGGACCGTGGACATGCACATCAAATCCCTGCGCCAGAAGCTGGGGGATGAGGAAGGCAATCTGATCCAGACGGTGCGGGGCATCGGCTACAAGCTGAAGTAAGGACAGATGGAAAAGCTGAAGAATTTTTGGAAAGACAAACTGCAGAAAAAAAGGCTTCTGCCAATGCTGCTGATCGCACTGGTGCTTGCGGCAGCGATCCTTTTGATCAATCAGACCCATCCGGTCATGGCAGTGCTGGCGGCTCTGCTGATCTCCTATGGAATCGTGGACATCTATATGGCCAAGGTGACGGAGGATCTGGACAGGCTGAATGCAACCCTGCTCAAGGAGCGGGAGATCCGCCAGGAATTTTTCTCCAATGCGAGCCATGAGCTGAAGACCCCCATCACCTCCATCAAGGGCTATGCGGAGCTTCTGGAAAACGACATGATCCCGGATCCTGTCATGCAGAAGGACGTGATCCGCCGGATCAAAAACGAGGCGGATCGGATGACGGTCCTTATCGCGGACATCCTGGCGGTTTCCAAGCTGGAAGCCCATGACGTAAAGCCGGAGCTGATGGACATCGACATGAGCGAACTCATCGCGGACCGGGTGGTGGCCTACGAGCCCAGGGCAAAGGCGGCCAAGGTGACCCTCTGCAACTATGCCATGAACCATGTGCATGTCTATGCGGACTATGGCCAGATGGAGGAGATCGTCTCCAACCTCATCAGCAATGCCATCCGCTATAACAAACGGCTGGGAAAGGTCTGGATCAATGCCCATAACGAAAACGGCTACATGATCCTGCGGGTGCGGGATACGGGAATCGGCGTGGCTCCGGAGGAGCAGGAAAAGATCTTCAACCGCTTTTACCGCGTGGACAAGGGCCGCTCCCGGGAGACCGGCGGAACGGGCCTGGGGCTCTCCATCGTCAAGCATATCGTCAATTACTATGGAGGCAGCATCGAGCTGAGATCAAAGCTGGGGAACGGCAGCGAATTCATCGTGCGGATCCCGGAGCATGGAATAGAGGCGGAAACAGAATGATGCAGGAAGAAAAGAGGCTGTGGAACGGGAAACCCTACCACAGCCTTGACTATGAGATGAAACAACGCTTTGGGGGCAAGGTATACCGGCTGTCCCTGCAGACCGGCTGCACCTGTCCCAACCGGGACGGACGGCTGGGGAAGCGGGGCTGTATTTTCTGCAGCGAGGGCGGCAGCGGCGACTTTGCGGAGTCCTCAGCCCTTCCGGTGGGGGAACAGATCCGCCTGGCAAAGGCCAGGATCGCAGGGAAGCTTCCAAAGGCGGGAGCGGCGGGCTATATCGCCTATTTTCAGTCCTTTACCAACACCTACGGGCCGGTCTCCCGGCTGGAGCCTCTGTTTGCCGCAGCGGCGGAGCATCCGGAGATCCTCGCCCTGTCCATCGCCACAAGGCCCGACTGCCTGCCGGAGGAGATGGTGGACATGTTGGCACGGCTCCATCAGAAAAAGCCTGTGACCATAGAGCTGGGGCTCCAGACCATCCATGAAGAAACTGCAAAATTTATCCGCAGGGGCTATGGGCTTCCTGTGTTTACGGATGCGGTAAAGCGCCTGAAGGCGGCGGGCCTCGAGGTGGTGGTACATGTGATTCTGGGGCTTCCGGGAGAAACGGAGGACATGATGGAGGAAACGGTCTCCTGGCTGGCTTCCTTTCAGACAGCCTATGGGGGAATCGACGGCATCAAGCTGCAGCTTCTGCAGATCCTGAAGGACACGGACCTGGGGCGGCTGTACCTTTCCGAAGAAAAGACCTCCTTTACCGATTATGGCATGGAGGCCTACGTGGATCTCGTGATCAGTCTGATAGAGCTTTTGCCGCCGGAAATGACGGTGCACCGGCTGACGGGAGACGCGCCGAAGCGGCTGTTGATCGCCCCCGCATGGAGCGGCGACAAGAAACGGGTGCTGAATCTGTTTGCCAGGCGCTTTCAGGAGCGGGATACCTGGCAGGGCCGGCGGTTCTGCAGCGGCAGTTAAATTTGCAGCGGCAGCTGACAGAGTTGGATGGGCCCACCGGTGGCTATCAGGAATCGGAACGATCAGGGCAGCGGGGGCTGCGGTAGCTCCTGAAGCCGCTTAAGCCCGGCTGCATAGTATTCCGAATCCAGCTCGATCCCCAGGAAACGCCGGTCCAGAGGCAAAGCGGCGGCGCCGGTGGAGGCAACTCCCGCAAAGGGATCCAGCACCAGATCTCCCGGATTGCTGGCGATGCGGATGATATGCTGCAGCACGGAAACCGGCTTCTGGGTGGGGTGCTTTGGGTTTTTCAGCCGTTCCCTTCCCATGCAGATGGGGCTCTCAAAGAAATTGTGCATTTCATTCTGCCGGGTAAAATTCCAGGTATGTCCCTTGTTCCAGCAGCAGACGATCAGCTCGCAGGAGTTGAGAAAGCTGGATTTGCGGATGCTGGGAGTGGGATTGGTCTTGTGCCACACCATAAACTGGAAGGTATCGAAAACGGGATCGAAGACCCGGTGATAATCTCCCAGCAGGTTATAGGAGCAGAAGATAAAGATATTTCCCGCAGGGGCCAGGACTCTCTGAAATTCTGCCACCAGATCCTCCGGATTGAGGGGCAGCTCATCCCACTTGGCCACGTTGTTGTTGACCTCGGCCCGCCAGTCAAATTTCATGTTGCCGGTGCTGTAGCTGGCGAGATTGTAGGGGGGATCCGTCAGAATCAGGTTGACGGAGTGGTCCGGGATTTCCTTGAGGACTTCAAAGCAGTCTGCCTGAAGCATCCGAAAGTCTTTGATTTCATCTACATTGATCATGAACAGGTATCCTTAAAGTAAAGATTTTTGATGGCGGGAAGGGCTTCCCGGATATAGCGGCCTGCGCTTTCCCGGTATTGGGAAAACAGGATGTCAAACCCCTGTCTGCTGCCGCAGACGAAGTTCCAGTAATCCCGGCCGATGAGGAGCTCTCTGAGGTCGAAATACTGCAGCACCCGGCTCTGACGCCAGGGATTACCTTCGCCAAAACGGTTATAGGCGGTGGCCAGATAAATATGCACGGAATCCTCCGGGTATTTGTTCCGCAGAAGGAAATACTCTGTCAAAAGCTCCCGTTTTTCCGCCTTGGCTTTTTTGTTGTCCAGATCCCCGCCGGACTTCAGTTCGATGACGTAATGGGTGCGGGAGACCGGGTCGTAAAAATAATTGTCCGTGTCATGGGTCTTGGCGTAGCTTGCGACATTTCCCGGAATCATGCAGGAAAACCGGTCGTAATCCTCGATCTTCGGCGGCCGGTGGCCGTCGTATTCCGTAAACATGGCGTCCATATGGGACTGTTGCTGAGGCAGGATAAAGGAATCGATCTTTCCCCGGACCTCAAAGCTGAGCCGCGCGATCTCGTTCCCCAGATCCTCCAGAACGCCCCCGAAGGAGCTGTCAAAGCTGCGGACAAAGGCGGAATAAAACATGAATTCCTCCCCCAGCTCTGCGATAAAGCAGTTGTTCTTTTTGGAGTTGATGACGCCCTCCGGGTTTTCCGCCTCCCGCCGGTGCCGCCGGTACTGGGCTTCGGCAAAGGCCTTGATCTTCTGATCCACCAGGGCGCGGATCGCCTGTTCCTTCTGATAGTCCATAGTGCCTCCTGGCAGAAACCGGCCTTGTCGCCGGTTTCCGCAATTATAGAATATTCTATCATGGGCGGGCCGTCTGGACAAGGAATAAAATTTATGTATAATTGAATAGAAAAAATGATAAGGGGAAAGCGTATGAATATCGACAAGGAAGAAAAAGTGACTACCGTCAGTACGGAAAACATCTACCGGCTGAACGGAAGAGTGCCGCTGAGGAAGGCCATTCCCTTCGGCATGCAGCATGTGCTGGCCATGTTCGTGGCAAACCTGGCTCCGGTGCTGATCGTTTGCGGCGCGGCTCTGGTGCGGGGCACCGGAGAGCATCTGAGCTCTGCGGAGATCACCCAGCTTTTGCAGTGCGCCATGTTTGCGGCAGGTATCGGAACCTGCATGCAGCTTTATCCCATCTGGAAGATCGGTTCCGGACTGCCTATCGTCATGGGCGTCAGCTTTACCTTTCTGGGCAGCCTTCTCATGATCTGCACCAATCCGGAGCTGGGCTACGAGGGCATGGTGGGAGCCGTTATCCTGGGCGGAATTTTTGAAGGTCTGGTAGGACTTTCTTCAAAATACTGGAAGCGCTTCCTGACGCCGGTGGTATCCGCCTGCGTGGTCATCGCCATCGGACTGTCCCTGTTGTCCGTGGGCATGGATTCCTGGGGCGGCGGCAGCGGCGTAGAGGATTTCGGCGCATGGTATCACCTGCTGGTGGGTACCTTTACCCTGATCGTCTGCCTGGTGTCACGGTACCGTCTGAAGGGCGTCTATAAGAACCTGAACATTCTGATCGGGCTGATCTTCGGCTATGTTCTGGCGGTGATCTTTACGGTGGCAGGCATCGCGCCCATGGTGGATTTTTCCGGCATCTCCAAGACCATCGGGGAGGTGGGGGTATTCAGCATCCCGAAGCTGGTGTTCTTTACCAGCCACAAGCCGGTGTTCGATCTGGGGGCTTTCTTTACCATTGCCATCGTCTATCTGGTATCTGCGGCGGAGACCACAGGCGCCACCACGGCCCTTTGCACTGGCGCCCTGAACCGGGACATCAAGATGGAAGAGCTTCGGGGCTCGCTTGCGGTGGACGGTTTTTCCAGCGCCATTTCCGGCTGCTTCGGCTGCCTGCCCCTGACCTCCTTCAGCCAGAATGTGGGCCTTGTGACCATGACTCAGGTGATCAACCGTTTCACGATCTTTATGGGAGCTCTGATCCTGATCCTGGCATCCCTGTTCCCGCCTCTGGGAGCCTTCTTCAATTCCCTGCCCCAGTCGGTGCTGGGAGGCTGCACTGTCATGATGTTTGGTTCCATCATGTACGAGGGCATCAAGATGCTGAAGGAGTGCCGGTTCGACGACCGGACCATGCTGATCGTATCCCTTGCCTTCTGCGTGGGCGTGGGAGTGACCCAGACCTCGGCCAATTTCTTTGCGGCATTCCCACAGGTGGTGGGAGATATCTTCAACGGCAACGCGGTGGCAGGCGTGTTTGTGGTGTCCCTGCTGCTGAGCCTGTTTTTGCCGGGCAAGGAAGAAGCATAACGAAGCGGCAGCCCGAGACTGCCGCAGCGAGACAGAAGCGTCCTTTGCAGGGCGCTTTTTCTTTTTTGCGGGGGCCTGCAGAAAAACGTACGAAAAGATGTCAGTTTACAATAAGTTATTGTAAATTAACAAACTGCATTGTAAAATAAAGATAATTCTTTTTACATGAGGTGTTTGCGGTTGAGAAATGAACAGACAAGACTGACAGAAAAGCGAAATGAAGCGCTGAAGGCTGTTCTGCCTGTAGTGGCCATTGTCCTGCTGCTGTGCTTCAGCATAACGCCGATCTCCCCCAGCATCCTGCTTTGCTTTCTTACGGGAGCGGTGCTGGTCATCGCGGGAATGATGTTTTTTACCCTGGGAGCAGAAGTGGCCATGACCCCCATGGGCGAATGGGTGGGCAGCAGCCTCAGTAAATGTAAAAATCTGCTGGTCCTGGGGGTGCTGACCTTTATCTTGGGCTTTATCATTACGATCTCAGAGCCTGATCTGCAGGTGCTGGCCCAGCAGGTACCCTCTGTGCCCAATATGACGCTGATCCTGATCGTGGCCTGCGGCGTAGGCATTTTTCTGGTGATCGCCCTTTTGCGTATGCTGTTCAGCATTTCCCTGGCCCGTATGCTGGCGGTGTTTTACCTCATCGTTTTTCTGTTGGCCTTTCTGGTGCCGGATCAGTTTCTGGGGGTTGCCTTTGATTCCGGCGGCGTGACCACAGGCCCCATGACCGTACCCTTTATCATGGCCCTGGGTGTCGGCGTTTCTGCGATCCGTGGCGACCGGCATGCGGCGGACGACAGCTTTGGTCTGGTGGCCCTTTGCTCTATCGGTCCGATCCTGTCCACCTTGCTGCTGAGCCTCTTGTTCCAGGCGGACAGCAGCACCTACGAGCCTGCGGCAATACCGGAGATACAGAATTCCGTGGAGCTGGGGCAGCTGTTTTTGAAAGGCCTCCCCAAGTATATCGTGGAGATCGCCGTATCCCTGCTTCCCATCATCGTATTCTTTGCTTTATTTCAGATCGCAGTTTTAAAGCTGAACGGGCGCACCCTGATCCGCATCGCAGTGGGAATGGTTTATACCTATGCAGGCCTGGTGCTCTTCCTCACCGGCGCTAACGTGGGCTTTATGCCTGCGGGAAGCTATCTGGGGACCTTGATCGCAGGGCTTCCTTATCGTTGGATCATCGTGCCCATCGGCATGATCATCGGATTTTTCATCGTTCGGGCGGAGCCTGCGGTTTATGTGCTGAACAAACAGGTAGAGGAGCTGACGGACGGCGCGATTCCGGCTTCCGCTATGGGCGCCAGCCTGTCCATCGCCATCGCCGCCTCCGTAGGACTGGCGATGCTTCGGGTCCTGGCGGGGATCCCGGTGATGTATTTCCTGATCCCCGGCTATGTGCTGGCCCTGCTCCTGACCCTGGTGGTTCCGAAGATCTTTACGGCCATTGCCTTTGACTCCGGCGGTGTTGCCTCCGGTCCCATGACCGCTACCTTCCTGCTTCCCTTTGCCCAGGGAGCCTGCAGTGCGGTAGGGGGCGATATCGTAAAGGACGCCTTTGGCGTTGTAGCCATGGTGGCCATGACGCCCCTGATCACCATTCAGGTGCTGGGGGTGATCTATCAGATCAAGAGCAGAAAGGCGGCGAAGCTTGTGCCGGAGCCGGAGCCTGCTATTTCCCTGGATATGCTGGATGATGACGCGATCATCGAACTGTAAGGAAGGAGGGGCAGTGAATGAGTGAATTAAATCTGATGATGACCATCACGGACCGGGCGCTGGAGAAAAGATTCATGTCCTTCTACCGGGAACATCATCTGGAGGTGATCCTGGCTACCGTAGGACGAGGGACCGCCACAAACGAGGTGCTGGATTATCTGGGCCTTGACGAGGTGGAAAAGGTGGTCTGCATGTCCGTGGTAACGGGGGAGCTGTGGAAGGAACTTAAGGAAGGGCTCCAGACAAGTTTGCAGATCGACGCGCCGGGAATGGGAATCGCCTTTATCATTCCCATGAGCAGCATCGGCGGAAAACGGCAGCTTCGGTTCCTGACGGAAAATCAGAATTTTACAAAAGGGGAGGAAACCTGCTTGAAGGATACGAAATATGAGCTTTTGATGGCGGTGACCAACAGAGGATATACGGAGCGCGTGATGGATGCGGCCAGAGCGGCAGGAGCCGCAGGAGGCACCATCATCCATGCCAAGGGAACCGGCATGGAGGGTGCGGAAAAATTCCTGGGCGTCTCCCTGGTGGCAGAAAAGGAGATCGTCCTGATCGTTGTGAAAAAGGAACAGAAGAACGCCATCATGCAGGGCATCATGAAACAGGCGGGGCTAGACAGCAAGGCAAAGAGCATCGTGTTTTCCCTGCCCGTCACCAGCACCGTAGGTATGCGGCTTCTGGAGGTGGAAAAGGACGAGACGCCATAAAGGCGAAGAGCATACATTCTTCTTGGAACCTATGGAGGTACACATCATGAAAAACCAATATATACAACTTGTGCCTGCAGATTTGTCTCTTGTGGAGCAAGTTCTTGATTATTACAAGAGGAACAAACCTTTTCTAGAAGCTTTTGAGCCTAAGCGAAGCGAAGAGTTTTTTCATTAGAGTATCAGCGAAAGATACTAAAAAATGAAATGGCTGATTTTGAGGAGAAAACAGCATTCCATTTTTATATTATACCGTTTGAACAGCCTTCAAAAATCATAGGCAGCATTGGGGTTACATCGGATCGAAGCGAATGTGATGCCCAGAAACAAAGCATCCTTAAAAGTTTTAGAGAAAAACCATTTTGTAAATGAAGGTCTTTCCAAATATTACCTTAAGATCAATGGGGTTTGGGAAGACCATATCCACATGGTTAAAATAAATTATGCGATGCATTAAGGATAAGACCAGGGAACAGCCCTGCTGGACGGTTCCCTGGTCTCATTTTAGGCCCCGATCGTATGCTTGTTATCTTCCTGAGCAGAAGAAAGGAGCGCATCCTGCAATACTTTGGAAAAATTGATACATTTTTTTTCACCATAAGTATTTAGCCATGCAGGGATCGTGATATTTTTCCTGACTGTCCTAGAACCATACTTTTCAGAGTAGGAGTCCATATCGAGAACAAGAAGATTGACAAAGCTTCCATCCGGACAGGAAATGGAAGAAATACTGCTGGGGGCAGGATAATCATTTCCGTCCTCCATTTCATCTAAGATCCATCCGCTGGCGGCGTCAACGCCCATTTCGATAGCCTCTACAAGATCGCGTCCTTCTGTTACACATCCAGGAAGATCCGGAACTTCGACAGTATAACCGGGAAGGTCTTTGCACGGAGTAAAAATTGCTGGATATACAAGTTTCATATGGTACCTCCATAAAATTTATGTAAGAAGAGGGGCTATTTTAGCCCTGCTTGTTTCAGGATGGAATCAGCGGTTCCTTTGTCAACGTCTCCACCATGAAAGGGGATTGTGACTTTTCCTGGTTTGCTGGGGTGTTTGTACTGGCGATGAGAACCTTTTTGGTTCTTTATGTACCAGCCATCCTCAAGTAGAATTTTTTCCAATTCTCTGGCCCGCATTTCCTTATCCTCCTCACAATCCAATAATACGCGCTATGCGCATAAAAGTCAATAACAATGCGCATAATGAGTATAAAATTATTAAAGTCTATGATAAACTTAGAAAGTAATACAGTTCAGGATCATACAGAGGTATTCTTGCCTACAGTACAACGGCGTATGCCTTTCGTGGGCAAATCCGTGGGCAAATTTGTAAGAAAAATACTCTTTTTAAAGCGACAAAAACTCGTTCAGAATTGTACAAAGAGACGGAGAAAACGACAAAAAAGCACGGTATATAAAGGATTTTCAGCAATTTCCTCTAAATACCGTGCTTTTCTTAATCCTGACGCCAACGGGAATCGAACCCGTGTTACCACCGTGAAAGGGTGGTGTCTTAACCGCTTGACCATGGCGCCGCAACATATTCTCTTTTGAGAAACGCCCCAACTAGGACTTGAACCTAGGACCCCCTGATTAACAGTCAGATGCTCTAACCAACTGAGCTATTGAGGCACTTTGCGAATTTCGCAACGGCTGTATTATATAGGATATGCCAGGCTATGTCAAGAAGAAAATGGAATTTCCCGGCTTTTCCTGGGTTTTGCAGCGAACTTTCGTTGCGAAAAACCGCCGGCTTTCGTATAATAAAACCGAAACCAGGCAAAAGATCTGCGGAAAGGGGACCGGCGCGGTATGCCTGCCGGCCTTCCTGCCGCTGAAAGGAGACCATAAATATGAAAGATACCAACTGCATTTTCTGTAAGATCGCCAATGGAGACATTCCCTCCAATACCGTTTACGAGGATGAGGACTTCCGGGTGATCCTGGACCTGAATCCGGCCTCAAAGGGCCACGCCCTGATCCTGCCCAAGGAGCATGCGGCAAACCTTTTCGAGCTTCCGGAGGAGACCGCAAAGAAAGCCATTGTGCTTGCAAAGCGGATCGGCGCAGCCATGATGGAGACCCTGGGCTGCACCGGCCTCAATCTGGTGCAGAATAACGGCGCATCTGCAGGCCAGACGGTGCTTCATTTTCATCTGCATCTGATCCCCCGCTATGATGGCGACAGCGCGATGGTGCAGTGGGAGCCCCACACCTCGGACCCGGAAGAGCAGGCAAGGCTGGCGGAGCTGATCGGAAAGGCGGTCAGATAAATGGACTACGATCTGAGGGCTCTGTCCGTCCCCCTGCCGGAGGACATCCTGAAGCTGAAATGGGGCGGAGATTTTGAAACCGCCCTGGAAGTGACAGAGCGGAGGCTTCAGCAGGAAGGGCTGCCGGAGGCCCTGAAACAAAGGCTCCTTCTGGAGCGGGAGATCCTTGGCCGGATCCCCCGGCAGTATCCCTACTCCTGGCAGGAAGCCCTGTCCATGCTGAAGGCCAGATTCCGGGATTTTTCCGAAGAGGAGCTCAGGGAGCTGTGGCTTTCGGATTCCTGCGACTGGATCTACCGGAAGGGCCAGCCCTTTTTCCACCAGCGGTTTCTCGGAAATCTGCTTAAAACAAACGCAGCCCTCAGGAACCGGGATCTGCAGTCCGACGGAAAGGCCTTTGACGGCAGGAACCGGGATCTCCTTCGGGAAAATATCCTCCGGGCAAAGGAGGAGGGCTGTACCAGGGCCCATATCCATCTGCGCACCACCATCCGTCTGACGGAAAAGGGCGCCGAAAGATGCCGGGGCAAGCAGATCCGGGTATATCTGCCCCTTCCGGTGGAGTACGCCCAGGTACACCATTACCGCCTGCGGAATATCGCGCCGCTGCCCAGGATGGTGGCCGGACCGGAATATCCCCAGCGGACGGCGGTGTTCGAGACGGTCTGCACCGGCGGCGAGAGCTTTTCTGCGGAATTTGAATTCGATAATATCATGGAATATCACGCGCCGGATCCGGAACAGATCCTGGCTGCCCAGCCTTCCTTTTATACGGAGGAGCAGCCTCCCCACATCCGCTTTACCCCTTATATCCGGAGGCTTGCGGAGGAGATCCTGGAAGGGGAGACCAATCCCCTGTTGAAGGCCCGGAGGATCTACGACTATATCACCACCCATGTGCGGTATTCCTTTGTGCGGCAGTACGGTACCTTTTCCCAGATCCCGGAATATGTGGGGACCAGCTTAAAGGGGGACTGCGGCTTCCAGGCCCTTTTGTTCATTACCCTTTGCCGCTGTGCGGGCATCCCTGCCCGGTGGCAGTCGGGCCTCTATGCGACGCCCTATGAAACCGGCTGTCATGACTGGGCCCAGTATTATGTAGCGCCCTTCGGCTGGCTGTTTGCGGACTGCTCTTTTGGCGGGGCGGCCTATCGGGAGGGAGATGAGGAACGGCGGGTGTTCTACGGCGCCAACCTGGATCCCTACCGGGTGCCCCAGGCTTCAGAGTTCCAGCATGGCTTCTGCCTGCCGGAGGATGCCCTGCGGGAGGATCCCTATGACAACCAGGTTGGGGAGATCATCTGCGAAGGTCAGGCCCTTTCCCAGAACGACGGGGAATTTGAAACCATCCATGAGCTGGTATCTCCCATGCAGCCGCAATAGCGCTTTTAAAATAAGAAGAAACCGTGTATAATGGGGATAAGCCTGCCCAAAGGACGGGGATCCCGTCATTTTGCGCAGAGCATTACAGGAACGGACAGGGGACAGAAAATGTCTGAGACAACATTTAAGGTGGTCAGCGACAGCTGCTGCGATATTCCGGAAAAATGGGTCAGGGAGCACGATGTGGACATCGTTCCCCTTTATGTGGCCTTTTCTGACGGAGTATACCGCCGGGACTTTTACGACTTTACCTATCACGAATTTTACCAGCAGATGCTGGACCGGCCGGGGGATTTCCCAAAGACCTCCTTGCCCAGCGTCGAGGACTATATGAAGGCCTGGGAGCCCTATGTGGCAAAGGGGATCCCGGTGCTGAGCCTTTCCATGACCTCAAGGATGAGCGGCTCCTACAATTCCGCCCGCATGGCAAGGGAGGCGGTGCTGGAGGAGCACCCGGAGGCCCGGATCGAGGTGATCGATTCCACGGCGCTGACCATCCTGGAGGGCATGTATGTATGCGAGGCCTGCAGGCTGCGGGACCTGGGGAAATCCCTGGAAGAGGCTGCGGAGATCCTGCGGGGGATGCAGGGCAGCGGAAGGGCCTATTTTACCATCGGAGACATGAGCTATCTGGCCAAGGGCGGCCGTATCGGCGGGCTGATCCGGTTTGCGGCAGGAGGGCTTGGCTTAAAGCCGGTGATCCTCTTCAAGAACGGCCTGATCTCTCTTTGCAAGATCACCAGGAGCCGCCAGCGGTCCCTGAAGGAGCTGGCAAAGCAGGCGGCGGCTTTCTTTATCGAACAGAAGGCAGACCCTGCGGACTATTATCTGGATGTGGGCTACGGACTTTCGGAGACGGACGGAAAGGAGCTTTTCCAACTGTTCCTGGATGCCCTTCAGGGCGCCGGAATCAACGCCAGCCCGCGGCTTGTCCAGATCGGGACCATGGTGGGCGCTCATAACGGACCCATGCTTATGGGCATCGCTTTTCTGAAAAAGCATCAGTTCGCATAAGCCGGACTGACCGGAAGGGGGCTTTTTTATGCCGGAACTGGAAAAGACAGGCGGCAGCAGCGGCGGGCAGCTTGCGGCTCTCATGGCTCAAAGGGCAGAGCTCTCCAAAAAGCTGCAGAATGAAAAACGAAATCAGGAGCGGGAAACGGAAAATATCCTGAAGGCCCGCAGAAATGGCGTGGCGGCGGACTATGACCGGCAGCTCAGGACCCTGGAGGGAAAGATCCGCACCGTGTCCGGAAAGCGGCAAAAGGCCCGCAACCAGGGGGTAAAGGCCCGCATCCAGGACCGGACGGAAAGCCTGCGGACAGAAAATGCGGGGCTTCAGAAGGAGCTGCGCAGCCTGTTCCGGGACAATCAGGTCCCGGCCTTCTGCCGTACCGGTGTTTTTTACGCCTGGACCATGCCCCGGAGCGGAGGCGAGCTGCTGACGGCGGCGCTGAGCTTCGGCGTGGTTTTCCTGGGCATCCCCTTCCTGCTGTACTGGCTGCTGGGGCTTTCCGCCTTCTGGCACTGGGCGCTGCTGTATCTTTTTGTGATCCTGGTGTTCGGAGGGATCTGGATAGGGCTGATCAGCTTAAAGGGTAGGCATCTTGCCGCCATGAAGGAGGGCCGGAGCATCCGGAACAGGATCCTGGCAAACAAAAGATCCATCCGCAAGATCAGCCGGAAGATCCGCAGGGACAGGGACGACGGCCTTTACGATCTTCAGTCCTTTGACGACGAGCTGGCACAGTACAATCAGGAAAAGGAAAAACTGAAGGCCGGGCGCGCAGAGGCCCTGGAACAGTTTGATACCGTTACCAAAAACGTATTGACGGACGAGGTGGCGGAAAAATATAAAGACCGGCTGCGGGAGCTTTCCTGCGCAGTATCGGAAACAGACAGAAAAATAAAAGAATTTGAGGAGAAAATGAAAAATGATGGAAAAACTGGTGACGGTCCGGGAGATCTTTCAGGATCGTGAGAAATATCTGGGAAAAGAAATTTCCGTAGGAGGCTGGGTGCGTTCCGTGCGGGATTCAAAGAGCTTCGGATTTATCGTGCTGAACGACGGATCCTTCTTCGAGACCCTTCAGATCGTGTATCACGATACCATGCCCAATTTCGCAGAGGTTTCCAAGCTGAACGTCGGCTCTGCGGTGATCGTAAAGGGCCAGCTGGTGGCGACGCCGGAGGCAAAGCAGCCCTTTGAGATCCAGGCAACGGAGGTGCAGATCGAGGGCGCGTCCACGCCGGATTATCCCCTGCAGAAAAAGCGCCATACCCTGGAGTACCTGCGTACCATGACCCACCTGCGGCAGCGTACCAATACCTTCCAGGCGGTGTTCCGGGTAAGATCCCTCTGCGCCTATGCGATCCACCGGTTCTTCCAGGAGAGAGGCTTTGTCTATGTGCATACGCCCCTCATCACCTCCTCCGACTGCGAGGGCGCAGGAGAGATGTTCCAGGTGACCACCCTGGATCTGGACCGTATCGCAAAGGGCGACCAGAAGGAAGTGGATTACAGCAGGGATTTCTTTGGTAAGCCCACCTATCTGACGGTTTCCGGCCAGCTGAACGTGGAGACCTACGCCATGGCCTTCCGGAATGTTTATACCTTCGGCCCCACCTTCCGTGCGGAAAATTCCAACACCACCCGTCATGCGGCGGAGTTCTGGATGATCGAGCCGGAGATGGCCTTTGCAGACCTCAAGGACACCATGGACGTGGAGGAGGCCATGCTGAAATACATCATCCGCTACGTTCTGGAGAACGCTCCCGAGGAGATGAAGTTCTTCGACAGCTTCATCGAAAAGGGTCTTCTGGAGCGTCTTGAGGGGATCCTGAAAAACGATTTCGCAAGGGTCAGCTACACGGAGGCGGTGGAGCTTCTGAAGCAGCACAACGATAAGTTTGAAAACAAGGTGGAGTGGGGCTGCGACCTGCAGACGGAGCACGAGCGGTACCTGACGGAAAAGATCTACGGCAGACCGGTATTCGTAACGGACTACCCCAAGGATATCAAGGCCTTCTATATGAAGCTGAACGAGGACGGAAAGACCGTGGCGGCAGTGGACTGCCTGGTGCCCGGCGTAGGAGAGATCATGGGCGGCTCCCAGCGTGAGGATGACTACGACAAGCTCCTGGCCCGCATGGAGGAAATGGGACTGGATCCCAAGGCCTACGGCTTCTATCTGGACCTGCGGAAATACGGCTCTGTCACCCATTCCGGCTTCGGTCTGGGCTTTGAGCGGGCAGTGATGTATCTGACAGGCATGCAGAACATCAGAGACGTGATCCCCTTCCCCCGTACCACGGGAACCTGCGAGCTGTAAAGGAAGGGCCTGTTCTGAAGGAGCAGGCGCATCACAGAGGATATTATGCGTTTTATACATGTAAGCGACGTCCGCCTCGGACTGGATCCGGAAAGCGAGAAAAGCTGGGGCAGGGAACGGGCAAAAGAAATAAAAGAAACTTTCAGAAAGGTTGTGGATATGGCGTCGGAGGAGGGCTGTGACCTCCTCCTCATATCCGGCAGCCTTTTCTGCCATCAGCCGGTCAGCGCAGAACTTGCGGAGGTCAACCGGCTGTTTCTTTCGATTCCCGCAGTGCAGGTGGTGATCATTGCGGGCAGGCTGGACATGCTGCGGGGAAATTCTCCGGTCCAGAGCTTCCGCTGGGCGCCCAATGTCCGTTATGTAACGGAAGAAGGCCTGACAAGGCTCAGCTTTCCGGCCTTGAACACCACTGTTTACGCGGCCTCCTGCAGAGGAACGGAGGAAAAAGGTCTTTCTCAGTGGATGGAGGACTGCCGGGGACTTTCCCAGGAGGACAAGTCTGCGGTGCGGATCCTGCTGCTGCCTGAGCTTCCGGAGGAAGAGGCCGGAGAGGAAGGGCAGAAGGAATGGGGGAAGCTGCTGCAGGAGCTTTCCTACTGCGCCCTTGGCGGCGGCGGACAGCATCGGGAGCTGGTGCCGGGAAAGGCGGCTGCGCCGGGGGCTCTGGAGCCTGCTTCCCTGGAGGAAAGCGGCGTCCATGGAGTTTATGCGGGAGATATCAGCGGCGTTTCCGGCAGGCTGATCGATCTGAGGTTTATCCCCATGGCCTCCGCCTCCTATATCCCGCTCCTGGCAAAGGTGGAGCCGGGCACCGGAAACGACGAACTCCAGGGGCTTTTGCGGAAGAACATGGAGGAACGGGGCAGGCAGAACATCTTCCGCCTGCGGCTTTGGGGCATGCGGGATCCTGAGGTGCGATTTGACCTTCGCTGTCTGGAAAGGGAGTTCCGGATCGCGGAGATCCTGGACGAGACAGAGCCGGAATACGATTTTTCCGCCCTGTTTGAGGAGCATCCCCAGGATATGATCGGCTTTTATATCAGCACCTTCCGGAAAAGCGGCGGCCAGATGTCGCAGCTGGATAAAAAAGCCATGTATTACGGAATCAATGCCCTGCTGAAAACGCAGAAGAAGGAAGGGGGTCAGCCGGAGGCGTGAGATTTGCAGATATCCATATAGACGGATTTGGAAAATTTCAGGACGCATCCTTTTCCTTCGATCAGGGAATCAATGTGCTTTACGGAGAAAACGAAGCGGGAAAATCCACCCTGCACACCTTCCTCCGGGCCATGCTCTTTGGCCTTTCCAAAAGGCCCTCCGGCGGAAAAAAGCCGCCCTATGAAAGCTTTCGGCCTTGGAGGAAGGATGCGGCCTTTGGCGGCTCCATGCGCATCGAGCATCAGGGGCGGTTTTACCGGATCCAGCGGAATTTCGCCAGGGATGCGGAGGACCTTTCCATTCTGGAGGAGGAAAGCGGCGCCCTGCTTTCGGAGCCCCGGCAGTTTCTCTCCGAGGCTCTGGCAGGGCTTACGGAAACCGGATATGTCAATACCATCAGCATCGGCCAGCTGAAAAGCGCTGCAGGCCCGGGGGCGGCGGCGGAGCTGCGGAAGTATATCGCCAACCTGAACACCACCGGCAGCGCCCAGCTGTCGGCAGAGGCGGCCAGGGCTTATCTGGAGGACCAGAAAAAGAGCTTCCAGGACCGGCTGCAGCCGGAGGCGGCAAGACAATATGCCCGGGCGGTTTCAGAGGTAAAAAATCTGGAAGCGGAGCTTTCCCGGCCGGAAAATGAAAACCGCCTGGCAGCCTTCCGGGAGCAGCGGGAGCAGATGCAGAGCGGCATCGCGGCCCTGTCTGCGGAACGGACCCTTCTTTCGGAAAAGCTGGAAAAGGCCAGAGGGACCCTTACAGAAAACAGGTTTACGGACGAGGCCTCCGTAAAGTCCTATGAGCAGGAGACCAGGGACGTTTTTGCGGATTATGAACGGGCAAAAGGGCTGGCAGAAAAAAAACTGCGGAAGGTCCTGCCGCCGGTCCTGATCCTGGGAGCTGTGCTGGCAGGCCTGGCAGGGCTCCTTGGCGCCGGAGTTCTGGAGCAGACAGGCATGCTGCAGGCGGCAGGCCTGGAGCTTTCGGGACTTCGGCAGCTGCCGCTGCCTCCGGCGGCGTTTTTCGGAGCTGCCGCGGTTTTCCTTGCGGCAGGGATCGGGCTGCTTTGCCTGAACCGGAGGAACCGCAGGATCTACCGGCATACCGGCAGCCTGCTTTCGGAGATCCTGAAAAATCATACGGGCCAGGAAGCGGTCAGCCAGGAAGCCATGGAGCTTTTTTCTGAGCGCATGGAGGGCTATGCAAAGCTCTGCAGAACGGCAGAGGCCTATGAAGGGGAGCTTAAGACGCTTTCCGAACGTCTGCTGCAGCTGGGGGAAGAGCAGACTGCCTGCCAGGCCAGAATCGAGGAACAGCAGGAGATCCAGCTTGTGGTGGAGCAGAAGCTTATGGAGCTCAGCCATTACCGGACTCAGGTGGAGGAATACCGGAAGATCCTTTCGGAAAACGAGCGGATCCAGACGGAGCTGGAGGCCATAGGCATTGCCCAGGAGACCCTGGAGGCCCTGGGAAAGGCCATCCGGGAATCCCTGGGAGCCTATCTCAATCAGGAGGCCTCCCGGCTGCTGCGGCAGATCACCGGCGGCGCATACCAGAGCATGGACGTGGGCAGGAGCCTGGAGATCTGCCTCAATACAAAGGATCGGCTGATTCCCTTAGAGAGCGTAAGCTCCGGTACCATGGATCAGATCTACCTGGCGGTCCGCCTGGCGGCGGTGCGGCTCATCCAGGGCGGCGGAGAAACGCTTCCGCTGCTTTTCGACGACAGCTTTGCCCTCTACGATGACGGACGGCTTGCCCATGCCCTGGAATTTCTGGCAGGGCATTACGGCGGCCAGATTCTGCTTTTTACCTGTCATCACCGGGAAGAAAGGCTCCTTTCAAAAAACAGGATCCCCTATAAAATGATTTATTTGAAAAAGGAACCACAAGATTTAGGGGGTAGGAAAAAACTCGAGGAAAATATCTAAAAAAAACGCACGAAAGTGCGTTTTTTTATTAACATTATACAAAAAATGTGATATAATCAAATGCATCAATAATATTTTTTTCAACAGCCATTTTTTACTTGCAGTGAGGTGATAGCGTGATTAAAAAAGAGATGATCGCCATGCTTCTGGCTGGCGGACAGGGCAGCCGTCTGGGCGTGCTTACGAAAAATGTGGCAAAGCCGGCGGTTCCATTTGGCGGAAAATACCGTATCATAGATTTTCCGCTTTCCAATTGTATCAATTCCGGCGTCAATACGGTGGGCGTGCTGACTCAGTACCAGCCCCTTCGCCTGAACGCGCACATCGGAATTGGTATTCCGTGGGACCTGGATAAAAATGTGGGCGGCGTTTCGGTGCTGTCTCCTTACGAGAGGACAACAGGTTCTGACTGGTACAGCGGCACCGCCAACGCGATCTACCAGAATCTGGAGTACATGGAGACCTACAATCCGGATTATGTGCTCATTCTGTCCGGAGACCACATCTACAAGATGGACTATGAGGTCATGCTGGATTACCACAAGGCAAGCAACGCAGATCTGACCATCGCCACCATGCCGGTGCCCATCGAGGAGGCAAGCCGTTTCGGCCTGGCCATCACCGACGAGACCGGACGGATCATCGAATTCGAGGAGAAACCGAAAAATCCCAGATCCAACCTGGCGTCCATGGGTATCTATATCTTCAGCTTCCCGGTGCTGAGAGATGCGCTGATCAAGCTGCGGGATGAGCCCAACTGCGATTTCGGAAAGCATATCATTCCTTATATCCGGGAAAACGGCGGACGCATCTTTGCCTATGAGTTCAACGAGTACTGGAAGGACGTGGGAACCCTGAGCTCCTACTGGCAGGCAAACATGGAGCTGGTGGACATCATTCCGGAGTTCAATCTTTACGAGGAATACTGGAAGATCTACACCAAGTGCGACAATGTCAAGCCCCAGTATCTCGGCGAGGACTCCAATATCAGCCGCAGCATCATCGCAGAGGGCTGTGAGATCTACGGCAGCGTGGAAAACTCCGTGCTGGGCCCTGGCGTCGTCGTGGAAGAGGGCGCTGAGGTAAGGGATTCCATCCTGATGGGGGAGGTTACCATCGGCAGGAATACCAAGGTGGAAAAGGCCATCATCGCAGAGCAGACGACGGTAGGCGCAGACTGCGAGCTGGGCGTGGGCGAATATGCGGAAAGCAAATATGATCCCAAGGTATACAATGCAGATCTTGTAACGATCGGAGAATGCTCCGTCATTCCGGACGGCGTAAAGATCGGTAAGAATACGGCCATCATGGGCATTACGGAACCGGCGGATTATCCTGCAGGATTACTGGAGAGCGGCGGCTATATTATAAAGGAAGGTGACAAGCAATGAGAGCAATCGGAGTGATTTTGGCAGGCGGAAATTCCAAGCGCATGAGACAGCTGAGCAATAAGCGGGCCATCGCCGCGATGCCGGTGGCGGGAAGCTTTCGAAGCATAGACTTTGCCCTCAGCAACATGTCAAATTCCCGTATTCAGACGGTGGCTGTGCTGACCCAGTACAATTCCCGTTCCCTGAATCTGCATCTGAATTCCTCCAAGTGGTGGGATTTCGGCCGCAAGCAGGGGGGGCTCTTCGTTTTCAATCCCACCATCACGGCGGAGTCTAGCGACTGGTACAGAGGAACGGCAGACGCCCTTTATCAGAATCTGAACTGGCTGAAGAACAGCCATGAGCCCTATGTGGTGATCGCGGCGGGCGACGGCGTTTACAAGCTGGATTACAATAAGGTACTGGAATATCATATCGAAAAGAAAGCGGACATTACCGTGGTCTGCAAGAAGATGGACGAGGAGGAGGACGTTACCCGCTTCGGCTGCGTCAAGATCAACGACGAGGGCCGCATCGTGGATTTTGAGGAAAAACCCATGGTCTCCGATGCCAACACCATTTCCTGCGGCATCTATGTTGTCCGCCGGCGCCATCTGATCGAGCTCATCGAAAAGTGCGCAGAGGAAGACAGATATGATTTCGTACAGGACATCCTGGTCCGCTACAAGAACCTGAAGCGGATCTATGCTTACAAGCTGGAGGACTACTGGTCAAACATCGCCAGCGTGGAGTCCTATTACAAGACAAACATGGACTTCCTGAAAAAGGAGGTCAGGGATTATTTCAAGACGGATCCTCAGATCTACACCAAGGTGGACGATCTGCCGCCGGCAAAATACAATCCCGGTGCAGCGGTGAAAAACTCCCTGGTTTCCAGCGGCTGCATCATCAACGGCGTTGTGGAGAATTCCCTCCTGTTCAAGGACGTATATGTTGGAAACAACTGCGTGATCAAGAATTCCATCGTGCTGAATAACGTATATATCGGCGACAATACGGTGCTGGAGAACTGCATCGTGGAGTCAAGGGATGTGATCAGAGCAAATTCCACCCACATCGGCGCTCCGGACGACATCAAGATCGTCGTGGAGAAGAACGACAGATACGCGATCTAAAGCCTGTCTTTCACAGATTATCATGAACGCCTAAGGCGTAATTTTGGAGGTTATGTTTTATGGAGATTACGGACATCAGGGTCAGGAAAATTGAGAAGGACGGAAAGATGCGCGGCATGGCATCCATCACCATTGACGACGCTTTCGTGGTACACGATATCAAGATCATTGAAGGGGACAAGGGTCTGTTCATCGCGATGCCCAGCCGCAAGGCCCATGACGGAGAGTACCGGGATATCGCACATCCCATCAACTCCGAGACCAGAGCCCAGATTCAGTCTGCGGTACTGGAGGCCTACGAGGCGGCGGGAGCCATGGAGGAAGCTTCGGAGATCGGAGACGGAACCAACGGCATTTTCTAAGGGGAGAGAGTATTATTGCATATAAAAAGAGGCCTTCGCTTGCGCGGGGGCTTCTTTTATGGTAAGATACGACTCGGATTTGAAACCGGAGATACCCCCCTGTCTGGGGTTTTCTTCGGGTGTTTTCGTGTGAAAAAAGAAGGAGTGTTTATTTTATATGGAGAGAAATCTGAAGGGAGCTTATGACGTCATTATCATCGGAGCAGGGCCCTCCGGAATTTTCTGCGCCTACACGCTGATCGAGGCGCGGCCGGACCTGCGGATCCTGATGATCGAAAAGGGAAGGCCCATCGAAAAACGGGTGTGCCCCAAGCGGAAGACTAAGGTCTGCGTAGGCTGCAAGCCCTGTAACATCACCACCGGTTTTGCGGGAGCCGGCGCTTTTTCCGACGGCAAGCTGTCCCTGTCTCCGGATGTGGGCGGCAATCTGCCGGAGATCCTGGGTTATGACGAAGCCCTTTCCCTGATCCATGAGTCCGACAACATCTATCTGAAATTCGGCGCGGACAAAAACGTTTACGGTGTGGACAAGCAGCAGGAGATCGAGACCATCCGCAGAAAGGCCATTACCGCTAACCTGAAGCTGATCGAGTGCCCCATCCGCCATCTGGGCACCGAGGAGGGCTACAAGATCTACCAGCGGATCCAGACCTACCTGCTGGAGAAGGGCGTGGAGATCCTCTTCAATACCATGGTGGAGGACATCCTCATCGAAGAGGGCAAGGCCGTAGGCGTGGTGACGGATGCCGGGGAGGAATACCGGGCGCCGGAGATCGCCGCAGGCGTAGGCCGGGAAGGCTCCGACTGGTTCTCCCAGATCTGCCGTGCCCATGACATCGAAACCGAAGTAGGCACCGTGGATATCGGCGTGCGGGTAGAGGTCCGGGATGAGATCATGGAATTTTTGAACAAAAACCTCTATGAAGCAAAGCTGGTATACTATACGCCTACCTTTGACGATAAGGTGCGGACCTTCTGTACCAATCCCTCTGGAGAGGTGGCTACGGAATACTATGACGACGGGCTGGCGGTGGTCAACGGCCATGCCTACAAATCAGCGGATCTGAAGACCAACAATACGAACTTCGCCCTGCTGGTCTCCAAGAACTTCACCAAGCCCTTCAAGACCCCCATCGAGTACGGCAAGCATGTGGCCCAGCTGTCCAACATGCTCTGCGACGGCCGGATCATGGTGCAGACCTTCGGGGATTTCCTCCGGGGCCGGCGTACCACGGAGGAACGGCTTTGCCGGAACAACCTGATCCCCACCCTGAAGGACGCGGTGCCGGGGGACCTGAGCCTGGTGCTGCCCTACCGGATCATGCTGGACATCAAGGAAATGCTCATGGCGCTGGACAAGGTGACGCCGGGTATCGCATCGGATGAAACCCTGCTGTACGGCGTTGAGGTAAAGTTCTATTCCAACAAGGTAGTGGTCAACAAACAGTTTGAAACCTCCATCAAGGGACTTCGGGCCATGGGAGACGGCGCCAGCGTCACAAGAGGCCTGCAGCAGGCTTCTGCAAACGGCATCAGCGTGGCCAGGGCGATCCTGGCGGCGGCAGAATAAACGGGCTGTCCAGGGGCAGCCTGCTGTATCCGAAAACAGGAGCATAAAGAGCTGTATCCGAAAACAGGAACATAAGGAAAGGAAATAGGATGTATCTGATTGCAGGACTGGGAAATCCGGAAAAAAAATATGACGGTACGCGGCACAACGCAGGCTTTGCGGCAGCGGACAGGCTTTCGGAGCGGCTTGGCATAAGTCTTTCCGAGCGGAAGTTCAACGCAGTCTTCGGTAAAGGGAGCTTTCAGGGAGAACAGGTGCTTTTGCTGAAGCCCCTGACCTATATGAACCGCTCCGGAGAGGCGGTGCGGGCGGCTGCGGATTATTACAGGATCCCGCCGGAGCAGGTGATCGTGCTGTATGACGACATCAATTTTCCCTGCGGACGGCTGCGGGTAAGGCCCCAGGGCTCCGCAGGGGGACACAACGGCATCAAAAGCATCATCGCCCAGCTGGGAACGGAGAACTTTCCCCGGGTGCGGATCGGCGTGGGAGGTCTTTCCAAGCGGGAGGACCTTGTGTCCCATGTGCTGGGACATTTTTCCAGGGAGGACGCCGCCGTTATGGAACGGGCCTATGATGCGGCTGCGGAGGCAGCCTGCTGCATTGTGACGGAGGGCTGCGAAAAAGCCATGAACCGTTTCAACGGTCTGGATGCGGCCGCGGAGGCGTAAGCCCAAGGCGCGTATCGGACAGAAGGAGCAAGGAATGTACAATGCGCTGAAGGATCTGAAAGAATATCAGGAGCTGGACCGGTGCCTTTTGGAGGAACCCGGTCCTTTTGCTGTCAACGGCTGCGCGGATTCCCAGAAGGTGAGCCTCTGCCATGGGCTGGGAAGCCGGTACGGCTGGAAACTTCACGTCTGCACGGATGAGAAGGAGGCGGCGGTTTGCTACGGCGATTACCGGAGCTTTACGGACAAGGTATACCTGTATCCGGCAAAGGATCTGCTGTTTTACCATTCGGATGTCCACGGCAGCTACATCACCCGGGAGCGGATCTCCGCGCTGAAGCACGTCATGGAGGACCCGGAAGGGATCCTGGTGACCACCATAGACGGGCTCATGGACCGGATCTCCTCGGAGGAAAAGCTGCGGAAGGAATCTTTGCGGCTTGCCGAGGGCATGATCTTCGATACCGGAAGGCTGGGAGAGCTCCTGACAGGGCTTGGTTACGAACGGGTGCCCCAGGTGGAGCTTTGCGGTCAGTTCGCCATTCGGGGCGGCATCCTGGACGTTTATCCGGTGACGGCAGAAAACCCGGTGCGGGTGGAGTTTTTCGACGACGAGGTGGATACCCTCCGCAGCTTTGACCTGGAGAGCCAGCGTTCCATGGAGCGGCTTTCGGAGACGGAGCTGTTCCCTGCAACTGAGGAGACCGGAGGCCAGACCGCCTCTCTGCTGTCCTATTTTCAGGAAAACTCCCTGATCTTCCTGGAGGAGCCCAACCGGCTGTTCCAACGGGCGGAGACCATAGAGCTGGAATTCCGGGAGAGCATGAGCCTGCGGCTGGAAAAGGGCCTTTCCACCTCGGAGGAGGCGGACCTGCTGTTTTCCAGGGCGGAGGTGCTGGCGCAGCTGGCAGGAAAACGGGTGCTGATGCTGACGGGACTGGACGAGCCCCTTTCGGAGTTCCAGGTGAAAAAACGTTTTTCCATACAGGTCAGCGCGGTGGGCAGCTACCGGGAGAGTTTTGAGCTTCTGATCTCGGATCTGCGGCGCTGGCAGGAGGAAAAGTACCGGGTCAGCATCCTGACCCCTTCCCATACGCGGCTTTCCAGGCTGGCGGAAAACCTGCGCAGCTACGGCCTTCGGGCCTTCTGCCCGGACGAAGGGGAGGAGGACGCTCTGCAGCCCGGGCAGATCGAGGTGGTCTGCGGAAACCTGCGGCGGGGCTTCTGCTATCCGGAGATCAGATATGTGCTGATCACGGAAAGCGATATGTTCGGAGGCGCTGGCCGCAGGAAGAAAAAGAAGAAAAAATATGAAGGCCGGCGGATCACCGGGCTTTCCGAGCTTTCTCCGGGGGATTATGTGGTCCACGAGAGCCATGGCATCGGCATTTACCGGGGCCTCCAGCACATCGAGCGGGAGGGGAGCGGCAAGGACTACATCAAGATCGAGTATGCCGATGGCGGAAACCTGTATCTGCCTGCCACAAAGCTGGAGCTGGTGCAGAAGTTTTCAGGGGCGGAAGGAAAAAAGCCGAAGCTGAACAAGCTGAACGGCACCGAATGGCAGCGGACCCGGCAGCGGGTCAGCCGTTCCGTCAAAGATATCGCCAAAGAGCTGGTGGAGCTTTATGCCAGACGCAGCCAGGCGGCGGGCTTCCGTTACGGGCCGGACACGGTGTGGCAGAGGGAGTTTGAGGAGCTGTTCCAGCATGAGGAGACCGATGACCAGCTGCGGGCCGTGGAGGCCGTAAAGGCGGATATGGAAAGCGGCAGGATCATGGACCGGCTGATCTGCGGCGACGTGGGCTTCGGCAAAACGGAGATCGCAGTCCGGGCCGCCTTTAAGGCGGTGCAGGAGGGCCGTCAGGTGGTATACCTGGTGCCTACCACGATCCTGGCCCAGCAGCACTACAATACCTTCTGCGCCCGGATGCAGAAATTTCCGGTAAATATCGAAATGATGTCCCGCTTCCGGACGGCGGCGGAAAACAGGAAGACTGCGGAGGGGCTGAAAAAGGGAACGGTGGATATCGTCATCGGGACCCACAGGGTGCTTTCGGAGGACGTGGGCTTTAAAGACCTGGGGCTTCTGATCATCGACGAGGAGCAACGCTTCGGCGTGGCCCACAAGGAAAAGATCAAACGCCTGAAGGAAAACGTGGACGTGCTGACCCTGACTGCAACGCCGATTCCCCGGACCCTGCACATGTCCCTGGCGGGAATCCGGGATCTTTCCATCCTGGAGGAGCCGCCGGTGGACCGGCTGCCGGTGCAGACCTATGTGATGGAATACAACGAGGAGCTGGTGCGGGAGGCGGTGACCCGGGAGGTGGGCCGGGGCGGCCAGGTGTATTACGTCTATAACCGGGTCAAGGATATCGAGGACAAAACGGAGCGGCTGCGGAAGCTTTTGCCGGATATCCGCATCGAATACGCCCACGGGCAGATGCACGAGCACGAGCTGGAGGATATCATGATGCGGTTCGTCAGCGGAGAGCTGGACATGCTGGTATCCACCACCATCATCGAAACCGGACTGGATATCCCCAACGCCAACACCCTGATCATCGACGGGGCGGAGCGCATGGGCCTGAGCCAGCTTTATCAGATCCGGGGCCGGGTGGGCCGTTCCAACCGGACCGCCTACGCCTTTCTGATGTACCGGAAGAACAAGATCCTTTCCGAGGAGGCGGAAAAACGGCTGAAGGCCATCCGGGAGTTTACGGAGCTGGGGGCCGGCATCAAGATCGCCATGCGGGATCTGGAGATCCGGGGAGCGGGAAACGTGCTGGGAGCGGAGCAGCATGGCCAGATGGAGGCGGTGGGCTACGACCTTTACTGCAAGCTGCTGAACATGGCGGTGCGGGCCCTGAAGGGAGAAACGGAGAAAACCGAGGATTATACCACCTCCATCGACTGCGATATGGACGCCTTTCTGCCGGAAAGCTATATCCAGAACGAGAGCCAGAGGCTGGATATTTATAAGAAGATATCCGGCATCGAAGGGGAGGAGGATTACCTGGATATCCAGGACGAGCTGATGGACCGGTTCGGGGATATCCCTCCGGAGGCCATGAATCTCCTGCAGATCGCAAAGCTCAAGGCAGAGGCCCACAAGGCCTTTGTGACGGAGCTGACCATACGGAAAAACGGCTTTACCATGGAAATGTATCCCCAGGCGGATGTCCGCAGCGAGGCGATCCCGGAGCTGATCCTGCAGGAACGGGGCAGGCTGAAATTCCTGCGGGGCAGGAACCCACGGTTCGTGTATGAGGACAGGACGCCCCATGCGGACTGCAGGGCGGCGGTGGAAAAGGCGGAAGCGGTGATTGCCGCTTTATCCCTTTGATATGTTGACAAACCGTATAAAAACAGGTATAAAGATAAGGTACAGGCGCGGCAGAGGCTGTCTGCCGGGCAGAAAGAAATAGGAGGAGTACGACGATGAACAAAAATGAGTTAGTGAGTGCGATCGCAGAGGACTGTGGCGTTGCCAAGAAGGATGTTGAGAAGGTGATCAAGTCCATGACCGCAGCTATCCATAAAGAACTGGGCCAGGGAGGCAAGATTCAGATCCCGGATCTCGGCGCGTTCAAGTGCACTGACAGAAAGGAAAGAACCGTACGCAATCCGAAGACCGGCGAGAGCATGATCTCCCCGGCATGCAAGGTTGCTAAGTTTACGCCGGCAAAGGCGCTTAAGGAGTCTGTAAATCATTAAGTTCTGCGGTCCGGCATGAACATGCAGGACAGACGGAACCATTATCAGGCAGGGGACCGGCATACCGGAAACCTGCTTTTTCAAACCTTTGAGAGCAGTCGTAAAGGACTGATAGGATTCTGGAGTCAAAAAGGATGCGTCTGGATAAATATTTAAAGGTGTCCCGGCTGATCAAACGGAGGACGGTGGCCTGCGACGCCTGCAATGCAGGCAGGGTCAGCGTCAACGGAAAGCCGCAGAAGGCTTCCTACGATGTCAAGCCAGGGGACAGGATCGAGATCAAATTCGGAGAAAAATCAGTGGCGGCGGAGGTGCTTTCCGTAGAGGAAACCGTCCGCAAGGAGGAAGCGAAGGAGCTCTTCCGGTATCTGTAACGGGGAAATCGCTATGGCAGGTAAAAAATCGAAAAACATGAACAGCCGTTTGCCCCTTCTGGGCATCACCCTGGTGGTGGGCGTGATGGCCTTTGCCCTGGGCATCCGCAGCCAGAACCTGCGGGAAAAGGAAGAAACCTACATCCTGCGGGAGGACACGCTTACCAAACAGATCGAACAGGAGTCCAGGCGCACCGAGGAGCTGAACGAAAGAAAGGTCTACGTCAAGACCAAGCAGTACATCGAAGAGGTGGCCAAGGACAAGCTGGGACTTGTCAACCCGGACGAGATCCTGCTGAAGGAAAAGGACGACTGACAGACGGAGATGCAAACAAAGGGAGGACAGACTGCGCGCAGGCTGCCCTTTTCTTTTGTCCCAGGGCAGTTTCGCGGCGTACAGATGTCAAGGAGGCGGAATGGACCGATTTACCAATCAAATACTGGCCTTTATCCGGCAGCAGGATCTGCTGAAACCCGGGGACGGCGTGCTGGTGGGTTTTTCCGGCGGAGCGGATTCCTCCTGTCTTTTGCGGGTGCTGGCGGGCATGACCAGGCTCCTGGGCATAGAGCTTTATGCCGCCCATGTGAACCACAACCTGCGGGGAGCGGAAGCACAGCGGGATGAGGCGTTCTGCCGCAGCACGGCAGCGGAACTGGGCATCCCCTTTTTCTGCGTTTCGGTGCAGGTACGGGAAAAGGCCGCCAGAGAGGGGCTTTCTCTGGAGGAGGCAGCCAGGCTGCTGCGGTATAAGGCCCTGGAGGAGCTGCGGCAGCGGCTTGCAGCAGAGCGGAAGGGGCCGGTGGTGATCGCCGCGGCCCACCATGCAGGGGACCAGGCGGAGACCATCCTGCTGAATCTGTTCCGGGGCAGCGGGCTTCGGGGCCTTGGGGGCATGGCCCCTGCCAGGGACCGGCTGGTCAGGCCGTTGCTGTGCGTTTCCAGGGCGGATATCCTCGCATGGATGGAACAAAAGGGATTTCCCTATGTAACGGATTCCACCAATCTCTGTGAAGACTGTACCAGAAATTTTCTGCGGAACCGCCTGATGCCCCTCATCCGGGAGGGAATCAACCAGCGGGCAGAGGAGCACATCCTTGCGGCGGGGCTGCGGTGCAGCGAGGCGGACCGGTATCTGCGGCAGGAGGCGGAGGCCTTCTGCAGGGAGGAAACCAGCCTGTCCGGGGACTGCATCCTGATTCCCCGCAGAAGACTGAAAGAAAAACCGCAAATTTTCAGAAGGTATGTTATAATTGAAGCGCTGACACGTCTTGGTGTGCCCCTGAAGGATTTTGGAGAGCCCCATATCGCCCAGCTGGACCGGGCGCTTTCTGCGGGAAAGGGCTTTCATCTGGACCTGCCCAACCGGGTCTTTGCAGAAAACAGACCGGAATATACGGCGGTCTGCCTCAGGGAGCAAAGGGACGAAAATAAAAAGCAACAGGAGTAGATATGTCATATAAAATTGTCCCCTTGATCGGGGAAGAAGAGGTCAGGGAAGGCATCCGCCAGGTGGCCGAAAAGATCAACGAAGCCTATGCGGGCAAGGAGCTGCACCTGATTGGCGTGCTGAAGGGCGCGGTGTATTTCATGACGGAGCTTTCCAAATATATCTCCCAGGATATTCCGGTCTCCATGGACTTCATGTCCGTTTCCAGCTACGGAGCCAGTACGGTCTCCTCCGGCGTCGTGAAGATCGTAAAGGACCTGGACGAGTCCATTACGGGAAAGGACGTGATCGTGGTGGAGGATATCGTGGACACCGGAAACACCCTGTCCTACCTGCTGGAGCTTCTGAAGGACCGGCAGCCGGCATCCCTCAGGCTCTGCACCCTGCTGGACAAGCCCTCCAGGCGGAAAAAGGAGGTCAAGGTGGATTATACGGTCTTTACCGTGCCGGATAAATTCGTGGTGGGCTATGGCCTGGACTATGACCAGCGCTACAGAAATCTTCCCTATATAGGAGTGGTGGAATTCGATGACTAACAAACAGAATATGAGGATCCCGGGACTGTTTTTCCTGCTGGCAGCAGCCCTGATCCTTTTGACGATCATGCCCTTCCGCATGTTTTCCCAGCGGCTGACGGCAGGAGAGCTCCAGTCTGTTCTGGACAATCCGGCGATGATCGCCGAGGCCTATGTGGAAATGAATCCCCAGACGCCCACCGGAAACATCGAGCTGGAGCTTACGGACGGGAAAAACGTGCGGGCCTCCGTGCCGGATGTAAAGGACCTGACCGGCAAGCTGGAGGAGATGGGCATCGACTATACGGTGGGCGACGTTTCCGGCGGCAGCCTTTGGGAGCTTTTGCCTACGGTGCTGACGGTCTGCATGTTCTTTTTCCTGTTTTCCTTTTTACTGAACAACCTCAGGAACAGCGCCGGCGGCGGCATGAATGCCCGGATGATGAATTTCGGCAAGAGCCGGGCAAGGCTGGTGACGGACAATCAGATCAATTTCAGCAATGTGGCAGGCCTCCAGGAAGAAAAGGAGGAGCTGCAGGAGGTGGTGGAGTTCCTGCGGGAGCCCATGCGCTTCCGGACCATGGGTGCCCGTATCCCCAAGGGCATCATCCTGGTGGGGACCCCCGGAACCGGTAAGACCCTGCTGGCAAAGGCTGTGGCAGGGGAGGCAGGCGTGCCCTTCTACAGCATTTCCGGCTCGGATTTTGTGGAAATGTATGTGGGCGTAGGCGCTGCCCGGGTGCGGGACCTGTTTGAGGAGGCAAAGAAAAACGCTCCCTGCATCGTGTTCATCGACGAGATCGACGCGGTGGCCCGCAGAAGAGGAACGGGCCTTGGCGGCTCCCACGATGAGCGGGAGCAGACTCTGAACCAGATGCTGGTGGAAATGGACGGCTTTGCGGACAACGAGGGGATCATCGTCATGGCCGCCACCAACCGGGTGGATATCCTGGATCCCGCCATCATGCGGCCGGGCCGTTTTGACCGGAAGGTGACGGTGGGCAGGCCGGACGTGAAGGCCCGGGAGGAGATCCTGCAGCTGCATGCCCGGAACAAACGGCTTTCGGAGGACGTGGACCTTGCCCGTCTTGCGCAGACCACCTCCGGATTTACCGGAGCGGATCTGGAAAACCTGCTGAACGAGGCAGCTATCGCGGCGGCTGTGGCAGGACGGGATGCCATCACCCAGGGAGATGTGGAGTTTGCCTTCATCAAGCTGGGAATCGGAACGGAAAAACGCTCCAAGGTGATCTCAGAGCGGGATAAACGGATCACCGCCTACCATGAAACGGGCCATGCGATCCTGTTCCATCTGCTGAAGGACGTAGGCCCGGTGCATATCATCAGCATCATCCCGACCGGAGAGGGGGCTGCAGGCTATACCATGCCGCTTCCGGACCGGGAGGATTCCTTTGTGACGAAAAAACAGCTGAAGCACATGATGATGGCGGCCATGGGAGGCCGGATCGCGGAGGAGCTGGTGTGCGACGATATCACCACCGGGGCCTCGCAGGATATCCGCCAGGTGACAAAGATCGCCAGGGCCATGGTGATGCAGTACGGCATGAGCGAAAAGGTGGGCATGATCAACTACGATGAAAACGGGGACGACGTGTTCCTGGGCTACGACATCGCTCATTCCAGAAGCTACGGCGACGAGATGCTGTCCACCATCGACAAGGAGATCAAGCGGCTGGTGGATGAATGCTATGCCGCGGCCAAGGAGATGATCCTTGCCCATAAGGACGTATTGGAGAAAAGCTGCCAGCTGCTTCTGGAAAAGGAAAAGATCAGCGGCGAGGAATTTGAAGCCCTGTTCGGGTAAGGGCCAGGGGCGGAGGCTGTTTTCAAGCCCTCTCAGAAGTGACATTTTGACTTTGTATTATTTATACAAAGAACAAAACAATTCAAAAAAAACTTTGTTTTTTTTGAAAGATGACACCTTTTGCGGGTTTTGTTATTATAATAGCCGTAACCCCCAATACATTATATAGTTTTGCTACACCCCATAAAAAACGAAATACCTTCTCCTGAAAAAGCCGACTACCCCGTCGGCTTTTTCACTTTGCAGAAAAAAACGACCCGCAGCCGGTTTTTGTTGCGGATTTAATCGACAGGAAGTATAATTTGTGTATGGTAAATTTAGGAACGATCAAAGGAATATATAAAGCGGCGCTGTTTTCCGACGGGACTGAGGACTACCGGAGTCCGGCGGAATGCGACCCAGGGGACGTTATAAAAATCCGCTTTCGGACATTGCGGGACAATGCCGACAGAGTGCTTTTTATCAGGACGGATGAAAACAGCGAAACAGAGATGACGATGAAAAAAGCATCTTCCGATTCGCTGTTTGATTTTTATGAGATCGAAGTGCGGGCGGGAGAGAAACCCATCCACTATTTCTTTGAGGTGGAGCGGGGGGAGGAATGCTGCACCTATACCCGGCTTGGGCCGGATGAAAACATGGGCAGACGGTTTTATTTCACCATCACCCCGGGCTTCCATATCCCGGACTGGATGCGGGGCTGCGTGATGTACCAGATCTTTACGGACCGGTTCTATAACGGAGATCCTACAAACGACGTCCGGACAGGGGAATACACCTACCTGGAGCGGAGCTCCCAGCAGGTGGAGGACTGGAACGCGCCGGTTGAGGCGCTGGACGTGGGCAGGTTTTACGGCGGCGACCTCAAGGGCGTGCTGGAAAAGCTTCCTTATCTGAAGTCCCTGGGCATCGAAGCCATTTATCTCAATCCGATCTTCGTCAGTCCCTCCAACCATAAATACGACTGTCAGGACTATGAGCATATCGATCCCCATTATACGGTGATCGTAAAGGACGGGGATTATGAGACCCGGACGGCGGATCCGGAAAACCTTGCGGCCTCCGACCGTTTTTTTGCGGACTTTGTGGACAAATGCCACAAGGAGGGCATCCGGGTGATCATGGACGGAGTGTTCAATCATTGCGGCTCCTTCCACAGGATGATGGACAGGGCCGGTATCTATCACAGGGCCGGCGGCTATGAGCCGGGGGCCTATGAAAGCGCCGCAAGCCCCTACCGGGAGTTTTTCCGGTTCGAGGATGAGCGGCCGGAGGCCTGGCCGGGCAACGACAGCTACGAAAAATGGTGGGGCAACGATACCCTGCCAAAGCTGAATTACGAGGGCTCCGAGGCCCTGAAGGAGTATATCCTGTCCATCGGAAAAAAATGGGTCAGCGCCCCCTACAAGGCAGACGGCTGGCGGCTGGATGTGGCTGCGGACCTGGGCCATTCGGAGGAATACAATCACAGCTTCTGGAGGGCCTACAGGAAGGCGGTCAAGGAGGCCAATCCCGAGGCGGTGGTCTTTGCGGAGCATTACGGGGACGCCTATGCCTGGCTCCAGGGGGACCAGTGGGATACGGTCATGAATTATGATGCCTTCATGGAGCCGGTGACCTGGTTTCTGACAGGCATGGAAAAACACAGCGATTCCTACCAGCCGGAGCGGGAGGGGGACGGAGAGGACTTTTTCCGGGCCATGCGCTACGGCCAGTGCGCCATGCAAACGGGCTCCGTGCTGAGCGCCATGAACGAGCTGAGCAATCACGATCATTCCCGGTTCCTGACCAGGACCAACAAGACCCCGGGCAGGCTGGCCCAGGCAGGCAGCAGGGCTGCGGAGGAAAACCTGAACTTCGGCCTCTTCAGCGCAGCGGTGGTGATTCAGATGACCTGGCCGGGAGCTCCGGCCATCTATTACGGCGACGAGGCGGGACTTTGCGGCTGGACGGATCCGGATGACCGCAGGCCCTTCCCCTGGAAGCAGGAAAACCATCAGCTGCAGGATTTCCATACCTATATGGTGGCGCTTCACAAGCACGAGGTGTTCCGGAGAGGCTCCTGGAAGCAGCTTTACGCAGGGCGCTATCTGATCGCCTATGGCAGGATGTACGGCAAATACATTGCCTTTACGGTGGTGAATGCGGGGGACTGCACCCAGGAGGTGGACCTTCCGGTATGGCAGCTGGGCATCACCGACGACATGACCATCACCAGGGTGGTGCAGACCGACGGCACCCGCTACAATGTGGGACGGCATCACCGGGCGGCGCGGAACGGCCATCTGCACTGCATCATGGCGCCTTACAGCTCAAAGGTCTATATCAACTGGGCCTCCGACGAATACAACATTCAGTGGGTGGATCTGTAAGAAAAACAGGCCAAAACCACACCAAAACCACAAGAAAATTTTGGAATCATATTGACAAAAAGACGGTTTTCGGGTAATATATCTGCGTTGTCCTTAAAATCTGAAACCGAGTTTGAGGACATGCGCCTCGGTAGCTCAGTTGGTAGAGCAATGGACTGAAAATCCATGTGTCGCTGGTTCGATTCCTGCCTGAGGCACTCGGATCCCAAAACCGTTTACGCGGGTGTAGTTCAATGGTAGAATGACAGCCTTCCAAGCTGTATACGTGGGTTCGATTCCCATCACCCGCTCGCAAAAAGTATGTCGGAGTCTTGTTCAAAGGCTTCGGCATTTTTTTATAAATCTTTTGTTATAAAGTCCTACCGGAGGTCTAATATGGTAAAAGACGGAAAGATTTTATTTGCAAAGGCGGGAAAGGACCTTTCGGAGCCCCTTTATCTGCTGCCCAAGATGGCGAACCGCCACGGATTCATCTGCGGCGCTACGGGAACCGGAAAGACCGTGACCCTGAAGGTGCTGGCGGAATCCTTTTCCGAGCTGGGGGTGCCGGTGTTCCTTTCAGACGTCAAGGGAGATCTGTCCGGCATGATCTTTGCGGGAGAAGAGACGGAGGATATGAAAAACCGTATCGCCAGATTTCGCCTGCAGGAGGAGGGCTTTGCCTTCCAGGCCTTCCCGGCTGCTTATTTTGACGTGTTTGCGGAAAAGGGAATCCCCTTAAGGACCACGGTATCTGAAATGGGACCTGACCTCATGGCAAAGGTGCTGAAGCTCAACGCCACCCAGACGGAGATCCTGAACGTGGTGTACAAGATCGCCGACGATGAAAATCTGCTGTTGACCGATACCAAGGATCTGAAGGCGATCCTGCAGTATGCCTCTGAAAATGCCAAAGAGTTTGAAGCGGATTACGGACATATCGCCAAGCAGTCCGTCAGCGCCATTATCCGGGCCATCGTGGCCATAGAGGCGGAGGGCGGCGACCGCTTTTTCGGGGAGCCGGGCATCAATGCGGCAGATTTCTTTGCCACGGGCGAGGGCGGAAAGGGCATGATCAACATCCTGGATTCCTCGACCCTCATCAATAAGCCCAGGCTGTACTCCACATTTATGTTGTATCTCCTGTCAGAGCTTTTTGAGATGCTGCCAGAGGTGGGAGATCCGGAAAAGCCCAGGATGGTATTTTTCTTCGACGAAGCCCATCTGTTGTTTAAAAATGCAGATGACGCGCTGATGGAAAAAATCGGACAGGTGATCCGCCTGATCCGTTCCAAGGGCGTCGGCGTGTTTTTCATTACCCAGTCTCCAAAGGATATTCCGGACGAGATCGCCTCGCAGCTGGGAAACAAGATCGAGCATGGCCTCAGGGCCTATACCCCGGCGGAGCGGAAGGCCCTCAAGGCCGCAGCCGCAGCCTTCCGGGAAAATCCGGAGTTTGATACGGAGGAGCTGCTTTCCGCCCTTGGTACCGGAGAGGCAGCCGTATCCATGCTGGATGAAAAGGGCATTCCGGGGATGGTGCAGCACGCCTTTATCCTGCCGCCCCAGAGCCGCATGGGTATGATCACCGATGGAGAACGGGACAGCGCTGTCAAGCAGTCCAACCTGTACCTGAAGTACAGCACCCCGGTGGATCCGGATTCCGCTTATGAATTCCTGGAGCGGAGAAAGCAGCAGATGGAGCTGCAGGAGCAGAAGGAGGAAGCGGCAGAGGCTGCGGAAAAGGAACAGGAAAAGGCCGAAAAGGCGGCTGAAAAGGCCCGGGAAAAGGCAGAACGGGAAGCTGAAAAGGCAGCAGAACGGGAGCGGAAGGAGGCAGAGCGCCGGGTAAAGAGCGTCGCTTCCACGGCGGCAGGTTCCGTAGGCCGGGAGCTGGGGCACATCTTCGGCGGCAAGTTGGGAGGCAAGTTCGGTAAGACCCTGGGGGGCAATATCGGCGCCAGCCTTGGCCGGAATATTCTGGGAACGCTGTTCCGGCACTAATTGTATAAAAAATACAAAAAAAGCTTGCAAAATCAACAGGGTTATGCTAGAATACAATTCGTCGGCAGGAGTTGCCGACGAAAATGCGCGAGTGGCTCAGTGGTGGAGCGTCGCCTTGCCAAGGCGAAGGTCGCGGGTTCGATCCCCGTCTCGCGCTCTTTTTATTTGTCAGCGGAAGCCCGTAAAATAAGGGTTTCCGCTGTTTTTATATCCTGCATTTTGAGGACAGGCTGAGGACAGTGAAAGAACTATGCAAAACTATAAATTTTTAATCGAATACGACGGCACCCGCTACAATGGCTGGCAGCGGCTTAAAGGAAACGACAACACCATCCAGGGCAAGCTGGAGACGGTGCTGTCCCGCATGACGGACCAGGAGGTGCAGCTGACCGGTGCGGGCCGCACGGACGCAGGGGTACATGCCAGAGGCCAGGCGGCCAACGCCTTTCTGGAGACGGACATGACCGAGGCGGCCATCCGGACCTATATGAACCGGTACCTTCCGGAGGATATCCGGGTGATCTCCGTGGAAAAAGCGGACCCCCGCTTCCACAGCCGGTTCTGTGCCCGTAAAAAATGCTACTGCTATTATATCAGCACCGGGGAAAAGCCCTCGGTGTTCGAACGGAAGTATCTGTATCATGTGGAGACGATGCCGGACCTTGAAAAAATGCGGCAGGCGGCAGCGTTCCTTGTGGGACGCCATAATTTCAGATCCTTCTGCGGCAACCGGCATATGAAAAAATCCACCGTCAGGACCCTGGAGTCCATAGACGTAAGCTTTGATGAGGACAAGGAGATCATAAAGATCAGCTATCTGGGCGATGGATTCCTTCAATATATGATCCGGATCATGACCGGTACCCTGTTGGAGGTGGGAGACGGCAGGCGGAGCCCGGAGGATATTCCGGCAATATTTGAAGCGGGAGACAGAGCTGCGGCAGGCTATACGGCGCCGCCTCAGGGTCTGTTTCTGGAAAAGATTCTTTTTTAATACCCCCTGGCCTGGAAAATGTGGTAAAATCTGAGAAAAGATCCTTTTCCGAAGGAGGAACGGCTTTATGCGGTGGCTGCAGGGTTTGCCTACGCTGGAAGTGCTGGTGATCAACCTGATCGCCACTGATATCTGTCTGAAACGAAAATATTCCCGCAGGAAAACGGTAGCGGTCCTTACCCTGTTTACTGCGATGGTGTTCAGCATTGCCTATGCCTATGTCTTTTCCGATCCTGCGCAGTATCAGGGAGATGGAAAGATGATGCTGGCGGGATTTGTCTATCTGCCGGTCCTGTATGCGCTGTACCGGGTCCGTCTGGCGGAGCTGTTTACCTTGATGTGCAGCTGCTGGGTCTATACGTTTGGGATATTTTCCCTGGCCTTTCTGTGCTCAGCCACCTGGTTTTCCGGACAGTTCTTCTGGAGCCTGTTTCTGGAGACCCTCTTTTTTCTCCTGAGCATTCTGCTTTTCTTCCGCCAGATCGTCAGCAAATATGCCTTTGTTGTCGAAAACCGGGGGCTGTTTGAAGAAGACTGGAGCAAATATATCCTTTTCAATAACGGGCTGCAGTTTCTGGTCCTTGTGGTGCTGCACAGGGCGCTCCTGCGTGATGGGGAGAGCATATTGAAGGTGATCCTTCTGGTGCTCCTGCTGGGGTCCGTGTTTTTATCGAATTTCATCCTGTATCGCATCATACTGGCATCCATCCGTATGAAGCGACTGGAGCAGGAGGTATTTTCAGATGACCTGACAGGACTGGGAAACCGGCATAGCCTTTTGAACCGGCTGAAGGAGCTTCTGGAGGGAGAACAGGACTTTTCGATCCTGTTTATGGATCTTGACCGCTTTAAATCCGTCAATGACCGCTATGGACACCTGGTGGGAGACGCCTATCTGAAGCATTTTGCCAAAGTCGGCTCCAGGATCCTGGGAGAGCAGGGGCGGATGTACCGGTACGGGGGAGATGAATTTGCAGCTCTGTATAAAGGAAGGCTTCCGGATGACGTGGCGGCAGAGCTGCAGGAATGCAGCGGCTGGGAGCAGGGAGCGCCCTGTCCTTTTTATCAGGTCAGCATCGGAGAGCTGTATTGTAACCCACCCTGCAGGGATACGGCGGAAGAACTGATCCAGCGGGCGGATCAGAAGATGTATGCACAGAAAATGAAGAAAAAGACGTTATAGAAGGATATATTTATACAGAATTTGATAATAATTATAAGCTATAACCTCCGGTTTGCTGATGCAATAACCGGAGGTTATATGCGTGCGGCAAAAACAGTTGTTCGCAGCAGAAAATCAGAAAGAATATACAAATCTGGTTGATTTATATGCCCGATATGTATATAATGCTTCTAACACGCCTCAATTTACTGCTGTAGCATGTTTTTTTGCTACAGTGCTAAAGCAACAAGCGGGCGGAAACAAAGTAGGAGGAAGATTATGAAAAAGAAAATGCTTGGTATTTTTCTTTGCACAGCTCTTGCGGTGACGATGGCAGCAGGCTGCACGAAGAAAAATGAAGTCCTTGAGAGCTCTCAGGCTGCAGCTGCAGCAGAAGAGGGCGGCGAAGGCGCAGCGGAGACCACCGCGGCAGTGGAGCAGAAGGAAGCCACTGAGGAAATGCTCACCGAGTTCGGCGAGATCCCGGCAGACGTAGACCGGGAGCAGACCATCACCTATGCCCAGGGCGCAGACCCCAGAGGTCTTGATCCGGCGCTGGTAGACGACGGCGAGTCCTCCAAGCCCATCGTGCAGATGTATGAGGGCCTTCTGCAGTTCGGCGACAGCTCCACCGAGGTTGAGCCCTGCCTGGCAGAGAGCTGGGATATCAGCGACGATGGACTGACCTACACCTTCCATCTGAGACAGGGCGTAAAGTTCCACGACGGAACGGACTTCAACGCTGAAGCAGTAAAATATAATGTAGACCGTCAGACCGTAAACGCTACGGCTGATATGGCATACGGTTCCTTCGTTTACGGCGACGTGGCAGAGTGCAACGTCATCGACGACTACACCGTTGAGTTTGTTCTGAACAAGGCGGTAACCCCCTTCCTGAACAACCTGGCAATGTCTCTGGCAGCTCCTATGGTAAGCCCCACCGCCTGCGAGGCGAACGGCAACAACCTGAACGAGAATCCCTGCGGAACCGGCCCCTATAAGTTCGTAAGATGGGACAAGAACGAGTCCGTAGTGATGGAGCGCTTTGACGATTACTGGGGCGAGGCTCCGGTGGCAAAGACCATCGTCTTCAGAACCATTACCGACAACTCCGCAAGAGTCGTTGCCCTGACCAACGGCGAGGTCGACATCATCGACGGTATCGACGCAAACGTTGTAGACCAGATCACCTCTGCAGGCTGCAAGCTGTATCAGTCCGAGGGTATGAACATCAACTACCTGGCTTACAACATGAACAGAATGACGGATCCGGAGGTAAGAAAGGCTCTTTCCGAGGCCATCAACGTTCCGGAGCTGGTTGCAAGCCTGTATCAGGGATACGCAACAGAGGCAACCTCCATTCTGCCCAGCTTCATGCCCGGCTACAGCGCTGACGTGAAGCAGACCGCTTACAACCCGGAGGAGGCACAGCAGATCCTTGCAGACAAGGGCGTTACTTCCCTGAAGCTGATGACCTACACCAACCCGAGACCTTACAACACCGCTACCGGACAGACCCTGGCAGAGGCTCTGCAGGGCTACTGGGCACAGGTTGGCGTTGATGTGACCATCGACTCCTATGACTGGACCACCTACAAGGAGAGGATCCCGTCAGGCGATTATGACATGTGCCTCTACGGCTGGATCGGCGATAACGGAGACCCGGACAACTTCATGTATCTCCTGGCTCATGAGGATCCGACCATGAACGTGGCTAATTATCAGAACGAGACCTATAACGAGATGCTTTCCGCAGCGGCAGCTCTGCCCAACGGCGACGAGAGAAATGCTGCTTACGCTGAGATGGAGACCCTGGTAGCTGAAGAAAACGTATGGCTTCCGATTTCTCATCAGCAGAACCTTTCCGGTTATGTTTCCAACGTGCAGAACTACATCGCACATCCCACCGGAAACGTTTATCTGGCAAAGACCTACAAGAACTAAATAACGGTTTGTAAAGCCAAGTCAGATCCAAAAAGGCTGATTTTAGGTGCCGCAGAGTCCGTGCAAACCTGAAATCAGCCTTTCCTACGGTGATGATTGGCTTTATCTTCCGAAAACAGGAAAGGATACAAGATGTTAAAATACATTGGAAAAAGATTATTGATGCTGATACCGGTCCTTTTCGGGGTATCTCTCATCGTTTTCTTTTTGATGCGCGTCTGTGCACCGGATCCGGCCCCCATCGTTCTGGGCCAGCATGCGACCCAGGAGAGCATGGATGCCTGGAGACAGGCCAACGGGCTCAATGATCCCATTGTTGTGCAGTATATCGACTTTATCAAAGGCGCGCTCACAGGCGACCTGGGAACCTCCTACTTTACCAAGGCCCCTGTGACGGAAGAGATCATGGCGAGATTTCCTGCCACCATTGAGCTGGCGCTGGTAGCCATCGTGCTGGCTTCCCTGCTGGGAGTCAGCGTAGGCGTTGTTTCCGCAGTCAAGAAAAACTCCATTTTCGATAACGGCGGCATGCTGCTGTCCCTGGTGGGCGTTTCCGTCCCCATCTTCTGGCTGGGCATCATGCTGATCATCCTTTTCTCAGGGACCATGCACCTTCTGCCTTCCTCCGGAAGGATCGATCCGGCCCTGAGACCGGATACCATTACGGGCTTTATGCTCATCGACTGTCTTCTGCAGGGAGATATGGAGGCCTTCTGGGATGCCTTAAGGCATATGATCCTTCCCGCAGTGACCCTGAGCCTTTATTCCATGGCGATCATCGCCAGGATGACCCGCTCCAGCATGCTGGACACCCTGAAGCAGGACTACATCCGCACTGCAAAGGCAAAGGGAATTTCCGACGGCAAGGTGGATATCAAGCACGCGCTGCGGAACGCCCTGATGCCCATCGTAACCGTCATCGGCCTGCAGCTGGGCTCCCTGCTGGGAGGCGCCGTGCTGACGGAATCCGTTTATTCCTGGCCCGGCCTTGGAAACTATACGGTGCAGTGCATCATGAAATCTGATTTCCCGGTGATCCAGGGCGTGGTGCTGCTGATCGCAGTGATCTTCGTGCTCATGAACCTGCTGGTAGATGTGCTGTATGCGTTCCTGGATCCCAGAATCAAATACGCGAAGAAGGAGGTGTAAGGGAATGGCCTTTGGAAAAAAGAATAAAACCGCGGCTGTGGCGGCGGATACTTCCGTAGTCATTGAAAAACCGGAATCAAGACTCAAGGCGATGTGGGATACCCTGAAGATGAACAAGGCTGCAGTGGCGGGCCTTGTGGTGATCCTCATCCTGCTGTTCATCGCAGTGTTCGGAGACCTTCTGGCTCCCTGGGATCCTGAGTATTCCAACATGTCCCTTGCATTTATCCCGCCCTGTGCCGATCACTGGTTCGGAACGGATCAGCTGGGCAGAGACATCTTTTCAAGAGTCCTCTCCGGCACCAAGGTATCTCTGTTCGTAGGACTGGCGGCGGTGGCCTATTCTCTGGCCATCGGTACGGTGCTGGGCTCCATCGCCGGTTATTTCGGCGGCAAGACGGACCTGATCATCATGAGATGTATGGACATCATGCTTTCCATTCCCTCCATCCTGCTGGCTATCACCCTGATGGCAGCCCTGGGCAAGGGACTGGACAAGGCCATCATCGCCATCGGTACGGTCTCCATCCCCGAGTATGCCCGTATCGTCCGTAGCTCCATCCTTTCCGTCAAGGAAAATGACTACGTGGCGGCGGCAAAAGTCATCGGAAACTCCAACGGGCGGATCATTTTTGTGCATATCCTGCCCAACGTGATCTCCTCCATCGTGGTCAGAGCGACCCTGGGTATCTCCACGGCAATCCTGGATACCGCGGCCCTGGGCTTCCTGGGCATGGGCGTACAGCCCCCCATGGCAGAGTGGGGCGATATGCTGGGCCGGGCTAGAAGCTATATTTTCTCAGCGCCCTACACCCTGGTATTCCCGGGCCTGATGATCACCATAGCCGTGCTTGCCTTCAATCTGTTCGGAGACGGCCTGAGAGACGCCCTGGATCCGAAGGAAAGGGTATAAGGGGGTGCCATCATGCTGCTTGAAGTAAAAAATCTCGAAACAGAATTCAAGATCAAAAGAGGTCTTGTCAAGGCGGTCAACGGCGTAAGCTTTGAGATCGAAAAAGGCGAGATCCTGGCTGTAGTGGGAGAGTCCGGCTCCGGAAAGAGCGTTACCTCCCTCTCCATCATGGGTCTTATCGAAAAGCCTGGCAGGATCAGCAACGGCGAGATCCTGTTCAACGGCCAGGACCTGACCAAGATGTCCAAAAAAGAGATGCAGGCCATCCGGGGCGACAAGATCTCCATGATCTTCCAGGAGCCCATGACCTCCCTCAACCCGGTTTACCGGATCAAGGACCAGATCGTGGAGAGCATCCTGACCCATACGAAGATGACGAAGAAAGAGGCGGAGGATCACGCAGTGGAGATGCTGCGCCTTGTAGGCATCCCGGATCCGGAAAGAAGAGCCGAGGACTATCCTCATCAGATGTCCGGCGGTATGCGCCAGAGAGTCATGATCGCCATGGCCCTTGCGTGCAATCCGGAGCTTCTGATCGCCGATGAGCCCACCACGGCTCTGGACGTGACGATCCAGGCCCAGATCCTGGACCTGATCAACAGCATCCGGGAAAAGCTCAACATGTCGGTGCTGCTGATCACCCATGACCTGGGAGTCGTGGCGGAAACTGCCGACAAGGTGGTGGTCATGTACTGCGGCCGCGTCGTGGAAAAAGGAACCGTGGAGGAGATCTTTACAGATCCCAGACATCCCTATACAAAGGGCCTTTTGGAGTCCATTCCCAGAATGGACAAGGACGTAAAGCCCCTTTACATGATCAAGGGAATCGTGCCGGATCCCACCAATCTGCCCAAGGGCTGCCCCTTTGCAGACCGTTGCGACAGATGTATGGATAAGTGCAGGGAGGCCATGCCGAAGCTTGTGGAAAATGAAAAGGGCAGAGCGGTCAGATGCTTCCTCGAAAATGATGCGGCTGAGGAGGAATAAGGCATGAGCGAAGAAAAGAAAGAAGTCCTCTTAGAGGTCAAAAATTTAAAGAAATATTTCACGCTGGAATCCGATATCTTCGGCCGTCCCAAGACGGTGCTGAAGGCGGTGGACGACGTTTCCTTCAAGATCTACAAGGGCGAGGCCTTCGGCCTTGTGGGAGAGTCCGGCTGCGGCAAATCCACCATCGGAAAGATGCTGGTGGATCTTTACAAGCCTACCGGAGGAGAGATCCTTTATAACGGCGTGAACCTGGCAGCTCTCTCCGAAAAGGAGCGGAGACATTACTGCAAGGATATCCAGCTGATCTTCCAGGATCCCTATGCCTCTCTCAATCCGAGAAAGACCATAGGCGATATCATCGCGGAGCCCATCCGTATCAACCATCTGCTTCCGGAGGATAAGATCGAGGACCGGGTGAATTACCTTCTGGAGTGCGTGGGACTGGCGAACCATCAGAGAAACCGGTATCCCCATGAATTTTCCGGCGGACAGCGGCAGCGTGTGGGAATCGCCAGAGCCCTGGCGGTAGAGCCCAAGCTCATCGTCTGCGACGAGCCGGTATCCGCTCTGGACGTATCCATCCAGGCCCAGGTGCTGAACCTGCTGGACGAGCTGAAGGATCAGTTCGGCCTGACCTATCTGTTCATCGCCCATGGCCTGAACGTGGTAAAGCATATCAGCGACCGGGTGGGCGTCATGTATCTGGGCAAGCTGATGGAGATCGCAGGAAAGCAGGAGATCTACGACGATCCCTTAAATCCCTACACCCAGGCGCTGCTGTCTGCGATCCCCTCTGTGGACATCAAGCAGAGGAAAAAACGGATCATCCTGAGCGGAGATGTGCCGACCCCCATCAATCCGCCAAAGGGCTGCCGCTTCTGCTCCAGATGCTTCAACAAGTGCGCGAACTGCGACACGGAGGAGCCGGTGCTGAAGGACGTAGGCGGCGGACACTATGTAGCCTGCCATCATTTTGACTGATTTGCCTGGTCAGAAAGAGCCATTACAATTGCGCGAAACCCGCTTTGTAATGGTTCTTTTTCGATTCTTTAAAGAAAAACTGCACGATTATTGAACCATTTTCCTTCTCAAAGACTCTTATATAACAGATGCATCGAAAAAGACCGGCATGAGGGACGGAAGCAGATATGACGGACAAGGAAAAAAATACCATAGAGGCGATGATAGCGGGAGATGACGGAGCCTTTGCGGCGGTATACGGCGCCTTTTATCAGAAGCTTTACCGGACGGCGTATCTGATGTCCGGCAATCGGGCCGACAGCGAAGATATTTTACAGGAAACCTTTGTGACGGTGTATCTTCACAGAGGGGAACTGAAAAATCCCATGGGCATTGAGAAATGGATCAGAAAGATCTTAGTCAGAAAAGCGGTAAAGCTTCTTAAGCGGAAGAAACAGGAAAGCTCGCTGGAGGCGCTTCTGGAGGATGAAGAAACAGCTTCGAAGGAGAGGCTTCTGGAGGACCTGCAGGGGGTATCCCCTCAGGAAAGAGCTATTCAGGGAGAACAGCAGAGGCAGATGATGAAGCTCATCGCCGGGCTTCCGGTGAAACTGAGGACGGTAGTGGTCCTTTATTATTACGAGGACTGCTCCATCAGGGAGATCGCAGAGGCTACAGGAAGCCTTGCGGGCACCGTGAAGTCGCGGCTCTATCAGGCAAGAAAACTGATCAGGGAGGGTTTGGAATGAAGGAATTAAAGGATGAGGAGATCAGGAAAACGATCCAGGCGTTGGGAGACAGCATTTGCCTTGAGGAAGCCGACAGCGAAAGGCTCTTTCAGAAAATCCGCTTAAGGACAGAGGAAAGGAGAACATTCATGAGGATATCAAAGGGAAAGAAACTGGCTCTGGCCCTGGCGGCTGTGCTGGTGATCGGAAGCGTTTCGGCGATCGCAGCGGGGAAGGTGGCATCTTTGTCCAGTTCGACAGACCTGCGGGACGCCTTCCAGTCGGCGGAAGAAACTGCCCGGGAGGCGGGCAGCATTTTCGGCGTAACGCCTGATTATGCGGAATACTTTGAAAACGGCTATCAGTTTGACAGAGGGTTTGTAACGGCTGTGGAGATGGCGGATGAAAATGGCGTCAGCATGGGGGCCTATCCGGAAGTCCAGTTCGATTACCTGGACTCGGAGCAGGCGGAAGCGGAGGCGGTATTCCTCACCGTATCCAATCCCCCGGAGACCCTGCGGGCCCAGTGGGAGGCGGAGGGCGCAGAAAAGCAAAAGCAGGAGACAGTATACGGAGATATAACGCTTTATACCTCTGAGGATCAATACCTGTTCCTGCCGCCGGATGAAACCCCTACGGAGGAAGAAACTGCCCTGGAACAGGAAGGAAAACTTTTTATCAGCTACGGCACAGAGACCAGGGAGGAGCGGGTTTTCCGGTCCGTATCCTGGGAAAAGGATGGACTTCACTATCTTCTGTCAAGCTATGACAGTGGACTTGTGGTTTCCGATCTGGTGGAGATGGCGGAGGCGATCATAAAATAATCGCTTCAGAAAGCAAATCTTAACATCTTATAAAATTCCATTACCTTTAGCTTAAATCGTTCCCCGGGCCGTTGACTTCCGAAAGGTTTTAGCGGATGATAGCGTATACAGTTTGCAAACGAAAATAAAAACGTATAGAAAAGGAATGAAAAAGATGAAAAAAAGATTTGATAAAGCGATGATCCTGACGATGGCGGCGGTGCTTTCCGCAAGCGTCCTTTCCGCCTGCGGCGCTGGCGCAGCGGAGACCACAGCAGCCCAGACCACGGCGTCCCAGACGGAAACTGTTTCCGGGGAGACCGGGGCAGAAACAAAGGCGGAAGAGGTGGAAACCGGGGAAGACACCACGGTAGCCCAGGAAACCGGGGAGGCGGAAACCTACGTCGAACTGCAGCCTGTGTCCAAGTGGGGCTATATCGCCGATGTGGACGAGGCATCCGGGGACATCACCTTCAACAGCAACGAGTTTTTGGTGGATGAAAACGGGGAATACAAGGATACCACCAACGAGATCATCCTGAAGACTACCGCCAACACGCCGGTACTGGATGGAACGACCCTTGCGCCGGTGGCCCTGTCGGAGATCGACACCGCTCAGCCCGTATATGTCTGGACCGCTCAGGCCATGACCATGAGCATCCCGCCCCAGACTGCAGCGCAGATCCTGATCGTCAACGTGCCGCAGGACGCCTCTGCGCCTATGTATGTGGTGGCCCAGCAGTTAGATGCCAAAGAGGATGGCAGCATCGTGATCACGGATCAGGATGGCGTTACCTGGAGGGCCGATGCAGATACAGAAGTGACGCCCTATCTTACCAGGAACATCGTGACCCTGGAGGATATTCATGAGGGGACCCGCCTGGTGGTCAGCCAGGGATCTGATACCAGCACCTCCGGAAGCCCCGAGGCAGGAGAGGCGGACGCCTATGCGGCAAAGCTCCTGGTGTTTGCGGAGTAAAATTTTTCCTGGTTTCGGGCAAAAGCCTTTGCCGAAACCCCTTGACAATGTGCCCATATAACGCATATACTATCATTTAATGCTGTTTTCAAAAAAGCAGGATATTCAGGAATAAAAAGCGTTGAGGTAGTATAGATTATTTGGGCGCTTATATATCACGGAGCGAGTAGCGCAACCGGTTTATGGAAGATGGACAGCAACATCGATCATCGGAAGTAAACCGGTTTTTTCATATGTCTCCGGCAGCCATGAAAATACGCTGTGGGAAACGGAGGGATGAAAGGAAGACAAACGGGAAATCAGATATGAACGAGGTGCTGCGGCAGGAAAAAAAGTATGCCATCAACCTGAAGGACGGGACGGTGCTGCAGGGACGGCTGGGAGCGGTCATGCATGGAGACGTGCATAACGGATCCCAGGGCTATGTCATCCGCTCCCTGTATTTTGATACCCCGGACGACCAGGACTTTCATGACAAGATCGACGGGCTGGAGCTGAGGCGGAAGATCCGTTTAAGGACCTACAGCCCCCAGTCGGAGTTCGCTATGCTGGAGATGAAGCAGAAGGAAGGCCAGTATCAGCGCAAGCGTTCCCTGCGTCTTGACCGGGCGGCGGCGGAGGCGCTGTGCCGGGGAGATTACAGTCCCCTGTTGCAATATGCGGACCCCTTTGCCACAGAATGCTACGGGCTGATGCACTGCCGCTGCTATCGTCCGAAGGCGGTGGTGGAATACCACAGGCAGGCCTTTGTGGCCAGGGAAAATCACATCCGGATCACCCTGGACAGCCGCATCGTTGCCACGGAGTCGGCTTACGGGATCTTTTCCGAAAGGCTGCCCCTGTATCCGGTCATGGATCCCTTCCACATGGTGCTGGAGGTAAAATACAACGGATTTTTGCTCAGCTATATCAAAAATCTGCTGGATTCCGTGGAGCGGCCGGAGCTTTCCGTCAGCAAATACTGTCTGGCAAGGCGGGTATCCCTGGGGCTCCAGAGTTGAAAAAGATCTGAACAGAAAAGAATAAAAATCAGGAGAAAACGAGTATGAGAGAGTATCTGTTGCAGCTGCTGGAGACCAGCGGCGGTGATCTGACGGCGGAGGTCATTGTGCTCCGCCTGGTGGTGTCGGCGGCCATCGCGGCCTTTGTGTTCCTGTCCTACAGGCTGTCTCACAGCGGGAGCATTTACAGCGCAAAATTCAATGTTTCCCTGGCAGCCCTGACAGTGATCACCACCACGGTGATGATCGTCATCGGCAATAACATTGCCCTGTCCCTTGGTATGGTGGGCGCTCTGTCCATCGTTCGTTTCCGGACGGCCATCAAGGATTCCCGGGACACCATCTATATTTTCTGGGCCATTGTGGTGGGCATCTGCTGCGGTTCCGGAGACTATCTGGTGGCTGCTGCAGGAAGCGCCGTCGTGTTCCTGCTCCTGCTGCTGTTCGGACGCATCCGCAACGATAACCGGGTGCTTCTGATCCTGCGGACGGCCAGGCCCAACGAAATGAAGGTGGAGTCCCTGATCTTCCAGTATTACAACCACAGGGCCATCATGCGGGCAAAGAATACCACGGAGGATAGCGTGGAATACATTTACGAGCTGAACGGAAAATACCTGCGTCAGCCCGGGGCGGAAAAAAGCATCACGGATGCGGTCTACGAGATCGGCAGCATCGAATATTTCAATATCGTGATGCAGAGCGATGAGATCAGCGGATAACGAACGGATGAGAAAGGGGGCTGCTGTGTATGAAATATAAGCTTTTGGGCATTGCCATGGCGGCCCTGATCCTGATCTGCGCCCTGGCGGCGGGAGCCTATGAGGCGGAAACGGGACCCTATCGGGTGCATCAGCACCTGACGGGGCGGCAGCCGGAGGAGGGCTGTGACTGCAGCGGGACGGAGCTTTGCACTCATCTGCCGCTGGTGATCATCGACACGGAAGGAGCGCCTATACCGGGAGAGCCGATGACAAACGCTGTCGGAAGCCGGGATTTTACAGTTACAGATACGGGAGAAACCATGCTGTCCGTAAGGGTCTCCATTATGGAGGACGAAACCCATAATCACCATCCCTCTGACGCGCCGGATCTGGAGAGCCAGGCGCTGATCCGTGTCCGGGGCCGTTCCTCCCGGCATTTTGACAAAAAGAATTACCTGCTGCGCTTTACGGATGCAGAGGGGGCCTATGAGGACCACGAGGTCATGGGCATGGACAGCCATTACGAATGGGCGCTGCACGGCCCCTTCCTGGACAAGAGCCTGATGCGGAATTATCTCTGGTACAATATCGCCGGGGAAATGATGGAGTATGCGCCCAACGTCCGGTTCTGCGAGGTGATCCTCAACGGCACCTATCAGGGGCTTTACCTCATGACAGAGACCATCACAAACGGGGAGGACTGCCGGATAAATATTTCGGAACCGGTGGGCAACGCTACAGGCTATGTGCTGCGGTTGGACGAGGGCAGCGGCACGGAGCTGAAAAATCTCAATAATTTTACCTATTATTCCTATCGTATCAGCAGATTGCATGATCTGAAGATCGACATCGAATATCCCAGATCCGGCGCTCTTACGCCGGAGCTTGCCGGAACCATCGAACAGGATCTTTCGGATTTTGAAAAGGCGCTGTATTCCTTCGACCACGATACGAAATTCTACGGCTACAAAAACTGGGTGGATGCGGATTCCTTTGCGGATTATTTCATTATCAATGAATTTACCCAGAACTACGATGCAGGAGCCCTTTCAACTTACCTCTATAAGGATATTGGCGGCAAGTACCGCATGGTAGTATGGGACTTCAACAATTCCTGCGGAAATTATGAGGACATACCGGTTTGGATGCCGGGCTTCCAGATGCAGGGTACTCTCTGGCAGTGGATGCTCACCAAGGACGAGGAGTACTGCAGAAAGATCATCAACCGTTACCGGCACTGGCGGGACAGCGTGCTCAGCGAGGAGTACCTGATGGATTACATCGACCAGGTGGTAGCCTATCTGGGGCCTGCGGTGCAGCGGAATTTTCAGCGCTTGGGCTATTCCTTTGAGGGTTTCCGGCCCTTGCTTCCGGATTCCAGAAACCCGGACAGCTTTGCAGACGCGGTGGAGGATCTGAAGGAATTTATCCGGCAGAGGGGAGCCTGGATGGACGAATACATTGATGTGGTGCAGCAGTACGGACATCCCTCGGTCAATAAACGGTATAATCATTAACCCTTTGGGAGGAAAGGAAACCGGGCGTGAAAAAATTTATTCTAACGGCCTGCGTCCTGGTGGTGCTGCTGTTTGCAGGCTACTATGCTTATTATCATATGGGACTTTATGTCAGCCTAGGCTCCGATGAGCCGGTGGAGACCTTCATGAAGACGGATGAGGACACCATCTATATGGAGCGGGAAGGGCGCTATGAGCCCTTTGAGATCCGGGGCGTCAATCTGGGGGCGGGGATCCCGGGGGAATGGGCTACAGACTATGCCATCGACGAGGAAACCTATCTCCGCTGGTTTAACTGGATCCAGGAGCTGGGGGCCAATACCATCCGGGTCTATACGATCCTGCAGGACGATTTCTACAATGCGTTCTATGCCTATAATAACCAGCGGGAGGCGGAGGGAAAGGAGCCTCTTTGGCTGCTCCATGGGGTATGGATCAACGACTATATCCAGAACTCTCACCGGGACGCCTTCGACGATGATTTTCTCCAGACCTTTCTGGATGACAGCAAGCTTCTGGTGGATATCCTGCACGGAAAGCGGAGCCTGTCCCTGGGCCGTGGCCTGGGCTCCGGCAGCTACCGGAAGGACGTGTCTCCATGGGTCATCGGCTATATCCTGGGTGTGGAGTGGGAGGATGTGACGGTAGCCTACACCAACGAGAGCCATCCGGAGCGGAGCCAGTATGCCGGGACCTATATGGAAACCACCGGGGAGGCGACACCCTTTGAGGCCATGCTGGCCCAGGTGGGGGACAACATCATCGAATACGAGACGGAGCGCTACCGGCAGCAGCGGCTGGTGGCTTTCTCCAACTGGCCCACCACGGATCCCTTCCTGTATCCGGCGGATATTACAGAAAAATTTATGAAATGCGCCCAGGTGGACGTGGATCATATCCGTCCTACAGAGGCCTTTTTGTCCGGATACTTTGCCTCCTATCATGTTTATCCCTATTATCCGGATTATCTGCATCGGGTCCTGGATACCCTTGAACTGCAGGATCCTCAGAAAAGAGATATGAGCAGCTACTATCCGGAATCCAAAACCGGCGTTCCCTATGCGGCGATGATGACAGGAAATGAACGGGAGGATTTTTATGACGAGGAGGGGAACCTCAACACCTACTACGCTTATCTGAAGATCCTGAACAAGTACCACAACATTCCCGTGGTGATCTCCGAGTACGGGGTCTCCACCGGCAGGGGAATGGCTCAGAGAGATTACTATACCGGCCGCAACCAGGGCCGCATGACGGAACGGGAGCAGGGCCGGGCGCTGATCAACTGCTACAAGGACATCCGGAACGCCGGCAGCGCCGGAAGCTGTGTGTTCACCTGGCAGGACGAATGGTTCAAACGCACCTGGAACACCATGCATGCGGTGGATATGGACAAAACACCCTATTGGAGCGACTATCAGACTAACGAGCAGTATTTCGGTCTGCTGGCCTTTGATCCGGGGGAGGAAAAAAGCATCTGTTATGTGGACGGAGATGTTTCCGACTGGAGCCCGGAGGACGTGGCGCTGGAAACGGAGCAGGGGAGCCTCTCCATGAAATACGATGAGAAATTCCTGTATTTTTATGTGCAGGGAGAAGATTTTCAGCCCGGAGAGGATGCGGTATATATCCCCATCGATACGACGCCCAAAACCGGCAGCAGATATTGCGAGGACTATGACGTCAGCTTTGAACAGCCCTGTGATTTCCTGATTTATATCCATGACCTGGACGACAGCCGGGTAGTGGTGCAGGAGCGCTACGAGGTACTGCGGGCAGTGTATTCCAACGAGACGGAGGGCTTTGACGCCTATATCAATCCGGTGGAGCCGGACACGCCGGTCTTCAAACGAATCAATATGGTGCTGCAGCTGCAGGCGGAGGGGCGAACTCCTGAAGAGAAAGAGAATAATATCTTCTTTTATGAGGCTTATGAAACCGGGGCCCTGCGCCGGGGCAACGCCAACCCGGAAAGCGAAGACTTCGACTCTCTCGCGGATTATATGTTTACGGAAAACGGCCTGGAGCTTCGCATCCCCTGGCAGCTTCTGAATTTTGCCAACCCCTCGGAGATGATGATCCACGACGACTACTACGAGCATTACGGCATCGAGTATCTGCATATCGACGAGATGTATGCAGGCATGGCCCTTGGAGAGCGGCAGGCAGAGGACACCATCCCCATGGCGGAGTTCCCCTTGAAGGGCTGGGGCAAAAAGGTGACCTATCACGAGCGGTTAAAGGAATCCTATTATATCCTGCAGGACTATTGGGCAGGGCTTTCGGGATAAATCAGGAAAAGCCCTTCGGGTGTACCATTATGCCGTGAAAAACACGGCAGAATCAAGGAACCACCCTTCGGGTGTACCATTATGCCGTGAAAAACACGGCAGAATCAAGGAACCACCCTTCGGGTGTACCATTATGCCGTGAAAAACACGGCAGAATCAAGGAAAGGAGGTGTACTGTGGGCGCGGAACTACTGTTATATGGATACGGCCTGGTGTGCCTGAGCATGCTGGGGTTCAATGTGATCTACAGCATGTATCTGCATACGGGAGACAGGCGGCTTTGCCGGCGGGCGGAGAATCTCCGGAAAAAGGCGGAGGAACAGATGAAGGCGCTGCAGGCGCCTCCGGCAGAGGGAGCCCCGGCGATAGAGCCCGGACACCTGCCGTGGCTGCGCCGCCGCCTGTCCCGCATCAGCTATCTGCTGGCCTTTGAACAGTTTCTGGATGGCCAGGAGCAGGAGGAGGAAAGCTTTCAGCTTTACATGCAGCAGATCCAGCCGGTGTTTTCTGAGCTGGCAGAGGTTTATCTGAACCGGGAAAACGCTCAGAGTGCCTATTACTGCTATTTTCTGGACCGGCACGGGCTCCAGCGCCGCATGTCGGAGCATCAGCTGCGGCAGGAGCTAATTCCTTACCTGAAAAAGAACAGCCTGTATTGCAGAGTAAATGCCTTAAAGGCCCTTTGCAGCTGCGGAAACCCCAGGGTACTGACAGAGGGGCTTCTGAAGCTGGGAGAAAACCGGGAGGTCCAGCTGCAGGAAAAGCTGATCACAGAGGCGCTGATGGAGTACAAGGGAGATATGCAGGAACTGATCGCCCTCCTCTGGAAGCATTTTGACAGCTTTTCCCTTGCGATCCAACGGGCGGTGCTGGATCTGGTCCGTTTCCAGAGCGGCGTATACAGCCGGCCCATGGAGCAGATCCTGTGGGATCCTGCCAGGGACAAGGAGCTGCGGCTTGCGGCTGTCCGCTATTTTGGAAAATACCATTCCCCGTCGGCGGAGGAGATCCTGATGGACTTTGTGCAGGATCCGGATCCCCTGCGGTGGGAATACGCCGCTGTCAGCGCCTCAGCCCTGGCTGCCTATGGGGGTCCCCAGGTGGAGGCAGCTCTGGTGCATGCCCTCGGCAGCCCCAACTGGTACGTCCGTAACAATGCGGCAGCCAGCCTGGAGGCCCGGGGCATGTCCGGAGTAGCGCTGTCAAGGGTGCTTATGGGAGAGGATCCATTCGCAAAAGAAATCCTGACCTACCGGATGGAGGTCAGGAGGATGAGAGCGCGGGAAAAGAAAGGAAATCCCTGAGTCATGAGAGACTTTATCCAGTTTTTTCTCCTTTGTGTGGAGTTTTTCTTTATCTTGTATATCATCGGGTATTCCAGCTTCCTGTTTCTGTCGGTGACGGTGGGGGCCTCGGAGCTCTATGCGGCAAAGCGCCGCAACCGGCTGAAAAATGAGCTGGAAAACGACTATTATGTGCCTGTTTCCATCGTGGTGCCTGCCCATAACGAGGAGGTGACCATCGAGTCCACCATCCGGTCTCTGCTGGCCCTGGATTATAAGCTTTATGAGATCATCGTGGTGGATGACGGCTCCACGGACAATACCTCGGAGGTGTTGAAAAAGGCCTTCCGCATGTGGCCCGTAGGCCGTCCCATCCAGCGACGGATTCCCTGCCAGCCAGAGGAAGCGGTCTATGAGAGCCGGTCCTTCAAGGTGCCCATCACCCTGGTGCGGAAAAAGAACGGAGGCAAGGCAGACGCCCTGAATATGGGTATCAACGCCGCAAATTATCCCTATTTTCTCTGTATGGACGCGGATTCCGTCCTGCAGTACGATTCCCTGGAAAAGATCGTGCGCCCGGTGCTGGAGGATTCCAGCGTGGTGGCGGTGGGCGGTACCATACGGCCCTGCAACGGAGCGGAGATCGAAGAGGGACGGGTGGTGCGTTACCGGATGCCGAAAAAACTCCTGCCCTGTATGCAGGTGCTGGAGTACGACCGTTCCTTCCTGGCCTCCCGTATCCTCTTTGACCGGTTCAACGGAAATATCATCATTTCCGGCGCCTTTGGCCTGTTCCAGAAAAATCTGGTCATCGCCGCAGGCGGATATGACAGCACCACCATGGGAGAGGATATGGAGCTGGTGGTAAAGCTCCATGTATACTGCCGGGAAAATAACCGTCCTTACCGGATCCGTTATGCTTCAGACGCAGTGTGCTGGACCCAGGTGCCGGAGACCATGGGAGATCTGTGCAGGCAGAGGCGGCGCTGGCACATCGGCCTGTTCCAGAGCATGATGAAATACAGAAATATCATGGCCAATCCGAAGTACGGACTGGTCAGCTATATTTCCTATTTTTATTTTCTGTTGTATGAGCTTTTCTCGCCTTATATCGAGGTCTTCGGCGTGTTTACCACGCTGCTGGCCTTTGCGGTGGATCTGATCAACGTGCCCTTTATGATCCTGTTTTTCGGCATCTATGTGGTCTATACCGCCCTGCTGTCCCTGACTGCCTTTTTCGCCCGGATCTATACCATCGACCTGAAGCTGTATCCCTCGGATGTGGTAAAGGCGGTGGGACTCTGTGTGGCAGAAGTGTCCTGCCTGCGGTTTATCCTAGCCTGGGTGAGGATGACTGCCCTCATCGGCTACCGGAAGAAAAAACACAGCTGGGGCCGGATCGAGCGGCAGAAGATCGAGATCAAATAACAGAACTCCGAGAACAGGATCAGTTGCCGATGACGTATTGGTTCCGGCCCTGTTCCTTGGCGGTGTACAAAAGCCGGTCCGCTTCCAGGTATAGCTGCTCCGGCGCGCAGTCGGGCCGTACCGGCAGAGCGCCGATGCTGCAGGTGAGGCCGCGCTGTCCAAAGGTGATCCGGTGGATCCGTTCCATGAAATGCCGGAGGGTCACCTCCAGCTCCGGCTTTGAGATATCGGAGCAGATCAGCAGAGCAAATTCGTCGCCGCCCAGGCGGCTGATGAGGCAGTCCCGTCCAAAGCTGTCCCGCAGCGCCTTTGCGACCTCCCGCAGGGCCCGGTCTCCCTCCGGGTGTCCCTGGGTATCGTTGATGTCCTTGAAAAAATCCAGGTCCAACATGATAAAGTAGCCTAAGGGCCCCTCCTGCTGGGAAAGGGTCTTTAAGGTGCGGCTGCAGGCCTGGAAAAAGGCTCTCCTGGTGAGGGCGCCCGTCAGGGCATCCAACCGGGCCTCATAGGCCATCCAGGTATTGTAGCGCCGGTTGATGATCAGGAACAGGATCACCAGCACCATCATGGAAATGATTCCGAACAGGAACTGGATCTGCAGATGCAGCACGTCGGCATAGCTGGTGTCGCTGAGCACGATCCCATTTACCGTCAACACATAGTCGATGCGGTGTACGAAATAGAAGGTAACGCCGAATGCAGCAGTCAGAGTCACCAGCATTACCAGGATCAGAGACATCCGGTGATAACGTTCCTCCATCTGCATGGACCGGGACAGGGCCAGACGCCGCTGAAACCGTTTCATGGTCTGAGAATGGGCAAAATTCCAGAAGACCAGCACGATTCCTGTGATGATCAGGTTAGCAGCAATGGTGGCAGGGCTAAAAAAGCCGCTGAAGGCATCGGCAGGCCCATAGCCCGCTTCCGGAAAGAACAGGGCCATGGCTCCATAAACCATAAAGGAATGGATGGTCCGGCCCAAAAAGGATACGAGCCCGACGCCAAGGGAGGGATGCCGGAGCCGCCGGACAGCCAGATAAAGCAGGCCCGTGGCAAGTCCGAAGAGCATGCGGCTGCCGAGGCTCAGGACAAGGCTGCCCCAGGGATTCCCGCTGAAAAACGGAGAAAACAGCTGATCGGAGGCCATTACATAGGAGGCGGAGGCCTTCCACATGCTGGTAAGGCCGAAGACCGCTCCTACCGCCACCGCCTCCATGGGTCCGGTCAGGGCTCCGGCCAGAAGCACGGGAATATAAGCGGTGGTGACGGAAATCGGTTCAATATGAAAATAGCCGAAAAAGGAGAAAGACATAAGGAGCTCTACGGCGATCAGCAGCCATAAGGTATAACGCCGCATGCTGGAACGGGTTTCCGACATATTGATCCTCCTTTCTCCTTTCGGGTTTCCGTGTCTTCTGGAAATCCGGAATGTTATATGATATCATGAAAACAATTATACCAAGTTTGTGCCGTTGATTCAAGGAAACAAAGGAGGGGTACAAAGAATGGATGAGAGAGAACGAACAGGTGAAACCAGTTTTCTGCAGTCCCAGATCCAAAATCTGGGCAGAGAGATCAAGGGACGACTCCAGTCCTATACGACGCCCTATCGGGAGATGGCGGCCTATTACCGCTGCGCCATGATGGAGGTGGAGACAAAATTTCGGGTGCTGAACGAAGAATTGTCCCTGGAATACGATCACAACCCCATTGAGACCATCAAATCCCGCATGAAATCCCTGGACAGCATCGCAGACAAGCTGATGTCGAAAAACCTGAGCTTTACGGTGGAAAATGTGGAAAACCATATTTTTGACGTGGCAGGGATCCGGGTCATCTGTGGATTTCCTTCGGATATCTATGCCTTGTCAGAGGCCTTTCTGCGGCAGGACGATATCCGGCTGGTGGAGCGGAAGGATTATATCAAAACGCCAAAGGCCAATGGCTACCGCAGCCTGCATCTGATCGTGGAGGTGCCTATCTTCCTGCACGACGAGAAAAAGCTCATGAAAGTGGAGGTGCAGTTCCGCACCATGGCCATGGACTGGTGGGCCAGTCTGGAGCACAAGATCCGCTATAAAAAGGACGTGGAGGTATCTCCGGAGATCGCCCGGGAGCTCTATGCCTGCGCGGAGATCGCCGACAATCTGGATCAGCGGATGGAATCCATCAGCCGGCGTATCGCCGCGGACAACGAAGAAAAATAATAAAACGATAAGTACCCTCCTTACCGACATCCGATAAGGAGGGTATTTATCGGTAAAAAGGTCTGGTGACCGGTTCGATTAAGCTGTCACGCTCTGAAGGCCTTCCCAGACAACCCGCCGGTAGTTGGCCTGATCCGTGTCTCCCTCGGTGCTGAAGCAGAGTACGGAAGCGTCCTTTCCCAGGTCCAGGGCCTTCCGGAGCGGTGCATAGTCTTCCCGGGTCATAAGGTTATAGACGAGGCCTGCGGTCACAGCGCCGCTTTCGCCGGAAATGATCCGCTCATCTTCAGGAAGCGGATTCCCCAAAAGCCGCATACCCAGGGCAGAAACAGAATCCGGACAGGTCACATAAAAGGCGGCATGATGGCGCAGGATCTCCCAGGCGGCGGTACATGCTTCCCCGCAGCAGAGGCCTGCCATCATGGAGGTCATGGGGCCCAGAGCCTTGTGCAGCGTCCCGTCCTGAGCCTTTGCCGTCTGGAAAAAGCAGTCGGCCCGGTCCGGCTCCACGATGATGATCTTTGGCGGAGCAGAGGCGGAAAGCCCGCAGAAAAAGGCGGCGATGGCGGCGGCCATGGAGCCTACGCCCGCCTGCAGGAAGATATGGGTGGGCAGCTTCGTCCCGAGTTGCCGGTAGGCCTCCAGCCCCATGGTCAGATAGCCCTGCATGATCAACAAGGGAATCTCTTCATAACCTTCCCAGGCTGTATCCTGTACCAGGATCCAGCCGTTTTTTTGCGCTTGTTCCGAGACAAACCGCACGGTGTCGTCATAATCCATATCCGTGATGTCTGCCGCGGCTCCCTGAGCCCGGATGTTTGCCAGACGCTCTGGCGCAGAGCCCCTGGGCATGTATACCACGGCCTTCTGCCGGAGCCTGCGGGCTGCCCAGGCGATCCCTCTGCCGTGATTGCCGTCAGTAGCGGTGGCAAAGGTAAAAGCTCCCTCCGGAAGCTCCTGCAGCCGGTCCATGGGCGTGCCGGTCCTTTCGGAAAGGATGCGGGCTAGGGCATAGCTGCCGCCCAGGCCTTTAAAGGCATTGAGGCCGAAACGGAAGCTTTCGTCCTTGATGAAAAGCCCCCCAAGGCCCAGATGCATTGCCAGCGCTTCGAGGCTTCGCAGCGGCGTGGGCTCATAGTCCGGCAGGCCCTTGTGGAAGGCCTGCACCCGGAGGGCTTCCTCCAGGGAAAACAGCTCGTCGTAACGGCTTTTTCCGCCGTCAGCGGGGAAAATCGTGAAATTCATTGCTTTTATCCTTTTTCTTCCAGGGTTATTTTCCGGATTCAAATTTTCCAGAAAGCCATTCCTCCACTACCTTGGAGCTGACCTTAATGATCTCCGCGATGTCGGATGTGGACATACCTCTATCTGCTAACATAAAGGCGGTTTCTTTTGCCTTCTTCATCTCGCCTTCCGCAAGACCTTCTGTTCGGCCCTCTGTATAAATCTTCTCCGCTACCTCACACATCTCCTGATATCCTCCTTCCTCGCACTTCAAATAATGAACTCTCTTCGAT
>CALWLA010000009.1 GCA_944381405.1 uncultured Lachnospiraceae bacterium | reverse complement strand
TAGTACACCTTGCACTCCGCTTTGATGGCCGCAGACGGGATGCAGCCGGAGGGCGCGGTGACGGTGTGCTCAAAGGGCGTCCGGTCGGAAATCCCGTGAAGAAACAGCGCCGTCTCATGGGAAAAAATGATCTTTCCGGACCGGCGGCTGATGGACAGCAGTTCGTCCTGCATATCTTCCGGGAGAACATATTGCCCTTTGACGATGCGGTGAAGCTTTTCCGCCTTGCATAGCTTAGAGAGCATCGCTTTGGAAATGCCGCGCTGCGCCGCCGTTTTCGTTTCAATGATTCCGCCGTTTTCCTTTGCAATAGCGGCAAGTTCCTCCATATAGTCCATCCGCTCACCTCGCAATAACAAACTGATAATAGTATATTCAAAATTACGATGATAGTCAATACTGGCGCTGTTCCAATAAAACTGGCAGCGATATTATGATGTAAGTCAACGCACGCTTTGAATCAACGGGGGATAGGTACTCCAACAAGAACAATTGAAAAAACACCGCCTTTGCGGTATACTCTTTTTGAGAACAGAGAAAGGCAGAAGCCCTGGAGGACAAGGCTTTCTGGACAGGTAAACCGCAAAATGAAATTAGGAATCGTAGGACTTCCCAATGTGGGAAAGTCAACGTTATTTAACTCTATTACAAAAGCAGGCGCAGAGTCCGCCAACTATCCCTTCTGCACCATCGACCCCAATGTAGGCGTGGTGGCGGTGCCGGACGAGCGGCTTGACAAGCTGGCGGCGCTTTACAATTCTGAAAAGATCACCCCGGCGGTCATCGAGTTCGTGGACATCGCAGGCCTGGTAAAGGGCGCCTCCAAGGGCGAGGGCCTGGGAAACCAGTTCCTGGCAAATATCCGGGAGTGCGACGCCATCGTCCATGTGGTGAGATGCTTCGAGGACTCCAACGTCATCCATGTGGAGGGAAGCGTGGATCCCATCCGGGATATCGAGACCATCAACCTGGAGCTGATCTTCTCCGATCTGGAGATGCTGGAAAAACGGATCGGCAAAACCGCAAAGCTGGCCATGAACGACAAGGAGGCCAAAAAGGAGCTGGCGGTGCTGAACCGCATCAAGGAGCGGCTGGAGGCGGGCAAGCCTGCCAGAGGCACGGAGCTGGAGGACGAAGACGAGGAAGCATTTGTGGCGTCCCTGTTCCTGCTGACCTGGAAGCCGGTGATCTTTGCGGCCAACGTGGGCGAGGAGGATCTGGCGGACGACGGCGCTTCCAATCCCCATGTACAGGCGGTACGGGAGTACGCAAAGGACAGCGGAAGCGGCGTGTTCGTGATCTCCGCCAGGATCGAGGAAGAGATCTCCGAGCTGGACGACGATGAAAAGGCAGAATATCTGGAGACCCTGGGCCTGAAGGAGTCCGGCCTGGACAAGCTGATCAAAGCCAGCTACGACCTTCTGGGCCTTATGTCCTTCCTGACGGCGGGAGAAAAGGAGACCAGAGCCTGGACCATCAAAAAGGGCACCAAGGCGCCTCAGGCAGCAGGCAAGATCCATTCCGATTTTGAACGGGGTTTTATCCGGGCAGAGGTGATCAATTATCAGGAGCTCCTGGACTGCGGCTCCCTTTCCGCAGCCAAGGAAAAAGGCCTGGTGCGCCTGGAAGGAAAGGAATACGTGGTGCAGGACGGGGATACCATCCTCTTCCGGTTCAACGTTTAAAACAGAATATCAATATGGGCTGACCGGAGGGCAGCGGAGAGCTGAAAAAAATTTCAGTTCCCGCAGCCCTCCTTTTTCGTGCCGGAAGAGGGACTGTGAAAAAACAGAAAAATACCATCGGATTTTCCATGGTTTTTGTGGAGAACACTAGATATAGATTCGGAAAACTATATGTAGTGTTCTCCTTTTTTGACGGGAAAATTCTTTCAAAAAATAATGAAAGAATCCTTACAAAAACCTTGACTTTTGCCATTTAATGAATGAAAATAGTGTCAAAGTGGTAGCAAGTGGAATCTAGTGGAGAAAAGTGGAATGTTCATCGGCGAATACAACCACACAATCGATGCAAAGGGCAGGCTCATCATCCCGGCAAAGCTCCGGGAAGGCCTTGGGGACCGTTTTGTCGTGACCAAGGGTCTGGATGGCTGCCTCAGCGTTTATGCCATGAACGAATGGAAGGAACTGGAAGCCAAGATCCACGCGCTGCCCCTGACCAACCCCAGCGCTAGAAAGTTTTCCCGCTTTATCCTGGCCGGCGCGGCGGAATGCGAGCTGGACAAGATGGGCCGGATCCTCCTGCCCCAGGTCCTGCGCCAGGCGGCTTCCCTCACCAAGGAGGTCGTATTGGTAGGCGTCGGCAGCCGGATCGAGATCTGGGACAAGGATAAATGGCTTGAGGCAAGCTCCTATGACGAAGAGGACATGAGCGAGGTTGCCCAGAATCTGGAAGGACTGGGGATCTAATGTTCGCGCACAAACCGGTACTTTATCAGGAAACGATCGAGGCGCTGCGCATTAGGCCCGATGGAATCTATGTGGACGGCACCCTGGGAGGCGGCGGCCACAGCTTCGGCATCCTGCAGCAGCTTTCCCAGGAAGGCAAGCTCATCGGCATCGACCGGGACGAGGACGCCATCCGGGCGGCCTCCGAAAGACTGGCCCCCTTTGCAGGGCAGGCGGTGATCATCAGAGGCAATTACGAAGACATGCCGGTGATCCTGCGAGGCCAGGGCATAGCGGGAGCGGACGGGATCCTGTTGGATCTGGGCGTCTCCTCCTATCAGCTGGACGAGGCGGAACGGGGCTTTTCCTATCGGGAGGAAGCGCCGCTTGATATGCGGATGGACCGCAGGGACGAAAGAAGCGCCTATGATGTGGTAAACGGCTGCACGGAGATGGAGCTTTTCCATATGATCCGGGATTACGGAGAGGACCGGTTCGCAAAAAACATCGCAAAGCACATCGTGGCTGAACGGCAGAAGGCCCCCATCAGGACCACCACGGAGCTGGCGGAGATCGTCCGGCAGGCGATTCCGGCAAAGCTGCGGGAAGGCGGCGGCCACCCGGCAAAGCGGACCTTTCAGGCCATCCGCATCGAGGTGAACCGGGAGCTGGACATCCTGAAGGACTCCATAGACGGCCTGATCGACCTGCTCAATCCGGAGGGAAGGCTCTGTATCATCACCTTCCACAGCCTGGAGGACAGGATCGTAAAAACGGCCTTCCGCAGAGCGGAGGACCCCTGTATATGCCCGCCGGATTTTCCTGTCTGCGTCTGCGGCAGAAAACCGAAGGGAAAGGTCATTACAAAAAAGCCGATCGTATCGGCGGCTGAGGAGCTTGCGGAAAACCCGAGAGCCCACAGCGCAAAACTGAGAGTATTTGAGAAAAAGGGATAAAGAAAGGTCCCTTGGGAGGAAACAGTGGCACGCAGTATGAGCGCCTATAACAGAAGACAGAACCATCGTCGAAACGGCGTTCAGCAGAGAGCGTCCCTTTACTATACCGATGGCAGCGTGGCAAGAAAGGTGCAGGCGATCCCTGCAGACGCCGCCAGAAGAAGAAACGCAGAGGAGAGACGGCGGCGGACCCAGCCGGCAGCCAGAAGCCAGCGCAGGGCGGGCGCAGAGCTTTCCATCAGCCTTCCGCTTCTGACCCTGCTGACGGTGGCGGTGATAGCGACCCTGTTCCTGTGCTACCGATATCTGTGCCTGAACGCTTCCATAGATGCCCGGATGGATCACATCGAGCAGTTGGAGGCGCAGCTTGAAAATCTGAAGACAGAAAACGACGCTCTGGAGCAGAGCATCGATACCTCCGTGGATCTGAACTACGTTTACAGCGTGGCCGTTAACGAGCTCGGCATGGTACATGCCGGTAAGGACAACATCATTACCTATGATAAAACGGAAAGCGAGTACGTAAGGCAGAATGAAGACATCACAGAAAAAAAATAAAACGGGGCGGGACCACGGTCCCGCACCGTTTGCACATTATATGAAAGAAAAGCTGGCAGCCGCAGTCATCATCGTAGCGCTGGCTTTATTTGCGTTAGCGGGACGGGTATATCTGATCCAGCGGGACAACAACGAGGAGTATAACCGCATCGTGCTGTCCCAGCGGCAGTCGGAGTATGTTTCCCAGACCATCCCCTATAAGCGGGGAGATATTTTCGACCGGAACGGAAACCGGCTTGCCTACAGCGAAAAGGTCTACAACCTGATCCTGGATCCCAATCAGATGATCGCCTCCGAGGGCGATACCTCCAACGGACAGGCCCCCACCTATGATGTGGTGGATACCACCGTGGACGCTGTGGCGGAATATTTCGGAGAGGAACGGGCCAAGGTGCTGGCGGCAGTGGAGGAACGGCCAAATTCCTCCTATGTCAGATACATGAGGGAGATCAGCTATGACGACCGGCAGGGCTTCCTGGCCTACTGCGACGAGAAGGAAGCGGAATACGCGGCCAGCGAGGATCCCAATGTGCGGAAAAAACGGATCCGGGGCGTCTGGTTCGAGGATGAATACAAGAGAAAGTATCCCTATGATTCCCTGGCCTGCAACGTGGTGGGCTTTGCTTCCGGCGACGGCACCTCCGGAAACGGCGGCGTGGAGCAGTATTACAACGATACCCTGGTGGGAACCAACGGCAGAGAGTACGGTTATCTGGACGACGACGCCAATCTGGAACGGGTGATCAAACCGGCAGAGGATGGCAGCAGTCTGGTGCTTACCATCGACGCTACCCTCCAGGGCATCGTGGAAAAATACCTGGCGGAGTGGAAAAACGGGGATCCCGGTTCTCTTTCCGCATCCTGCGTGCTGATGGATCCCAAGACCGGAGAGGTACTGGCCATGGCCAGCACCAATACCTTTGATCTGAACGCGCCCCGGGATACAGGGGACTATACGGACGAGGAGATCTACCAGTTCGGCCTGGAGGAGGCGGTGGGCGTATACAGGCGGGAAAATCCCGACGCTCCGGCCATCTCCGTGGATGAGGTCACCTCTCATTTCACCCACGATGAGATCATGTCCTACGGACAGCAGGTGGCCTGGAACAAGCTGTGGAGAAACATTCCCGTCAGCGATACCTACGAGCCCGGCTCCACCCAGAAGATCTTTACCGTGGCGGGCGCGCTGGAGGAGGGCATCATCAAGCCCACCGACAGCTTCAACTGCGAAGGAAACCTGAAATTCAACGACGGCGTCAACAACTGGACCATCAACTGCGTCAACCGGAACGGCCACGGTTATCTGGATATCACAGGGGGCATTACCCAGTCCTGTAACGTGGTCATGATGAACATCGCCCTTCTGGAGGGACAGGAGACCTTTACCAAGTATCAGCAGATATTCGGTTTCGGCGATTATACGGATATCGACCTGCCGGCAGAGGCCCAGGGCCTTGTATACGATGCGGAGTCCATGGGCCGGACGGACCTGGCCACCAACTCCTTTGGACAGAACTATACCTGTTCCATGATCCAGATGGCGGCGGCTTATTGCTCCATCGTAAACGGCGGCAATTATTATCAGCCCCACGTAGTGAAGCAGATCCTCAACGCGGAAGGGGCCGTGGCGGAAAATATCGAGCCGGTGCTGGTGCGGGAAACCGTATCCCAGAGCACCTGCAATTTCCTGAAGGAAGCCCTGTTCCAGACCGTAGAGGTGGGAACGGGAAGCGCTGCAGGCGTAGAAGGCTATCATATCGGCGGAAAAACGGGTACGGCGGAAAAACTGCCCCGTAGCGCGGAAAACTATCTGGTAAGCTTCTGCGGCTTTGCGCCGGTGGAAGATCCCCAGCTGGTGTGCTATGTCACCGTAGACCAGCCCAATCTGCCGGGACAGGCCCAGGCCCATTCCTCCTTTGCATCGGGTATTTTTGCAAAGATCATGGCGGAGGCCCTTCCGGCACTGAACCTGTATCCGGAGGGTATGGACGCATCCGAATACAGAGTGCCCCAGACCGTGCTTCCCAGCGGAGAGGGAGACGGCCAGGTGGTCATGGGCTCTCAGGATCAGGAGTCTCTGGCAAATGAGGCCGGGGAGAGCGGAAGCCAGGACGATACGTCTGAGGCTCAGTCCCAGACGGATGCGGAGGGCAATCCGCTGCCGCCCCAGACCTCTGCGCCTCCGGCTACCGAGGAATATATCCAGGGCGGCGGTGAGGACATAGAGCTGCCGGAACCGGGCCTGCCGGGCATGCAGGAGCTGGAGAGCTCCATCGCTCAGTCAGAAGCAGCCGCTGCGGCTGCCGCCTCCATGGCGGAAACGGAAGAGACAGAGAGCGCAGCTGCGGAAACCACGCAGTAAGGAGGTAATCTATGGTACAGACATTTCAACAGGCGCTTGGGGACGGGGCGTTGACTCTGTTCATCGCCTTTATATTAACGGCGGTCATGGGGCCCTACTTCATTCCGGCCCTGCACCGGATGAAATTCGGGCAGGAAGTGCGGGATGACGGTCCCCAGGCTCATCTGAAAAAACAGGGCACCCCCACCATGGGCGGCATCATGTTCCTTCTGGCCATCGTGGTTGCAGTGCTGATCCATGTGCTGCGGCAGGGCGGAAACCCGGAGCTGCTGCTGGTGCTCCTGCTGACGGCGGGCTTTGGCCTTGTGGGCTTTGCGGATGATTATCTGAAGATCCGCAGGCACCAGTCCGAGGGACTCAATCCCAAACAGAAGCTGCTGCTGCAGCTTGTGCTGACAGCGGTATTTGCAGTGCTGGTATACCGGTATACCGACATCGGCGGCCGTATCTACATCCCCTTCTGCGGCGTAGGTGAGGAAGCCTTTTCCCTGGAGCTGCCCTTCTGGCTGTTCATTCCCTTTGTGCTTTTCGTGGTACTGGGAACGGACAACGGCGTCAACTTTACCGATGGCCTGGACGGCCTCTGCTCCTCGGTGACCATCGTGACGGCGGCCTTTTTTGTGGCGGCAGGCATCTGGATGCAGACGGGAATCGCCCCTGCGGCCTGCGCTGTTATGGGCGCATTGATGGGATTTCTGATCTTCAATCTGTATCCCGCAAAGGTATTTATGGGAGACACCGGCTCCCTGGCCCTGGGAGGCTTTGTGGCAGCGGCGGCAGTGGTATCCGGACTGGAGCTGTATATCCCCATCGTGGGCTTCATCTACATGATCGAGGTGATCTCCGTGATCATCCAGGTGGGATATTTCAAAGCGACCCACGGGAAACGGTTTTTCAGGATGGCGCCGATCCATCATCATTTTGAGCTGTCCGGCAATTCGGAGACCCGGATCGTAGGCGTGTTCACCATCGTAACGGCGCTTTTGGCGCTGCTGGGATTTTTAGGGCTGATCGCAGGATAACTGCCTGGGAAAGGCTCTTTGCAGACTGGTTCATTGGATAAAAGGAAGGACTTTACAGGAACTATGAGTGACAACAGATGCGTTTTTGTGGCAGGTACCGGTAAAAGCGGCATTTCCGCAGCAAAGATGATTTTGAAAATGGGAGGCGAGGTACTCCTTTACAACAGCAACGAGGAAACGGACATCAGGGCGGTGCTGCAGAATTTTGACCCGGCCGATCCGGTGAAATTCATCAAGGGCAGGCTTTATCCGGCGCAGCTTCGGCATGTGAACCTGGCGGTCATGAGTCCCGGAATCCCGCTGGCAGCGCCCTTTGTATCCGTTCTGGATCAGATGAAGATCCCGGTGATCGGAGAGCTGGAGCTGGCATACCAGGCTTCCAAGGGAAAGCTTGCGGCCATTACGGGAACCAATGGAAAAACCACCACCACGGCCCTGGTGGGAGAGATCCTGAAAAAAGGTTTTTCCGACGTTCATGTGGTGGGAAATATCGGCAACCCCTACACCGACGAGGCCCTGGAGACCAAGGAGGAATCCGGCACCGTGGTAGAGGTCAGCTCCTTCATGCTGGAGACCATCATGGACTTCCATCCCAATGTGGCGGCGATCCTGAACATCACTCCGGACCACCTGGACCGCCATGGCACCATGGCCAACTACATCCGCTGCAAGGAAGCCATCACCATGAATCAGACGGAGGAGGATTTCCTGGTGCTGAATTATGATGACGCGGAGCTGCGCCGGTTTGGTCAGAGCGGTTTAAAGCCGCATGTGATCTGGTTTTCCTCTACCCAGGAACCCCCGGAGGGACTGTTCCTGAAGGATGGGGAGGACATCTTTTTCAAGGAGAGCGGCACCACCACCCACATCGTCAACGTGGGGGAGCTGCAGCTTCTGGGCAAGCATAACTATGAAAACGTGATGGCAGCGGTGGCGGTAGGCCTCAAGATGGGCGTATCCCTGCTGAAGGTCATCGAGGCGGTAAAGGAATTCAAGGCGGTGGAGCACCGGATCGAGTTTGTCCGGGAGCGCTGCGGCGTGAAATACTACAACGACTCCAAGGGTACCAATCCGGACGCGGCCATCCAGGCCCTTAAGGCCATGCCGGGCCCCACGATCCTCATCGGAGGCGGCTATGACAAAAATGCGGAATACGATGAATGGGTAAAGCTGTTCCCCGGAAAGGTAAAGCACCTGGTGCTGCTGGGACAGACCAGGGACAAGATCTCCGACTGCTGCAAGCAATACGGCTTTACGGAGATCATGTATGCCGAGGATATGGACGAGGCGGTAAAGGCCTGCGCTTCCTACGCGGATGTGGGGGATTATGTGCTGCTGAGCCCTGCCTGCGCCAGCTGGGGAATGTTTGAGAATTACGAAGAGCGGGGACGCATTTTTAAGGAGTGCGTAAACAATCTGTAAGGAATACATGGCAGGGGCGCTTGCACAGCGCCCTGAACTTGTGTTAAACTTTAACTTTAACGAACTGTACTGAGGAAGGATGGTTATGAGCGGACAGGCGCGGACGCAGAGACCGGAACAGGCTCCGGTAAAAAAGAAGAAACACAGGCCGAAACGCTTTTACGATTACAGCCTGCTGTTTGCCGTGATCTTTATTACGGCATTCGGGCTGATCATGATCTATTCCAGCTCCCAGTATACGGCGGCCATCCAGTACGACGGAAATTCTACCTATTATTTCCAGCGGCAGGCCATCTTTGTCTGTGTCGGCATCATTGGCGCCGTGATCGTATCCAAGTTCGATTATCACTGGCTGAAACGGCTCAGCAAGCCCCTGTACCTTCTGTCCATCATTTTGCTGCTGGCAGTTATGGTGCTGGGCGTGGCTTCCCACGGACGGACCCGGTGGCTCAGGATCGCCGGAGTGCAGTTCCAGCCTACGGAGATGGCAAAGACCACCCTGATCATCCTGCTGGCGGCCCTGATCTCCAAATACGGATATCGGGTCAACCAGAAAAAATATGTCCGGATCCTGCTTTTCGTGGCGGTGATCCCTACGGCGCTGATCGGCCAGGCGAACCTGAGCTCCGGTATCATCGTGGCAGGCATTACGGCCATGATGCTGTTTATCGGCTGTAAGGTGTGGTGGCCCTTCCTGACCCTGGGCGCGGCAGGACTGGCGGCGCTGATCTTCACAAAGCCCCTCCTGACCCGGTGGGTGCTGGCCAACAACATTACCGGTTCCGACAGCTACCAGTTCCGGCGGGTGCTGGCCTGGGCCATGCCGGAGCGGTTTACGGACGATTCCTACCAGACCCTCCAGGGCCTTTATGCCATCGGCTCCGGCGGAATCACCGGACAGGGACTGGGAGAGAGCATCCAGAAATTCGGAAAGCTGCCGGAGGCCCAGAACGATATGATCTTCTCCATCATCTGCGAGGAGCTGGGATTTATCGGGGCCCTGGCCATCGTTTTCATTTTTCTATTTATCATTTACCGCCTGATGCTCATCGCCTCCAATGCGCCGGATCTCTTCGGATCCATGCTGTGCATCGGCGTGATGGCGCACATCAGCCTGCAGGTGATCCTGAACATCGCGGTGGTGACGAACACGATACCCAACACGGGAGTGACCCTTCCCTTTATCAGTTACGGCGGATCGGCGATCTTGTTCACGATCGGAGAGATCGGCATTGCCCTGAGCGTCTCGAACCGGATCCGCCTGGAATGATATATTAGGAAGAAACAGCAGACGGAGGCGCAGTTTTTTTGGAAGAACAGGAACGGAAAAGCTTAACAAAATGGCTCATCCTGATGATGGTGCTTTTGCTGCTGGTGGTGCTGGTCAGCGTCCGGCTGACCCAGGTTACCGTAAAGGGCAACAGCCGGTACACGGCGGAGGAAGTGGAGAGCATGGTGTTCCAGGATTTCTGGGACAGGAACACGGCGGCCTGCTTTGTCAGGGAGCATTTCTTCCCCCACAAGCGTCTCCCCTTTATCGAGGATTACGACATCCAGTTCACGGGACTTTTTTCTTGCGACCTGGTGGTGTATGAAAAGAGCATCGTGGGCTATGTCCGGTACATGAGCAGCAACATGTATTTTGACAAGGACGGGGTCATCGTGGAAAGCTCCCAGGAACAGTTGCCTGACGTGCCGGAGGTATCGGGGCTGTCCTTTGGACACATCGTTCTGAACGAGCCCCTGCCTGTGCAGGACGAAGGCATGTTCGGAGAGATCATGAACGTGACCCAGCAGCTGAATTACTACGGCATCCCCTGCCGCAGGCTGGAGTTCGACTCCGCCAGGAATATCCGCCTGACGATGACGGAGGAAAATATCGAGGTGGAGCTTGGCCGGGACAATATCGAGACCAAGATCTCGGTGCTCAGCGATATGTTGCCGCAGCTTTCCGGCAAGGAGGGCACCCTGGATTTGTCGGATTATGATGAAACCCAGAGAAACCATGTTTCCAGCTTCCGGCTGCGGAAAGATGCCGCCGGGGTGGGAGAGAATGGTGAAATTTAAGCAAATCGTAAGCTTTCTTAGGCGAAAATACTTGATAAAACGCAACTGAGGGGTTATATTTATAACGTTAGGAAAGAGGAAGGACGGTCATTGAAATGTTAGAGATTAAGATTCCCGAATCAGAGACTGCCGCACGCATTATCGTAGTAGGTGTCGGCGGGGCAGGAAACAACGCAGTCAACCGCATGGTAGACGAGAGCGTGGCTGGCGTTGAATTCATCGGAGTAAATACAGATAAACAGGCTTTGCAGTACTGCAAGGCTCCGACTGCCATGCAGATCGGGGAGAAGCTGACCAAGGGACTTGGCGCAGGCGCCAAGCCGGAGATCGGCGAAAAAGCAGCTGAGGAAAGCTCTGAGGATATTCAGCAGGCCTTCAAGGGTGCGGACATGGTGTTCGTTACCTGCGGTATGGGCGGCGGCACCGGAACCGGCGCGGCACCTGTACTGGCGAAGATCGCAAAGGAACTGGGCATTCTGACGGTTGCCATCGTAACAAAGCCCTTCCGTTTTGAAGCAAAGCAGCGTATGCAGAACGCTCTGAGCGGCATCGAGAAGCTGAAGGAAAACGTGGACGCGCTGATCGTGATCCCCAACGACAAGCTTCTGGAGCTGGTAGATCGGCGTACCACCATGCCGGAGGCCCTGAAGAAGGCCGACGAGGTGTTGCTGCAGGCAGTGACCGGTATCACGGATCTGATCAACGTTCCTGGACTGATCAATCTGGACTTTGCAGACGTACAGACTGTTATGAAGGACAAGGGCATCGCCCATATCGGTATCGGCAAGGCAAAGGGAGACGACAAGGCACTGGAGGCAGTCAAGCAGGCCGTTGCATCCCCGCTTCTGGATACCTCCATTGAGGGTGCATCCGATGTGATCATCAACGTGTCCGGCGATATTTCCCTGATCGAGGCCAACGAGGCTGCAAGCTATGTGGAAGAGCTGGCAGGCGAGAACGCCAACATCATCTTCGGTGCCATCTACGACGAGAAGGCACAGGACGAGTGCACCATTACCGTTATCGCTACCGGCATCGTGGAGACTGCGCACGAGCAGCCCGCAAAGCCGAAGGCACAGCAGACCTTTACCCAGAACAGCGGCTTTGGAAGCTTCCAGAGACCCCAGACCTCCTTTGGCACCCAGGCGCCGAGACAGGATGGACTGAAGTTCGGTTTCGGAGGCACTGCTTCCGGAAGGACCGAGGGACCGCAGCTGGGCTTTGGATATGAGGGACAGAATCAGGCTGCACAGGAGCCGCGGAACGACAGCTCCGTTCCCTTCAGACCCCAGGTCAACAAGGAAATGACCATCAATATTCCGGATTTTCTCAAGAACAGAAAATAATCTGAAAAACAGCAGCCGGAATTAGTGAAAGATGAGCCACGGCAGAAATGCCGTGGCTTTGTTGTAGGCGCGTATCGGAGGAGAGCATGAGCATCAGGGAAAACATCAGACGGGTGGAGGAAAAGTTGCGGGCGGCGGAGGAAAGAGCCGGCCGCCCGGCAGGGAGCGCAAGGCTGATCGCAGTCAGCAAGACCAAGCCGGTGGAGGATATGCTGGCGGCTTATGAAGCGGGGATCCGGGATTTCGGCGAGAACTATGTCCAGGAGGTGCAGGAAAAAGCGCCGCAGCTGCCGGAGGATGCGAGGATCCATTTTATCGGCCATCTTCAGACCAATAAGATCGGGAAGCTCATGGACCACGTTTATATGATCCATGGGGTGGACAGCCTGCATCTGGCCGGGGCCCTGGAACGGCAGGCGGCGGCCCGGAACCGGCAGATCCCCGTCCTTTTGGAGGTAAACATCGGGGGAGAGGACAGCAAGTTCGGCTTTGCACCGCAGGAGGTGCTGGCCGCAGTCCGGGAGGTCCTGCTGAGCTGCCCCCACATCCGGCTGCGGGGACTCATGACCTCAGCGCCCCTTACGGAGGACCCGGAAAAAAACAGGCCCTATTTTGCAGCCATGCGGAAGCTTCTGGACAGCGCCAATGAGATGCTGGCGGAGGACCCGGAGGGACGTTTTGCCGGTGCGGAGCCCCTTTCGGAGCTTTCCATGGGCATGAGCGGAGATTACATTCCGGCGGTGGAGGAGGGCGCCACCATGGTACGGATCGGAACGGCTCTCTTCGGCGCGAGAGACTACAGCAGAAAATAAGACAGGATGAGGAAACAGGAAGGATAAAACAAAATGGAAAATACACCGAAAATAGCAGTGCTGATCGATGCGGACAACACCCAGCTCACCAAGATGGAGGGGGTGTTTCACGAGCTCTCCACCTATGGCCGCATCGTGGTAAAAAAAGCCTTTGGAAACTGGAAAAAACAGTCCCTGAAAAACTGGGAGGAGGAGGTCAAGCGGCTGGCCATCAAAACGGAACAGCAGTTTGATTATGTTTCCGGAAAAAACACCACGGACATCGCCATGGTCATCGAAGCTATGGACATGCTCCATTCCAACATGTACGATACCTTTGCCTTGGTATCCAGCGACAGCGATTTTACACCCCTGGCGATCCGGCTGCGGGCAGACGGAGCCTATATCATCGGCGTGGGAGAAAGCAAGACTCCGGAGGCCTTCCGGAACGCCTGCGACGATTTCCTGCTGCTGGATTTCGTGTCTGTGGAATCCGAGGATAAGAGCGCCGAGGAAGAGGAATCCGGAGAGGCAGACGTGGCGGAGACGGATGTGATCAAGAAGGCCGCCGGGGCTTCGGCAGGAAAGAACGAGATCCGGAAAAAGCGCCATGAGCTCAACGAGGTGCATAAGCTGCTGCGCATCGCCTGGGAGCGCTATCAGGACGAGGATGGATTTGTCAACACCGCGTCCGCAGGCAATTACCTGAAGCGGGCAAAGCCGGACTTTACCCCCTTTTCCTACGGCTACAGCAAGTTGAGCGATTTTCTCAAGGCCTTTCCGAAAAAGTATGAGCTGAAAAGCGTCAGAGGCAAGGGCAAGGGAAGCAGCACCGCTGTGTTCTACCGCTGCCGGAAGAGATAAAAAAAGCATCATGGCATATCAGGCTGCCGTCAGGGCGGGGATCGGATCCCCTGCTCTGGCGGCAGTTTTAAATGGAAAATTTTGTGGGGATACTATGCAGCCAGCAGATTGTTTTCGGGTTTTTGAATTGATAGAATTTTATTAAAAATATAATCTTAAGGAGGGGGAATCATGAAAAGAAAAACCTTGGCTGTATTGACAATGGCCTTTGCTTTAAGCACCGGCGTTACGGCTTTTGCAGGCGGGGCATGGCAGCAGAGCGCTGACGGAAGATGGTGGTTTTCCAAGGACTGCGGCGGGGTGACAGCCCAGACGGAAACCTGGAGGCGGGACGACGCCGGAAACTGGTACAGCGGCGCAAGCCGGGACAATCTGGACAACAGCTATGTTTCCAACGGCTGGTGGTGGATCTACGACGCCGCTGCAGGAAATATGAAGTGCTATTATTTTGACGGCTCCGGCTATATGCTCGCCAACACCACCACGCCTGACGGCTATCAGGTAAACGAAAAGGGCGAATGGGTGAAGGATGGCGCAGTGGTGGCCATCAATCCTCCGGCACCCTACGCGGTGATGAAAGCAAATTTCGATCATAACCAGTATCTGCCGGGCAATTACGAAGCGAATGCGGAAGCCAAAAAGCAGCAGGAGGGCTGGCAGAAGGACGCCACCGGCTGGTGGTATCGCATGGCGGACGGACAGTTCTGTGCAAACGGCTGGTGGTGGATCTTTGACAGCAGCATCCAGGGCCTGAAGTGCTATTATTTTGATGCCAACGGATATATGCTGGCCAACGGAACCGCGCCCGACGGATCTCAGCTGAACCTTTACGGCGAGTGGGTAAAGGACGGTGTGGTACAGGTGACCGCAGCGCCCCAGGCGAAAACGGCGCTGCCCTACAGCGAGGCCAGCGTTGCGCCCAGTGCAGGAACCACCAGCACCAGCGGCGGCGTGATCTATTCCGAGAACGCAACCAGCATCAGCACCGGCGGCGGATACAGCTCTGGAACTTCTTCCAGAGGCAGCCATTCTTCCGGTACCTCGAGTTCATCCAAGGATGAGGATGATAAAGCGGACGAGGTGAAAGCCTTTAAAGCACGGCTCGCCATGGCGGTTGAGAACAGTCCAGGCTATAAGATTACGTCAGATGGAGAAGATGTCACTTTAAAACTGTGGGATAAACCAGAGTGGGAAGAAGCCGTAGCTGCACAGCGGAACTGGGGCAGCGCAAAGGATTCGTTTATCAGCTTGGCTCAAGCCCTTTACAACAGCTACCAGAATGATTATGACTTGGATGGTACATTCACCCTCAGCCAGATCAGCGCAAAGGATTCATCTATCACGCTCCTGAGTGCGGAAAACGGACAAGTTGTGTATGATATTCTGGAAGACGATCCAGAGAAACTCGATAGTATCGCTGGAAGTGGAGATGGAACGCAGTCGTCCGGAGTTAAAGATGAAAAGCAGGCAATGCAGGATTTTACAGATGGCCTCGAGGAATTTGCAGCAGGCTTTAATGGACATGAAATAACCGTATCCGGAGAAGATGTAAACTTAAAAATATGGGTAGATTCGGGCTTGGAGGATGAACTTGCAGTTGCTCAGAGCTGGGGTGCCTCAAAGAACACATTCCAGAATACCGCGAGGACAATGTATGATGGTTACCATAATACCTATGGCTTCAATGGTACTGTGACATTCAGCCAGGTTAGCGCGAGAGATCATTCGGTGATTCTTTTGAGCGCAGAAAATGGACGAATCGTTTATGATATCCTGGTTGACGACCCTGGCAAATTGGAAGAACTTACAGGGATTGGAGAAGATGATACCTCCCAAGATGAAGAAGGTAGTCAGGATGGTCTGTCAGAGGAAGAGGAAGAAAAACTTGAGACTTTCTTGGTTAAGTTCGAGAATACATTTAAGGGAATGATGAGTACCTACTCGATGAAGACAAATGTAGAGCGGGAAGGTAGTGAGATTACCGTTACCGCGTGGGGAACCGGTATTGATGAGGCTTATCAAGCGCATATTAGTGGAAATGATGAGCGGGGTACAAAATGGGGCTTCATGAAATCTACAGCCTCCCTGACTTTGAAGCTGTTAAATGACGACTTCTGGGACGATTATCGGAAAGACAGTCAAGACCATAATGGATATATTACCGTTCATATTGTCAGTGCAGAAGATAAAGATTTGGAGTTGCTGACGTATGAAAATGGTGTTTGCAAGTACGATATAACGGAGTAAAAAAATGAAAAGAAAATATTTGATGATATCTGTTGCAGTATTGGCGTTAGGAATGGGAAGTACAGCATATGCTGGACAGTGGAAAACCAATGCCGAAGGTTGGTGGTATCAAGAGGATGATGGAAGTCGTCCGATAAATACATGGAAGTGGATAGATGGAAATAATGACGGTACGGCTGAATGTTACTATTTTAATCAGCATGGTAATATGTTGGCGGACACTACTACTCCGGACGGATATACCGTCGATACCAATGGAGCTTGGGTTATCAATGGAGTTGTTCAGACAAAAAACTCTTTGCCGATGCAGGCTGCTCAACCTCCGGCTGAAACCTCTGCATCATCAACTGTTCAGCTTCCTACTGAAACTTCTAAACCAACAACAGTTTATGATGGACAAAACACCGTGTATAAAGTAGGAACTGATATCAGCGCAGGAGAATATGTCCTCTTTTCGACAAGTTCACTTTATGGATATTATACAAGGTACCCTGATAGGACTCTTGATATCAGCACGAGTTTGGATAGTAGACCATTTGACTACAACACAATCATAACAGTAAATGATGGGGAATATTTAAAACTACAACGCTGCACAATGTCGCCTATAAGCGAAGTTCCTCAGATCAATTATAGGATAGGAGAAGTGTTTAAGGTAGGATACCATATTCCTGCGGGAAAGTACAAAATACAGACTGACGGACAATCATCCTATGACGGTTATTCAATTGAAAATTCGTCAGACTACAAAACTTCAGTTGAGAGACAGAATTTCAAGGGAGAAAAAATCATCTCGGTGAAAGATGGACAGTATTTGCATTTGTCGGGAGCGAAGATCATAGAGTACATGGGATAGAAGCAAGTTTCTATTGTTTACGGCCGCCCCGCTGCTTTCCGGAGGGCTCGACGGCTGCGCAGACCGTTTCTGCGCCGCCTTTTTGGAGCTGATGGAGCGGATCGCAGCAAACAGGCGGGAGATCTGCGCCGCCTTTTTTTCCGGGGAGGATTTCGGAAGAATTACCGGCTGGAGCGCCCAGATGGCAGATCAGCATTTTCACGGAAGATCCACCATCCGGGTGGATGCGGAAAAAGGGAGCTTTTACTATAAGCCGAGAGACTGCCGGACGGATGTGCTGTTCGGGCAGATCGTGGACCGGTGGTTTTCCGACATCGCCTGCGTTCCGGACTGCGTTTTGGGGCAGGGCTATGCCTTTTGCCAGAACATCCCTGCCGCCCCTGCTTCCACCGAGGCGGAGGCGGGGAGGTACTTCCGGAACCTGGGCGGACTGTGCGCCCTGTTCCAGATGTTTGGCACAAGCAACCTCCATTCGGAAAACCTGGTGGCCCAGGGCGTTTATCCCATTCTGGTGGACATGGAGACCATCCTGACGCCTCAGCCGGAAACCTTCAGCGATCCAAAGCTTTTTCCCGAACCCAAGGCGGAGGAAAACAGCTTTATTTATGACCTGAACCATTCCCTTTTCCCCAGCTCCATCCTGCCTGCCCTGGCGGGAGGAAAGCAGTACAGCATCCTGCTGGATAAGGACGAAAAAACCTGCCAGCTTCCCGTTGTGGATGGGAAGAAGCGCACGGTGCTGGGCTTTGAGGAGGTCTTTTTGGAGGGCTTTTCCCTGATCTACGACCGCTGTGTCCGGCTTAAGGAAGAGCTGCTTTTGGCGCTCCACGGCCTTTACCGGGGATTTCCTCCATTACGATCCCAGCAAGTGCGCCTTTTTCAAGGGCGGTTATATGAAGCGGATCGACCAGGTATTCGCAAAGGCGGCAAGGGCATACCGCTGCATGGATGATACCGGGGACATGGACAAAGGGGGAGAAAGGGAGTAAGCCGGAAAGACAGAGAAAACCTGAAAGGTAGAAAAAACGGAGAGCGGGACGAATAAAAGGGGCTGCCTTACGCAGCCCCTTTCATCCATTTTCCGTATCGCATATAGCACAGGAACACGATGGAGCTCAAGCTCCAGGTCAGAGGATAGGCCCAGAAGACCACATGGATGTCCGGCAGGAAATGCACCGCCAGGGTGATGTAGCTGACCCGGATCAGACACCAGCAGACCAGCATCACCAGCATGGGAACGGCGGCCTTGCCTGCGCCCCGCATGATGCCCGCCGCGCAGTGGGAAAAGGCCAGCATGCAGTAAAAGAGGGCGATGGTGCGGGCCTGGTCCGTGCCGTAGGACACCACCTCCGGCGCGTCGTTGAAGGCCGCGATCAGAACCGGCGCCAGCAGGAAGATGCTGAGGCCGATGAGCTCCGCCAGGGAGATGGAGCAGAGGATCCCGAAACGGGTGCCGGATTTTACCCGGTCAAACCGTTTCGCTCCCAGATTCTGGCTCACAAAGGTGCTCATGGACAGGGCAAAGCTTGTGATGGGCAGAAAGGCAAAGCCCTCGATCTTGGAATAAGCGCCGCAGCCAGCCACGGCGGCTGCGCCGAAGGCGTTGATATTGGACTGCACCACCACGTTTGCCAGGGCGATGATGGAGTTCTGAAAGCCTGCGGGCAGGCCGTTCTGGGCGATGGCGTAAAGCATGCGCCGGTGGATACGGAGCCTCCGGAGCTCCAGCCGGTAGCTGCCGGAGGCCCTCAGCAGGTGCCAGAGGCTCAGAATGGCGCTGACAAACTGGGAGATGATGGTGGCAAAAGCGGCGGACCAGACCCCAAGGCCAAGGACGCCCACAAAGAACAGGTCCAGCACAATGTTCACCAGAGAGGAAACGATCAGGTAGTAAAGGGGATGCCTGCTGTCGCCTACAGACTGCAGGACGCCCACGCAGACGTTATACATGACGAAGGCCAGGGATCCCATGAAATACACCTTAAAATAAGAAACGGACTGAGGCAGGATGGATTCCGGCGTTCCCATCAATAGCAGCATCTGGGGCGCGAACACAAGGCCGATGAAGGTCAGAAGCACGCCGCAGATCAGTCCCACGGAGACGGTGGTATGGACAGCACGGGAAACCAGGCTGTCCTTTTCTGCGCCGTAATAATGGGCGATGACCACTCCTGCACCCAGGGACAGACCGTTAAAAAAGCCCACCATCAGAAAGATCAGGGGGCTGGAGGAGCTGACCGCCGCCAGGGCGTCGCTGCCTAAAAAATTACCTACGATCAAGGAGTCAGCGGTGTTGTAAAGCTGCTGAAAGAGATTTCCGAGGAACAGCGGAATGGCAAAGGAGACGATCTTCTTTGGAATGCTGCCCTCCGTCATGAGATTGGCATGTTCTGAATTGCGCGCTGCTGTTTTCATATCCTGTCAGCTCCAAAAAAATACTTCTTTCGATCATTATAGCATATCTGCCGGGAAATACACCCTGTCTTCTGAAAAAGTGCCCGAAGGTGAAAAGATAAGAGAGAATTTTAAGAAAAAGAAGATTGACAAAAAAATAACAGAGTGCTATGATAAGGGAGAATTGTTAAATAATTAACAATATTTCAAAGACAGGAGGCAGATCATGGCAGCAGATAAAAACTTTGTTGTAGATACGATGGAGGCCCTTCAGGAAAAGATCGCCCAGATGCGAAAGGCTCAGGAGATCTATGCGTCCTACAGCCAGGAGCAGGTAGATGCGATCTTCCGGGCGGCAGCCTCTGCGGCAAACGCCCAGCGGATCCCACTGGCGAAGATGGCGGTGGAGGAAACCGGCATGGGCGTTGTGGAGGACAAGGTCATCAAAAACAATTACGCTGCGGAGTATATCTACCATAAATATAAGGATGAAAAGACCTGCGGCATCATCGAAGAGGACGAGGCCTTTGGATATAAGGTGGTGGCGGAGCCTCTGGGGCTGATCGCTGCGGTGATCCCCACCACGAACCCCACATCTACCGCGATCTTCAAGGCCCTGATCGCCTTAAAGACCAGGAACGCCATCCTGATCTCACCCCATCCCAGGGCGAAGAACTGTACGGCTGCAGCCGCCCGGATCGTGCTGGAGGCGGCGGTAAAGGCAGGCGCGCCGGAGGGCATCATAGGCTGGATCGACGTGCCCTCCCTGGAGATGACCAATGAGCTGATGCGGGAGGCAGACTGCATCCTGGCCACCGGCGGCCCCGGCATGGTGCATTCCGCCTATTCCTCCGGAAAACCGGCCATCGGCGTGGGGGCGGGCAACACTCCGGCCATCATCGACGAGACGGCGGACATCCCCATGGCGGTGAGCTCCATCATCCATTCCAAGACCTTTGACAACGGCATGATCTGCGCTTCGGAGCAGTCGGTAACGGTGCTTTCCTCTGTTTACGACAGGGTGCGGAAGGAATTTGAAAAACGGGGCTGCTATTTCCTGCAGGGAGAAGAGCTGGATAAAATGCGGCAGACCATCCTCATCAACGGCTCCCTGAACGCGAAGATCGTGGGACAACCGGCTGCGGCCATCGCAAAGATGGCAGGCATCGCGGTACCGGCGGGCACCAAGGTGCTCATCGGCGAGGTGAGCTCTCTGGAGCCCTCTGAGGCCTTTGCCCATGAAAAGCTTTCTCCGGTGCTGGCCATGTACCGGGCGGATACCTTTGAGGAGGCGCTGGAAAAGGCGGAACGGCTGGTGGCAGACGGGGGCTACGGCCATACGGCCTCCCTTTTTGTGGACCCGGCGGAAGGGGACAAGATCAGAAAGCACGCGGCAGCCATGAAGACCTGCCGGATCCTGATCAACACCCCCTCTTCCCAGGGCGGCATCGGAGATCTTTACAACTTCATGCTGGCTCCCTCCCTGACCCTGGGCTGCGGCTCCTGGGGCGGCAATTCCGTTTCGGACAATGTGGGAATCAAAAACCTGCTGAATTATAAGAAAGTGGCGGAGAGGAGAGAAAACATGCTGTGGTTCAGAGCGCCCCGGAAGGTGTATTTCAAAAAGGGCTGTATGCCCGTTGCCCTGGAGGAGCTGAAAACCTGCTATCACGCCAGGAGATGCTTTGTGGTGACGGATCAGTTCCTGTTCGATAACGGTTTTACGAAACCGGTGGAAAAACGGCTTGCAGAGCTGGGCATCCAGTATACGGTATTTTCCGATGTGCAGCCGGATCCCACCCTGGCAAATGCCAGAGCCGGGGTCCAGGTGATGGAAAGCTTCCATCCGGACTGCATCATCGCCTTTGGCGGCGGCTCCGCCATGGACGCGGGCAAGATCATGTGGCTTTTGTACGAATGCCCTGACGCAGCCTTTTCCGATATGTCCATGCGCTACATCGACATCCGGAAAAAGATCTACTCCTTCCCGAAGCTGGGAGAAAAATGCTGCTTTATCGCCATCCCCACTTCCTCCGGAACCGGCTCTGAGGCGACCCCCTTTGCGGTGATCACCGATGAGAAAACGGGAATCAAATACCCGGTGACGGACTACGAGCTGATGCCGGAGATGGCCATCATCGACACGGACAATATGATGACCCAGCCCAAGGGCCTGACCGCCGCCTCGGGCATCGACGCCATGACCCATGCCCTGGAGGCCTACGCCTCCATGATGGCTTCCCCCTATACGGACGCCCTGGCTATAAAAGCCATGCAGGAGATCTTCCGGTATCTGCCGGAGGCCTATGCAAACGGCGGCAATGTGGAGGCGAGAGAGCACATGGCAAACGCTTCTACCATGGCGGGTATGGCCTTTGCCAACGCCTTCCTGGGGGTCTGCCATTCCATGGCCCACAAGCTGGGGGCTTACCATCACATTCCCCATGGAGTCGCCAACGCCCTGCTGATCAACTATGTGCTGCAGTATAACGTCAACGAAAAACCGCCGAAGATGGGCACCTTCCCCCAGTACGCATATCCCCATACCCTGGAGCGCTATGCGGAAGCGGCGAGAGCCTGCGGCGTCACCGGAAAGGACGACCGGGAGGTGTTTGAGCGATTCCTGGACAAGCTGACGGAGCTGAAGCACGCAGTAGGGATCCGGGACAGCATCCGGGACTACGGTGTGGAGGAAAAGGCGTTTTTTGAGACCCTGGATGAGATGACGGAAAATGCCTTTGACGACCAGTGTACAGGGGCAAACCCCCGTTATCCTCTGATGAAGGAGATCCGGGAAATGTACCGGATGGCCTATTACGGAGAGCCCTATCAGGAAATGGATGAAGCATAAGGAGGAATGAGGATCATGGCAAAAGAGATATTATCGGAAAATCCCAGCAGGGTCATTTACCGGGAAAAGGACGCCGTATGCAAGGAATTTGCAAAGGATTTCCCAAAGGAGGAGGTCTTCCACGAGGCTTTCATCAACGCCCGGGCCGAGGCTGTCTGCGGTCCCCTGGTGCCGAAGGTGCTGTCCGTGGAATGTGAGAAAGGGAAATGGATCCTGCGGCGGGAATATGCGGAGGGGGAGACCCTGGAAGCGCTGATGAAGAAACATCCGGAGAAAAAGGAGGAATACCTGCAGCAGCTGGTGGAGCTGCAGACAGCGCTCCAGGCCCATCGGGCGCCCCTTCTGGAACAGCTGAAGGACAAGATGGCGCGGCAGCTGAACGAGCTTCAGATCGACGAGAGCACCCGGTACGAGCTTCTGACCAGGCTCGCCGCCATGCCCCGGCATGAAAAGCTGTGTCACGGGGATCTGCGGCCTGCCAATGTGATCGTGGATCCGGAGGGCGGCTTCCATGTCATCGACTGGGTGCATGGCACAAAGGGAAATGCCTCTGCGGACGCTGCCAGGACCTACCTGATCCTGGCCCTTGAGGACAGGGAAGGAGCGGAATGCTATCTGGATCTGTTCTGCCAGAAGACCGGCACCAAAAAGAGCTATGTACAGGACTGGCTGCCTCTGGTGGCGGCGGCCCAGCTGACAAAGAAACGGCCGGAGGAGGAAGCGGAGCTGCGGAGCTGGCTGCAGATCTGCGATCATATGTAAGAACTGCCGGTCAGGGGCATACCCCGCTTCCGGGAGCTGTGGACATTTTACAGAATTTGTAGATATTCAGAAAAAAGGCTTGACAGAAAGGGCGGGGGGTCGATAAACTGTTCTCTTGGTAATCTTTTGTGTAGTATTGAAAGTAAGGAGTAGTCAATGAAGAAGTTTATCGAAGAGTTCAAGGCATTTGCCCTTCGCGGAAACGTGATGGATATGGCAGTCGGTGTTATCATCGGAGGTGCGTTCTCCAGCATTGTAACGGCTCTGACGGAAAATGTGCTGACCCCCATCCTGAACTTCTGCACCGGAGCGCAGATGTATACCCTTGCCCAGGTAAAGGAATTCGGAGCGAATTTCGTATCCTCCGTTGTGAATTTCGTTATCATGGCATTCATCCTGTTCTGCCTGCTGAAGGCCGTGAACAAGCTGGTTGCCCTTGGCGTAAAGAAGGAAGAGGAGCCTGCAGTTCCCACCACCAAGGTTTGCCCCTTCTGCAAGTCTGAGATCCCGATCGAGGCGACCAGATGCCCCCACTGCACCAGCGAGCAGCCCAAGGAAGAGGAAACAAAGTAATATCAGCCGGTGTTCCGGCTGGAGAGGGACGGCGTTTGCCGCCCCTTTTTCGATTCGAAAGGACAAGGAAACAGATATGGAAACGAGGATGATGCTTTATACAAAACGGGCGGATTTTCAGAAGATCGCGGAAGAATTCGGCATCGACCAGGTAACGGCCCGGATCATTCGGAACAGAGACGTGGTGGGGGAGGAACAGATTCGGAACTATCTGTCCGGCAGGCTTTCCGACCTGCCGGAGGCGTCGCTGCTTCCGGATATCGAAAAGGCCGCGTCGCTTTTGCATAGGCTGATACGGGAAGGAAGGCATATCCGCATCGTGGGGGACTACGACATCGACGGAGTCTGCGCCACATATATCCTGCAGAAGGGGCTCCTGCGGGTTCAGGAAGCCCTGCAGGACGTTCCGGAAGAAGGGGAAAAAGGAAAAGCTTCCTGCGCCCTCATCGACCATGTGATTCCGGACCGGATCCGGGACGGCTACGGCATCAACCTGCAGATCATCGAGGTGGCTGTTTCCGACGGCGTGGAGGCGGTGCTCACCTGCGACAACGGCATCGCGGCGCTGGAGGAACTGCGGGAGGCTAAGGAAAGGGGCTTTAAGGTGATCGTCACGGATCACCATGAGGTCCGTCTGGATGAGGCGGGGGAGGAACAGCTGCCACCGGCAGACGCCATCGTAAACCCCAAGCTCAGTAAAAGCGCCTATCCGGAAAAAAACATCTGCGGCGCAGTGGTGGCCTGGCGGCTGTTGGAACGCCTCTATGAAAAGACCGGCATCCCCCGGAGGGAGTGGGAGGCCTTCCTGGAATTTGCGGCAGTGGCCACCGTGGGGGATGTGATGGAGCTGCAGGGCGGCAACCGCATCATCGTCCGGGAGGGCTTGCGGCGTATGAACGCCGGGTGCGAAAACCCCGGCCTCGCAAAGCTGGTGGAGGTCTGCGGCCTTACCGGAAAACGGCTTACCGCCTATCATATCGGTTTTGTCATAGGGCCCTGCATCAATGCGGGCGGAAGGCTCGAGTCAGCGGAGACGGCCCTGCAGCTGTTCCTTTGCGGCTCCCCGGAAAACTCCCTTCCCCTGGCCCTGCACCTGCAGGAGCTCAACGAGGAGCGGAAGGCCATGACGGAGCAGGGGGTGGAGGAAGCGGCCCGGCAGGCGGAAAGCCTGTATCCGGAGGATCAGGTGCTGGTGCTGTTTTTGCCAAAGCTCCACGAATCCCTGGCGGGAATCGTGGCGGGCCGGATCCGGGAAAAATACGGAAAGCCCTGTTTTGTGCTGACGGAGGGAGCGGAGGCCGTAAAGGGCAGCGGCCGTTCCATCGAAGCCTACCATATGTTCCAGGGGCTCTGCGGCGTGTCGGAGCTTTTGGAAAAGTTCGGAGGGCATCCCATGGCGGCGGGACTGAGCCTCCGGCGGGAAAACCTGGAAGCCTTCCGGCGGGAGCTGAACCGGCAGGCAGGCCTTTGCCCGGAGGATTTCCGGAAAACCGTCTGGATCGATGCGGCCATGCCGGTCTCCTATGTGACGGAGCGGCTGGTGCAGGAGCTGGCGCTTCTGGAGCCCTTTGGGCCAGGCAACGAGAAACCGGTGTTTGCGGAAAAGGCGGTGCGGCTCCGGGATCTGAGAGTCATAGGAAAGAACCGGAACGTGCTGCGCTGCCGGGTGCTGGACGGGGCAGGTCCCGGCGTGGACGGGATCCTCTTCGGAGAAGCGGACCGGATGCGGGAGGAGCTTTCCGCCATGGATCAGGTCAACATCCTGTATTATCCGGAGATCAATGAGTACAACGGGATCCGCAGGCTGCAGATCGTGATCAGTGAATATTTTTCTTGACATTTACAGAGGGTATCATTATAATATAATCTGCGTCTTGGGAAACCGGGGTGCAATTCCCATAGGGATGTGCGTGTAGCTCAGCTGGATAGAGCGTCTGACTACGGATCAGAAGGCCGGGAGTTCGAATCTTCTCACGCACGGAAGGAAAGAGATCTTCGCGAAAGCGGAGGTCTTTTTTTGCATGTTCGATGTAAGTTTTGTCGGAAGCGGTCATTTCTTGTATTTTTGCTTGCGGTTCTAAAAACATGGTGTTATCATGTTAGCAAAGTTACAGTATGGTGACTGTATTTACAAAACCTACAAAAAAGGAGGCGGTCTTCATGAACGTTCAGAAGACGGAAACAAAGGGAAAGATCGACGGCATGTTCCGGCGGGACTGCGCGCTGCTTGTGGTGTTCCTTTTGGCGGCAGCGGCCATCACGCTGTTTGTGCTGTTTCAGGTGCTGCCCCTGGCGGAAGGCGGTTCTACGACGGTTCTGCTGACGGCGGTGTGCGGGGTGTCCCTGCTTGCCCTGGCGGGGGCCATGCTGTGGGTGCTGCGTTATCTGCAGCAAAACCGCGACGAGGTGTATGGAGAAGAGATCTACTATCGGGAGCTGGCTGCAGCAGGGCGCTCATCGGGCGCAGCCTCATGCAGTGAAACACAGAGCGGCAAAGAAGAAGGGAGGAAGCAGTCATGAAGAAAAAAAGCTGGAAGGACCGGCTGCTGATGGTGTGGGACATCCTGTTTGTGCTGATCCTCTGTTTTATCGTCCTTTTGACCACCATGCTCCTGACAAAGGGGAACAGTTCGGAGGCTTTTACAGGTTATAGCCTGAATCCTCTGCTGTTGCTGGGGCTGATCGCGGCCCTGGGAGGCTATCTGTTCTTTATGCTGCATATGAGCCTCAAGAGCCTGCGGGAGCTGATCACCCGGTTTTTTGAACAGAACAAGGATGAAAAAGAAAAGGAGGAAGCGTGATGGCTGAGCTTTGCAATATCGGCGCATGGATCCTCTGCCTGATCGTAGGGGCGTTGCTGTTCGGCGATTTTATCAAGACGGAGCGCCGGTTCATGGAAGAAAAAGAAAATCCCGAGGCTGCGGAAGGAAAGGAGGAACGGGATGGAAGCGCGGATTAACATTCAGGAAACGGAGACCCGGAAAAATCCTCCGGAAGCATCCCACAGCCAAAGGCGAGTGCTGGGGCCTCTGCATGTCTGGGCCCTGGGCGTGGGAATCGTCCTTGTAGGCGAATTCATGGGCTGGAATCTGACCATCAAGCAGGGCGGCTCCCTGGCGGCCCTCATCGGACTCTGGACCATGGGCATGATGTATATCGGACAGGTGATGATGGTATCGGAGATGTCCGCGGTGATGCCGGAGGCCGGAGGCCAGTATACCATGGCCAAGTACCTCCTGGGACCGCTGGCGGCCTTTAACGTGGGGCTGATGCTGGTGTTTGAATACGCCATGCTGGAGGCCGGCGACGTGATCGTGGTGGGACAGCTGCTGAACGCGCTGAATCCGGCCATCGATCCCCTGCCCTTCAATATCCTGACCCTGCTGGTGCTGGCCTTTATCAATTACCGGGGCGCTCAGGCGACCCTGACCCTGAACTTTGTCATTACGGCCATCGCCTTTGCCTGCGTGGTACTGCTGCTGATGTCCACCAACTTTTTCGACCCCAACGCCACCCTGCTGGATCTGAAGGCTCTGACGGATGGGCTGCCCTACGGGTATCTGGGCGTCATGGCGGGCATCGGTTATTCCTGCTGGTTCTTCCTGGGCATCGAGGGAACCGCCATGGCAGCGGACGAATGCCGCAGCCCCAACCGGGCCATTCCCCTGGGAGCCATCGTAGGCCTGGCGACCCTTCTGATCGGCGGGACCATCACCTGGTTCGTCTGCTCCGGCCTGATTCCTGCCGGCGCGCTGGGAGAGTCCGTGTATCCGCTGTATGAGGCGGCTCTGGCTACCGGAAAGCTTTTCGTGGCGGTGGCGTTGTTCGTAGGCTCTATCCTGGCCTGCCTGGCCAGCGCCAACGGCTGTATCAACGACTCCAGCCATGCCTGGGCGGCCCTGTCCCGGGATACCCTTTTGCCGGATCTTTTCGCAAAGGAGCATCCCCGGTACGGTTCCCATTACCGGGCCATTATCTTCCTTCTGCCCATCTCCCTGGCCTTTGCCATGACGGGGCTTCTGGATCAGGTGGTGACTTTTTCCATTTTCTCCGCCCTGATGGTATACCTTCTGACCTGCATCATGATGCTGCGCTTCCGGAAGATGTATCCCCTGGGCACGATCCGCCGGGGCTTTATAGCGCCTCTGATGCCCTTCCTGCCCCTTCTGGTGGCGGTGATCGTTTTGATCGGCCTTTTCGGCCTGCATCTGAATTATGGCATCAACCTGATCTCCGGCGCGGTGTTCTATCTGCTGGCTTCCATCTGGTTTTTGAAGCGGCGGGCGAAGTTCATCGACAAGGACCGGTTCCTTGCGGCGGGCCTTACGAAATGGGGCCGTCCCAAAGAGCTGTGACGGCATCCAGAGCGGTTTGTGAAGCGGAAATGTCTCTCGCAAAAAGACATATGTTTAAGTTTTCCGCGGCTCATTGACAACCGCAGCGGCCCAAATTAAAATGGGCTTAACAGGAAATGTCCCGGGGTATGGACAGGGGACAGGAGGAGGTTGAAGCCATGATTATGTTTAACTGCGATTATCTGGAGGGAGCTCACGAAAAGATCCTGGAGCGCCTCTGCGAGACCAATATGGACCAGACGCCGGGATACGGCGTGGACGATTACTGCGACCGGGCGAGAGCCCTGATCCGGGAGCAGGTGAAGGATCCGGAGGCCTATGTGCAGTTCCTGGTAGGCGGCACCCAGACCAACATGACGGTGCTGGCTGCCCTGATGCGCCACCATGAGGGCGTCATCGCGGCGGATACCGGCCATATCTCCGTCCATGAGACCGGCTCCATCGAGGCCACCGGCCACAAGGTGCTGACCCTGCCCAACCATGAGGGCAAGATCTCCGCAAAGCAGGTGGACGAGTATGTCACCGCCCACAACGCCGACGAGATGAAGCAGCACATGGTAAAGCCCAAGGTGGTGTTCATTTCCTATGCCACCGAGGAAGGGACCCTGTACTCCAAGGCGGAGCTCAAGGCCCTGTACAAGACCTGCAAAAAGCACGATCTGTACCTGTATCTGGACGGCGCCCGTCTGGGCTATGGACTGATGTCCGAAAAGTCGGACCTGACCATGGCGGACATTTACAAATATACCGACGTGTTCTATATCGGCGGTACCAAGGTGGGAGCCCTGTTCGGGGAGGCCATCGTGTTCCATAACCACGCCCTCCACGACGATTTCCGGTATCTCATGAAGCAGAAGGGCGGCCTTCTGGCAAAGGGACGGCTCCTGGGCATCCAGTTCGAGGTGCTCTTTGAAGGCAAGGGCAAAAACTGCCTCTACTATCAGATCTCCGATCATGCGGACCGGCTGGCGCTTAAGCTGAAGGAGGGCATCAAGGCCCTGGGCTACGACATGTATCAGGACAGCTATACCAATCAGCAGTTCCCGATCCTGCCGGATGCGGTGCTGAAAAAGCTGTCCAAAAAGTACACCTACGGATACTGGTGCCGCGTGGACGAAACCCACAGCGCGGTGCGGCTCTGCACCTCCTGGGCCACCAAAGAGGAAAACGTGGACCGTTTCCTGAAGGACCTGAAGAAATACACGAAGTAATGGGACCGGAAGACCCCAGGTGTTGACAGATAATTAACGAAGAATGACAGGAACGCTTTGTTCTGCTATACTGTATGGCAGACAAAGCGTTTTTTGCTGCCCAGGCAGCGGAGGGGAGGACAAAGACATGGCATATGCTGATGAAGTGTTCAAGAAAATGTGCCGGGACATCATCGACAACGGCACGGACACCCGCGGGGAAAAGGTACGGCCCCACTGGCCGGACGGAACCCCGGCCTATACCCTGAAGCGGTTCGGGGTGGTGAACCGTTACGATCTGCGGAAGGAGTTTCCGGTGCTGACCCTGCGGCGCACCGCCGTAAAGTCGGCCACCGACGAGCTTCTGTGGATCTGGCAGAAAAAGTCCAACAACATCCACGACCTGAACAGCCACATCTGGGACGAATGGGCGGATCCCGACGGCAGCATCGGCAAGGCCTATGGCTATCAGATGAGCGTGAAGCACGAGTACAAAGAGGGCATGTTCGATATGGTGGACCGGGTGATCTACGATCTGAAGCACAACCCCTACAGCCGCCGGATCATGACCAACATCTACAACTTCCAGGATCTGCACGAGATGAACCTGTATCCCTGCGCCTACAGCATGACCTTCAACTGCACGAAAAACGAGGAAACGGGCAAGCTGGTGCTGAACGCCATCTTAAATCAGCGGTCCAACGACGTGCTGGCGGCCAATAACTGGAACGTGGTGCAGTACGCGGTGCTGGTGCACATGATGGCTCAGGTCTGCGACATGGAGGCAGGAGAGCTTTTGCATGTCATCGCAGACGCCCATATCTATGACCGCCATGTACCCCTCATCGAGGAGCTCATCAGCCGGGAGGCCTATCCGGCCCCGAAGTTCTGGCTGAATCCTGAGGTAAAGAATTTCTACGACTTTACGCCGGAGGATGTGAAGCTCATCGATTACCAGCACGGGGAGCAGATCAAGAACATCCCCATCGCGATCTGATCAGTTTGAAGGAACAGAGAAAAGGCTGCAGGCTGGAAGGCATGCGGCCTTTATTAGACAGAAGCACCCTTCGGGTATACCGTTATGCCGTGAAAAACACGGCAAAATCAGGGAAGCACCCTTCGGGTATACCGTTATGCCGTGAAAAACACGGCAAAATCAGGGAAGCACCCTTCGGGTATACCGTTATGCCGTGAAAAACACGGCAAAATCAGGGAAAGGAGAACGTGTATTGATGCTGACAGCCATTGTAAATGTAAACAGATCCTGGGGCATCGGGGCAGAGGGGGATCTGCTGGTGCATATCCCCGAGGATATGAGGTTTTTCCGCACCGCCACCAAGGGAAAGACCGTGGTCATGGGGCGGAAGACCTTGGAGAGCTTTCCAGGAGGAAAGCCCCTTAAGGGACGGCGGAATATCGTCCTCACCAGGCAGCCGGAGCAGCTGGCGGAGGCCATCCGGGCCATTGCCGGTCAGCCGGAGGAGGGTACCCGTCTGGAAACGGCGGCTTCCCTTCCGGAGCTCCTTGATCTCCTGCAGAGGGAGGACAGGAAACAGGAGGGAGAAACGGAAGGACTGGAACAGGCCGGAGAGGTGTTCGTCATCGGCGGCGAACAGATCTACCGGGAGCTGCTTCCTTACTGCGATACCTGCCTTGTGACCGTAAACGACTGTCAAAGGGAGGCGGATACCTTTTTCCCGGATCTGGATGCGGACCCGGAATGGGAACGGGCTTCGGAAGGAGAAGAAAAGGAAGATCAGGGCGTGCATTACCGCTTTACGGTGTATAAAAGAAAGGGATGAAGCCGGAAAGATGAAAAAAATTTGAAAAAATTAGCACTCGCCTCTTGACAGTGCTAACAAACGGTGTTATAACATAGCCAGAACGAAGGGAGAGGAACAAAAAGAAAGGTTCCGGTACCTCCGCTCCAAAGAAACAAGGTTGTTCATGAAGCAGGCCTCAGGGCCTTTTAGAGAAAAGGAGTGAAGTTTTATGTTGATGCCTAGTATTTTTGGAGAGAATATGTTCGATGAGTTTTTCAGGGATTTCCCGTTTTACGATGACAGACCGGAAAGAGACATTGAGAAAAAGCTCTATGGCCGCCACAGCAAGAACCTGATGAAGACAGATATCAAGGAACTGGATCATGGCTATGAGCTGACGATGGATCTGCCGGGATTTTCCAAGGACGAGATCAAGGTTTCCCTGGAGAATGGTTATCTGACCATCAGCGCTGCCAAGGGCCTGGACAAGGACCAGCAGGATCAGCAGACCGGCCATTATATCCGGAGGGAGCGTTATGCAGGCGCCTGCGAGCGGAGCTTCTATGTAGGCGAAGACGTTACCCAGGAGGATATCAAGGGCGAGTTCAAGCATGGTATTCTGAAGCTCTCCATCCCGAAGAAGGAAGCAAAGCCGGTGGTGGAAGGCAAGCAGTATATCTCCATCGAGGGCTAAGGAGAGCCGAAGCACTCTCATAAAGAAAAAGGGAGCCGCTGTGAAATGGATGAAGGATCATCCGTGGAGCAGCGGCTCCTTTTTTTGCTTGCGAATAGAACTTTCATATCAGAGAAAGGCTCGGACAATTATGAGGTATTTGTAATAGATGAACCATACCGCGTCTTGCCTTTCTGTAAAAGTTGTTGTAGAATGTGTCTAAGTAGATACAGGTTGGATCCTGAGCTAAATGGAAAATGACAAATTTTTTTGAGGTATTGAAAAATATGCAGTCCAAAATTATCCTGTTGACAGACAGACAGACAGACAGACAGACAGACAGACAGACAGACAGACAGACAGACAGACAGACAGGTAGGTAGGTCTAGTCAGCTTTTTTGCTATTATAAATTATATATAGAAGCTAAATAGTCAGGGCACATTGCGTCTTGGAAAGTAATCCAGATGCGATGTGCTTTTTGTTCCTTAAATAAGTAAACTATCAAATTTAAAGTTATGAGAATTGAAATTAAAATTACCCCGATGTCATTAAAGATTGGAGTCTTAGGACTTCCGATAAAATGTTGCCGAGACTGGTCTGCATCGCAGAGCAGAGAAGAGAAGGTGTTTTTGATTATGCGGGAAGAGTATCCCATATAACTTTTTCACCTAAACATATAGATAAAGAAAAAAATCTAGCTGCAGCATGGCAGTTTACAGTAAATGATTCGGTGCAATTCAATCAACTAAAGATGGATGGCGTGCATACCTATGTAGAAGAACAGGTTATAGGGGAAAAACTGATTTGTGATATAAGTGCAGATGAGCCTATATATTTGAAGGTTGTGGGAATTGAAAAAAAACCGGGAACAAAAGCAACCGAAAAAATAAAAAACCTTTTGAAGCAAGGATTTCGCAATGTCTCTTCAACGCCGTCTCGGGCACCATTATAGAATAGTCCCAGTGCTTGGATCCCTTTCGAGCAAGTGGGAGAATATACAGAGGTACAAGATTGTCTCTATATATGGTCAGGAAAAAAGCATGACGAAGAAACAATATATCTCTATATAGGAATTGTAGGGGATACCAAAAAAGAGGGGCGTAGTAAACGAAATTTAGCACAGCGTTTGAAAGAAGAGGATAAGAAGTTTAGAAAAGAATGCGGTGTGTGTATCGAAAAATTCAGGTACTGTTCTTTAAATAATGCCTTTGATTACTCCGTGCCGGAACTGCTGAAAACAATGGAAATGGCTGAAATTACGGTGATGTCGTCTTTGTTTAGATGTGATAATGCCAGAGATAACATAGATTCTTTGTTTTCAAATCAGAATGTTGTGTTGTTGAATAAAATGACATCATACAAATACGTAAAATAAAGTGTCAGAAAGGAAAAGCGAAGTATGAAAAAACAGCTTTTGACAGCAGCCATGGCTATCGGGTTGTCGGCGTTGGCCAGCATTCCGGCCTTTGCCTATGGCTGGCAGAATGATGGGTTATGGTGGTATGGAACCAATGAGGACAACACCACCTGGTACAGCAACGGCTGGCAGCTGATAGACGGCGTATATTATTATTTTGACTCCAATGGATACATGTATGAAGGCACCATGACGCCGGACGGGTATTTTGTAGATGAGAGCGGCGCATGGCAGGTGGTCTCTCCCGCAGAGGCAGAAGACGCATACCGCAAATACCGGTTATATCAATATGGGCCGATCCTCGACCGCAGGGATTACTATGTCCGTTACTGTGTGGATGATTTCAACGGCGACGGAGTTCTCGATATGCTGCTGACGGATATGGCCTATGAATGGGAAACCGATTATGATAAAGAATGTCCTGTGAAGATCCAGTTATTTACGATTCAAAACGGTAAGGTGCAGATGACCGATGAGATTCAGAAAACCTCCTGGACAGGTACGGATGACACTTTGTTTGCATGGTTCGAGGGCCAAAGGACCATTTTTTCCTATTCTGGGGATATTATAAAACATGCTTATGTTATAACGCCTGAATTGAAATTCAGTGAGATCGCCCCGGATTATACTTTTGAGGATGGCTATACGTCCGGGATGAAAAACCCCTATGACCCGAGTCAGACTACATCTGGAAACGAATTTCTTGATTATGTCTGGGCGCAGAGTTCAAGGGAAGCCTTCATTCCTATGTACATGCTGAGCTATAAGTGGCTTCAGGTGTCATCGTTAAATCCTTTTAATATTTCCGGTGAGGAAAACAGTGTTGCAGATTAGTAAGCACGAACAAAGAAAGGAACAGAAAGAAATGAAAAAGAAAATTTTAACAGCAGGAATGGTAGTCATTTTAGCAGCGCTGACCAGCATTCCGGTCTTTGCTTCCGGCTGGCAGAAAAACGAAACCGGCTGGTGGTGGCAGAACGACGACGGCAGCTATCCTGCTGGTACCTATTTGTGGCTTGACGGCAACAGAGACGGAATCGCCGAGCGTTATGCTTTCGATGAGAACGGATATCTTTTTACAGATACTTATATAGGGCTTGTATATCCACCTGAGGATCTTGGCAAAGAGATAGACCTGATGAGGTCGGGGCCCGGGATATTCTATGTAAATGAAAATGGGGCGGTAACAGACTGGACACCGGGCGTTGGTTTTTCTCCGCAAACAAAGGAGGTTGGACCTTTAGAATCCGAATGGAATCTTGTAAGTGAAAGTGACGCAAAAAGTATCAGAGAGGATATCCGGGATTTACAGGCAAAGGGTATACATGATTACGATAACATTACGGATGAAGAGATTGCCAGATATACAGAGCGACAGGCAGAGGAACTATCACTGGAGCTTTGGAGGAGATATGCTCAGTCTCAGTAAAAAGCGGCGTTTTGGTTCGGCCATGGATTTTAAAGTGGATTGCTAAAGTCAGAACAAACAGAAAACGTATGAGGAGATATGACTATGAGAAAGAAAACAGCAATAATTGCATTAAGTGCAGGTTTATCAGTTCTTACAACGATTCCGGCCCTTGCTTCCGGTTGGCAGAAAAATGAAACCGGCTGGTGGTATGGAACCAATGCCGACAATTCCACATGGTACAGCAACGGCTGGCAGTGGATCGATGGAAACGGTGACGGTATCGCAGAGTGCTATTATTTTGATGCCAACGGTTATATGGCGGAAAACACTGTCATTGATGGTTCGTCAGTTGATGGCAATGGTGCTTGGACAGTCAATGGGGTTGTGCAGACCAAACAGGTTAGCTCTCAGCAAAACAATAAAGATTTACAGCGCTGGATTGGAACCTATGTAAAGACAGATGACCAGAATTGTTGGATAGAAGTTTATGACGCCAATGAAGGTGGTATTACGGTGGAGTACCAATTATGCGTTGGAAGCATGATTGCCCCTAATAATGAACACCGATTGGCATTTAAAAACGGAGATACAACCAAAGCCTATGGAATTGTAGAAGACCCTGTAACTCTGAATATTGATGCGGAGACTGGCATTGCGGATACCTATGAGCTGATGGCAGACGGGAATATCCAAATTATCTTTGATAAAGCTACACAGGTTGAACTCTCGGAGTTTCAAAATTCATCTTATGAGTATTTGGCAGCGGAGCTAAACGGGGTATATAGAAAGACTGGAACAGATGTGAAAACCATTGCAGAAAGACAAGAAGAGCACAGACGCAATTTAGAGGCGGCCGGGTATAACGAAGATGGTACTTTGACTGAGGAAGGAAAGATGTTTGACCATGATGGCGATGGACGGTTGAATACAGACGAATCAGCTGAATTATTGGTAAAACATACAATGGATTATTTGAATAGTAGACAGTAATAATGGTAAAATAATTGGGAGTGACTGAATTGGTCGCTCCCAATTTTCTGCTATCAAAAATGATACCAGATGTGGTGGAGCCAGGAACCGCCAACGTTTCGCTTGCAAATCCGGAACGGATATGATATAGTAATCCCTGTTCTATTCGGAGGTGAGAAAATGACGATCTTGGTTTCCATCATATATGTAGTTTTGGGAGTGGCGCTGGCAGCCATCATCCTGATGCAGGAGGGCAACACCCAGGGACTGGGCTCCATCGGCGGTATGGCGGACAGCTACTGGGGTAAGATCAAGGGCCGTTCCATGGAAGGAACCCTTGAGAAATTTACAAAGTACGGAACCATCGTGTTCCTGATCCTTGCATTTGTACTGAACGTACTGATGAAATAAGCTCAGAAAGAAAAAGCTCCTGCTTATGGCCGGGGCTTTTCTTTGTATCTGCCTGCCTGTGAGGCGGGCTTTGTTCGGAAAACAGGGAAACGGCGGGAAGTTTCCCCTTGAGGAAGTGGAGTTTGAACGATCATAAGAACGAGATAAAAACAGAACAGGAATCTCTTGAAGCCCGCCGGGAGGAGATGCTCTGCGCCCTGGTGCAGGATCCGGCTTACCGGCCCATGAAGCTTAAGGAGCTGGCGATCCTGCTGGATGTGCCCAAGGAACGGCGGAAGGAGCTTCGGGACACCCTGGACGCCCTGGTGCGGCAGGGAAAGCTTGGGGTAAGCCCCAGGGGCAAGTACGGAAAGCCGGAGCTGTTTTCCGAATGCGGTATCTTCCAGGGAAACAGCCGGGGCTTTGGCTTTGTGACGGTGGAGGGCCGGGAACAGGACGTGTTCATCCCGGAGGAAAAAACCGGCCAGGCCATGGACGGGGACGAGGTGCGCATCTCCATCGAAAAGGAGGAAACGGGCAAACGGCCTGAGGGCCGGGTGCTTAAGGTGCTGCGGCATGCCAATACGGAGCTTGTGGGCCTTTATCGGAAAAACCGTAGCTTTGGCTTTGTGATTCCGGACAATCAGCGGATCACAAAGGACATCTTTGTTCCCCAGGGCTGCGACCTGGGGGCAGTCAGCGGCCACAAGGTGGTGGTACGGCTTTCCTCCTATGGCGGCGAGGGCCGGAAGCCGGAGGGAGAGATCCTGCAGATTCTGGGGCATGAAAACGATCCCGGCGTGGATATCCTGTCTCTGGTAAAGGCCTACGGACTTCCGGAGCGGTTCCCTGAGGAGGTCATGGCGAGCCTTTCGGAGGTGCCGGATCAGGTGTCTCCGGAACGGTGGGCAGGAAGGTTGGACCTCCGGCAGGAGCAGATGGTGACCATCGACGGCGAGGACGCCAAGGATCTGGACGATGCGGTGTCCCTGAGCTTCCATGAGGAGACTGGCCTTTACCGGCTGGGAGTCCACATTGCGGATGTCAGCGATTACGTCAAAGAGGGGAGCCCCCTGGACCGGGAGGCCTTAAGGCGGGGAACCTCCGTGTATCTTCTGGACAGGGTGATTCCCATGCTGCCCCACAAGCTTTCCAACGGCATCTGCTCCCTCAATCAGGGAGAGGACCGGCTGGCCCTTTCCTGTATCATGTGGATCGACCGGCAGGGGCACATTGCGGATCATCAGATCGCGGAGACCGTGATCCGGGTGGACCGGCGCATGAGCTATACCAATGTCAACGCCATGCTGGTGAAAAAGGACCGGCGCAGGCGGGAACAGTTTCAGGAGCTGCTGCCCATGCTGGAGCGGATGCAGGAGCTGTCCGCCATCCTGCGGAAACGGCGGTACCAGCGAGGCGGCATCGACTTCGATTTTCCGGAGTCCAGGATCACGCTGGACAAAAAGGGCAGGGCGGTAAAGGTGGAGCCCTACGAGCGGAATGCGGCCCAGCTTCTGATCGAGGATTTCATGCTGGCGGCCAACGAGACCGTGGCGGAGGACTTTTTCTGGCAGCAGATTCCCTTCCTGTACCGGAACCACGAGGCGCCGGATCCCCAGAAGATCCGGGAGCTGTCCATATTTGTGGAAAACTTCGGCTATTTTATCCGGGGCGGAAAGAGCGACCACATCTATCCGAAGCAGATCCAGGAGCTGCTGGCCAGGGTGCAGGATCAGCCTGAGGAGCCCCTCATCGCCCGCCTGGCCCTGCGGTGCATGAAGCAGGCCCGTTATACCACGGAATGCACCGGGCATTTCGGCCTTGCAGCAAAGTATTATACCCATTTCACCTCCCCCATCCGGCGGTATCCGGACCTGCAGATCCACAGGATCATCAAGGAGGCTCTCCGGGGGAAGCTGACGGCGGAGCGGCTCGCCCATTATGAGGCGCTGCTTCCCTCCGTGGCGGAGGATTCCTCCGATCTGGAACGGCGGGCAGACGAGGCGGAGCGGGAATGCGACAAGATGAAAAAATGCGAGTACATGCGCAGCCTCATCGGACAGGAGTTCGACGGGGTGATCTCCGGCGTGACCGCCTTTGGATTTTATGTGGAGCTGCCCAACACCTGCGAGGGGCTGGTGCATGTTTCCAGCCTGACGGACGATTATTATGTGTATCTGGAAAAGTCCATGGAGCTCAGAGGGGAGCGGAAAATGCGCAGCTTCCGTCCGGGACAGCGGGTGCGGATCGTAGTGACGGATGCGGACAAGGCGGCCAGGACCGTGGATTTCCGGCTCGTGGGAGGCTTCCAGAAGCAGCTTATGGGAAGCGACCGAAAACAGCTGACGGGACAGAGCCGGAAGCAGCTTGCGGACAAGAGCCGCAGCTAAGGGCTGGTTTTTTCAGAAAAGAGAGGCGAGGAAAAGGCTATGGGAAAGGATTCGATCCGGGTGATCGCAAACAATAAAAAGGCATATCACGATTATTTTGTGGAGGAGACCTACGAGGCGGGGATCGAGCTCTGCGGAACCGAGGTGAAATCCATCCGGCAGGGCCACTGCTCCGTGAAGGAGGCCTTTATCCGGGCGGACAAGGGGGAGCTTTTCGTTCTGGGGATGCACATCAATCCCTATGAAAAGGGCAACATCTTCAACAAGGACCCTCTGCGTACCAGAAAGCTCCTTCTGCACCGCAGCGAGATCAACAAGCTCATGGGCAAGATCACGGAAAAGGGCTACACCCTGATTCCCCTGCAGGTTTATTTCAAGGGCCAGCGGGTCAAGGTGCAGGTGGGGCTCTGCCGCGGTAAAAAGCTGTACGACAAGCGGGAGGATCTGGCCCGCAAGACTCAGAAGCGGGAACTGGAACGGGAGTTCAAGTCCGCAAATATCCGGGTGTAAGCCCGGGGAGGAATGGCAGGCGCTTTGCCGCAGCCCGAAAGGAAGCAACGGCTCTTCGGAGTGCCGGGCATGGAACCGGCGCTTCGGAGGGCTTTTTTCTGCCTTGACAGATACCCTATAGGGGTATATAATCTTTCTCGAAGAAATACCTGTACGGGGTATCCGGGAAAGGAAACGATCAGCTATGACAGAGAAGAATAATCAGACCGCGCCCAAAAGCGCCGGAGGGGCCTGCTGCCATCTCAAGGCGACGCCCCGGAAGGAGGAGACCGTGCGGCTTCTGAAAAACAGGCTGAACCGCATGAACGGGCAGCTTAACGGCATTGCCAGGATGCTGGACGAAAACCGTTACTGCGGCGATGTGCTGATCCAGGTGGCGGCGGTGGAAAGCGCCCTCCAGGCCTTCGGCTATCTGATCCTGCAGGAGCACATGGAGACCTGCATGGTGGAGGAGATCGGAAAGGGCAACCTGGAAGTGATCGGCGAGGCGGTAGACCTGATCAAAAAGCTGAAATAAGGCAGAAGGACAAAAACATGAAAACAGAAAAATTTAACGTAACGGGTATGACCTGCGCAGCCTGCCAGGCTGCGGTGACCAGGAACGTCGCCAAGCTTCCGGGAGTGGAAAAGGTGGATGTGAGCCTCCTTTCCAACCAGATGCATGTCAGCTACGATGAGACAAAGCTGACTGCGGCGGAGATCATCCATACGGTGGAGGGGATCGGCTACGGCGCGTCCCAGGCGGAGCTTCCGGCAGGGGGCGGCCAGGGCAACGATTTCAAGAGCGAATGGCAGAGCCGCAGGCAGCGGGAGGAGGACGAGCAGAAGGCCATGAAGCGGCGGCTCTTTTCCTCCATCGCGATCCTGATTCCCCTGATGTATATCGCCATGGGGCATATGGTGGGGCTGCCGGAGCCTGCGTTTTTCCTGGGAACGGAAAACGCCCTCATCGGAGCCCTGACCCAGATGCTCCTGACCATTCCGGTGCTGGTGCTGAACCGGAAGTTTTTCATCGTGGGCTTCAAGGCCCTGTCCAAAAGATCCCCCAACATGGATTCCCTCGTAGCCATCGGCTCCGGGGCATCCTTCCTCTACGGTGTGTTCTCCATTTACCGGATGGCCTATGGCTTCGGCCACGGAGACATGGAGCTGGTGCATCAGTACGCCCACGAGTTGTACTTTGAGTCCTCCGCCATGATCCTGACTCTGGTGACGGTAGGAAAATATCTGGAGGCCCGTTCCAAGGCAAAGACCTCCGACGCCCTTGGGAAGCTGGTGGAGCTGGCGCCCAAGACGGCGGTGGTGCTGCGGAACGGTACGGAGCATACGATCCCGGCAGAGCAGGTGATCGCCGGGGACATCGTGGTGATCCGTCCGGGAGAGAGCATTCCCGTGGACGGAGTGGTGACGGAGGGAAACGGCTATGTGGACCAGTCCGCCATTACCGGAGAGAGCATTCCCGTGGAAAAAAATGCGGGGGATTCCGTGATCTCCGCCAGCATCAACAAAAACGGGACCTTCCGGTTCCGGGCTTCCAAGGTGGGAAATGACACCACCCTGGCCCAGATCATCCGGCTGGTGGATGAGGCGGGCAATTCCAAGGCCCCCATCGCCAGGCTGGCGGACCGGGTCAGCGGCATCTTTGTGCCGGTGGTGATCTCCATCGCAGTGCTGACAGCCATCGTCTGGCTTCTGGCAGGGGCGGAGTTTGAGTTTGCCCTGTCCAACGCCATTTCCGTGCTGGTGATCTCCTGCCCCTGCGCCCTGGGTCTGGCGACGCCGGTGGCTATCATGGTGGGAACCGGCAAGGCGGCGGAATATGGCATCCTGATCAAATCCGCAGAGAGCCTGGAAAACCTACACCTGGTGGATACGGTGGTGCTGGACAAGACCGGGACCATCACCTCCGGGCATCCTTCCGTAACGGATATCCTGGTGCTGGAGGAGGGCCTTTCCGAGAGGGATTTCCTCCGGGAGGCGGCTTCCCTGGAAGCAGGCAGCGAGCATCCGCTGGCGGAGGCGGTGGTGGAACGGGCAGAGCAGGAGGGCATTGGCCTTGTAAAAGCGGAAGCCTTTGAGGCCGTATCAGGCCGGGGCGTCCGGGCAAAGCTCTCCGGGAAAACCTGCCTTGCAGGTAACGCGGCCTTTATGGAGGAAAACGGCCTTGTGGCGGAGTCCGGCGGAGCCGGGGAGGCAGTGCAGGCCTTTGCAAAAGAAGGAAAGACCCCGCTGCTCTTCGCGAGAGACGGAAGGCTGACGGGCATCATCGCCGTGGCGGATACGGTCAAGGAGACCAGCCGCAGGGCCATCGACGCTTTCCGGAGCATGGGGCTTTCCGTGGTGATGCTGACGGGAGACAATCAGGTGACGGCGGAGGCCATCCGCCGGGAGCTGGGCATCCAGGAGGCCATCGCCGGGGTGCTTCCCACGGAAAAGGAGGCCCATGTCCGGGCACTGCAGGAAAAGGGTCACAAGGTGGCTATGGTAGGCGACGGCATCAACGATGCTCCGGCCCTCACCAGGGCAGATATCGGCATCGCCATCGGAGCCGGTACGGATGTGGCCATCGAGTCTGCGGACGTGGTGCTGATGAAGGATTCCCTTTACGACGTGGTGACGGCCATCGACCTGAGCAAGGCGGTGGTGCGGAACATCCACATGAACCTGTTCTGGGCCTTCTTCTACAACATCCTGGGCATCCCCCTGGCGGCGGGAGCCCTGTATCCCCTCTTCGGACTTAAGCTGAGCCCCATGATCGGCTCCGCGGCCATGAGCTTAAGCTCTGTCTGCGTGGTGACCAACGCTCTGCGGCTGCGGTTCTTTAAGGCAGGATCCGAAGCGGCCGAAACGAACAGAGAGGGCGCGGCCCTTTCCCATAAACAAACAGAAACAGAAGAAAAAGGAGAGATCAAGATGAAGAAACGGATGAAGGTTGAAGGAATGATGTGCCCCCATTGCCAGGCCCATGTCAAGCAGGCCCTGGAGGGAGTTTCCGGCGTGGTGAGCGCAGAGGTGAACCTGGAGGAAAAGGAAGCTTTGATCGAGCTTTCGGAAGATGTGGCGGACGAGATCCTCACCGCAGCCGTCAAGGAAGCGGGCTACGAGCCGGTGAGCCTGGAGCAGGCGTAATTCCGGGCGTGATCCGGACATGACCCAGGCGTGCCCCTGGACATGCCCCACGGTATAAAAAGAGCTGTTGCCAGGCAGGAGATCCTGCGAAAGCAACAGCTCTGTATTTTTGTGCTCAGACGGAACCTTCCGGTAAGGACGGGTTATGAAAAACTTCGCTGCCTTACGATCTCAAAGGCCAGCACCCCTGCCGCCACCGAGGCGTTCAGGGAGTCGATGTCCCCCTTCATGGGAATGGAGGCGGTCATGTCGCAGCTTTTTTTCACCAGGGGAGAAACGCCCTTGCCCTCGTTGCCGATCACAAGGCCGATGGGCCCACGGAGATCCAGCCGGTACATCACCTCGCCGTCCATGTCGGCGCAGACGAACCAGAGACCGGCTTTTTTCAGCTCCTCGATGGTCCTGGAGATGTTGGTGACCTTTGCCACCGGCGTGTAGTTGATGGCTCCGGCGGAGGCTCTGGCCACGGTGGCGGTAAGCCCCACCGCCCGGTCCTGCCGGACGATCACTCCATGGGCGCCTGCCTGGTTTGCGGTGCGGATGATGGCCCCCAGGTTGTGGGGATCCTCGATGCCGTCCAGCAGGAATACAAAGGGCGGCTCCCCTTTTTCAGCGGCCTTTTCCAGGATATCCTCCACAGAAGCGTAGCTGTAGGCTGCGGAAAGGGCGATGACGCCCTGATGCTTTCCGGTCTCCGACAGCTCGTCGAGCCGTTCCTTATCCACAAAGCTGATCTTGGTCTCCGGGTGCTTTTTCCCTTCCCGCAGGATGCTCTGGAGGGCGTTGTCGTGGGCTCCCTCCTGAATAAACAGCCTGTCGATGGGCCTGCCTGCCCGAAGGGCCTCCAGCACGGCGTTTCTGCCTTCTATCGTCCGCTCGTTCGCTTCCATGTTCCGTTCCTCCTTGTTCTTCGCCTAAGTATAGCATGGGCGGCTTTTCGGGTAAAGGGACTTTGGAAACAAAAATGGAAGCAAAAAACAAATGCCATCGGGGACAAAATATGATAATATGGGAGAAAAAAGAAAAACGGAGGCATTTCCAATGGCAGAAATCAACGATTTATCTCATTCTTCGGGTATCCCCACCCCGCATATCAGCTGCACAGACAAAAGCCAGGTGGCGGAGTCCATCCTTCTTCCGGGAGATCCCCTGCGGGCAAAATTCATCGCGGAGACCTTTCTGGAAAATGTAAAGCAGTTTAACGGGACCCGTAACATGCTGGGCTATACCGGCACCTACAAGGGAAAGCCCGTCTCCGTTATGGGCACCGGCATGGGCTGCCCCTCCATGGGGATCTATTCCTATGAGCTGATCCATTTTTACGGCGTGAAAAACCTGATCCGGGTGGGCACCGCCGGTGCGCTCCGGAAGGATGTGAAGGTGCGGGATCTGGTGTTCGGACTGGGAGCCTGCACTACCTCAAGCTATGTACGGCTCTTCGGACTGCCGGGCGATTACGCGCCGGTATGCTCCTATGAGCTTCTGGAAAAGGCGGTGAACGCCGCAAAGGCCAGGGGCTGCAGCTATCATGTGGGCAATGTCTTAAGCTCCGACATGTTCTACAGCTATGACCTGCCCTATGCCAATACCTGGGCGGAAATGGGCGTTCTTGCAGTGGAGATGGAGGCGGCGGCCCTCTATTCCAACGCTGCCCGGGGCGGCGCCAACGCCCTGGCGATCCTGACGGTTTCCGACAGCAGCGACGAGGTGACCACAGCGGAGGAACGGCAGCGCAGCTTCACCCAGATGATGGAGGTGGCGCTGGAGATCGCCTAAGCTTTATTATTCCGTGTTTTTGTGATATAATAAACGAATCTACTAGAGATTTTCGAGGAGCTTAGTATGGCAGAGGAAAAGATGATAAATGGCGGAGCGGAAGCCGCCAGCGAAGAAAAAGAGATCAATTCCAAAAATTTTATCGAGCGGGAGATCGACAAGGATCTGGCGGAGGGCGTCTACACCACGGTGCACACCCGTTTTCCGCCGGAGCCCAACGGCTACCTGCATATCGGACACGCCAAGTCCATCCTGTTGAACTACGGGCTGGCGGAGGAATACGGCGGCAAGTTCAACCTGCGCTTTGATGATACGAACCCCACCAAGGAGAAGACGGAGTTCGTGGAATCCATCATCGAGGACGTCAGATGGCTTGGGGCTGATTTTGAGGACAGACTCTTCTTTGCCTCCAATTATTTTGACGAGATGTATGAAAAGGCGGTGCTGCTGATCAAAAAGGGCAAGGCCTATGTGTCCGATCTGACCGCTGACGAGATCCGGGAATACCGGGGAGATTTCAAGACCCCCGGCAGGGAGGACCCGTCAAGGAACCGCAGCGTGGAGGAAAACCTGCAGCTTTTTGAGGAAATGAAGGCAGGCAAGTACGCGGACGGAGAAAAGGTGCTGCGGGCAAAGATCGACATGGCGGCAGGCAACATCAACATGCGGGATCCGGTGATCTACCGCATCGCCCGCCTGACCCATCACAACACCGGGGACAAGTGGTGCATTTATCCCATGTACGATTTTGCCCATCCCCTGGAGGACGCCATCGAGGGTATCACCCACAGCTGCTGCACCCTGGAGTTTGAGGACCACAGGCCCCTGTACGACTGGTTCGTGCGGGAATGCGAGTATCCCAATCCTCCCCGGCAGATCGAGTTTGCAAAGATGTACCTCACCAACGTGGTGACCGGCAAGCGCTATATCAAAAAGCTGGTGGAGGACGGCGTCGTGGACGGCTGGGACGATCCCAGGCTCGTGACCATCGCGGCGCTCCGGCGCAGAGGCTATACGCCGGAAGCCATCAAGAAGTTCGTGACCCTGGCAGGCGTTTCCAAGGCGGATTCCTCCTGCGATCTGGATATGCTGGAATACTGCATCCGGGACGATCTCAAGCTGAAGCGGGCCCGCATGATGGCGGTGCTGCATCCCCTGAAGCTGGTGATCGACAACTATCCCGAGGGAGAAGGGGAGCTTCTGGAGATTCCCAACAACTTGGAGGTGCCGGAGATGGGCAGCCGCAAGGTGCGCTTCGGCCGGGAGCTGTGGATCGAGCAGGAGGATTTCATGGAGGTCCCGCCTCACAAGTATTTCCGCCTGTTCCCGGGCAACGAGGTGCGTCTGATGGGCGCTTACTTCGTAAAGTGTACCGGCTGCGACAAGGACGCAGATGGCAACGTGATCTGCGTACATGCAACCTATGATCCGGAGACCCGTTCCGGCGGTCCGGATCCGGGCAGAAAGGTAAAGGGAACGATCCACTGGGTAAATGCGGCGGACGCCTACCGGGCAACCGTCCGGCTCTATGAAAACCTGGTGGACGAGGAAAAGGGCAAGCTGAACGAGGACGGAAGCCTGAACCTGAATCCCAACTCCCTGACAGTTCTGGAGAACTGCTATGTGGAGCCGGCGCTTCGGGAGGCAAAGCCTTATGACAGCTTCCAGTTTGTAAGAAACGGATATTTTAACGTAGACTGCAGGGACAGCCGGGAAGGCGAGCCGGTGTTCAACCGGATCGTGGGGCTCAAGAGCTCCTTCAAGCTGCCCAAGCAGGGATAAATCGAAGATCATCAGCAGGACTGATGAAGACAGGGGAATGAGATGACAGAGTTGGCACGGGGAAAAGGAATGGAAGAGGAATACCGGAAGGCCGGTATCGAAACAGACATCAGCGCGGATGCGGAACAGCAGGAAAAGGCCGGACAGCTGCCTGCAGGGGCGGCTGGCGTTTCAGAGCGGGAGATCGAAGAACCCGCTCCCTTTACCGCGCCGGAGGTGCTGTACGATGACCTTGTAAAGACCATCAAAAGCTACCATCCCTCTGAGGAGCTTTCCCTGATCCGGAAGGCCTATGAGGTGGCGGACCAGCAGCATGCAGGTCAGAAGCGGCGTTCCGGAGAGCCCTATATCATCCATCCCCTCTGCGTGGCCATCATCCTGGCGAATCTGGAGATGGACAAGGAAACCATCGCGGCGGCGCTTCTCCACGACGTGGTGGAGGACACGGGCATGACCCTGGAGGAGGTGGAAAAGACCTTCAATCCGGATGTGGCCCTGCTGGTGGACGGCGTTACCAAGCTCACCAGGCTCAACTACGACAAGGACAAGATCGAGATGCAGGCGGAAAACCTGCGGAAGATGTTCGTGGCCATGGCAAAGGACATCCGGGTGATCCTGATCAAGCTGGCGGACCGGCTCCACAACCTCCGGACCCTCCAGTATCAGAGCCGGGAAAAGCAGATCGAAAAGGCCAGGGAGACCCTGGACATTTATTCCCCCATCGCCGACAGGCTCGGTATCAGCAAGCTGAAGATCGAGCTGGACGACCTGTCCTTAAAGTATCTGAAGCCGGAGGTCTACCATGACCTGGCGGAAAAGATCGCCCTGAAAAAGGACGCCAGAGAGGCCTTTATCGCAGGCATCGTCAGCGAGGTCTCCGACCATATGGTCAAGGCCGGCATCAAGGCCCAGGTGGTAGGACGGGTCAAGCACTTTTTCAGTATCTACAAGAAGATGGTGAACCAGCAGAAGACCCTGGATCAGATCTACGATCTGTTTGCGGTCCGGATCCTGGTGGACAACGTGCGGGACTGCTATGCGGCCCTGGGCGTGATCCACGAGCTGTATAAGCCGATTCCGGGACGGTTCAAGGACTATATCGCCATGCCAAAGCCCAACATGTACCAGTCCCTCCACACCACCCTGATCGGCAGCAACGGAACCCCCTTCGAGATCCAGATCCGTACCTACGAAATGCACCGGGTGGCGGAATACGGTATCGCCGCCCATTGGAAATACAAGGAATCCGGCAGCGGCAAACGGGCGGATTCCGCCGAGGACGAAAAGATGTCCTGGCTCAGGCAGGTGCTGGAGTGGCAGCGGGACGCGGACGACAGCAAGGAATTCCTGAGCATGGTCAAGTCCGATTTCAACCTGTTCACCGACGAGGTGTTCTGTTTTACCCCCACGGGAGACGTCAAGCATCTGCCCGCAGGCTCCACCCCTATCGATTTTGCCTACAGCATCCATTCCGCAGTGGGCAACAAGATGGTAGGCGCGAGGGTCAACGGCAAGCTGGTGCCCATCGACTATCGGATCCAGAACGGCGATCAGATCGAGATCATGACCTCCCAGAACTCCAAGGGTCCCAGCATCGACTGGCTGAACATCGTAAAATCCACTCAGGCGAAAAACAAGATCAACGCTTGGTTCAAATCCGAGAAAAAGGAAGACAATATCATCCGGGGCCGGGATCTTCTGGAAAAATACTGCAAGCAGAAGGGCGTCACCTATCCGGAGCTCACCAAGCCGGAATATATGGAAGGGGTGCTGCGGCGTTACGCCCTGAAGGACTGGAATGCGGTGCTGGCTTCCGTTGGCCACGGCGCGCTGAAGGAGAGCCAGGTCATCGGCAAGCTGATGGACGTAAAGCGCAAGCTGGACCAGAAGAACATCACCGATGCGGACATCATCAAGGCGAATACGGCGGCCAGCGGCGAGATCACCAATCCCACCGTCAAGAAGAATGTCAAGGGCGGCATCACCGTCAAGGGCATCCACGATGTGGCGGTACGGTACGCCCACTGCTGCAACCCGGTGCCGGGAGACGAGATCGTGGGCTTTGTCACCAGAGGCCGGGGCATCACCATTCACAGGACGGACTGCGTCAATATGATCAATCTGCCGGTAGACGAGCGGGCCCGGCTCATCGAAGCGGAGTGGCAGGCGCCGGAAAACGACAAGGCCCAGGAGACCTATTCCACGGAGATCAAGGTCTACTGCCGCAACCGTATCGGCCTGGTGGTGGATATTTCCCGTATCTTTACGGAGGCAAATATCGACATTACCAGCGTCAACATGAAGACTGCCAAAAACGGCACTGCGACCCTGGTGCTGACCTTCGACATCCACGGCAAGGAGGAGCTGATCAAGCTCAGCGACAAGGTCCGGAACGTGGAGGGCGTCATCGACATCGGAAGAACGGCAGGCTAAGCCGAAGGGGCTTTGGCCAAGGAGGAAGTATGCTTAAGATCAATCCATATGTGCTCGGCATGATGAGCACCAACTGTTATGTTTTATATGAAGATACGGAGGAGCCGGACGCAGAGGGCTTCCGTTCCGCGGTGGTGATCGACGCCGCTGCGGAGCCGGAGCGGCTCATGGACATCTGCGAAAAGGACCTCAGGGTAAAGCCCGTGGCGATCCTTCTGACCCACGGCCACTTCGACCACATCATGGCGGTGGACGCCCTGCGGGAGCGCTACGGCATCAAGGCCTACGGCCTTAAGGAGGAGGCGGAGGTGTTTGAAAAGCCGGAATACAATCTTTCCGGCAGATTCGAAAGCGCCTTTACCTTAAAGGACGTGTGCCTGGTAGAGGATGGCGAGGTGCTGCATTTCATCGGCCATGATTTTCAGGTCATCGCCACTCCGGGCCACACCAAGGGAGGCTGCTGCTACTATGTGGCGGACAGCAACTGCCTTTTTTCCGGAGATACCCTGTTCTGCGAGTCCTACGGAAAGTTCACCTTCCCCACCGGCGGGCTGAAGGACATCGTAAAGAGCATCGTGGAAAAGCTGATGGTGCTGCCGCCGGAAACCAGGGTGTTCCCGGGCCATGAGGGAGCCACCACCATCGAGCATGAACAGAAGTTCAATATCTGCAACGTGATCTACAGGAAGAACAAGGAAGCAGGGAAGCTGTAATGACTGCGCTTTTGCTGGATGAGACAATCGAAAAATATGAACAGGACCTGCGGGAGCTTTTGATGGCGTTTTTCCCGGGAGAAAAGTTCTGTTATGAAGAAAAGCCCGAAGCAGGGCTTTTTCTCTGGGGAAAAGCCGGGGGCCTGACCCTGTTCCGGCGGGAGACCGGGGAAGAAACGGGCACCGGCGCGGAAGCGGAAAACAGGGCGGAAACAGGCACCGGCACCGGGGCGGAAGGCAGGCTGATCCCTGCAGGCAGCCGGAGCCTTTGCCTTACCGGACAGCGCCGGGAGGACAAAAGCCTGATCAAGACGGCCCTTTACAGCCTGCTAGCGGAGCTTACGGGAGAAAGCCTGCCCTGGGGGACCCTTACGGGGATCCGCCCGGTAAAGCTTGCGGAAATGCTGCTTGCGGAAGGGAATACGGCAAAGGAGGCCGAGGCGCTTTTGCAGGAGCGGTATCTGACCTCCCGGGAAAAGGCGTCCCTTGCGGTGGAGATCGCGGAACGGGAACGGAGGCTTTTGGCCGGGTTTCCTTACCGGAAGGGCTTCAGCCTGTATGTGGGCATTCCCTTCTGTCCCACCACCTGTTTGTACTGCAGCTTTACCTCCTATCCCATTTCCAAATGGAGGGACCGGGCCTGGGAATATCTGGAGGATCTGGCCCTGGAGCTGCAGCAGGTGCGGCGGATGCAGGAGACCGAGGGAAGCCTGCTTTACGGAAAACCGCTGCAGACCATCTATGTAGGCGGCGGGACCCCCACCTCCCTGGATGAGGCCCAGCTTCGGAAGCTGCTTTCGGAGATCACAGGGACCTTTGACCTTTCAGGGCTTCGGGAGTTTACGGTGGAGGCAGGCCGTCCCGACAGCATCACCGAAGGGAAGCTTGCGGCCCTGCGGGAGTTTTCCGTGGACCGCATCAGCATCAACCCCCAGACCATGAATCAGAAGACCCTGGATCTCATTGGCCGCAGGCATACGGTGGAGGATGTCAAGGAAGCTTTTGCCGCAGCCAGGGCCGCAGGCTTTGACAACATCAACATGGATATGATCGTGGGCCTGCCCAAGGAGGATCTGGAGGACGTGGCTCATACCCTTTCGGAGATCCGGGTCCTGGGTCCTGACAGCCTGACGGTGCATGCCCTGGCAGTGAAGCGGGCGGCAAGGCTCAACACCGAAGGAAACGCCTGGGCTCATCTGGCCAGGGCGGGCAAGGCGGAGGCTGCGGAAATGACCGCTCTTTCCGAACAGACCGCAGAGGCCCTGGGCCTTAAGCCCTATTATCTCTACCGCCAGAAAAACATGGCTGGCAACCAGGAAAACGTGGGCTATGCGGCGGAAGGGAAGGAAAACCTGTACAACATCCTGATGATGGAGGAGCTGCATACCGTGGTGGGCTGCGGCGCAGGCGCTTCCACAAAGGCCGTGGTGGAAAACGAGGATCCGGGCCTTTACGGAGGCAACGCCTTCCGGGTAGAACGCTTTGAAAACATCAAGAACGTGGCGGAATACCTGCCCCGCATCCAGGAGCTTCTGGAGAAAAAGGAAAAATTTTTAAAAAAGGCTTGACAAACAAGACCTGTCCGGCTACTCTTATAGTGCTTACAGAGTGAAAAAAAATTCGCGGAAATTAACTTCGCTAGACGTTTTTTTACATAGTTTACAGGAACCGGCGGAAGGCCGGAGGTAAGCAGGCGTTCTGGATCGCTTCGGCGCGGTGGCCGCTGCGCCCTCCGCTACAAGAGCTTCGAGGACTGCTGGGAGGACCCCTCCGCATTCTTCGGAGCTTTTTCCGTTCAGGAGGGCGGAGGGCCAGAGCCCCGGCAGGGGCCCGGGAAAGCTCCGGCGCGGATTCGAGAAAAAAGACTTGCGCAGGCCGCCGGTCTGTGCTATACTCACTAAGCTATACATTGACGTGGCGGTTGGGAATCGCCAAAAATTGTGAAAGAGGTGAAAAATTATGAAGGAAGGACTCCATCCGGCGTATCATCAGGCAACGGTCACCTGCCATTGCGGCAATACTTTTACGACCGGTTCCACAAAGGAAAACATCACAGTCGAAATCTGCTCCAAGTGCCATCCGTTCTACACGGGTAAGGAAAAGGCAGCAGCAGCGCGCGGACGTATCGAGGCATTCAACAAGAAGTACGGAATGCAGAAGTAAGCTATATAAGAGCGTTAACAGGCCGGACGGTACCTATGTGTGCTGTCCGGCCTTCCATATTTCAGGAAACGGAGCGACGGATGAAATACAGCGGAATCGGGGGACAGGCTGTTCTGGAAGGCATCATGATGAAGAACGGTGACCGCTATGCGGTGGGCGTGCGCAAGCCTGACGGCAGCATCGAGGTAAAAACAGACGGGTATAAAAGCTTTACGGAAACACATAAATGGGCGGCGCTGCCTCTTGTGCGGGGCGTCTTCGCCTTTGCAGATTCCATGATACTGGGGCTTCGGGCCCTCAGCTGGTCTGCTTCTTTTTTTGAGGATGACGAGGAAACGGAGGAACCCTCCCGCTTTGAAAAATGGCTGGAAAAAACCTTCGGGGACAGGATGGAAAAGGTGCTTATCAGTTTTTCCATGTTCGTGGCCTTCCTGCTGGCCATCGTCATTTTTTTGTGGCTCCCCATGGCTGCGGCAGGGCTTTTGCGTAGCGCCGGGGCGGGAGAAAACCTCATCGCCCTCTTTGAGGGGGTGTTCCGGATCGCGGTCTTTATCGCCTATATCAAGCTGATCTCCCGGACCGAGGACATCCGCCGTACCTTTATGTACCATGGAGCGGAGCACAAGTGCATCAACTGCGTGGAGCACGGCCTTCCCCTGACGGTGGAAAACGTGGCCCGCTCCTCCAAGCAGCACAAGCGCTGCGGCACCAGCTTTATCTTTATCGTCATGATCATCAGCATCCTGTTTTTCATGCTGATCCGGGTGGACAACGGATTTCTGAAATTCGGGCTGCGGATCATCCTGATTCCGGTGATCGCCGGGGTCAGCTATGAGTTTCTGCGGATCGCGGGCCGCAGCGACAATCCGGTGGTGAATCTCCTGTCAAAGCCCGGCATGTGGATGCAGAATCTCACCACAAAGGAGCCGGAGCGGGACATGATCGAGGTGGCCATCGCCGCGGTGGAGGCGGTGTTTGACTGGAAGGCCTATGAGGCGGAAAACTTCCCGGAGGGGCCGGACGCCCTGGGCAGGAAGCTTCTGGAAGAGGAAATGGCTGGCTGATCCGGAAGAGGAAATGGCCGGCTGAAAGAGGCAGGAGGGAACGAGATGACTTTAAGAGCGCTTTATCAGGCGGGGGCCGACAGGCTTTCGGCGGCGGGGGTGCCGGATGCGGAGCTGGACGCCAGGCTCCTTTTGTGCGAAGCCTTTCAGATGACGGCGGGAGAATACCTGTTTTCCTGCGACCGGGAGCTTTCAGAGCTTTATGATCCCTATACCCTTTCCGGCCTCCAGGAGGACTATGAAAATGAGATCGCCCTGCGCTGCCGCAGGGTGCCGCTGCAGCAGATCCTGGGGACCGCCCAGTTCATGGGCCTGGAGTTTGCGGTCAACGGGGACGTGCTGATTCCCAGACAGGATACGGAGACCCTGGTGGAGCAGGTGCTCTACGATTTCCCGGAGCGGGACATCAGCGTGCTGGACATGTGTACCGGCTCCGGCTGCATCGCGGCCTCCCTGGCAGTCCTTGGAGGCTATCGGGAGGTGATCGGGGCGGACCTCTCCAGGGAGGCCCTTTATGTGGCCCAGGAAAACGCCATGCGCCTTCTGCGGGAGGCAAAGGCCCGGACGGATATGAAGAAAAGCTTCCTCAGCGCGGTGTTCAGCCGGGACGAGGAGGAGTATCAGCAGCAGGTGCATTTCATCCAGTCCGATCTGTTTTCGGGGCTTTCGGAAGCCCTTTCGGAGCTTGGCAGCGGGCCCTTTGACGTGATCGTATCCAACCCGCCTTACATCCCCACGGCGGAGATCGAAGAGCTGGAGCCGGAGGTGAGGGATTTTGAACCGCGGATGGCTCTGGACGGCAGCCAGGACGGGCTGCATTTTTACAGACGTTTTGCAAAAGAGGCAGGTCCCTTCCTGAAGGAGGGGGGCAGCCTTTACCTGGAGATCGGGGCGGAGGAAGCCGCGGCAGTCCAGTCGCTTTTGCAGGAGGCGGGCTACCGGGATATCCGGGTGATCAAGGATCTTTGCGGCAAGGACCGGGTGGTCTGTGCCAGGAAACAGGAAAAAAGAGACTGAGGAGCAGTATGCTGGCAATCGGAAAACTGGAAGACATTGAAAGACATTACGATGAGGTGATGGGCGCTTTGGGCGAGCCGGAGGTGACGGCGGACCAGAAGCGCTTTCAGTCTTTGATGAAGGAGCAGTCTGATCTGGAACCCATCGTCAGAGCCTATCGCGGCTATAAAAAGGCGCAGGAAAACGAGGCGGAGGCCCTGGAACTTCTGGAGACGGAAAAGGACGAGGAGCTGCGGAGCCTGGCAAAGGAGGAGCTTTCTGCAGCCAGGGAGGAACAGGAGGCCCTTTCCGAGGAACTGCGGATCCTGCTTCTGCCCAAGGACCCCAACGACGAGAAAAACATCGTGGTGGAGATCCGGGCAGGGGTCGGGGGCGACGAGTCCGCCCTGTTTGCCGCAGACCTCTACCGGATGTATCTGAGCTATGCGGCAAAGCATAACTGGAAAACAGAGCTGGTTTCCTTCAATGAAAACGGTATCGGCGGCTTTAAGGAGATCACCTTTATGGTGGAAGGACGGGGCGCCTATTCCCGTTTCAAGTACGAATCCGGCGTCCATCGGGTCCAGCGGGTACCGGAAACGGAATCCGGCGGCAGGATCCATACCTCCACTGCCACCGTGGCAGTCATGCCGGAGGCAGAGGAGGTGGAGGTGGAGATCAATCCCAACGATATCCACTGGGATGTGTTCCGGGCCTCCGGAAACGGCGGGCAGTGCGTCAACACCACCGACTCCGCCGTGCGGCTTACCCACTATCCCACGGGAATCGTGATCTCCTGCCAGGATGAAAAGTCCCAGTTGAAAAACAAGGACAAGGCCCTGAAGGTGCTGCGGGCCCGTCTCTATGAGCTGGAACAGGAAAAAAAGCACAGTGCGGAGGACGACCTGCGCCGTTCCCAGATAGGCACCGGCGACAGGTCCGAAAAGATCCGCACCTATAACTTCCCCCAGAGCCGGGTGACGGACCACAGGATCAAGCTGACCCTGTATAAGATCGATTCCATCATGAACGGGGATCTGGAGGAGCTGATCAACGCCCTGATCACGGCGGATCAGGCGGCAAAGCTGAGCAAGATGGACGAGGCGGTTTAAAGCACATGCAGGCGGAACAGCGGGAAAACAGGACTTCGGCCATGAAGGAGCGGGTGGCCCTGGGCTTTTTCTGGAAGCTTCTGGAAAACGGCGGCGACCAGCTGATCACCTTTGCCATCTCCATCGTGCTGGCAAGGCTCCTGGGACCGGAAAAATACGGCACCATGGCCTTGATGCTGATCTTTGTGGCCCTGGGCAACGTGATCATCCAGACCGGCTTTCAGACGGCCCTGATCCAGAAACGGCGGGTGGATGAGAGGGATTTTTCCTCCGTGTTCTGGCTGGGGCTTTTTGCTGCGCTTTTGCTTTACGGCCTGATCTACGGCACAGCCCCCATGATCGGCAGTTTTTTCGGGGATCCGGCCATCGGCCCCATGCTGCGGGTGCTTTCCCTGATGCTGTTTTTCGGCGCGGTGATCTCCGTGGAGACCGCCTGGATCTCCCGGAGGATGGATTTCCGGAAACAATGCGTGGCTACGGTTGTGGCGGACATCCTGTCAGGGGTAGCAGGCATCGCAGCCGCCTTTTCCGGGGCAGGCACCTGGGCTCTTGTGCTGCAGCAGGTGTTCAAAAACCTGTTCCTGATGGTGATCTTGCTGTGTACCGCAGGCTGGAGGCCCCGGTTCCTTTTTTCCATCAGGCGGCTTGCCTCCCTGTTTTCTTTCGGGTGGAAGGTGCTTTTGAGCGGCCTTCTGGACACCGCCTACAATAACCTTTACACCCCGGTGATCTCAAAGCTATACAATCCAGCCTTAACGGGATTTTACAGCAGGGGCAACCAGTTTCCCCAGATCATCGCCAATTCCCTGGCCCAGACCATGCAGGCGGTGATGCTGCCGGCCTTTTCCAGGGCGCAGGATGAAGAAGAGCGGCTCAGGACGATGCTGCGCCGTACCATCAAGCTGGGCTGTTTTTTCATGTTTCCCATGATGTTCGGCCTGGCGGCAGTGGCGGCGCCCCTGATCCGGCTGTTGCTGGGGGAAAGCTGGGCGGGCTGCGTGCCCTATCTGGCGATCTGTGCAGCAGGATACAGCGTGTGGCCCCTGCACATCGCCAATCTGCAGGCCATCAGCGCCCAGGGCAGGAGCGATCTTTATCTGAAGCTGGAGATCCTGAAAAAGACCCTGGGCATCTGCCTTCTGGTTTTTTCCGCCAGGTACGGGATCCTGACCATGGTGGCCCTGAAATCCGCCATGGATTTTCTGTGTACGGTGATCAATGCCTGGCCCAACCGGAAGCTTCTGGGCTATGGCCCCCTGCGCCAGTGGAAGGACGTGCTGCCGGAGTTTTTTGTGGCCCTTGTGATGGGGCTCCTGGTGGCGTCCCTGCAACGGCTTTTGCCCCTGGGTGCGGCGGGAAAACTGATCCTCCAGATCGGAGCAGGGGTGCTGATCTATGGGGGCATTGCCGCGGTATTCCGGCTGGAAAGCTTTTCCTATTGTCTGGAGACCCTGCGGCAGCTGATGGAAAAAAGGAGAAATCGTTCTTGAAGGAGGAAGCGCTCATGAAGGAGCCCCTGGTTTCGATCTCTTGCATAACCTATAATCACGGCCCCTATATCAGACGGGCCATGGAGGGCTTTCTGTCCCAGAAGACGGACTTTCCCTTTGAGATCCTGATTCACGACGACGCCTCCACCGACGATACCCAGGAGATCCTGCGGGAATACGAGGCCAGGTATCCGGAGCTGATCCGGCCCATCTACCGGAAGGAAAATCAGTATTCCAAGGGCATCTGCAACGTCTCCGGCGCTTTTAATTTTCCCCGGGCAAGAGGAAAATACATCGCCATGTGCGAGGGGGACGATTACTGGACCGATGACCGGAAGCTCCAGACCCAGGTGAGCTACATGGAGACCCACCCGGAGTGCAGCATGACCTTCCACAGCGCAAAGATCATTTCCGAAGGGAAGACCTTTGTGCGGCGGGAGATCCGGCCTTACCGGGAGAGCCGCCAGGTACCGGCGGAGGAAGTGATCAACAAGCCCTATAATTACCCAACGGCTTCACTGGTGTTCAAGGCGGAGCTGGGAAAACAGCTCCCCGACTGGTACCATGAGTGCCCCATCGGCGATGTGCCGGTGCACATCTTTATGGCGGCGCACGGCAGCGTCTATTATTTTGACCGGCCCATGTCCGTTTACCGGCTGGGAGCGGCGGATTCCTGGACCACCTCCATGCTGAAAGGCGACGAGGAAGCCAGGCGGAACAAAAATCTGAAGCATCTTGCGGATCTCACCCGGATGTACGAGGCCTTTGACCGGGATACGGAGGGCCGCTATCACGAGGCGGTGGCGCAGGCGCTTTTGCGGGAGGATTTTCTGACAAAGCTTAACCTCCGGGAATTCGGAGCCGTTCTGGAACCGGAAAACCGGAAATATGTCCGGGAGCTTCCCCAGCCCCAGCGGTTCCTGCTGGATCTGGAGGCCCGGTGTCCGGCCCTTTATGAGGGGCTCCGGCAGATCTATTACAAGCTAAGGAGATAACAAGCTATGGTTTTCAGCTCGATGGTCTTTCTGTGGATATTTCTCCCGGTGACCCTGGCGGGTTATTACCTGCTGCATCTGACAAAAAACAGGACGCTGATGAACGTCTGGCTGCTTCTGGTGAGCGTTCTGTTTTACAGCTTCGGAGAGCCGAAGTATATCCTTCTGCTTCTGATCTCCGTTCTGATCAATTATACCGGCGGACTGCTGATCGAATATGCGAAAACCGCCGGAGGCAGAAAAACCGCCCTGTTTTTCTGCGTGGTCCTGAATCTGGCGCTTTTGGGGTATTTCAAATATTACCAGTTTGCGGCGGAACTTTTGGCGGGGCTTGTTTCCCATGAGGTGCTGCCGGTAAAAACCATCGTGCTGCCCATCGGAATCTCCTTTTATACCTTCCAGGCCATGTCCTACGTCATCGACCTGTACCGGGGAAAGACCGGGGTGCAGCGTTCCTTCTGGAAGCTGACTCTTTACATCACCTTTTTCCCGCAGCTGATCGCAGGCCCCATCGTGCGGTACCGGGACATCGCGGATCAGATCGACTGCAGGCGGGAAAACCTGGAGGATTTCGCAGAGGGCGTGCAGCGGTTTACCCTGGGCCTTGCCAAAAAGGTGCTGATCGCCAATGTGGCGGCGCAGGCGGTGGACCGGATCTTCGGAATGGATTTTACCTATCTGAGCACCCAGGCGGCCTGGGCGGGCATCCTGCTCTATGCCCTGCAGATCTACTATGACTTCAGCGGCTATTCCGATATGGCCATCGGTCTTGGGAAGATGTTCGGTTTTACCTTCCTGGAAAACTTCAACCTGCCCTATAAGGCGGCCTCGGTCCGGGAATTCTGGCACCGGTGGCACATTTCCCTGAGCACCTGGTTCAAAGAATATCTGTACATTCCCCTTGGGGGAAACCGGAAGGGGGCGGTCAGGACCTATCTCAATCTGCTGATCGTGTTTTTCGCCACAGGCCTGTGGCACGGAGCCGGGACCACCTTTGTGGTGTGGGGCCTCTTCCACGGCCTCTTTCTGGTGCTGGAACGGCTGTTTTTGGGAAAGGTTCTGGAGAAAAATCCCATAAAGCTCATCAATCACCTTTACACCCTGCTGGTGGTGCTGCTGGGCTGGGTGTTTTTCCGGGCGGACGATCTGGCCCAGGCGGGAGAGTACATCACGGCCATGTTCCTGCCCAGATATCCCTTCCCCTATACCTTTTCCGAGCTTTTGGGAAAGGAGTGCCTGGTGGCGGCGGCAGCGGGCATCCTCTTTGCAGGGCTGTTGCCGGAGCGTTTCATGAAGGCCCTTGGAAACTGCAGGGGGCTCCGGCTGATCTATGTGCCGGCCCTTTTGTTCCTGTCCATCGTGCTGTTGGCAGGAGACGCCTATAATCCCTTTATCTATTTCCGTTTTTAAAGAAACCGGCAGCGCGGCTGCCCAGGAGGAATTATGCGAAAACGAACACTGATATCCGGAGCGGTCATCGTCCTGTTTCTGGGACTTTTGACGGCCTTTCCCCTGTCTTGGTATCTGCTGCCGGAGGAAGCGCGGCAGCAGACAGGCGAAAACCGGGCCCTGGCGGAATTTCCCTCCCTGAGCTCCCCGGAGGATGTGGAGGCCTTTCCGGCGGCCTTTGATACCTGGTATTCCGATCATCTCCCCTATAAAGAAAAGCTGGTGGAGGTAAAATCCCGGGCAGAGGTGGGCCTTTTTCAGCAGCTGGATTCCGACCAGGTGATCCTGGGAACGGAAATGCCCTGGCTTTTTTACAAGGCCAACGACGGACAGGCCATCGAGACTTACAAGCGGACCAATCAGTTTTCCGATGAAAACCTGAGCCGTATCCGGGAGGTGCTGCTGGGCTTCCAGGAGCAGCTTTCCGAGGCGGGAATCGACTTTGTGCTGATGATCGTTCCGGACAAGGAGACGATCTACGGCCCGGACTATATGCCCGAGGACATCAAGGTGATGAAGGACAAGCCTCACCGGACAGAGCAGCTCATCGCCTACATGGCGGAGGAAGCGCCGGAGCTTCGGATCCTGTACCCCAGGGACGAGCTGTTTTCGGAAAAGGAGGCTTTCTCGGGAACCGGTCCCCTGTATTATGAATCCGACACCCACTGGAACAAGCTCGGCGCTTCGGTGGCGGCGGAGGCGCTGTTCCGCCTGCTGGCGGAGGCAAACCCGGCCTACGGGACGCCGGAGCCTTCCCTGGCCTTCTCCGACCTGGGAGACGGCTCCGAGGCGTGGCCTGCAGGGGAGCCTATGAAAAAGACCGGAGACATGCAGAATCTCTGCAAGCTGCCGGAGGCCTACGACAGCCGGGAGTTCAGGGTGGAGGGAGCTTATCCGGGGAAGCTGCTGTATGAGATCAAATCTCCGGCAGGAGAGGCGGTTTACGAGCAGTTCCAGTCGGAGGACAGCCGCTGCGGAGGCGGCCGCCTGTATCTCGCAGGGGATTCCTTCCGCTGGAACCTGACGGATTTTGTCCGGGGCAGAGCGGCGGAAAGCGTGATCTGTTCCCGCTATTATCTGGAGATTGCCGACGTGCTGGCCCAGCAACCGGATACCTTTGTCTACATGATCGCGGAACGCTATCTCCACGAACTGGAGGGACTTCCCGGGGTGGCGGCTCCGGCCCTTGCCTACGGGGAGGACTTTGTCAGAACGGATTACCGCTAAAGGCAAAGGCAGCAGCCGGAGGATTGCGGCAAGATTACAAAAAGCTTACGGTTTCAGACCTTAAGCGAAAAGGCATGGAATTGTGTCCGGATTTATGCTAGACTACCATAGGATACGGATCGGATGATCCGGAAGATCCTTACAAACAGAAACAGATGCAGCATTGGAGGTTTGAAATGCGAAAGAAATTAAAGGCCGGCGTGATCGCGCTTACGGCGGCGGCCCTTATGGCCATGAGCCCGGCAGCGGCTCTGGCAGATACCATCATCATCCCGGTAAATCCTGACGGGACCCAGCAGACCCAGGCAGCTCAGCCGGAGACCCAGGCACCGCCGGAAACCTCGGCGGTGATCTATGCGCCCACCCAGGATCAGGGACAGCAGTCCCAGGGACCGGGCATGTCAGAGGGACCTGGAGCAGTCCTTGGCAATGACGGTATACCCCAGCAGCCGGCGCAGCCGGTGCAGGAGGTACAGGAGGTACAGGAGGTACAGGAGGTACAGCCTCTGCAGCCTGTGGGAGACGATGGGGTAGCCCTTCTGGATCCCAGCGGAAATCCTGGCGGCGGAACCACTGCGGTAAGCGGCGGCGTACAGCCGGCAGGCTCCATCGACCAGTCCCAGATGGCTCAGGGAGACGGAACCTGTGTGGCGGACGATATCTTGGGCAAGCGGCCCTTTATCATCACCCAGCTGGTAAACACCGAGGGCGTCCTTGACGTATACACCATGAAGACCACTCTGGATGCAGGCCAGTGGAATACCGTAGGCGATGGCTTTACGGGGATGCAGGCCCACTTGGAGGAGGGCGTTGGAAGCGTTTATTACCGGGTCTACACCGCGGCTACCGGTTGGACCAACTGGGCGCTGAACGATACCCAGACCCTCTCCACCAACGGCGCAAAGGTAGAGGCCTTCCAGATGCGCATCCAGGGATATACCGGAAACCTTTACGATCTCTGGTACCGGGCAAAGCTGAACGACGGAACGGAGCTGGGCTGGACCAACAACGGAAAGACCAGCGGCACCATCGGAACCGGCAAATACATCACGGGCATCGAGTGCATGTTCTGGAAAAAGGGCGTGGCGTTCCCCCATCAGACTGAAAACTTTTTTGTAGGAAACCAGTACGAGGGCATGGTACAGGATGCGTCTGGGGCGCTCAGGTATCAGACCTGCAGCGGACAGCCCTACACCGGCTGGGCCTATGTGAACAACGATAAGTACTATGTACAGGAAAATGTGCCGGTGACCGGCTGGCAGTACATCGACGGCTATAAGTTCTATTTCGACGAGGGCGGCAAGCTTGCGACGGATCTGGAGCCCATCCTGGGGAACCCCCACGACTTCATCATCCGCATCAACCGGGCAAGGAACTCCTTTACGGTTTATACCAAGGACGGGGACAACGGTTATATCGTGCCCTACAAGGCCTTCCTCTGCACCCTGAACGGCAAGGAAACGCCCCTCGGCACCTATAAGTTCTATGCAAAGTACCGCTGGAAGTACATGCACGACGACCCCAACGGACGCGGCATCTACTGCCAGTTCCTGAACCGGTTCTACAACGGCTATCTGGTACACTCCCTGATCTATAAGGACAAGGCGGATTCCTATCATTTCGATCCGGACTCCTACAACAATCTGGGGGCTCAGTCCTCCGACGGCTGTATCAGGCTTAAGGCCAGCGAGGCCCAGTGGGTATACGAGAACTGCCCCAACGGCACCCAGATCACCATTTACGATGATCTCTGGAACATCGGACCTCTGGACCGTCCGGCGGTGGAGCAGGCCATTCCCATGAGCCAGAACTACGATCCGACGGATCCCATCGTATAAGGAAATGATGGGTCCTATCATATAAGGGAATCAAGAAAGGGCTCCCGGAAGCCTCCGCAAGGAGGCGGCTCCGGGAGCCATATTTATCCCTTTTTGCCCCAAAGAACATGGCGCGAAATCGGAAAAGGGACTTGATTTTATAAGAACTTTCCAATAAAATAATAACGTTTGAACTGTGGAAACGTATCGAAGTGGTCATAACGAGCTCGACTCGAAATCGAGTTGTCGGGAAACCGGCACGTGGGTTCGAATCCCACCGTTTCCGTGCTTGAAGGATCCGGCGGCCTGCATGGCTGCCGGATTTTTGCGTTATAGTACAAAATGTGTTTTTTATATTGTCCTCAATGCTCAGTTTATCGCTCATCTGAAGCAGATACTGGGGTGTGCCGCCGACAATGCCGTACACACAGGCTTTTTCTTCTGCCGTAAAATTCTTGAAATAGCGGCAGGTTTCCGCAAAGTCGAAGGGCAGGATTTTCATCTGCGCAGTCCTTCTGCCGTAAAGCGGCGCTTTGTAGGCGAGGACATGGTCTTCCATATAGGATAGGAAAGAGGTTTCGGTCTCCATTCCGATGTGATAGCTGAGAATACGCTTGCTAAAATTTTCGAGATTTTGCTTACAGCTTCGTGGTGGCTTTCCATTCGGCGTATGCTTTCACCAGACGAAGAAAGGTAACTTTAGCCTTCCAGCAGGCCTGCCCGTTCTTCGATCAGATTGGCAAGGCGTTCCTTCAGGTGCTCCGGCAGCAGGGAGTTTTGGCACATGGCGAGAAGCTTCTCTTTTTTCGCCACAAGCATGGCAATCATTTTTTCGGCGGAGCTTCGTGTCATGCCGCATCCTTCTGCAAACACCAGAAAATCTTTCCTGCGGATATGCGTCTTTTTGCCGTTCATGGCAAGGGCGAACTGTTCCCTGTCTTCCGGCATGATGACGTTGACCGGAAGCAGATCGTAGGCAGGAGAAAGCACATATTTCCCGCTTCCTTCTTCCGTCTCGATGAGGGAAAAGTTCTTCAGGTGCATATCTGAATTGCCTACAAGGAACGAAAACACCAAGCGCAGATAGAGCTCGGTCATATCGAGCCCCTTCCGGGAGGAATACCGCTCAATGATCTTTGCGCAGCGCTCATAAGAACCCTTGTACTTATCCTGTGTCAGCCGCAGGTCCAGCTGGCAGAAATCCTCCATCGCCAGCATCTGCATGTTGTTTTTCGTAAAGATACGGTCCACTCTTTTTGTGATATATGCCAAACTGTCTTTTCCCATGACAAGCGCATGGGGCACAGTGGCGATTCCTGCGGCATCCGCCATGCACATAACGAGATGCTCTGCCTGTGGCAGCGCCTCAAACTCCGGGATCTGGGGCTTCAGGATGTAGCCCGTGGGATAATCCACAAGTGTGAGGCGTGACCTGCTTCCCTCAGAAAACAGATGCAAAGACAGTTTTTTCTGAACGCCGGGAACGGTATAGCCTTTGTTGGTGCTTTCAGCCACAAGGGCTTCAAACGCAGTTTCATCGATGGCGATCTCAGGAAGCTCAGCCGTGCCGAAAAAACGCCTGATACAGCTTTTATGCCAACCAGTGTGCGTATCGTCTGTGCGAAGCTGCTTCCCGCAGCATAAACAATTCATATGCGTTCCTCCCTGATGCTGACATTGCCGATTCCGTCCTTGCAGGCTACCAGCAGCAAACCGAATCTGTCTTTGACGTCTATTTTCCAGTTCCGGCTCACGACGCCCAACAACCAGCCTTCGGGGATCAGGCCGTCAAAGAACGGGAACAAGATTTTGGATGTATATGTTTTGTCAGAGAGCGGCAGAGTCAGGGACACGGCGCTAGCATCTTTCCGGCTCAGGTACTGCCTGTCATAGGAGAAGGCATACCCTTCGTCTGTTTCGCAAAGCTCACCGGCAAAAATGCCGCGGATATAAACATAGGCTGTTCGGAATACGTCCATTATTCGTCATCCTTTCTGCCGGGGACGGCTTCCATATCGAACATGGCGAGAGCGGCATTGACCTTATCCATCCTGACCGTTTCTTTTCCTTGTTCCAGCTCCCGGACAAAGCGAAGTCCCAGCCCGCTGCGGGCGGCAAACTCTTCCTGCGTCAGACCGGCAGCTTTTCTGTTTTCTTTAATAAACCTGGCAATCTTATTCATTGGTCTTTGGCTCCTCTGTACAAATTTACATCTATTTTACACCCTAACGGGTATAAAGTCAAACTATTATTGAAAATATTATACCTGATAAGGTATAAAAATATGGTTTTGCGGCCTCAATACACCCTAACGGGTATAAAATGATGCTCTTTCTGTATGTAGCCGCATCTAATCATGTGAGGAGAGCCACGCTCCGATGATCATCAGTAAAAGGGCAGCAAAATAAGTGGGAGCAGGTATTTCCCGGAAGATGAGTAGGGAAAAAGCTGCGGCGATAAAGGGCGCTACTGCATAGTAAGCGCTGGTCCGGGCTGCTCCCAGGAGCCGTTGAGCATACACATAAAAGTAGATGCTGAGGCCATAAGCCACAAAGCCCACTGCAAGAACAGCGGGAATGCTCCAGAGCGTCCCAATCCGCTCGCCAGTGCAAAGGCCGATGATGAGGGAGCCAGCGCCGGAAAAGATGCCTTTCAACAGGACGATCTCCAGCGGGTCCTTAGAAGAAAGCTTTCTGGTACAGTTGTTTTCAAAGCCCCAGCATACGGCGGCAAGGAGCACCAGCAGAGACCCCCTGGAAAAGCGCAGGCTGGAAAGGTCTTCAAAGGACAAAAGGGCGCAGGAAAGGGTTACGAACAGGATGCCGGCCCACAGCCGGGGACTGATCGCTTCCCGAAAGATCATCAGGGCGATGAGGGAGGTGGCCACGATTTCAAAATTATTGAGTAGGGCTGCATTTGCCGCAGAGGTAGCCTGTAAACCGAACATCAGGAAGATCGGCGCAGCGATGTCCAACAGAATCATGGCGATGGTGAAGGGCAGTTCGGTTCTGGTTAATCGGAGTTCCTTTGTTTCTGTTTTACGCAGCCTGCGGAAAAGGGAAATGAATACCATGCCGATTCCCGCTCCGATATAGAGAAAGCCTGCCATCAACGTTGGGGGCATGAATTTGAGCAATATTTTGGAAAAGGGTGCATTTATGGCGTACAAAGCCGCCGCCAGCACAGCAAAACTAATTCCTTTCCGCAAGGTCCCTGCCATTTCCTTCCCTCCTTGACGCATCCGGTGCAATACAATATGATGGATATATCCAATTATTTTAACATAGTCTGCTTCCGGGAAACAACAGAGGAAGAAATTTATCTTACGAAGGAGGAGGCCTCATGCGCCTTGTATTTCAGTATATCAGGCCGAAGCTGATGTCCATGAGCTTTCAGCTGACGGTAAAATTTGCAGGCACCATCGTGGAGCTCCTGCTGCCCTGGATGCTGTCAAGGATCCTGGATGTGTACGTGCCTGCAGGGGACGTCCCCATGATCTGGACCTGGGGAGGGCTGATGATCCTGTGCGCTGCCCTGGCCCTCCTATGCAATGTGGCGGCGAACCGGATGGCTACCGCCATCTCCAGGGACATCACGGAGGCTCTGCGGCAGGATCTTTTTGCGAAGATCACCCGGCTGTCCAGCGCCCAAAGGGACGCCTTCACCACGCCGTCCCTGATCTCCCGTCTCACCACCGATACCTATAACGTGCATCAGATGGTAGACCGGATGCAGCGTCTGGGGGTCCGGGCTCCCATTCTCCTGTTGGGCGGCATTCTGATCGCGCTGATCCTGGAGCCGGTGCTGACCCTGGTGCTGGCGGCCATGCTGCCGCTTCTGGGGCTTTTGGTATTTACCGTTTCCAGACGGGGCGTGGGACTTTATACCAGGGCGCAGACGGCGCTGGATGCGCTGGTGCGTCAGGCAAAGGAAAGCATGGCCGGGATCCGGGTGATACAGGCCCTTTCCAAGGGGGACTATGAGCGGAGCAGATTTGACGAGGCAAACCGGGATCTGATCAGGCGGGAGCGGAAGGCGGCGCTTCTGATGAATGTCACGAACCCGGTGATGAACCTGCTGCTGAACACGGGCCTGACGCTGGTCGTGGTAGTGGGGGCTTTCCGGGTCAATGCCGGGATCACAAAACCCGGGACCATCATCGCCTTTCTGAGCTATTTTACCATCATCCTCAATGCCCTGATGATGGTGTCCCGCCTGTTTGTCATGTACTCCAAGGGCGCTGCCAGCGCCAGACGGCTTGCTGAGGTGATGGAGGCGCCGGAGGATATGCCTCTGGAGGCACTGCCAGCGCTTTCCGGAGAGGATTTCATCGTATTCGACCATGTGACCTTTTCCTATGGGAAAACCAGGGAGACCCTCTCCGACATCAGCTTTTCCCTGAAAAGGGGGCAGACCTTGGGAATCATAGGGCCCACCGGCAGCGGAAAGACCACGGTGCTGAATCTCTTGCTGCGCCTTTACGATCCGGACAAGGGCGCGGTACGGATCGGGGGAAGGAATGTGCGCAGCATTCCGCCGGAGGAGCTTTATGGGAGCTTCGGGGCAGTGTTTCAGAACGATTTTCTTTATGGGGACAAACTGCGGGAAAATATCGATTTTGGCCGGGGTCTTTCGGAAACGGCGCTGAAAAAGGCGGTGCAGACGGCCCAGGCAGAGTTCGTTTATGAAAAAGAAGGGGCCTTTAACTACAGGCTTGCTCCAAAGGGCGCAAATCTCAGCGGAGGACAGAAGCAACGGGTGCTGTTGGCCCGGGCCCTGGCGGCGCAGCCGGAGATCCTCCTGTTGGACGATGCCTCCAGCGCCCTGGATTATAAAACCGATGCGGCTCTGCGGAAGGCGCTGTGGGAAGACCATGGAGAAGCCACAAAGATCATCGTAGCCCAGCGAATCAGTTCCCTGCAGCAGGCAGATAAGATCCTGGTGCTGGAGGAGGGCCGGGCAGCAGGCTTGGGCAGCCATCAGGAGCTTTTACAGAGCTGTGAAAGCTACCGGGAGATCGCCGCAGTGCAGATGGGGGAGGTGAGCTGATGGAAAAACCAAAGGGCGGACCGGGAGGCGGTCCCAGAACAGGCGCTTTTGAACGGCCGAAAGCCGGCTCCGGCGCGATTCTGAAACGGCTCTGGCATTATCTGGAGGCCTACCGGTGGCTGTTGATGCTGGCGGTGGCCCTCAGCGTGGCTGGGAATCTGCTGAATCTGTTGGGCCCGAAGCTTTCGGGCTATGCCATCGACGCCATAAAGCCGGGACCGGGGAAGGTGGATTTTTCCGCCGTTTTCCATTATGCGGGGCTGATGCTTCTGTGCTACCTGGCTTCCTCAGTCCTCAGCTACGGACTGGCGGCGCTGATGGTGCAGTTGGGCCGGAACGTGGTATACCGGATGCGGAAGGACGTGTTCGATCATCTGACCCGGCTGCCGGTATCCTTTTATGACAATCATGCCATAGGAGACGTGCTGAGCGTGCTGTCCTATGATATCGATACCATCAACGCTTCTCTTTCCAACGACCTGGTGCAGATGTTGGCAAGCGTCATCACGGTGGGCGGTTCCTTCCTGATGATGCTGTCCATTTCCCCGAAGCTGCTGCTGGTGTTTGCAGTCACCATACCGGTATCGGTCCTCTTTACCCGTTACCGTTCCAGGCGGGTGCGGCCTCTGTACCGGGAGCGTTCGGCACAGCTGGGCAGGCTGAACGGGTTTTCCGAGGAAATGACGGAGGGGCTCAGGACCATACAGGTCTATCATCGGGAAGAGGTGTTCCGAAAGCGGTTCCAGGAACGGAACCAGGCGGCCTGTGAGGCCAACTACCGGGCGGACTGCTTTGCCAGCATGACAGGCCCCTCCGTGAACTTTATTACAAATCTGTCTCTGGCACTGGTGAGCCTTTTCGGCGCCCTGTTGTATATGGCGGGGGCTATCAGCCTGGGAAACGTGTCCTCCTTTGTGCTGTACTCCCGGAAATTTTCCGGCCCGATCAATGAGTTCGCCAATATCTTCAGCGAGCTCCAGTCCGCGCTGGCGGCAGCGGAACGGGTATTCCGGCTGCTGGATGAGCCGGAGGAGGCGGCAGATGCGCCCTGCGCCCAGGCCCTGCAGCAGGTGCAGGGCGCGGTGAGCTTTCGGGACGTGTGCTTTGGTTACGGAGAAAAACCGGTCCTGCAGCATTTTGACCTTGAGGTAAAGCCCGGACAGGTGGCGGCCATCGTGGGGCCCACAGGGGAGGGAAAAACCACGGTGATCAACCTGCTGATGCGTTTCTACGATCCGCAAAAGGGCAGCATATCCATTGACGGAAAGGATGTACAGGGGCTCACCAGAGCCTCTGTCCGGCAGGCCTGCGCCATGGTGCTGCAGGATACCTGGCTTTTTTCCGGCACGATCTTTGAAAATCTGGCTTATGGCAGGCCCGGCGTGACCCTGGAGCAGGTAAAGGAGGCGGCAAGGGCGGCCAGCATCGATGGCTATATCGAGTCGCTGCCTCAGAAATACGACACCTGCCTGGCAGACGGAGGGGTGAACATCTCCAAGGGCCAGAAGCAGCTTTTGACCATTGCCCGGGTGATGCTGCTGGACGCGCCCATGCTGATCCTGGACGAAGCCACTTCCAACGTGGATACCCAGACGGAACGGCGCATTCAGGCGGCCATGCTGCGGCTGATGAAGGGCCGCACCTGCTTTGTCATCGCCCACCGGCTGTCCACCATCCAGAACGCGGATGTGATCGCAGTGCTGCGGGAGGGCAGAGTCGCGGAGCAGGGCACCCACCAGGAGCTGATGGCAAAGGGCGGCTATTACAGCGAGTTGTACCGGGCCCAGTTCAGCGGCGGGGAAGGGTAGGATGGAAAAACACTTTCTCTTGCATTTTCCGTCTCATAAGACTATAATAGGAGAGCATGGAAGCATAGCTCAGCTGGGACGAGCGTTCGCCTCACACGCGAGAGGTCACGGGTTCGAGCCCCGTTGCTTCCATCCTGCAGATATGGTGCATCGGTAACACGCTAGCTTCCCAAGCTGGAGAGGCGGGTTCGACTCCCGTTATCTGCTGCAGGCAGTGTTCCTATAGCAGGAAGGAACAGGGCTTAAGCAATTACATCACCATAGGGGCTTGTACTGGTTTCGACGGGGATCATGCAGTCGGTGAAGCTATCCGCAGGGCGATGCGTCAAATCCCAAACACTAAATATAAACGCTGACGATAATCGTTTAGCACTGGCTGCCTAAGCGCGGTCTGTCTCCCTTAGCGCACCTGCTCGTTAAGTAAAGAGGCATCGACGTAAAGCAGGAAACGGCATATACAAAGCTTTGCGTATATGGCTGTAACATGAAGCTAGTCATGGGGAAGCGGTGTCTGTCACACCTCCTTTTGATGAAATAATCCGGCAGACTATGATAGTAGAAGAACGAGGAATTGGTTTTCGGACAGGGGTTCGATTCCCCTCAGGTCCACCAAAAATGCCTTACTCGAACTATTTGACCCCAAAAAATTTGATGGGTTCGAGTGAGTTTTTATAAACGTGGATTTATAGGGAAGATCAGCATCTGAGAAATTCGATGCTGATTTTTTCTTATCCTTACTTTGACACGCGTCTTGACAATTTGTGGAACTTATGGCGTTGCGATTGGATTTTTCGAGTTTTGAGGATACCATCAAGTTTTTGCCCTTACTCGAACTATTCGAGTTATAAGACAAAACGTGTTGGTAAAAACCCGAGCCTGTGAAGAAAAGTCTGTAAATAAGATTCTTCTATGATAAGATTGGGCGAAAGGCTTAAAAACAAGCTTTTCGCCCTTGTTTTATATATACCATCTGGCTGATGGTATGTCAATAACAGGCGGCTTTTCCGCCTGTCTTAACCTGAATGTTTTTACTCCGGCAGTCTACCTTCATACATAATACTCAGCTCGCCATAGACCTGCGCCCAGTTGCGAATGGTTGTCGTCCATCTTTTGGTAGCTTCAAAAGTAGCCAGGTACAGAGCTTTCAGCAGGGCAGTATCGCTCGGAAAAACACTTCTCTGCTGGTTTAATCTCCGATAGGTGGAATTTAATGATTCTATCGCATTTGTCGTATATATCACCTTCCGGACAGTCGCTGAAAACTTGAAAATCGGGGAAATCGCATCCCAGTTATCCTTCCAACGTTTCATGGAATTCGGGTATTTTGGCGTCCATTTCTCTGTTACACGGTCAAGGGCCGCCAGAGCTTTCTTTTCGTCTGGCGCCTGATAGATCGTTTTCAAATCCGTTGCGAAGGCTTTCCTGTCTTTGTCCGGAACATACTTCAGGGTATTCCTTACCTGATGGACAATACAGCGTTGATACTCTGCTTTCTCTGGTGAATAACACCATAACCGCAAAAGTGAAAGACCAGAAACTGGGAATGCAGAAGATATGCGAGGCGTTGGAGAAGATCGCAAAATAAATATCAGGAGATCCGGCAGCCGGGGAGAGAACTTTATGGTTCCCTCCTCTTTTTATAATGCTGGAAAAGGGCATATAGCCCCAGCAGCCCAAAAACAGCCAGCGTGATTTTTATCCCTGTCAACATACACCATACTCCGGCAATAAACAGCGCAATAATGGCGGCCACTAGTTTGCCCATGATCCGCTCCCTTTTATCCGGATTGCGGATGAGCTTTGTCAAAATCAGGAAAATCAGCAGGAGCACAGATACTGCAGAGCCAAACAGGAAAAAGACAATGCCCAGCTTATAGCTCACGGAAACGCCGTAGCCTTCTACATTGACTACATCTGTTTGTGCCGGGTTATATCGGATATCTATTTGTTCACCAACTTCAAATGGGCGGTTGGATGTCCATACGTTCCCAATCCCTGTGCAGAGGCTGCCCTTCGTGGTTTTATAGCGAACGACAGGCGCATAGAAATATCGGAAGGAATCATCAGCATCTCCCATCCTGCTTTCGTATCCCACAACTGTGCCCGTTGTGGTGTCGGTATAACTGGCTTCTTCTTGCTGGGCTGAATAGAGAATCCCCCCACCGATGAGCATAAAACCAACTGTAAAAATCAGGATGAACAATCCGGCGCATAGCCTGATGCTCAATGGCCTCCTCCGGAGACTTCTCTTGTTCGTATTGTCTTCTTGTGCGCCCATAGAATCCCTCCCTTCAGAAAGCCTACGGCCAGAAGCAGTACAGCAGAAACAATAATGGTCAAGAAAACGTCAGGAACAAAAGCCTGAACGACCCAGAGGGGAATTTTCAAAAATACCGGAACAGCCATCAGCAGGAAGACGGGTAAAAGAAAATGCAAGCCAATCAAAGAGTACACTCCCGGCAATTTGTTGCCGCGCAGTAGCAGTACGCGTTCCCGGTATTTGGAAAGTCGGCATAATAATCGTTTACATTGGCCGTAACAGCCATCGCAAGGCTGCTCTCCGGCAGCAGAAAGATGCAGGCGTTCCCGGTTTCGACAAGGCCGTTGTGCCGCAGAACCGGCTCAGAAAGAGGAGCCTCGATACGCGTCCACCCGTACCCGTACCAATAAGGGATGTCGCCATCCACATAGATGGTATCCCCATAAAACATCGTATCGATGCTGGATTCTGAAAGAATGCCGCTTCCTCTATTCAGATACATCTGTAGGTATTTCCCCAAGTCTTCTGTGGAGGATGAGATGTAACCGGCAGGGACGGTAATCCAGTCATCCTTGGAGGAAGGATATTTGTGGCTTGTTTTGATGTTGAAGCCCCAATAGTTTGTATAGCCATCAATCAGACCATTTTTCTCGCTTTCGTCCTGCGTAGCGGCAGTATGGGAAAGCTGCAGCGGCTCGAAGAGATTCTTCGTTATGTAATCACTGTACGCTTCACCACTGACAGCCTCGATTATTTCGCCAAGCAGGGAATAATTTACATTGGCGTAATGATGCACACCCTGTTCGTTCACGATCTTATAATTTTCTAAGGTCTGGTACTGGCCGAGCCCAGATAAAAGGGCGTTTCGCTGCTTTCGCAGTCTCCATAATTCCCGGAAAATAGTACCGCATCTTTGTTTACAATCGTCACGGACATTCCGGGAATATGGGCATTGTCTACGGCGGATCGCAGATAGTCATCAATCTCACGGTAATCAACAGGATTTTTCTGGTATCCATCCTGAGCATAGACGGGCTGTGCTGCTATCAAAATACTCAGGCAGCAAAAAACACAGAAACACAAAAGTAATGCTATCGTTCGTTTCTTCAACATAAGCTATTATCGACCTTCTCCTATATTTAACATGTATCTGGCGTGAATTTAACAAATGGCCGTTCCCAGTACTCCTGAAAACGGCCTATTTGAGAAAGACTTTATTCTATTGATCCAACCACAGTGGTTTTCTTGAAAACCAGAATACCTTTAGAAGAAGGCATGATTGAGCAGGAGATCAGTTCAAACCCATCCCGCTCCATTTTGTTGGCCGCCTCTTCCACTTTTGCGGCCATGTCTTTCACCTTGGGGGAATACTTTATTACCACTGTTTTGTACATTGCATTTACCTCCGATCCGCCCGGGAGCCTCTGGGGCGTATTGATAATGTCTTAAGCCTTATAAGCATCTATAACCTGGATTATACCAGAAAGGAAATAGCCTGGCAACTTATAATTTCAAAGGCTTGTGTCCACACAAAATTCATATCCTCACCAGGAGAATATCTGTTTACCAAAAGTTTATCTGGGTTTTACTTTCAAATGGTGGCAATTTTGCCAAGTACAAAGGTATAATTATCTTGGATGATTATATGTACATCTGAGAGGAGGAGCAGTCAGTGGACAATTCAACGGCATTTTGGAACATTATATTCCCGACAATTTCCCCTTTTGCCATAATTATTGTATTCTTCCTGCTGTGGCGCATTATAAGGCGGCTGGAACAGCGAAAGTGGAAACTGATAACAGCCCGCGTTCTCCGTATTGAGAAAATCGACAAGAAAGATAGAGATGGCGTTTTAGAGCCGCGGCAATATAAACTGGATCTCGTATTCCAATGGCAGGGTGTAGACTGGCACCGAAGCTGGATATTCCCTCGCATATATGACCTTCCAAAAGCGGGCGATATTCTCCAACTGCGCTACCATCCGCAGAAGGAGGATTTCCAACTCGTCACGAGTCTGGCGGAGAAACAAAAAATCCGACATGCTCGTCTGGTTTTGCTACTGGTTATTGGCATAGTTATTTTTGTGCCGTCAGTGTTGTTTGGTTTGCTGCTCTTTCATTTGCCGCAGGAGCAACATATCCTTTCCGAAAGCACAGTATGGTTATTTTTTGCAGCGCCGCTTCTTGTTATATTCTTGGTCGTGCGTATCTATAGAGCCCGCCGCACCCGCCGCAAAATCGAATCGGGAGAATTTCAGCCTATCGCTGCGCGAGTCCACGGATTCCGCAAAGACAGCGAGGGCGATGTTTACGCATTCTGTCTCGTCAGAGTCAACGGTCAGGAAAAAGAAGTTACCCTGCCCATCGTCTATAGCAAGAATTATGAAGTCGGCCAATGGGTTACTCTTTATTTAAATCCAGATAATGGTGAGATATACGCTTACCCTGACACACATAAATGAGCTGTTTCTCGCGCTAATTTTACACAGATTTCACCATGGCAGGATAGAAAAATAGAATACGTTTGAATATCATTAGTAAAATAAGATAATCATACAAGCCCTAATTCAAAGATATTTAAGAGGAAAAACTTGCATGGATAATATGAAAATAAGTGCCATTCTTTATTCAATAGTGGCAATTATATTTATCCTATGTGCGGCCACTGGAGGCAGTCCTGCGTTTTATGGGGTTGCGGCTGCCTTTATTGCTCTGGCGGCGGCATCATACCCTAAGAAAGACAAGAAAGATTGCGAGCAGAATGGCAGCACAGAATGCGTCATTGTTTATGGTGGCTTTTATAGGGGTACAAAACAGTATGCCCAAAATCTGTCCGAGCAGACTGGAATTCCTGCAATCAGCTATAAAGATGAACCATCTCTTTCCAACATGCGAGTTATTATTTTCATCGGAGGATTATATGCGGGAGGTGTTAGAGGCCTCACAAAGACTTTACGGAACTTCCACCTGCGCGATAACCAGAAGCTGATTCTTGTCACAGTTGGTCTGGCCAATCCAAATGAGCATGAAAATCGAGACAATATACGTGTTTCCCTGCAAAAGCAGTTATCTCCAGAAGTGTTTTACAAGATCAAATTTTTTCATCTTCGTGGAAGGATTGACTATAACAAGCTCACTTTTGTATATAGTATGATGATAAAACTACGTTATCATTCTTTACGCAAGAAACCACTCGAAACGTTGACATCGGAAGATCGTACGTTTATTAATACCTACGGAAAACAGGCGAGTTTTATTGATTTCAATGCTCTAAAACCGATCATCGAAGAAATATATTTACCGGTCGAACGTGTTCCATAAAACATATTCGACCGGTATTGCTTTGCTTACATTCTCTCTGGCGCATAAATTACCATCAGGTCTATATATTTCTCATCATCCCCCTGTTTTTCAAAATCATACCGGACAATATAGTCCCGGATACTATAACCTCGGTAAGGATTGCTCAGGGTATACAGCTCTCCAGTAGTGAAGTCAATCAGGGAATAACGGGTGCGGGCAAGATACTCTTCATCACTACTGTTCATATGATCTTCGTAAAAACCACAGACTTTGTCCAGGCGATTCTGACATAACTGCTCCGTCAGCGGTTCACAGTCCAGTCTGCCCGCATCCCCCCAGATAAATCTTTACGTCGGATATTCCACGCTCCGGCCACGGATTGCACACGATAGAGCCATTGCCTTCTCCAAAAGAAGAGATACGTGTACCAGAACCGCCTTCTAGTGTTTCATTTCCATCATCGTCGTAAGTACGCACGCCTGTGTCTATTACCGTCAGATCCGGCCAGTAAATAATGCCGACAGAATCAAACTTATAATAGTAGTTAAGCAGTCCACCCGGTGGGTTACCACACACAAAACAGTCTTCCTGATCAACGGCAGATTCTAATGTCAGTTCATATTCCGGCTCCTGATTGTTTGTTTCAGTTTCTTCATGGGGCGTCGTGCTACAGCCAGAGAGAACGATTATAAGGGAAAATAAAAGGAAAGGATTTCTTTGCTTCATCAGTCGCCTCCCGCAAAAGAAAAAAGGACGCTCCTGCCTAGCAGAAAAGACGTCCTTATTTCCTGATAATTCCCTGTATATAAGCCTTCACCAATTCCTGTTGCCGACTGTCCATCGAGTTCCAGTCCTTTAGCAGTTCTTCCTGATCTTTGGTCAGATCCAAAACTTCTTCGTCTTCGGCAAAGAACTGCGATAAAGTGATACCAAAACCATCGCATATCTTTTCTAAAGTTTGGATTGTGGGTATGCTTTTCCGGTTCAGCAACGTAGAGATTGATGACTGAGCAATTTTATTTTTCTGGATAGTCCCATCTGCTCCTGAGCTTGACTCCATTTTCCTTTAAACATCTGGAAATGACTTGAGTATCTACGTTCAGGTTCTTGGAGATCTCTTTTATAGTATGCATCTCCTTATACATTCTGATCACTTTTTTGTCATCGACTTTTGCCCGAGTCCGGCCACTTTTGCGAAGGGGAACTCCTTGTTGCTTGAGGAGTTTCACAATGGTCGTCTTACTGCAGTTAAATTCGGCACCCAACTCATAGCTTGCCTTGCCAGACTGATAAGCTGTGACGATCTTTTGTATTTCCTCAGGAGTGAAAGCTCTTTGGTAGGGTTGCTGAAGGCGATCTACCTTCTTTTTGTCAGTATAATAATCTGAATTTTCTCCCTTGTCATTTTTTGGGCTTTGTGAGATAATATCGGTATCGGACGGAGATAAGCGTCCGGCATGATTGGATAATTTAAACTCGAGAATCCTTTGGTAATTCTTCGAGGTAATTTCCATGAGTGCCACCAAAATGCCCTTACTCGAACTATTTGACCGAAAAAAATTTGATGGGTTCGAGTGAGTTTTTATAAACGTGGATTTATAGGGAAGATCAGCATCTGAGAAATTCGATGC
>CALWLA010000008.1 GCA_944381405.1 uncultured Lachnospiraceae bacterium | reverse complement strand
CAACACTTTCTCATTATTTTTAGCCACAAAAAAAGACAAAGCCCGCATTTCTTTGGACTTTGTCTTCAGTCTGAGGAGGCCCTGCAAGGCCTCCTTTATCAATGACAAATGCAAACCGTCCTGCCGACCTTTCCCGCTTACTCCTGCCAGCTTCCGGACACCACTTCCTCCGTCACATCCCGGTATCCGTTTTCCTCCGGCACCTCCTGTACCACGATGATGTTTCCGGATCGGATCGCTTCCTCCGGAATATCCGCCGCGCTGTCCGCAAAGAACACCTCCGTGCCCTCCGCCTTTTTCTCCTTGTCGAAGGTCTTGAAAAAGGTATCCTTGTAAAAATCCGACATGCCGTAGCTGTTTTCCAGAATGTAAATATCCTTGCCGAAAATATCGTCCCCGTATTTTTCGTAGGTCTCCTCCGCCAGGGAATTCATCCGTAGCTGATCCGGCCAGAAATAAAGCTTCGGAAAATAGGTCCGGTAAAAGGCGTTGGTATAGACGGACAGCGCCGTATAAACGCCAAATACCCCGATCAGCAGGGCGGATACTACCCAGGGCCGGAAGATCTTTTCCGCCACAACATCCCCGGCTTTCCGGATCACATTGCCTTCCTCGGAAGGGGCTGCCGCCGTCTCCCGGTAATAGTCCCCCACCACCCGGATCATATAGGCGCAGAAGATCAGCGCCGCCGTATAGGAGACGTAGATCCAACGCATCTCCACCCGGATGGTAACGGAGGAACAGCCGATGCACATGGCGATAAACAGCAGAAACAAAAGCACATTTTCCAGGATGCGGAAAAACTGCCGCCGGTCCTTTTTTTCCTTGCTGGAAAGCTGCAGCAGAAGCACCACCCCGAACATGCCGCAGATCACCCCCAGGGCCAGCACGCTGAGCTTTGTCAGGGCCTTGATCAGGGCCGGGGTCTGCTCCCAGGGAAGCCCGCAAAGATGCTCTGGTCCGGCGTTTACCCCAAAGATATAAAGCACCTGGCTTAAGGCAAAGGAAATGGCCTCGGACACCCGGAAGGTCTCCGTCACCTCCGTGCCGCCGGTTCCCGCAGGGATCGCCGTGCCGATACAGAGTTTGCGGATCAGGAAGATCAGGGCAAAGACCGCCAGGGGCGCGATCCAGTGCCTCAGATTTTCACGGAAATAGGCCCTGCGGAAGCCCTTTTTGTGGTTGAAAAGCTTCAGCAGAAGCGCCAGGTAAAATAAGGGCAGCAGACACAAATAACGCTCGTGAACGAACACCACCAGAAAATACAGCAAAAGGGCCAAAGCAAAGCGCCAGTCCCCGCAGGCCAAAAGCCTGACATGAAGTCTTTTTTTCGGCTTGTCCGGCTCCGCTTCTCCGCCTAAAAGCGCCCGCAGCTGATCCATGCCTTTTTTCTGTTCCGCTTCCGCTTCTTCCTCTGCCCGGATCCGGTCTCCCTCTGCCACAAGCTCCGCGGCGGTCCGGTAATTGGCTTCGTTGAGATACCGGAACAGCAGATACAGGATCCAGATGGACATGAGAAGCGCCATGGTCTCCATCAGTCCCAGAGCCTGGCCGATCTGATAATAGGCAAAACGGGAGGCCAGATAGCAGATGCCTCCCAAAAAGCCCAGCAGGCGGTAACGGGCGGTCTTCCGGATGATGTAATACACCGAAGCCGCCACAAAGATGTTGCAGACGATATTAAAGGGCACAAACCAGTCGATATGGTTTCCCACGATGGCCATCTGCAAGTAAGTGGCCAGCCAGTATACCGGCCGGAATCTGGTGGAGGTGCCGATGGGGAAGGCGAACTCCCAGAGGCTCTGCTCCCCATAGCAGGACCACATATAAAGGTCGTCCATATAAAGACCCTTGATCTCGATATCCCGGTTGATATAAAAGGCAAATACCGCCAGCAGCAGAAGCAGACACGCATCTGCGCCAAGTCCCAGGCATTTTTTATTCTTCCACATAGTTTTGCAGCTCCCTTTCTGCCTCTGTCTGTTTTTCCGGGGAAAGAGGAACCTCCCAGGGCTCCTTTACCCGTTCCCGGTCGATCTTTCCATAAAAGAACCTGCCGCCCTCTGAGAGATTCGTTCCCTCCGGAGCATCACCTTGGGCGGCGTTTTCTGGCTGCGGCCCGCTGTATACAAGCTCCCTCAGGGTCCCGTCCTCGATCAGATCCTCTAAAAGCTCTGCCGCCCGTTCATTTCCTTCTTTCCGGAGCCATATCCGGTCTCCGCAGATATAGTCCGTGCCGGACCAGTCCAGGAATTCCTTGAAAATGTTCAGCTTTTTCACCAGATACACATTTCCGCCGCTGCCTGCGATGTCCGTGTAGCTCTCCACCACGCAGGGAAGATCATAGCATTCCGGCTCCTCCATAAAGGCGATGACGTGATTGGCCTGCCCTGCTTCCAGGGTCCCTAGGTCCTCAAAGAGCCTGTAGCTGCCCTCCTGCCTGCACCGCTGTGCTGCCTGCTCCCGGTGATCGACCGGCAGCAGCATGGACAGCTCCGCTTTTTCCGGAAAGGGCGTAAATCCCACCGCCCCGGCCCAGCCGGTAAAAGCGGTCACATACAGCATGACTCCTGCCAGAAGCAGATACACCGTATCCTTTCCAGGCAGCTTCACCTCCAGTATCAAGAGCGCCGCCGTTCCAAGCACCGCCGTCAGGGCGTAAAGCAGCATATAATAATTGCCGTCGATCTGATACAAAAACCAGAGGCTCACAAGGGACAGGGCTCCGACGATGCCAAACTCCAGGGAAAGGCACCTGCCGCAGCGCAGATTGTCCTCCGTCAGCTGGTCTTCCCTCAGGGCTTCCCGCCGGAGGATGCTGTTTTTCCGGGCCTCCTCCCAAAGCTTTCCCAGGAGCCGTCCCAGAAGGCCGCAGCACAAAAACAGGAGCAGCAGGAACAAAAAGCCGCCCCAGGCCATCCACACATGGGCCATCTCCTCCCCTGCGGGGCAGAACAGAAATCGTAGTAACCTTGAAAAAAAGGTTTCCAGGCTGTCCACAAAGGACAGCTCCGCTCCGTTCTGGGGCACAGACTGCACCGAAAAGGGGTACCTGAGTCGCAGCCCAAGGGCGGAAAAAATACCGGAAAACACGGAGGTCACAGGGAGCCCCGTGATCAGCAGGGTCCGAAGCCAGCAGACCGCTGTAAAAAGCGCCGCAGCCCCTAGCACCCCCAGGCCCCTTGCCGTGATTCCCAAGGGAAAACGCGACTTTCCTGCTTTTTTTCGGAGAAACAGGAGATAAAAAAGCACCCCCAGGCCCATTGCCGAAGAAAACAGCATGGCGGTGGGCTTCAGCGCATAGGTGACAAGAAGGGCCCCCAGGCCGCCTCCCACACAGTCCTTCTGCGCCTTCCCCTCTGCCTTCAGATAACGCAGCACCAGGTAAAGGAACAGCAGCTGAAAAAACAGGGTGGAAAGATCCGCCTTGGCGGTGACCGCCATATTGGTGATGCCCGGCATCAGGGCGGCAAAAAATCCACAGAGGGTCTCCGAACCGGATATCCCCGTAAGGAGCCGCGCCATCCTCCCGCAAAGCCACAGGATCCCTACCAGGAACCAGACGTTTACGCAAAGCACATAGCTATAGCTTTCCGAAAAGCTGAGGGGCAGGGTCAGAAGCTCAAAGCCCTTGGAATAGGTATAGACCGTATTCACCAGGCCGGGATTTTCAAAAAAACCGGAAAGCCCCTTTCCTCCCAGCAGCACATAGGGAGACCGGAGGCCGTACCGGAGAGAATCATAATCGTAGGCGATGTTGATCCGGCAAAGCTGGATCAGAAGCGCCGGAAGGATCACCGCCGCAAGAAACAGCAGCCGTCTCCTGGGCTGTCCGTCCGCTCCCTCCCCGGAAAAACCCAGAAAGTCCGGCACTTCCTTTTTCAAAAACCGGACAGGCCTTGTAAAGGCTGCCAAAGAGGGCTGCCAGATAAAACAGATTACCCCGGCAAGGAATCCCAGGTACAGCCCTGAGACCAGGAAGGCCAGCAGGGCCCGGTGCAGAAAAAGGAACCCGGCAAAGGCCAGGCCCCAGCAGATACCGACGGTCTTTTTCCTTTTGGCAAAGGCTGCAGGCAGCAAAAACAGAAGCAGCATCAGCACAAGCTCATACTGCATCTCCACGTTCGGTTCCCATATCAGTGTTTCAAGAATCCTGCTCATACGCACCGTATGCTTTTCGATAAAAATGCATCAGAAGGGCAGCCCCGAAGGCGGGCCAGATCTTCCGGAACATTTCCGTTTCTTCCTTTTCCCGGTTGTGATTTTGGATGTTTGCCTTGGTGGCGGCTCCATCGTGGATCCGATAGTCCACCAGCTCCTTTTCGATGCAGACGAACCGGCCCGGCTCCCCTGCCAGCCTCCAGAGAGTATCCCAGTCCGTCACAAAGCTGTAGCTGTTCCGAAAAAGAGGCAGCCCCGTCACGTCCAGGTTGTAGGTACAGGTGGGGCAGCCGATGGAATTGCCAAAGCGCAGGACCAGACGCTTGATAAAGCCCGTATCCGCAAGTCCCCGCAGCCGCAGAGGCAGCCGCAGCAGCCGCTTTACCTCCTCGGACCGTCCCTTGATCACCTTTCCGCTTCCGTCAATGGTGCGGTACCGGGTGCAGAACAGGGACATATCCGGACAAAAGGCATGGGCATGCAGCAGCGCCTTGGTGTAGTCCTTCCGGTACCGGTCGTCCTGATGGGCCACGGTAATGAGCCTGGCGCCGGTTTCCGTAAAGGCCTTTTCCACAGCAAAATTCCAGTCCCCGGCAAGGGAGCTCTGACCCTCTCTGATATAAAGAGGCAGCTCGTATTTTTCAGCGATGCTCCGCAGGAAATCGTTGGGCGTCGAGGTACAGATCAGGATCTCGCTTTCCTCGCTCTGGGAAAGCAGGGACCGCAGGCATTCCTCCAGATAAGGGGATTCCTGATAGGCGCAGACCGCAAAGGCATGCCGTGGGGAATTACTCATGGAAATAGGTCTCCTCCAGCATCAGACAGAGGGTATGGTAGATCGGAAGGTGCAGCTCCTGGATCATGTAGGTCTCCTGGGAAGGGGCGATCAGGGCGCAGTCCGCTGTCTTTGCCAGAAGTCCCCCGTCCTTTCCCGTCAGAACGATCAGCTTCATGCCCTTTGCCTTTGCCACCGCCGCCGCATACATCAGATTTTTGGAATTGCCGGAGGTGGAGATTGCCAAAAGCACATCCCCCGGATCGCCATAGCCATATACCTGCTGGGCAAAGCAGAAATCCCCGTCCACATCGTTGGCAAAGGCGGTATTCAGGGCCTGGTGATCCGTAAGCGCCATGGCTGGCAAAGCCCCCTGGAGCTTTCCTGCGATCAGGCCGCCCCGCTCCGGATCCGCAGACAAAAGCGCCCTGGCAAAGTCCTCCGGCACCGGACGTTTTTTACAAAAGCCCTTCATCAGCTCTCCCACGATATGCTGGGAATCCGCACAGGATCCTCCGTTTCCTGCGATCAGGATCTTTCCTCCCTGATCGTAGCTTTCCTTTATCAGGCCATAGGCCTTTTCTATCTCCCCTCTCACAGGCAGCAGCGCCGGATACCGCTCCATCAGGATATCCAGCTGCCTTTCCGCCTGCTGACAGATCTTCTGCATAGTTTCTCCTTTCCTGCGCTGTTCTCCAGCGCATACAGGTATGCCGCCCCGCGGCGTTCTCCTTTCCTTGATCCTGCCGTGTTGTTCACGGCGTTCTCCTGTATTTTACCATGGGGCGCTTTGGCTGTCATCCGCTTTCAACAAAAAACCGGACCTGGACTGCTCCAGACCCGGTTTCCCGATTGTCTCTTAAATTTAACGATTGGTAAAGCGCTCCAAAAACTCCTTTGTGCGGGCCTCCTTGGGATGCTCGAAGATCTCCTCCGGCGTTCCCTCCTCGCAGATGACGCCGTCCGCCATGTAAACCACATGGGTGGATACGTCCTTTGCGAAGGCCATTTCGTGGGTCACCACGATCATGGTGAGTCCCTCCTGGGCCAGGGTGCGCATAACGGAAAGCACCTCTCCCACCATCTGGGGATCCAGGGCCGAGGTAGGCTCGTCGAAGAGCAGCACCTCCGGCTGCATGGCCAAGGCTCTTGCGATGGCCACTCTCTGCTTCTGTCCGCCGGACAGCTGCCGGGGCTTTGCGTTGATATAGGGCGCCATGCCTACCTTTTCCAGATAAAACATGGCCAGTTTTTTCGCTTCCTCCCTGCTTTTCTTCTGCACCTTCACCGGTCCGGCGATGCAGTTGTCCAGCACGCTCATGTTGTTGAACAGGTTGAAGCTCTGGAAGCACATGCCTACCTTTGCCCGGTAGCCGCAGGGGTCAAAGCCATGGCCCGCGATGGGGCTGCCATGAAAGAGGATCTCGCCGCCGCTGGGCTTTTCCAGCAGATTGATGCAGCGGAGCAGGGTGGATTTTCCGGAGCCGGAAGCGCCGATGATACAGGTCACATCTCCCTCGTGTACCTCAAAATCCACGTCCCGCAGCACTCGGTTGGAGCCGAAGTCCTTGCTCAGATGTCTGACGGAAATAATTGCATTTTCTGACATATCAGCGTTCTCCTCCGTTTCCTGACTGTTTTCTCAGGGCCTCGTCCCGTTTGAACTCCCTGACGTCGTGGTTGGTCTCAACGGGATTGCCGTGGTATTTGTAGGTGCCCTCTCCCAGAACGATGGCGTCGTCCATGGCCAGGGCAAAGTTTTCCGGTCCGTCCATCCGCTTTTCAATGACTCTCAGGATCCTGGAGCAGATAAAGGTCAGGATGAAGTAGAATACCATGGCGATGGTGTAAGCCTCAAAGAAGGTATAATATGCGCCTGCCGCGCTGCGGGTCGCATAGGTCAGCTCCGTTACGCCGATGATGGTCAGCACGCAGGTATCCTTGATGTTGATGATCAGGTTGTTGCCGATCTGCGGCATGATGTTCCGGAGGGCCTGGGGCAGGATCACGCTGGTCATGGTCTGGAAATGATTCATGCCGATGGCCATGGCGCCCTCTGTCTGTCCCGGATCGATGGAAAGGATTCCGCCTCTCACGGTCTCCGCCATGTAAGCGCCCGTATTGATGGACACTACCAGGAACGCTGCCGGCAGCATGCCCAGGGTCACATCGAAGACATAGGGCAGGCCGTAGTAGATAAAGGCCGCCTGGATCATCATGGGGGTGCCCCGGAAGATCTCCACATAGGCGTTCAGGATGAACTTGATCACCTGGAGAATGTAATGCTTTGCCGCATTTTCCGTTTTGTCAGTGGGGATCGTCTGAACGATGCCCACCGCCAGTCCGATGACGCAGCCGATAAAGGTGGATACCAGCGCGATCAGCATGGTATACAGGATACCCTGCATAAAGGACTGGCTGTAGGTTTCTAAAAGAAACAGGATCCGTGGAAAAAATCCCTCTGGTAACATGTATGCTTCCTCTTTCCTGCGCTATGTCAAAGCGCCATTTATTACTCGCTCAGGGGCTGTACGCTGATGGCCTCTTCCATCATAGCGGTATAATCGTCGGTGGTCATGGTCTCCAGCACGCCGTTGATCTTGTCCTTAAGCTCCGTGTTGCCCTTCTGCAGGGAAATACCGATGTTGATGTCCTCCTCGGATACCTCAAAGTCATCGTCGGTGCCGGTGAAATCCAGCAGCACCATATCCGGGTAAGCAACGCAGGCAGCCATGGCCGTGGGCATATCCGTTACCACCAGATCGCACATGCCGGACTCCAGAGCCATCAGCATGGCCGGTGCGGATTCCTGAGCTGCCAGGATGTTGGCATCCTCGATCTGGGGCAGGCAGTTGTCATACCAGATGGTGTTCAGCTGGCTGGTGCAGGTAGCGCCTGCCAGATCTGCAACGCCCTGTGCTCCGGCATAATCGGAACCCTCGGTGGTGACCGCTACAACGGATGCGTAGTAGTAGGGCTCGGTGAAATCCACGCTCTGCTGACGCTCTGAGGTGATGGACTGGCCTGCGATCACGCAGTCAACCACGCCGGACTGCACTGCCGGCACCAGGGAATCCCAGTCGCTCTTTACGATCTCCAGCTCCATGCCAAGCGCATCTGCGATCTTCTTTGCCATCATCACGTCATAGCCGTATGCGTAATCCTGGCTGTCCTTGATCTGAACTGCACCGTTGGAGTCATCGCCCTGGGTCCAGTTATAAGGCGCATATGCGCACTCCATGGCTACTGTCAGAACATTGTCCCCGTCGCCGGACTCTGCCGCCTCTGCGCTCTCCGCTTCCCCGGCTCCTGCTGCCTCGGACGCTTCCGTCTGCGCGCTGCCTGCTGCCTCAGTCTGTGCGCTCTCTGTTCCGCCGCCGCAGGCTGAAAGCCCTGCCATCATCACACCTGCAAGCACCAGCATTTCCATTCTTCTTCTCATAATCGTTTCCTCCCTTTTTTCCGGCCGGCGCATCTTCGACGCCGCTGCCTTGTTCATGAAAAAACCACGAAGCGTCTTTTGAAACACTTCGTGGCATGAACTCAAATGAAAAAAACGATATTCATAGCCTTAGGATAGCGCTTCACTTAAGACGTGACAGTCTGCAGGATCTTATTCCTGCAGCCCAACAAGTACCCCGGCAAATGGATACCGTTTCGGCGGATGTCCCCTTTCCTTCCGACAGCCCTTGCCGGCCTTAAGTCTGAAGTACTATTGGCATTCCGCGCCTCTACCTAACGGATCTCCTTTCGGAAATCCAAGACTGCTTTGTGATTTTTGAGTACTATAGCACTCTCTGAAAAAAAAGTCAATCAGTTTTGTTACAAAAATTTTCAAAATCCTTGTTACAAGAATTTTCGGATCCTGACGTAAAGCCTTCCCTTTCTGGTCTCCCCTGCGGTTCCCTCGTACAGAAATTTTCCATAGCCCCGCACGGAAACCCGGGTATGCTCCCGCAGGGCTTCCCCGGTTTTTGCAGCGCTCCTGCCGTCCAGAAACACCCGGTCCCCGGCGATCAGCTCCGCCGCAGTTCCCCGGGACAGTTTATAGACCGCGGCGATCACCGCATCCAGCCGCTGGGAGGCCACGTTCACCGAAAGCTCCTCGAAAGCAGGCCTTACCCGGCACGCCTCCGGACTGATCCTTTCGCAGCTGACAGAGGTATGCCGCACCCGGTGCAGCTCTTCGCAGATAAAGTCCGCGATATCCGCCATGCAGAAGAGATAAGCCGAAGCGCCCTCCTTCAGGATATCTCCGGTCTTGTCCCGTTGGATTCCCAGGTTCATGATTGCTCCCAGGTAATCCCTGTGGGTAAGCTCGTCGGAAAATTTTTCGTTCAGGGGGCTGATGCGGATGCAGGCCAGCACCTCGGCAAAAAGCGCCGGAAGCATGGCGTCCTCCTCCTGCTCCCTGTGCTCCTGCCCCGAAGCTGCTACCGGTTCCGGCAGCTCCAGATAGGAGGGCAGGAAAAGCAGGACCCGCCGGTCCGCCTCCGGATACCCTCCGTAAAGGAGATACCTTGCCCCCGAAAGGCTTCTTTTCAGCTCGTGAAACACCGCCTGGCCCGCCGCGTCCAGAAACTCCGTATGCTGGGGGATATCCCGCTGAAAGCATCGCTCCGAAAGCTCCTGGATCCTGGCTGCCAAAAGCTTATCCGCCTGCATCGTTACACCCTTTTCTCCACCGCAAAATCCCCGGCGATGATGCTCCAGGCCGCATCCAGGCTGTAATGCTCCCGGATATAGCTCCGGGTCTTTGCGCTGATGGCCGCGCAGGCCTTGGTATCTCCATAAAGCCGGTTCACAGCCTCTGCAAAGCTCTGCTCCACCGCTTCAGGATTTTCATGGATGTCTCCATCCTGCCGGTTGACCACCGCCATGACCTCCTCCGCCTGTGGAATCCCTTCTGCTCCTACAGAGGTGGTGACGATCACGGAGCCCTGGTACAGGGCCTCTACCACCTTGCCCTTGACGCCGGCGCCGTAGCGCAGCGGCACCACCACAAGGCGGGTATTCTGATACAGCCGGCACAGCTCCTCATCGCTGACAAAGCCCAGCACCTGGATGCCGGTTTTTTCCGGCTCTGCCCCCAGGGCCTTCACCGCATCGGTGGCCTTGGAGCCTGCCACGGACAGCCGGAGCTCTGGATACTTCTCCCGGATCTTCGGGAAGATCTGCTTTGCAAACCACAGCACCCCGTCCTCATTGGGCGGATGGGCAAAGCCTCCTACAAACAACAGGCCTTCCCGCTTTTCGTAATCCTCATCCTCCTGGGGCAGGAAGCTGTCCCAGAGATAGGCGGTAATGGCCTTTACCCGGATCCGGGGATCCAGGGTATGGATGGCGTCCACCTCGGACTGAGAGGGATAATAGGACATATCCGCGCTGCGCATCACGGAAAATTCGATGCTCTTCCAGTAGTCGGATTCCCGCTTGGTGCGGATATCCCCGTTCAGCTCATATTCCCGCAGAAGCCGCAGGAAATGCAGGTCGTGTCCGTAATAGATGCACTTGATGTTCGTGTTCTGCCGCAGGAAGTCGATATATTTCACTGCGATATGGGGCCGGTTCAGATAGGCGATATCGATAAAGGCCTCGTTTTCCCGGAGCCAGTCCCAGATGCCCTGCTGCATCTCCTCGCCGTAAAGGATCTCCACTCCCATCTGCAGAAGCTCTGTGGAGTAGGGCTCCTCGTGGAGGAAGTTGTCCCCCAGAAGTTTTACCTGATAGCCCTTTTTCAGGAACATGCGGATGTACTGGTAGGTGGTCTTGGAGCCTGCGTCCTTATCCCAGGTGGGCACATAGTGATCGATCACCAGCACGCAGGGTTTTCTCTGAGAGCGTTCCCTGGCGGCAAAGGGATTGGGGTTGCCGGTATTTTTGGACTGCAGCTTAAGCTCCGCCTTCCATTTTTCCCGGAATTTCTCCTGGTTCACCAGCTGATATTTTTTCAGACCGGTTCCGTTTACATCCGTTCCGTTGGAGATGCCTTCAAAATGGATCACCACGGACTTGGGCTGATAAACCACCCGCCTGCCATGCTTCCGCACCTCAAAGGCCAGGTCGCTGTCCTCGCAGTAGGCCGGGGCAAAGCGCTCGTCAAAGCCGCCGATCTCCTCCCAGAGGGATTTCCGGATCATGATGGCCGCGCCGGAAATATAGTCCACCTCTTTGACATAGTTGTACTGCGGTTTTTCCGGATCGTCCAGCCGGCCGTAGTTCCAGCCGGAGGCATCGGACCAGATGATTCCTCCCGCCTCCTGCAGCCTGCCGTCCGGATAGATCAGCTTGGAGCCAGCCATGCCGATGGTGTCGTCCTGTTCCATGAGATCCAGGAGGGAGGAAAGCCAGCCCTCCGTCACCTTGGTATCGTTGTTCAGGAAGAAGATGTAATCTCCCACCGCCTTTTTGGCAGCCTGATTGCAGTTTTTCAAAAAGCCCTGGTTTTCCGTGTTCCGGCTGATCACAAGGCCCTTGATGTATTTTCCGATGGATGCGGTGGCGTCCTGGGAAACATCGTCCGCCAGGATCACCTCGTAGGGCGTTTCCTCAAAATCCGTATGCTCCAGGATGGACCTGACGCAGGCATAGGTATAGGCCACCTGATTGTAGACCGGCAGCACGATGGATACCTTTGGCCGCAGCTTGTCCGCCGTCTTCTCCCCCTGGAACAGATCCTCGTAGTGGAGGCACTCCGGAAGCGTCAGCATGCCCCCTTCCGCATATTCGCCGCCAATGTTGAAATCTCCCGCGATCCGGTTGCGCCCGCTTTCCGTAAAGTAAAGTCCGGCGGACCGGAGGGGATGGCGGAAGGTGTCCTTGAGATAATGCACCACCTTGCGTTTTCTGGAGCCCTCCGGCGGCAGAAGGCTCATATATTTGTCGTGGATGTTCCGGGAAAGCTTTGACAGAGGGCTTTCGTGCCTGCGGAGATAGGCGAGCTCCTCCTGCAGCGTCGCGATGTCCCGCTCGTGGATCCGGTTCGCCTTCTCGATGTTCAGGATGTGGTTCTGGGAAAGCCGCATCACCTCCAGGTTCTTGCTGATGGTCTCCTTGTGCTCCTCCACCTCATCCTGCAGCTGCAGATTCCACTCTGTAAATTCCTTGAGCTTTCGTTCTGTCTCCCGGATCTCCGGGATCCCCCGGACCTCCTGCCGGTATTCCTCGATAAAGGACTGCTGGCCGTCGCCGTGGACGAACTGCTGGAAGGATTCCTCCATGTGGAGGAACTCCGGCAGCTCCTCCTCCCGGATGCCGAACTCGGAGAGGAATTCCGGAAGAGACCTGTAGGCATAAAGGGATTCCCGGTAGGCCTCAAACCAGTACCGCAGCATCCGGTACTGCAGGTACCCTCTGTCCAGCACATTTTCAAAGACCCATTCGTAATCCACATAATAATACTGCTCGCCGCATTTCATCACGTTCTCGAAGAGGCAGTCCATGTTATGGCAGTCGTGAACGCCGATGCCCAGCACCAGCTCCAGGGCCTCCTTGATCTTTGCCACAGGCGCTTTGCCGTCGCTGATCTCCTCCGCCAGAAGGGCGGAAAGGGTGCGTCCCTCCAGATAATCAAAGCTGGCCCGGTACAGCCCGTCTTCTCCCTTGGAAAACTTCGGTTCCTGCAGGGAAAGCCCCAGGTCCCGGTCCTTTTTCAGCAGCTTGTATTTCCATTCAAAGGAAAGGATATGGTCGTTTGCCCGCTTGCTGAGAGCGGACTTCACCACGCTACGGCGTCCCTGCCGCTCATAGATCTCCGTTTTTGTCTGATACTGGGGCAGCCTGGTCCGGTTGTAGCGGATATAGATCTGATCCGGCTGAGCCGCCGGTACCTCATCCGGCACGGCGGTTTCCGCCGCGCTTTCCGCCGTTTCCCCGGAACCTGCTTCCGGCTGGAAACCGGAAAGCACCAGCAGATAAGCAGGCGCAAAGGCCTGGAAGGCCCGGCTTTCGCAGAGCTTTCCATAAACTGCCTCCTCATCGCACATCAGATACCTGGGCCTGTCGTAGGCCTCGGAGATCCCCCGGAAGTCTCCGGTATCCGGCAGATACGCATCCGAAAAAATATCTTTTGTCAGACGGCTGTCCGGCAGGGGATAGTACCATTTCCGGTGCATAAAGGGCAGGCCTGCGGTCAGCTGGGAAAGCTTGTCGTATTCCCCATAGACCAGATCCGGATCCGGCTCTGCGCCTGTGATATACCGCAGGGCGCAGATATTGTCCAGGGCAAACAGCAGGCTTCCGCCAGGCTTGAGCTTTCCTGCCGCCTCCTGCAGAAGGGCCATAAGGGCTGCGCCTGCCGCAGCAGTCTCGTCCGTTCCCTCCCCGGCTCTGGTATCATACCGGGGCACGTTTTCCCGAATCAGCTCCCAGGTGATCTGCGGAATCAGGACCACGTCGTATTTTATGGGCAGGGTCGTCCTGTACAGGCTGATATTTCCGCCCTGTTCCTGCATTCTTTCCGGGTAGCGGAACCGCAGCACCTCCAGGTTTTCCGGACGGCTGTCCATAACATGGAGCGCCCCCACCCGTTCGGAGATCCGGCGGCATACGGAGCCGTAATCCGCTCCAAAGACCAGAACGGACATCTTTTTATTCCAGGGATACCACTCGAACAGGTTTTCCCGGCTGGGGCTCAGGGCATAGAGCCACGCCGGGTCCTTCATCTCCCGGAGAATGCCGTTTTCCGCTGCCTCTCCGCTTCCGCTGGCCCGCAGCTTTTCTATCAAATCGTAGCTGATGTTTTTCATTCCTGTTATCCTTTTTGCTTCGGAGCGCTCTATACCTCTCCCGCTGCGTCCTGCCTGCGCAGGCGCACCTCGGATTCCATGTCGTAAACGCCCACAGTGTTTTTATTGGAAATGACGGTGAGATTCAGAAGGTCGTACAGCCGGTGGTATACCGTATGCTCTCCCTGCTCGAATCCGGTACAGCTCATGCTGATCAGATATTCCCCTCCCTGCAGATTCATATGCTGGGTAAAGGTCACATCATAGGCGTCGCCCTTTTCCACAGGCTTTGTCTCCGCCCCTTCAAACATGGTATTGGTCCCCGTCAGATCGTTGCCCTTTTTATCCCGGATGGTATAGGTGAAAATAGGGGCCTCGATGTGGTCGTTGAAACGGATCCGCTCCCGGATCGTAAAGGTTTCCCCCTTCAACACCAGGTTGGTGAGCCTGCCCTTTTCGTCCAGGATGCCGAAATCGTAGATGGTGGCCTTTCCGTTTCCGTACTCGTTCACATTGGGATTGACGGTCATTTTGGCCCGCATGGGGGTGTCGGGATCCTCCGCCTCAGCGCATGCCGGTTCCCCGCCGGGCGCCTCTCCCGCCTTGTGCGTTCCTTCTGCTTCCGGCTCCCCGGCTCCGGCGTCTTTTCCTCCGGTCTTTACCAGGCTGCTGTTTTCCTCCGCCTTCTGGCGCTGTTTTTCGATGGTTTCATTGAGGGCGTCCTGCAGCTGATCGTACTGGCCCGCCAGGATCTTTTTGTAGAGATCCACCATTTCTCCGGGAACGCCCTCCGCTACCTTTTCTCCCCGATTCAGAAGCACCACCTTGTCGCAGTACTTCATGACGGAGCCCATGTCGTGGGTGACCATCAGAATGGTGGTCCCTTTTGCCCGGAGCTCGTCCATCCGGTGATAGCATTTCGCCTGGAAGAACACGTCTCCCACGGACAACGCCTCGTCCACGATCAGGATCTCCGGATCCACATTGATGGCCAGGGCAAAGGCCAGGCGCACGAACATACCGGAGGAATAGGACTTCACCGGCTGGTAGACAAAGTCTCCGATGTCGGCAAACTCCAGGATCTCCGGCAGCTTTTCGTCCATTTCCTTTTTGGAAAAGCCCATCATGGTGCCGTTCATGTAGATGTTTTCGATTCCGGTATAGTCGGAATTGAAGCCCGCGCCCAGTTCCAGAAGCGCTGAGATGGTGCCGGATACCCGCACCTCTCCCTGGCTCTGGGTCAAAACGCCGGTGATGATCTTCAGCATGGTGGATTTTCCGGAGCCATTGGTGCCGATGATTCCCACGGACTGGCCCTTTTCCACGGAAAAGGAAACGCCCTTAAGGGCATAAAAGTCCTTGTGATAGCTTTTTTTTGACGGGCTCACGCTCTCCTTCAGCCGGTCGATGGGCTTGTCGTAGAGCCGGTATATTTTTGTCACATCTTTTACTTCGATTACATTTTCCATGGGCAGCTTCTTTTACTTGCCTTCCTTTTCCCTAAGCCCGTCCACAAACAGGCGTATCTTTTCCATCGCCTTCTTCAGATCCCGCAGGGAGTATGCGTAGGAAATGCGGAGGAAGCCCTCGCCGCTGTCGCCAAAGGCCGAACCCGGAACCACGGCAACCTTCTGCTCCTCCAGAAGCTTTGTGGCAAATTCCTCTGAACTCATGCCGAACTGCTTGATGCAGGGGAACAGATAAAAGGCGCCCTGAGCAGGGAAGCAGGGGACTCCCATCTCTGCAAAGGTATCCAGCAGATACCGTCTCCTCTGATCGTAGGATTCCCGCATCTCTGCGATATCCTCGTCGCCGTTCCGCATGGCCTCCACCGCCGCATACTGGGAGGTGGTGGGCGCGCACATGATGGCAAACTGATGGATCTTCAGCATCTGCTCCATGACCCGCTTGGGGCCGCAGGCATAGCCCAGCCTCCAGCCCGTCATGGCAAAGGCCTTGGAAAAACCGTTCACCACGATGGTCCGGTCCCGCATGCCCGGCAGGGATGCGATGCTGACGTGGGGCTTGCCGGTATAGCTCAGTTCGGAATAGATCTCATCGGAAAGGACATAGAGATCCTTTTCGATCACGATCTCCGCGATCTTTTCCAGGTCCTCCCGCTCCATCACCGCGCCGGTGGGATTGTTGGGATAGGAAATAAAGAGCAGCTTGGTCCTGTCCGTAATATGGGACAAAAGCTCCTCCGGCGTCAGGCGGAAATGATTTTTTTCCTGCAGAGGGATCGTCACCGGCGTCGCTCCCGCCAGGATGGCGCAGGGCTTATAGGATACGAAGCAGGGCTCCGGGATGATCACCTCGTCGCCCTTTTCCAGCATGGCCCGAAAGCAGATATCGATGGCCTCGGAGCCGCCTACCGTTACGATGATCTCTCCCTCCGGATCATAGGACAGGTCATAGTGCCGCTTCATAAAAGCGCCGATCTCCGTCCGGAGCTCCTTGAGTCCCGCGTTGGAGGTATAGAAGGTTTTTCCCTTTTCCAGGGAATAGATACCCTCCTCCCGCACATGCCAGGGGGTATCGAAATCCGGCTCGCCCACGCCAAGGGAGATGGCGTCCTTCATCTCGCTGACGATGTCGAAAAATTTACGGATCCCGGAGGGTGGAATCGCCTCGATAAAGCTGTTTAACGGATCTCTCATGATACCAGGATCCTTTCATCTTTTTTCGGCGCCTCGATGACGGTTCCCTGCTCCTTATACTTCTTCAGGATGAACTGGGTCGAAGTGGACAGGACGCCGTCGATGGTGGAGAGCTTTTCGGACACGAACATCGCCACCTCCCGCATGGATTTTCCCTGGATGAACACGGCGAAATCGAAGTTGCCGCTGATCAGGTAGATGCTGGTCACCTCCGGATACTGCCAGATACGTTCCGCGATCTGGTCAAAGCCCACGCCTCTCTGGGGCGTTACCTTTACCTCGATAAAGGCGTCCGCCTTTTCCAGGTCGGTCTTGCTCCAGTTCACCATGGTGTGGTAACCGCAGATGATGCCCTCGTCCTCCAGCCTTTCGATCTCCTTGCGGACCTCTTCCTCCTGCTCTCCGATGAGGGAAGCCAGATCCTTGGGATCGATCCGGGCGTTCTTTTCCAGTATTGCAAGAATTTTATCTCTCATGTTCCTACTCTCCTCTTTTCTTCCGGTTTCTGCTCTAAAATGATGGGTTGTGTTTCTGCTCCAAAATGATTGGGTTAAACTTCCAGAACGATCTTCCGTCCGCTGGGCTGATACTGATAATAGCGGACCCCCGCCGCATTCAGCATCCGCTTCGACGCCTTGACCGCCGGGGTATCCGCATACTTATCCTCCCCGTAGATCAGGGTCTTGATTCCGCACTGAATGATGGCCTTGGCGCATTCATTGCAGGGAAACAGGGTCACATAGATCTTACAGCCCTCCAGGGATCCGCCTCTGTAATTCAGGATGGCATTCAGCTCGCTGTGGGTGGAATAAAAATACTTTGCGTTGTAGGGATCTTCCTTTTCCAGTTCCTTGCTCCAGGGAAACTCATCGTCGCTGCAGCCCCTGGGGAAGCCGTTATAGCCCATGCTCAGGATCTTGTTGTCGTCGCTGACGATGCAGGCCCCCACCTGGGTGTTGGGGTCCTTGGACCGCTTGGCCGAAAGGGCTGCGACCCCCATAAAATACTCGTCCCAGCTGATGTAATCTTTTCTCTTATCCGACATACTCCGTTACCTCCTTATTGCCAGGTTTTTCATGGCATACAGGGATGCCGCTTTAGCGGCGTACCTCCTTATCGCCGTGTCCTTCACGGCATACAGGGATGCCGCTTTAGCGGCGTACCTCCTTTTTGCCCTGCATCTCCTCCGGCCATCTCTCCGGCTCCGGCCGCCGCAGATAGGCGGTCTCCTCTCCGTCCCGGCGCCGGATGGCAGGCCCTTTTTCCGTATAACCGATCACCCGGCAACAGACGCCCTTTTCCTCCGCCGCTGCGGAAATCCGCGCCCCCTCCGCCGTCAGGCAGACAAAGCAGCCGCCTCCGTAAAGCCGGAAGGGATTGAGCCCATACTGCTCGCAGATCTCCACGGTCTGCTGCCTGAGGGGGATGCTCCGCTGGCTGAAGGAAGCCCCCAGCCGGTTATCCCTGAGCAGGTTCCAGAGAGCTGCAAAAACGCCGCCCTCCGCCGCTTCCCGATAGTGCTCCTCCGGAATGCCGAAGTCCTCCAATAGCCCGAGGGCCGCTTCCCGCTCCTGCTCCTCCGAGCGCTCTGAAAGGCCGGCAAAAAACCGCTCCGGGTATCTTTTCAAAAGCGCTGTGCGGCAGTCCTCCGCCTGATAGATCATCCTGCTGCCGGACAGCCCCGCACAGCCAAGCACAACAAGTTCCATCCTTCTGATTTTTCTTCCTTAATAGAGAAATTGACAGCCCTAAGGCTGCCCTCCCCGCTTTCCTGTTCCTCTTACCAAAGATGCTTAATGGATAAAGCTTAAAACCATCGGCAGCACCATGGCGATGCACAAGATCACCACGATCACTGCAGACACGATTTTTCTTTTATTTTTCTTCATGGCTGCCGCCCCTCCTTATCATGTGCTCTTCAGTATAGCACAAACCGCCTGATCCTTGCAAGGCTTTGCCGAGGGGCAGAATTCCCGCAGGAAGCATTCTCCGCACCGGGGATTCCGGGCTGTGCAGATGGTCCTTCCCAGGGTGATGATATCGATGTTCCAGAGGATCCAGTGATCCCTGGGCAGCACCTCCATCAGCTCATATTCGATCTTTTCCGGGTCCTCGGCCTTTGCCAGGCCCAGCTTCCGGCTGATACGCTTCACATGGGTGTCCACCACGATGCTCGGTTCCTGATAGATGTTTCCCCGGATCACGTTGGCCGTTTTCCTGCCAACTCCCGGCAGCGCCGTCAGGCTTTCCAGATCGGCGGGTACCCTGCCGCCGTGTTCTGACAGCAGCATCCGGGCGCAGGCGATGAGGTTTTTCGCCTTGTTGTGGTAAAAACCGGTGGAACGGATGTCCTGCTCCAGCTCCGAAAGCTCCGCCTCCGCAAAGGCCTGAAGGTCCGGATACTTCTGGAACAGATCCTTTGTCACCAGATTGACCCTGGCGTCCGTGCACTGGGCGCTCATGATCACCGCAAACAGCAGCTGCCAGTCCGTTTCATGGTCCAGATAGCACCTCAGCTCCGTTCCATATTCCCGGTCCAGGGCTGTCAGGATGTTCTGGACCCGTTCCTCTCTTTTTGCCTTTGATTCCCGCATATCCCGGAAGCCTCCTTTTCAGCTCGTTTCCGTTTCAAATCCCGGCAATTTCCGTTTCAGGCCGCCGCCATCAGACATAGAGGATGTTCTGGGCTGCCGCCTTTTTCATCCGGTTCATAATGGCATAGCCGATGTTTTCCGGCTTCACGCCTTCTGCCACAATATATTCTGCACCCCAGTCGTCCATTTCCCGCAGGATGGAAAAGAGGTTGTGGGCTGCGCTTTCCTCCCGGGCATGGGAGCCCAGGCACCGGAGCAGCAGCCGTCCCTTTGCATGGGGCTGCTCCTCTGCATGGGGCTGTTCCAAAGCGGCCTCCTGCGGGAGCTGTTCACCTGCAAGCGCATCTCCGAAACAGGCGCTGTAAAAGGCCCTGCTCTCTTCAGAACAGATCAGCCCTACCCGCAGGCCTGCCTGAAGCTGCTCTTTCGCTTTCTGACGCACCGCTTCTTCCACCCGTTTCAGCTCTTCTCCGGAAAAATCTCCGGTTTTTCCCTGTACGATCACCATGGGAGCCTTGGGCGCGTAATGCCGGTATTTCATCCCTGGCGCCTTGGGATGCACCGAAGGATCCAGGGGCTTTTCCAGGGCCGGGTCCATCAGCACCGGCTCCGACAGGGCGGCCTGGAGCATTTCCCTGGTCACCGCTCCGGGCCGCAGGAGCACAGGGCTGTCTCCGCTGACATCCACAATGGTGGATTCCACGCCGATTCCTGCAGGACCGCCGTCCACAATGGCGTCGATCTTTCCGGACAGGTCTGTTTCCACATGATCTGCCCTAGTGGGACTTGGCCTTCCGGAGGTATTGGCGCTGGGGGCAGCCACCGGCACGCCGGAAAGGGCGATGAGCCGCCGGGCTACCGGGTGCTCCGGCATGCGGACCGCCACGGTGTCCAGGCCGCCTGTGGTCTCATAAGGGACCTGCTCTGCCTTTTCCATGATCATGGTCAGGGGCCCCGGCCAGAAGGCCTCCGCCAGAAGGCGGGCCCTGTCCGGAATCTGCTTTACGATGGGTCCAAGCTCCTGCAGCTTTGAAATATGCAGGATCAGCGGATTGTCCGAGGGACGCCCCTTGGCCGCGTAGATCTTGCGGGACGCCTCCTGCAAGAGGCCGTTTCCCCCAAGGCCGTACACCGTCTCGGTGGGAAAAGCCACGAGACCGCCCTGCCGCAAAAGCTCCGCCGCCTGCCGCAGCTTTTCTTCATCGGTCCCGCTGATCTCCCCGGTTTTCATATAGTCATCAAGCTTCAGTATTTTCGTTTCCATCCTCAGCCGTTTCTCCATCTTCCGATGCGCCTTCAGCGCCTTCCGCCTCCGGCGTTCCGGCAGCCTCCTCGCCGGCATAGGTGCCGTTCAGATCCAGCTCCTTCCAGATCTCCGCCGGTTCATAGCCCAGCCGCCAGCCTGCCACGCCGCCCAGACCGTTTTCCCGGATCAGGCTGATCTTTTCGGCCAGAGACCGTTCCTCTTCCATCCAGATCTGGGTGATGCCTGTCTCGGTTTCCTTCCTGCCATAGTACTGACCTGTCTCCTCGTCCCAGCTGAGCTCGATGCCCTGCTGCTCCACATAGGCCTGGGCGTCTGCGATGCCCATGGCGTTGGAGGACAGGTTGGGGCCGGACTGTCTCCAGACCCTGGTAAAGAAGGGCACGCCGTTGATCACATATTCCGGAGAAACCTCCTTCATGGTCTCTTCGATGCCAAAGGCGGTATAGCCGATGGAAGCGATGGAGCCGGGCTCTTCGGAACCGGTGGTGTGCTCATCATAGCCCATGATCACCACATAGTCCGCAAAATCCCCCTGTTCTTCCAGGTCATAGTAGTCGTTGAACTGATAGGGCACATAGTTGTCGATGGAAAGCACTAGTCCATTGGCCCTGCAGGCAACGGACAGCTCTCTGTAAAACTGCACATAGCTGGGTCCTGCGGTGGCGGGGATGCCTTCAAAATCCAGGTTGTAGCCGTCATAGCCGTAGGCCTCCGCATCCGCCATCAGCCGGTCGATAAAGCTCTGCCGGTTGGCTGCCCGGGCGAAATATTCTCCGGTGCTGAAATCCGAAAGTCCTCCGGGCTGGTTGAAGTTATCCACCATCACCCAGACCTGAAGCCCCTTTTCATGGGCCCTCTGGACATATTCTTCATCTATGAAGTTGACGTATTCGCCCTCAGCATTTTTGATCTGTATGCCGGTGGGGCAGATGACGTTCATGACGCCTTTGGTGTTTTCGCACACGCTGTCCAGGGAATCCAGGGCCGCGGCTCTGCCGAATACCGCATGCCATCCCAGAACCACCTTTTCCTCCAGCTGCTGATGCTGGAATACCGGCGCTTCAAAGGAAGATTCCGGCGTTTCCTCCGCCGCCTCTCCCAGGGCCCGGTTCTGGATATATCCGATGACGCCGCTTCCGGAAACCACCCGGGACCAGCTGTCCATTTCCTCCAAAAGCTTCAGGGGCTCACCCTTCTGCACGTCTGCCAGGATCGGCGCCTTTACGCCGCCTCTGGTACGGATCTGGGAATCCCGCTTCGCATAGGCCAGCTGATAGGGAGACCAGTCGTTGTAAATGAATACCCGCTTGGCGCTCTCCTCTTCTCCGGCAAACTGGTCGCAGCGGATGTCCGTATACTGGCCGATCACCTCAAGGCTGATGCCCATCTCCCCGTCTTCAAAGACCTGGTAAACAGGGTTGCCATTGGAATCCCTGGAATCCGGCGTATACCGCACCACCTCATCCGGCAGGGTATAGATCAGCTGCCCGTCCTCCGGCTGCCAGTAAAACCGCTTGTTCAGATTTGTCTGGACCCAGGTCACCGGAAGGTAAACGGTTCCCCCCTCTGCGGTTCCGCTGACCTCCCTGTCCAGGGTGTCATTCAGGTAGATCCGCACCTCCGGTCCGGAGGCCTCAAACCATTCGTTCAGATCCTTTCGCTCCGTGGAGGGGGCATAACGCTTTGCGATCACGCCTCCCAGAAGCCCTCCTGCCAGTATCATGATCAGCAGCACGGCGATGAGGGGGATCAATGCCCCTCTCTTTTTCTTCCGCCTGCGGGCGTTGATGCGTTCCAGATCCTCCTTGGGCATCTCCGGAATCCTGTATTCTCTGTTCCTCGCGGCTCTTCTGCTTTCCCGGCCGCGGGATCTTCTTTCTGCCATCTGTTCTGCTCCTTTATTCCAATCTGAAAAACAAGACTGTACACAATCAGTTTAGTATACCATTTCCTTCTCGCAAAAATCAACCGGGCTGGACCTGCTCCAGGCATTTCTTCCATAAAAATATGATCTATGGATCTCATTCTTTTTTCACACCTGATGCCCTTTTTTTCTTTCCCGCAGGTTTCCTTCCGGTTGATTTCTGTTCCATATTCAGTTTTTAATCACGGCCCCCGCAGCCAGCCCCTCTGGCTGCTTCAGTCGTATAAGCGGTGGATGTTGATCCTGTCAAAGCGGATCTCCCGGACGCCGCCCTCCGGCTCCGCCACGAAATCCGCCATGTAAAATCCGCCGTCCTCTGCGATGCGGAAGATCCGGGGCCAGCTCTTTTCCGGCACCTCTCTTCCATCGATCAGGACTTTTACCCCCTGTTCCTTGTACCTGCGGAGCCCCGCCAGGTACCTTTTACACAACAGCTCCGCTTTCCTTTTGGCCGCCTCCGGCGATTCCTTTCTGAAGGGCCGTTTCTCCCTCTTTCCATACATGCCTTCCTCCTCCTTCGGACTGCCGGAACAGATTCCTTTCGGGAGGATTTCCCATCTTGTGACATATGTTCCCTTCCGGCATCCGGAAGCGGTCTGCGGTCCGGCCAGCTGCCCCAGTCCCTGTTTCATTCCTTCCGCTTTTTCCGCGGCTCTTTTCCATGGCTGCAGCGGTCTTTGGCATAGCGCCTCCGTGTCCTGTTTTTGGGACCGGTCCCGGGATGTCCGGATCCGCTCTTCCGCAGATTCTGCCTGCTGTTCCGCCGCATAGGGCGCAAGATGCGCTGTAAAGGCTGTTCTCTTTCCTTTGCAGGTATTGAATGCTCAGAAGGTCACCGATGGCATAAATTTTCAAAAGGTCTTCTGCCGCAAGCCTCTGTCCCGCTCCAAGAGCGCCGCAGGGCTGTCATTGTAAAATCGTTTTGCTTGTTTCTTGTGGAAAAATGTGAGAAATGATTGAGAAGCTTCTGAAGATACTATGAAATGCTGCAGACCGGCGGATGAAGGTCTCCGCACGTCCCTTTCCGGTCCCTGAAGTCAATTGTATACCCTCCCTTTCAGATTGTCAAACCCCAATTTTTCATCAAGTTTACATAACTTATAAACAAATTATTAAATTTTCTCACAATAATTGAATTGCAGGCGTTTTTATAGTATGATTAGCCCGAGGAGAAAGATATGAAAATAGAAAGAATCAGCGAAAATTCCATACGTTGTACTCTGACAGGTTTCGATTTAAGCGTGCGTAATCTCAATATCCGGGAACTGGCATACGGTTCCGAAAAGGCCCGGAAGCTTTTTAACGAGATGATGCAGAAGGCCAGCAACGAGGTCGGATTCGAGGCGGAAAACACCCCCATCATGATCGAGGCGATCCCCTTAAACGGCGATTCCATTCAGCTTGTGATCACCAAGGTAGAGGATCCGGAGGAGCTGGATACCAGATTTTCCAAATTTTCTCCTATGCCGAAGGGCTCTGCAGAGGACTGGGTCAAAAAGCTTACCTCTGAGCTTCTGGAGGGTGCGGACGGACTTCTGCGGCAGATCCAACAGCTGGGCGCCTCCGGAAACCAGGGACAGGCCTTTCAGCAGCCTGGTACGGCACCGGCCCAGGGCCAGACGGCAGCCGGAGAGGAAAAAGCCGCCAAGGAGGAGATCTCCTGCCGCGCTTTCGCTTTCCATTCCCTGGATCTGGCCATCAGCGCAGCCAAAGCCGCCGGCGGTTATCAGGGCTGCAGCATCCTTTACAAAAAACCCGGAAGCCGTGAATACGTCCTGCTGGTGGAGAGCAAAGACGCCTCAAAGGAAGACTTTGCCAGAGTCTGCAACACGGCGGCGGAATACGGCCGGAAGCTGGAGATCACCCCGGCGACCCTGGCCTACTACGAGGAGCATTACGACATCATCATCGGAACCGATGCGATTCAGAAATTGAGCCGCATTTAACCCATAAGAGTCTGAAAGGCCGCGGGATTTTTCCCCGGCCTTTTTTGATGCGGTCAGATACAAAAACCGGAAGCCTCCCCAGACAGGTGCGCTTCCGGTTTTCTTTTACATCTTAATCCCGTGTTGCAAGAATTTCGTTGATATTGCTCACGAGGGTATCACAGTCAATGCCGTGAACCATGCATGCCTCTTCCAGAGACTCCATCTGGGAAGCCGGGCAGCCGAGGCAGTGCATCCCTGAACGCATCAGAATCGGCGCAATGCACTCATCTACCTGGAGAAGTTCTCCGATGATCATGTTCTTATCGATCTGCTTCATGCTTTAATTACCTCCTGCAAAATTTTTCTCTTTATTGACAAACCTGGTAGTCGCTGACTGCCAGTAAAGGGAAACAGTTCCAATGGGGCCGTTACGCTGTTTTGCGATAATGACCTCCGCTTCTCCCGGATGCTCCGTATCCGGATTGTAATACTCGTCCCTGTAAAGGAACATGACGATATCCGCATCCTGCTCGATGGCGCCAGACTCACGAAGGTCCGACAGCATGGGGCGCTTGTCGGTCCTGGTCTCACAGGCACGGGACAGCTGGGACAGCGCCACCACCGGGCACTCCAGATCCCTGGCCAGCGCCTTTAAGGAACGGGAGATGTCGGAGATCTCCTGCTGCCGGTTGTCGTTTTTCCGGGAGCCGCCGCTCATGAGCTGCAGGTAGTCGATGACCACCAGATCCAGCCCCCGCTCCAGCTTCATTTTCCTGCATTTGCTGCGGAGCTCTGCCGCCGTGATGCCGGGCGTGTCGTCTATGATGATGTTGGAATCTCCCACTCTGCCCACGGTATCGATGAGCCTGGGCCAGTCGTTGTCGGAAAGCTCTCCGGTACGCAGTACCTGGGCGTCGATTCCGGAATCCATGGAAAACAGACGGTTCACCAGCTGTTCCTTGCTCATCTCCAGGGAAAAGATCATGCAGGGCATGTTTTTCTTAAGGGCTACATGTTCTATGATGTTCAGCACAAAGGCGGTCTTTCCCATGGAGGGCCTTGCAGCGATCAGGATGAAATCCGAGGGCTGGAAGCCGGTGGTCATATAATCCAGATCCGTAAAGCCTGTGGGGACGCCCGTTACATGGCCTTTGGTCTTGGAGGCGTCCTGGATCTTCTGGAGCACCGCAAGGGCCACCTCTTCGATGGGAACGAAATCATGGGTACCCTTCCGTTTCAGGATATCGAACACCGTCTTTTCCGTCTCCTCCAGGATCTCCTCCGTCTCCATGGACTGCTCGTAGCATTTCTGAATGATGCCCTCGCTGTTTTTGATGAGCCTCCGGAGCACCGCCTTGTCCCTTACGATCTCCGCATAATATTTGACATTGGCGGAGGTGGGCACCGTATTGAGGATGTCCCGGATGAAATCCAGGCTCTGCATCTCCGGCGGCGCATTGTCCTTCACCAGCTTGTCCTGGAGGGTCACCAGATCCACGGGCTTGTCCTGTCCGAAGAGCGAGATGATGGCGTCAAACACCAGGGCGTACTGCTTCTGGTAAAAATCCTCTGCGGTCAGTATCTCCGCAGCGACGGCAATGGCGTCCTTGTCCATCAGCATGGACCCGATCACCGACTGCTCCGCTTCCAGGCTGTGGGGCGTTATTCTTTTGAGCAAGCCTTCTTCCATGGCTTACGCTTCCTCCACCTTCACGGTGATGTCCGTGCTGATGTCCTTATAGAGCTTTACGTTTACCGTATGGCTTCCCACCGTCTTGATGGGCTCCTCGATGCCGATCTTCTTTTTATCCACCTCTACGGACAGCTCCTCCATGATGGCCTGGGCGATCTCCTTTCCGGTAATGGAGCCGAAGGTCTTGCCATCCTTACCTGCCCGAATCTTTACGGTAATGGTCTTGCCTGCAAGCTTTGCCTGTATCGCCTTTGCGCTGTCCTGCTTCATGGCCTCCAGCTTTTCCGCGTTGGCGTTCTGCAGCTTCAGGTTATTGAGGTTCACCGGATTGGCCTCTACCCCAAGTTTTTTCGGAATGATATAGTTTCTGCCGTAGCTGTCGTTTACCTTTACCACGGTCCCCTTTTTGCCAAGGGATTTTACGTCCTGCAACAATATGATCTGCATTTATGATACCTCGCCTTCTGTCAGCATTTCATCGATGGCGGCCCGCACCTTTTCCCGGGCCTCCTCCACCGTCACATCCTTAAGCTGCGCGCCGGCCACGGTCTTGTGTCCGCCGCCGCCCAATTTTTCCATCATCACCTGTACGTTGACCTCGTCGATGCTCCTTGCGGAGATATAGATCTTGCCGTTTACCGGCGTCATCACGACGGAAGCCTTGATGCCCCGGATCTCCAGGAGGCTGTTGGCCGCCTGGGCTCCCACCACCGTGGGGGATTCCGTGCCTCTGGGGTCGCATACGGAAATGGCAAAGGCGTCCTTGTAGATCTCCGCCTTGTCCACCGCATCCGCCTTGGCCTTGTAGTCCGTCAGATTTTCCCGAAGCATCTTCCGGATCCGCACCACGTCGGCTCCGCTCCTGCGCAGGAAGGCTGCCGCCTCAAAGGTCCTGACGCCCGTCTGATTGGTAAAGCTCTGGGTATCGATGACGATACCCGCATACATGGCGTCCGCCTCCAGGGGCCGGAGCTTGATGCCCTCTCCGATATACTGGATGATCTCCGCCACCATTTCCGAAGCGGAGGAGGCAAAGGGCTCCACATAAGACAGCACCGCGCCCTCGATGGTCTCCGAGCTCTTTCTGTGATGATCCAGCACCACCAGCGTCGTGCAGGCCGAAAGGAGCCGGGGCTCCTCCGTATAGCTGGGACGGTTCACGTCCGTCACCACCACGATGGTATTGTCATCCACAAGGTCCAGGGCCCTGTCTCCGTTAATGAACATATCCTTGGGGTAGTCCTCGGCTTCCAGGAACCGCTGCTTCAGGGGTCTTACGGAATTGTCCGAATCTCCAAGTACGATATACGCCTTTTTGTTGAAGGCCGTGGCGATCTTCCAGAAGCCCACGGAGGACCCCAGACTGTCCACGTCTCCCATCTTGTGGCCCATGACGATCAGCTTGTCCTTGGAATCCAGCAGCTCCTTGAAGGCCTGCGCCTTGACGCGGGCCTTGACGCGGGTGTTCTTTTCCACCGCCTGGGTCTTGCCGCCAAAATACTGGATCGTCTGTCCGGCCTTCAGCACCACCTGATCGCCGCCCCTTCCCAGGGCCAGGTCCATGCCCGCCCGGGCCGCTTCATAGTTGTCCTTATAACTCTTTCCGTCCATGCCCACGCCGATGCTGAGGGTCAGGGGCAGGCTGTTTCCGATATTGATGGTCTTTACATCCTCCAGAACAGAGAACCGGTCCTCCATCATCCGGTGGATATAGCGGTCCATTACCATAAAGATGTACTTGTCCCGCTCAAGCTTTTTGACCACGCCCTCCATGGAGGAGATATAGTTGCTGATCTTTCTGTCCACCAGCGCCGTCAGCAGAGAACGGCGGACCTCCTCTACGCCCTCCATGGCCTCGTCATAGTTGTCCAGGCTGATGATGCCCAGGCAGAGCTTGGATTCCTGGTAGAGCCGTTTGTAACGGACAAGCTCCGTTTCATCCGTCAGATAGCAGACCACCACCTGCTTTCCTGCTTCTGCAAAAAAGCCCGGGTCTCCTTCCTCGCTTTCCGCAAGCCTGGTCCAGATCAGTTCGATGCTGTAGCGGCGTTTTCCAAGGGAGGAATGGACGATGGCGTCCTCATTGTCCGAGTTCAGGATCTCCTTTGTGATGTCCGGAAAGGCCGCCTGGATATTCCGGATGCTGATGTGCTCCTCCTGCAGCATTTCCTGAAAGGCGCTGTTGGTCCAGAGAATCCCGCCTGTGGTATCGCAGATGGCGGAGGGCATGTTCATGTCCCGCATCAGCCGCTCCTGAACGCTCTCGAAGCCGGAGGCGAAATTCACCAGTCCGGCAAACATCCCCCGTCTCGTATAGAAGTAAAGCCAGAGGCCGATCAGGATATAGAGCAACGTAAAGCCAGCCATGACCGCCGCGGCCCTTCTGGAAACCGGAATCAGCGCCAGGTTCATGACTACCAGCAAACACGATAGAATCAGCGGCCAGCGCAGATAAGCTGCAACTGAAAGCCCCTCTTTTCTTCTTTTTCTGTTCTTCATAATGGGGCCATTATAGCACAGAATGCGCCGGGCCGCAATTAGGGCCTGCGGGACTCCTGCTCTCTGACCTGCCGGAACACCTCGCCGATCTTTCCGTGGATACAGAGATCCGCAGCGCTGTCCCGGGCGGTTTCATCCTTGTTGATCAGCACCAGCCGCTTTCCCCGGTAGTAGTCGATGAGCCCCGCCGCCGGATACACCACCAGGGAGGTGCCTCCCACGATCAGCATATCCGCCTCGGAAATGTCCCGTACCGCTTCCCGCAGGATCCGGTCATCCAGGCTCTCCTCATAAAGCACCACGTCCGGTTTCACAATGGCCCCGCAGGCGTCGCAGCAAGGGATCCCCTCCGCCTGCATCACATACTCCAGAGGAAACGCCTTTTTGCAGCGGGTGCAGTAGTTCCGCAGCACGGAACCGTGGAGCTCCAGCACCCTGCGGCTTCCTGCTTTCTGATGGAGGCCGTCGATGTTCTGGGTGATCACCGACCGCAGCCTGCCCTCCGCCTCCCAGGCCGCCAACGCTTTGTGGGCGTCGTTGGGCTCTGCATCCGGATAAAGCATCCTGTCCTTGTAAAACCGGTAAAATTCCTCCGGGTTCCGCACAAAAAAGCTGTGGCTTATGATCATTTCCGGCGGATATCTGTACTTGGTATGATAAAGCCCGTCCTGGGACCGGAAATCCGGGATCCCGCTTTCCGTAGAAACACCGGCTCCCCCGAAAAATACGATCTTGCTGCTTTCCTGAATCCATTCCGAAAGCCTTGCGATCAAGGTTTCCTGCTGTTCTCCCATGTTGTTCCTCCTTTTTCCGTCAAAAATCGGAGAAGCTGCGCCGCAAAGCGCCCCACCCCGATAAAACAGGGGCTGCCGCAAACTGTGCAGCAGCCCCTGATCGTTTCCATTCAATTTTAAGGCAAATCGAATAATAGATTTTTTCCCCAAATACTGATTTTCAGATCTCACTTCCAGGATATCATCTGCACCCTGGTCTTACGCCTGCAGGATATCCGATACCGCTTTGTTCTTCTGCTTGATCTCTCCCTCGATATAGCTGTCCAGGAAAGTCTTCATGCTGTTGCGGCTGTAACGGTGTCCGTGGATGATCTGGGCCAGACGGCTCACCGCCTTGTTCACGTCCTCGTTGACGATGATATAGTCGTAGAGATTTGCACAGGAGATATCCTCCTCCGCCATATCCATCAGCTTATCGATGGTTTCCTCATCGTAGCGGCCGCTCTTTGTCAGGCGGTTCTCCAGCTCCTCCCAAGACGGCGGCAGGATGAACACCAGGGTGGCATCCGGGCACAGGGTACGGACGCGCATGGCGCCTACCACATCGATGTCCAGAATGACGTTCCTTCCCTTGCTCCGGGCGTCCTCCACCGCTTTTTTCGGGGTGCCGTAACCGTTTTTATCGATATAGGAGTACTCCAGCATCTGGCCTGTGCGGATCATCCGCTCAAACTCGATATAGGATACGAAGAAATAATCCTTTCCGTCAACCTCTCCCTCTCTGGGCTCTCTGGTGGTGGCAGAAACGCAGGTGCAGGCATTGGGGTGTTCCTTCAGATACTGGCTGATCACCGTCTGCTTGCCGGTTCCGCTGGGGCCTGAAATAACGATCAGCTGTCCGTGCTCCGCAATTTTATCCAAGTATTTGTTTTCTGCTGTCATAGTTTCCTTCTCCTTGTTGATATATAAAAATTGTATTTTTTCAGGAACAATCTCATTATAATTCCCGATTTGCGAAAAAGTCAATAAAAATTTAAAAATTAACAAAGGATTTTTCGTGCAATTTGACAACAGTTTAACAAGCTCGCCGAAGCGCGCGCGCCGCCGGTATCCCAAGGAAAGATTTTCTGGCTTTTCCCAGGAAACCATGATAGAATGATAGGCGCTTTAGCGATTTAAAGGGAGATAGAAATGGAACTTTTTACAACGATCTACAATATTCTTTGGGGCGATCTCATCCAGATCCCCCTTCCCGGCGGAAGCACACTGGGACTTTCCCTGCTGGTGCTGATCCTGATTCCCGCCGGGCTTTATTTTACCATCCGGACCCGGTTCCTGCCTTTCCGGCTGTTTCCGGAAACGATCCGGGTCACCCTGGAAAATACCGGTTCCTCCGGCAGGGAGGGGATCTCCGGCGTCCAGGCTCTGATCATTTCCACGGCCTGCCGGGTGGGCATGGGCAATCTGGTAGGCGTGGTGGCGGCCATTTCCGCAGGGGGCGCAGGGGCGGTGTTCTGGATGTGGGTGATCGCCCTGCTGGGCTCCTCCACCGCCTTTATCGAAGCCACCCTGGCCCAGCTCTATAAGGAAAAGGATCCCCTTTACGGCGGTTACCGGGGCGGTCCTGCCTATTACCTGCACCATCTGTTCATCAAGCCCGGCAGCAAACGGCGGCGTTCCGTTGTCGCCTCCCTGTTCGCCCTGTCAGGCCTGATCTGCTGGTGCGGCATCAGCCAGGTCACCGCAAACTCCATTTCCTCCTCCTTTGAGAACGCCTTTCAGATCCCGCCCCTTTACTCCACCATCGCCTTGGTGCTCCTGGCGGCGGTGATCGTTCTCCGGAAAAACACCACGGTAAAGGTGCTGGATATCATCGTTCCCATTATGGCCGCCTGCTATTTTTTCATAACGATCTTCATCATCCTGAAGAACGCGGCTCTGCTGCCGGGGGTCTTTGAACGGATCTTTGCGGAAGCCTTCGGCCTGCGTCAGGCGGTGGGCGGCGGCATCGGCGCCGTCATCATGAACGGCGCAAAACGAGGGCTCTTTTCCAACGAGGCCGGTTCCGGCTCCGCCCCCTGTGCGGCGGCGGCTGCCGACATCAGCCATCCGGCCAAGGAAGGCCTGCTGCAGGCCCTGGGGGTATTTATCGATACCCTTGTGATCTGCAGCTGCTCCGCCATGATCATGCTGCTGACGCCCGAAAGCCTCACTGCAGGCCTTGAAGGCATGGACCTGTTACAGGAGGCCATGGGCTATCATCTGGGCGAGTTCGGCGTGGTTTTCATCGCGGTCATCCTCTGGCTCTTCAGCTTTTCCACCTTTCTGGGGATCCTGTTCTACGCCAGATCCAACGTGGCCTATCTCTTCGGCGACAACTGGCTTTCCCAGACCCTCTATAAGCTCCTGGCCCTTGTGATGCTGTTTATCGGCGGCCTGGCGGCCTACCAGTTCGTCTGGGATCTGGGAGACGTGGGGGTTGGTCTCATGACCATCTTCAACATGATCGCCCTCTTCCCGCTGGCTCCAAAGGCCCTGGAGGCCCTTAAGGATTACGAAAAGACCATGCCGAAATGTTCATAACACAAACGCCGCGGACTGAAATCCGCGGCGCTTTTTTATTGATTTGACAGGCGGAAATCTTCTTAATTATTCCACGACCCGCTTTTTTCCCTTTCGCGCCTTTTCCTTCGGCGTCTCTGCCGGATATCCGATGGCTGCGCAGCCGTAAACCCCCTGGCTGTCCGGCAGGCCGAACTCCCGCAGGATCTCCCGCACCTTCGGTTCATCAAAGCAGGTCAAAAGCTGGTTGATCCACACGCAGCCCAATCCCAGGGCGCTGCTGGCCAGGTAGATGTTTTCCATGGCGCAGGCGTTGTCCACCTCCCGATACTTGGAATCCTTTTCGTTGGAGGTGATGATCAGCACCGCCGGATCGTACATGTTGTATTCCGGCCCCCGTCCCAGAGCCTTTCCCACGGCCTTGCAGAGCCGCTGGATCTTCTCCCGGTCCATGACAGCCGTAAACTGCCAGGTCTCCAGCCCCTTTCCGCTGGGGGCGCAAAGGGCGCAATCCAGAATCGTGTCCACCGTTTCCCGGGACACCGGTTCCTTTGTAAAGCTGCGGCAGCTTCTCCGTTCCAGAATGGTCCGAATCATTTCGTTCATAACGACACCTCCTCAATTTTCAGCAGTGCGGAAAGCACTATGTCTTTCTCTGTCTTATACTGCTATTTTATTCTTTCGGATGGCGTTTTTCAATATTCAATCCTGGATCGTAAACTCCAGTATGCCCATATAGCCCGGCGCGATCTCGTATTTTGGGAATACGATCACCACATCTCCCTCTGCATTGAGATAGAATTCCGTGTCCTCGCTGACAGAGGTAAATTTCGCTTCCGTAAGCTCATTGTCCCCATATCCGAAAAAGCTTGCGGAAGGATCGGCGGCGATCCGTTCCTTTATCTGACGGTCGATCTCCTCGTTGGCGATATTCTTCCAGTCATCCCCGAGGACATCCGAAAGGGTAAGCTCCCTGCCCGAGGCCACATCCAGATTGTAGTAATGCCTTTCCTCCGAGGCTGCCACCCACCCCTTTGCAGCGGTCAGCTCAAGGGAAAGCACCGGATCTTTCTGATACTTGACTTCATAATCCACGAGAATGTCCATCTGGCGTCCGTTCCATTCTTCTTCGGTGCCGCCGGTGGCGAAGAACGCTTCCTTATACGCTGTAAATTCCTGCTCCGCCTGGGCGGTGTAATCGTTTACGATCTTTTCGATCTCCTGATTGACAGCCTCTGTGAAAGCTGCATCGCCGGAGGTGTTTTCGATGGCAGGGACCTCCATATCCAGATTGATGTCTCCCTCAGATGCATGGTAGGACCTGACCGTCAGCACCCTTGCCAGCCCGCCTATTACAGGCAGCCCTGCAGCAGTTTCCGCAAAGGCGGCGCTGGTGTTAAGCCCTGCGGCGAAGATCACGAGACATGCCGCAGCCGAAGCCATTGTTCTTTTGATCATACAGATCACCTTCCTTTCATTTCTGCGCTTTCTATCCAGTTTAATCACATCGTTCATCCTCTGATGCAGTTCCTCCGGGATCTGCATATCCAAATATTCTTTTTTCCCTTCCCTGATGTTCATAGATAATCCTCCTGCAAATCAGCGCCAAGCAGCTTGTGGGCTTTGTACAGCCTGGTTTTAACGGTGCTCAGATTGATGCCTGTCACCTCGGAGATCTCCCTGAGGCTGAGTTCCTCGTAATATCTCAGGATCACAGGGATCCTGAGCTGCTCCGGCAATTTCATCACCGCTTCACAGACGTCTTCGCCGGACCGGTCATAGGCCGGTTCATGATAGGGTGATTCCGGAATGTTTTCTTCCCCCAGCAGTTCCCTTCCGGAGGACTTGATATGGTCGATGGCTTCGTTGACGACGATGCGAAACAGCCAGCTTCTGATGCTGTCCGGAGACTTCAGCTTGTGGTAATTCTCAAGCGCCTTGAGGGCCGAAGCCTGCACGATATCGAGGGCGTCATCCGCATTTCTGACGGTCGACATGGCGATCCGGTACATCGCATCCTGGTATCTCAACAGAGCATCGACCGTCAGCTGATAGTTTTTGTCCTTCATATGTTTATGCTCCTTATCGTTTCTATAGGATAGACTGAAAACAAAGCCGAAAAGTTTTCGTTTTTCATATTTTTCTGATGGCAGCAAAAAACCAGGGCCTTCGATGAACCCTGGTTGCTTCTGGCTGCTCCCCCCCGCCTTTCCGGTCTGACTTCCTGAAGACCGGTTTCACGGGGCAAAAAAAGAAAGCTCCGACCCCGCGCTCTATGTCGCAGAACCAGAACTTCCGGCGTGCACCCTCAGGGACTCGAACCCTGGACAAATAGATTAAGAGTCTACTGCTCTACCAACTGAGCTAAGGGTGCTTTTTTCGTTCCTCTTTGTGAGGCACGCTTGATATAATATACCAAAAGCCGTTAAAAGTCAACAGCTTTTTTTATTTTTCTTTTCGGAGGCGCTCTGCGCCTTTTTCGCCATCAGAGGCCGTTTTCCAGGCGGAAACGGCCTCTGTTTTTCCAAGATCAGCTCAGGGCCTCGTCGATGGCTGCCTCGATGGTCGCCGGATCCGTCAGGCCGATCATCTGCTTGAACACCTGGCCCTTTTTCAGCAGGATCATGTTGGGGATGGACATGACCCGATATCTTCTGGCCAGCTCCTGGTTCTGATCCACATTTACCTTACCGATCAAGGCCCGGCCTGCGTATTCCTCCGCAAGCTGGTCGATGACAGGACCCATGGCCTGGCAGGGGCCGCACCAGTCGGCGTAAAAATCCACGAAGGCCACATCTGCCCCAAGCACCTCCTGTTCAAATTCCTCAGCTGTAAAAATCCTGGCCATTGTCATTACCTCCTTTTTGCGATGAGTTTATAGATGGGGTTTCCCTTTTTGGAAAATTTTTCCTCATATTCCGTCATGATGTTGCCTTTGGAAAGCTCCGGATCCCCATGGAGATCCCGGGTCACCGCCGTAAGCTCCCAGCCGCATTCCGGAATCGACTCCAGAGAATAATCAAACAGCCCTTCGTTGTCCGTTTTGAATTCGATGATGCCGTCAGGCCGCAGGATCTTGTCGTAAAGCTTCATAAACACCGGCGAGGTCAGGCGCTTGTTGGCGTTTTTGTCCTTCGGCCAAGGGTCGGAAAAGTTCAGGTAGATCCGGTCCACCTCTCCCGGGCCGAAATCCTCCGCCAGGAATCTGGCGTCCTGCCGGATGAACCGCAGATTGGAGGCCTCCGGCTCCGCCGGCTGTCCCGCTCCCTCCCGCAGCTCCAGATACCGCCGTAGGGCCTTATACAGCACCGTGGAATTGATCTCAAAGCCGATGTAATTGTATTCCGGATGCTGTTGGGCGTGGGTGCGGATAAACTGGCCCATGCCCATGCCCACCTCCAGATAGAGGGGATTTTGATTGCCGAACACCGCCTCCTTCCATCTACCCTGGAAGGACTGGGGCTCGTTTATGACAAAGGGGCTCTGCTCGATGTACTCCTCAGCTCCCTTGATGTGTCTGATTCTCATGCTGTTCTTCCTTTTGTTCTTCTGGTTTCTCTGTTTTTTCCGGCTGCTCCGGTTCCTGCCAGAGGGGGAATATCACATTTGCCTTGTAAAGATCGCCGTCGATCTCGATGACCAGCTCTCCCCCCTGCAGCTTTGCCAGGCTCTTGGCGATGCTTAAGCCCAGGCCGGAGCCATCGGTGGTCCTGGACACGTCTCCCCGGACGAACCGTTCCGTCAGCTCGTCGGGGCTGATGTTCAGCTTTGTGGCGGAAATGTTCTTGATGGTAAAGACCGCCTTGTCCTCCTGTTCAAAAATATCCGCATAGATCCTGGTATGCTCCATGGAATATTTTGCCGCGTTGTTGTACAGGTTTTCCAGCACCCGCCACAGATGCCGTCCGTCCGCCAGGATGTACACCGGATGCTCCGGAGCGTTCATGCAGAGCTCCAGGTCCTTTTTCGCAAATTTATCCTCGAATTCCGCGCCTGCCTGGAGCCCCAGCTCCACCAGGTCGATCTTCTGCATCTCCAGCTTGATGTTGCCGGAGCTGGCCTTGGAGGCCTCCAGCAGATCCTCCGTCAGGTTTTTCAGACGGGCGGATTTTTTATCCAGCACATTGATATACTCCCGGATCTTCGGGTCCCTGATGTCCTCCCGCTTCAGAAGGTCCACATAGTTAATGATGGAGGTAAGAGGCGTCCGGATATCGTGGGACACGTTGGTGATCAGATCCGCCTTCAGCCGCTCTGATTTTACCTGCTCGGAAAGAGCCTCCCGCAGGCCTGTGGAAATGTGGTTGAGCCGGGCTGCGATCTCCTTCCTGCGGCCTGTAAAGGCGGACTCATCCACCAGAAGCTCCGTGTTTCCTTCGGAGATCCGGCTTAATGCGCCGTCGATACTCTCCTGCTGCCGGGCCGCTATATACAGCTTCCGGAACACTGCCAGATCCATGCCTGCTAACAGCACCAGAAGCGCCGCAAAGGCGATGAGGCAGGCCGTGCCGCTTTCCCTGTGCAGATACAGCCAGATCAGGGCCGTGGCAAGGACCAGGTTGGCCCCTACAAACAGTCCGAAGCTGATAAAAAGACCTCCGGCGATATTCTTGTGCGTCACATAGTCGTTCAGATCCGTAATGAGCCCGTAGACCAGGGTGTTTTTAAAAACGCTTTCCCTATGCGCCCTGCGGATGGTCCCCAGCAGCGCGTAAACCGCCACCCCATAGATCACCACCGCATACAAAAGCTTCCGCCAGTAGTTCCACTGGCTCTCCGGCGCCATGATCTGAGCGATGCGCAGGCCCGTTTCCGACATCAGGAAACAGCCCATCAGCACGGCGCAGAAACACAGCAGCAGATAGATCTCATAGGGCAGCCGGTCTGCTGGCCGCAGGGAAAGGGCCTGCTCCCGGTCCCGATAGCCGTCAAACCGCAGGATCATCACCAGGCTCACCAGCGCCATCAACACGCCGATGGTCACCATACCCACTGCCAGGTAGGTGTTCCTGACGTCTCCCTCAAAATTCCTGGCAGCCTTCCGGTAACTGTCATTGTAAGGAAAGCTGGTGTCCACCACCGCCAGGAAGATGTATTCGTCGTCCACATCCGCATTGGGATTGAATTCCGTTTCGATGCTCAGGGCGTTTTCCGGTACCGGCTCGATGTTGGTGGTGGTATACTGGCTGTCGCCTCTGACATAAACATATTTGCCCAGGGTCAGGAGCTCTTCTATGGTTTTTTCCGTATTGGAAAAATCCTCGTAGTCTCCTTCCCCGTTCATATAATGGGCATAGAAATAGAAATTCCCCAAGGTCTCCGTGAAGTATTCCTTCAGCTTGTAGTAATTCGACAGGCTGCGCATCACGTCAAAACAGAGCTCCCGGATGCTGGTGACTCCGGCTCCGGGCCCCTGGGGCACATTTTCAAAATAATGGGGATCGTAATACTTGTAGGTGATCTTTACCTCGTAATTCCCCGGCGTATTTTCCCCGTCCACGCTGTTGATGTTCAGCTCGTGGGTCTTAGGATCCAGATAGCAGCCAAAGCGCTGGGCCGTCTGAATGGCCTCCCGCAGGGTAAGGGGCGTATAGGTGCCCTCCACCTCCATGTCCGCCACGCTGCCGTCCATGAACAGATCCCCGTCCTCCTCAAAGGCGTCCCGGAGATAGATATACTGCTTGGCTCTGCCGATGTCCTGGTTGATCTTTTCCGAAAACTGAGGCGTTTCCTCATAGCTTTCCTGACTGGTCCAGGAAATGCCGTAGCCTCTGGGGGAACTGATATACAGGATGCTGAGTCCCGCCAGGGCCAGCAGCACCGCCAGCATATGAATGATGATGATCAGGCTTCGTTTCATGCTTACTGTTTTTCGATCTTATAGCCCACGCCCCAGACCACCTTCAGATACCTGGGTTCCCGGGGGTTGATCTCGATTTTTTCCCGGATATGGCGGATGTGCACCGCCACCGTATTGTCTGCGCCGATGGCCTCCTCGTTCCAGATCTGCTCATAGATCTCGTCGATGGAAAATACCTTTCCGGCATTTTTCACCAACAGCAGCAGGATGTTGTATTCGATGGGGGTCAGCTTGATGGGCTCCCCGTCCACAAACACCTCTTTGTTGTCGTCGTTGATGGTGAGGCCGCCGCATTTGAACACTGCCTGGGACTGGCTGCCGCTCATGTTGCCAAGCTGGGTATAGCGTCTCAGCTGGGATTTTACCCGGGCCACCAGCTCCAGAGGATTGAAGGGCTTGGAGATATAGTCGTCCGCCCCGATATTGAGTCCCAGAATCTTGTCCGTGTCCTCTGATTTTGCCGACAGGATGATGATGGGCACAGAGGAGGTCTCCCGGATCTTGAGGGTCGTATGGATGCCGTCCAGACCGGGCATCATCACATCCATGATGATCAGGTCCACCTGCTGACTCTCCATCAGCTTCAGGGCCTCAAAGCCGTCATAGGCCTTCAGCACCCGGAAGCCCTCCCCTTCCAGGTAAATGGAGATCGCTTCCACGATCTCTTTTTCATCATCGCAAATGAGTATCGTCTGCTGCATAGTATTCCCTCCTGAAGGACTGCTGCTTTATCCGAAAATACGCCATGCTACAATAAAGTTGTTTCTCCACCAGCTGGAAAGGGAACGGTGTACCACCCGGCCGTTGGAGGAGGAGGCGTCGATGACCGTGCCGCCGCCTGCCGCAATGCCCACATGTCCGTTTACCACGACGATGTCTCCCGCCCGGATGCTGTCAAAGCTGGAGACCCGCTGATACCGGCCCGGATTCCGCCAGCCGGAGGAGGTCAGGTAGGACTGTCTGACGCCCACCTGATTGAGGCACCAGTATACAAAGCCGGAGCAGTCAAAGGAATTGGGGCCCTTTGCGCCCCATACATAGGGACATCCCAGCTTGGAGGAGGCCACATTGATCAGGGCCTGGGCGGAGCCGCTGACGGTTGCGCCGCCGCTGCCTACGCCGGAATTCTGCTGAGGCCTGGAGTTATTGGAGGAGCTGCCGCTGCCTCTTCCGCTGCTGCTTCCTCCGCTGCTGCTCTGCCGCCTGGTGGTCTCCCTGGCAGCCGCAGTCTCCCGGGGCTTTTTCTTCGCGTCGTCCGACTCCAGCTTGGCCATGGTCTGAATGCCTACCATACCGTCTGCCACAAGGCCGTTGTTCCGCTGGAAGGAGATGACCGCGTCCTCGGTAATATCGCCGTAATAGCCGGTTACGTTTCCGGCCACCAGATAGCCATAATGGCTCAGCCGTTCCTGCGCCAGCCTTACGCTTTCAGAGGTATCGCCCACCCGGAGGCCGAAGCCTATGGCGTTGGGATCATCCAGCGCCAGCCGCGTGGAGGGGCCAAGATAGCCGTCCACCACCAGGTCGTTTCTGGACTGGAACTCCCGGATCGCCACCTGGGTGGCGTTGCCGAATTTGCCGTCGGGCTCCGTCCGCAGATAGCCCAGCTCCTTCAACCGTTCCTGGCACTTCCGCACCACTTCGGATTCCTCACCGAAGGCGATGAGATTCGGCTTTACCTCGTCGGAGTACAGCAGGTTGACCGTTTCCTTACCCACCGTACCGTCCACGGAAATGGCGTTGACGTTCTGGAGCTTCTTTACCGCTTCCTCGGTAGAATCCCCGAAGTGTCCCGTCACATCCGAAGCCTCCGCCAGATAGCCCAGCTCGTAAAGTCTCTGCTGGATACGGGCTACGTCGTCGCCGTCCGTACCGTTGCTGACCGCATAATAGGGGGCGCTGTCGGAAAAGATCTTGTCCCAGGTCTCCGTTCCGCAGATGCCGTCCTGATCCAGTTCGTTCTGCCTCTGGAAATGCCGGACTGCCACCGCCGTTGCGTCTCCGTAAAAGGTGGTGGGTTCATCGTTGTCCATATAGCCCAGGTCCATCAGGCGCTGCTGCAGCTGCTGGACCACCGCATGCTGGTCTCCCTTCCGCAGGTAGGCCGGCGCAAGCTGGGCGTTGTCCGCCGCCGTGGTGATATCCGGCAGCACCGGCAGCACGTTTCCGGACAGGTCCAGCCTGGCGATGGGCTGCTCCTCCTGCATATTGGCTCCTTCGATGACGATCTCCGAAGGGGAAGCCGCTCCTTCGCTGATATCTGAGCTGCCGGGGGCCCCACAGCCGGCAAGGGCTGCCGCAAGTCCTGCACAGATCAGAAGCATATTTTTCTTTTTTGATACAAATCCATTCTTTTCCATGCTTTTCATTCTATCATAAAACAGAAACAGGAACAACCGAACAAAAATCAAAAGAAAGCCTGTCAAAAATCGAAATACTTTCTAAAATGGAAAGGGCAGCGCTGCATCAGCGCCGCCTCCTCCGTCTGCTCTTTTTCCGCATCCGCTGCTCTACCATCAGATCCAGCGTAATGTTCTGCTGTCCTGTCAGATCTCTTGTATGCTTCAGCCTCCGCTGCCGACGTCTCGCCCGCTGCATGGCCTCCTTTTTCTCCTGGTGGAACATCCACAACGCCCCCAGAAGCAGCAGGCAGCAGATCACCGCCGCCACCTTCAGAAGCTTCATCACCGCCGCCGGTACGGCAAGGCCGAAGATCCGCACCATACCGTCCTCCGCCGCTTCGGAAGCCTCTGTTTCTCCCGCGGCTGCCAGCGTCTCTGTCCCGGCGGTCTCCGCCTGGGTCAGGGCTGTCTCCGGGGCCGCAGCTGCCCCTGGGCTTTCTTCCGGCGCCGTGCCTTTGGCTCCGCTTTCCGGCACGGTCTCCGGCAGTCCCCCGGTCAGGGATAAAAACAGGGGATCGGTTTCCGCCTCTGCAAGCCGGTCACCCACAGCCTGGGTCCGGGACCGCAGATACGCGGAGCCCACCTGTCTTCCCTCATAGGTATAGGAGACCTTGGCCGCCGCATCCTGGGGATCGGCTTCGGTCATGTCAAAGCTCAGGCTGGACTGCAGGGAGGACACGTCCTCATCCTTCGGCAGCACCACGCTGCTGTCCTCATCCACCGCCAGGGCAGTGATATCCATCACCGGCCGGCCTCCTACGGAAAGATCCTCCCGCAGGCCCTCGTAGGCGGTGTCAAATTCCGTCACCGGCAGGGAATGGAAGTTGTCGTAGCCGAAGTCCAGAAGGCGCTCGGTATCCTCGTAATGGGTCTGGTGTCCATTCAGCACCGTCACCACCAGGGTCATGCCATCCTTCCGGCAGGCAGTCACCAGGGTGTTTCCGGCGGTCATGGTATAACCGGTCTTTCCGGCAAATACGCCGGGATAATAATAGGAAGAATTTTTCCGCAGCATCCTGTGGCTGGCATAGACCGTGTTCCAGGGATCCTCCGGATCCGGGTAACGCCGGATAGGCGCATGGGTCCAGTAGGTGCGGCTTTCGATATCCACAAAACGATCGTTCCGGATGGCCGCCGCCAGGATCAGGCACATGTCGTAGGCCGTGGTGTAGTGATTCGGATCCGTAAGGCCGGAGGGGTTGTTGAAGTGGGTATTGGTGCAGCCCAGCTCCGCCGCCCGCCGGTTCATCATGCCGATGAACACATCCCGGTCGCTCATGCCGTTTTCCTTAAGCTCCGGGAACTTTGCCCCCACATGCTCCGCCAGGGCGTTGGCCACCTCATTGGCGGATTTGAACAGCATGCTGTAAAGACAGTCCTCCACGGACAGCTGGTCTCCTGCGGAAGCGCCTATGATGGTGGCGTTATCCTCCCCAAGCTCCACCGCCTCCTGGGAAAAGGTAACGGTCTCGCTGAGGTCCGGACAGTTTTCCAGCACCAAAAGCGCCGTCATCACCTTGGTGATGGACGCTGGAAAATAAGCCGTATCCTGATTTTTCCCGTAAAGCACCGTCATGGAATCCGCATCCATGACGCAGGCGCCCTCGGCGCTGACCGACACGTCCTCCGGCCAGGGCTGGGCCGCGAAAGCCCATCCCGGCGTAAGACCCGCCAGAAGCGTTCCCCACAGGGCGGCTGTCAGCAGCAGTTTTTTGATTCCCCTCTACAGATTCATTCCCATGCCAGACTGATTTCCTGTCAAATGCTCCTCTGCGTTCCCGCCAAAATCTCAAAACAAAAGGACGGGTGTATTTACACTCGTCCTTTTATTATACTTGATTTCACAAATTGTGTAAAGCGTCCCCCTGGGGGCCAGCCTTACAGGATGCCGCCGATGGAAGCGATCACCGGTGCGAACACCAGGGAAATGACTGTCATCAGCTTGATCAGGATGTTGATGGAGGGACCTGAGGTATCCTTGAAGGGATCGCCTACGGTATCGCCTACAACGCCTGCCTTGTGGGGCTCGGAGCCCTTTCCGCCGTAATGGCCTTCCTCGATGTACTTCTTTGCGTTATCCCAGGCGCCGCCTGCGTTTGCAAGGAAGATCGCCATGAGCACGCCGGTTACCAGAGCGCCTGCCAGCATACCGCCCAGGGCCTCCGGTCCGAGAATGATACCCATTGCCAGGGGTGCTACCACTGCCAGGATACCCGGTCTGATCATCTCCCGAAGGGCTGCCTTGGTGGAGATGTCAACGCACTTGGTGTAGTCAGGCTTTGCCTTTTCTTCCATGATGCCCGGGATCTCTCTGAACTGACGGCGTACCTCCTCGATCATGGAGTAGGCTGCCTTGGATACGGAGGACATGGTCCATGCTGAGAATACGAAGGGCAGCATGCCGCCGATGAAGAGACCGATGATGACTCTGGGATCGATGATATTGATCATGTCGATGTTCACGACCTCGGAATAGGATACGAACAGGGACAGAGCCGTAAGGGCTGCAGAACCGATGGCAAAGCCCTTACCCATGGCTGCGGTGGTGTTGCCCACTGCATCCAGCTGGTCCGTGATCTCACGAACGGAATGATCCAGATGGCTCATCTCCGCAATACCGCCTGCGTTGTCCGCGATGGGACCGTAAGCGTCAACGGCAACGGTGATACCGGTAGTGGACAGCATGCCGACTGCTGCCAGAGCGATGCCGTAAACGCCAGCGAAATAATAAGCTACAAAGATGCCCAGCGCAACGAACAGGATCGGGATCGCGGTGGACAGCATACCTACGGAAATACCGGTGATCACGTTGGTTGCAGGACCGGTCTGAGAAGCCTCTGCGATCTGCTTAACGGACTTATAGTCTGCGGAGGTATAGATCTCGGTGATCTTACCGATGGCAAGGCCTACGATCAGACCTGCGATGATGGCGATGGCTGCGTTCATGTTGCCGAAGAACATGTTGGACAGCACCAGGGATGCCACGATCACCACCAGGGCTGAGAAATAGGAGCCCATGTTCAGCGCCGTTGCCGGGTTCTGGTTCTCGCCGCCCTTTACGAACATGCTTCCGATGATGGAAGCCAGGATGCCGATGCCTGCCAGTACCAGCGGGAAGGTCGCTCCCGTCGCCTGTGCCTCCAGGACGCCCAGGGTAACTGCGGATACGATAGCGCCTACATAAGACTCGAACAGGTCAGCGCCCATACCGGCTACGTCGCCTACGTTATCGCCTACGTTGTCTGCGATAACTGCCGGGTTTCTCGGGTCATCCTCCGGGATACCTGCCTCTACCTTACCTACCAGGTCAGCGCCGACATCCGCTGCCTTCGTGTAGATACCGCCGCCCACACGGGCAAACAGGGCGATGGAAGAAGCGCCCAGTGAGAAGCCCATCAGAACGTTCTCGTCTCCAGTGATCATCCAAACCAGCGCGCAGCCCAGAAGTCCCAGGCCTACCACGCACATACCCATGACAGAGCCGCCTCTGAAGGCGATCTGCAGGGCCTTTACCTTACCGCTTTCCTTTGCCGCATTTGCGGTTCTTACATTGGCGTTGGTCGCCACATCCATGCCCAGGTATCCTGCAAGCACGGATGCCAGAGAGCCACACACATAAGCGATGGCCGTCGCCCAGGACTGCAGGCCGATACCGATGCAAAGGAACAGAACTGCGATGAATACCACCAGAACTCTGTACTCTGCAAACAGGAAGGCCTTTGCACCGCCGTGGATGGCTGCCGCAAGCTCTTTCATGCGGTCGTTGCCCTCCGGCTGACGCTTTACGAAGGAAGCCATCGCAAAAGCGAACACCAGAGCAAGCACTGCCATTACAACTGCAAAATAATTACTCATTTTTTCTCCCTCTGCTTTTCAGCTTTTTATTTTTTTGCAAGTGCAAAAAGTGGCCTGCTTTTGGCAGGCCAACGTTCCCGGTCATGTCGGCCAACACCGGGAAACGCTATGCTGGAAGTAGTCTAGCATAAAAAAAAGAAATATTCAAACCTAATTTTTGTCTATTTTTGTTTTTGTACCCCTTTTTTCCTCTTTTTTCTCCTTCCGGACCGAATATCCGAAGGTGCCCAGCAGCTTTCCCAGGGCATGATACTCCCCGTGGCTGTAGGCCACAAGCTTGCAGCGGGACAGATCCAGCCTTCCACTTTCCCCGATGAACCGCTCCTCCACGTCCACGCAGAGGATCTCCGCCAGAAAGAGATCGTGGGATCCCAGGGGGATCACCTGTTTCACCCGGCACTCCAGATTGACCGGGCTTTCTGCGATCAGCGGCGCCTCCACCGCATGGGCCCTGGCCGGCGTCAGGCCGCAGTCCTTCCATTTGTCGGTCTTCGCGCCGCTTCTGACGCCGCAGTAATCCGCCACCTGGCAAAGGGCCTCCGTCGTCAGGTTGATGACAAACTCCCCGGTCTCCCTGATCATGTCATAGCTGAACCGCTCCGGCCGCACGGAAATGTAGGCCATGGGCGGCTCCGAGCAGATGATTCCCGTCCAGGCCACCGTCAGGATATTTTCCCTGCCCGCCTTGTCCCGGCAGCTTACCATCACCGCCGGCACCGGACTCAACAGCGTCCCCGGCTTCCATACCTGCTTTACGGATTCCCGTTTTTCTTTTTTCTCCCGTTTTTTCTGCATCTGATCCCTCTTTTCCGCGTTCTGATACCAAACGCCCTGTTCCGCGTTTTTCTTCTCCCGCGCGTCTTTTTCTTCATTATATATGAAAAAAAGCCTTTCGGGATGTCCCTTCTGTATTTTTTTTCGTATTTTCCCAGGTTTTCCCCGATATTTGTCCCCGCGCCTTGACTTCTGTCTCCCAGGGCTGTATATTAGCATTCTGACAAGTAGTTTTCAAAACTACATTCGTTTTGGCCTTGTCTTCATCATTCAGGAAGGAACGCAAAGAGCATGCAGTTGAAACCATTGAAAATCGGAGATCTCGTGGCGGAGCGGCCCATCATCCAGGGCGGCATGGGAGTAGGAATCAGCCTGTCCTCTCTGGCAGGAGCCGTGGCAAAGGAGGGCGGTATCGGCGTGATCTCTGCCGCTCATCCGGGATATCTGGAGCCGGATTTTGACACCAACACCAGAGAAGCAAATCTGCGGGGCCTTGGAAAGCATATCCAAAGAGCCAGGGAGCTCTCCGGCGGCGGCATCGTAGGCGTCAACATCATGTGTGCCATGGAAGGCTATAACGATTTCGTAAAATGCAGCGTGGAGAACGGCGCGGATCTGATCATTTCCGGCGCAGGACTTCCGGCGGATCTTCCCGCCCTGGTGGAGGGCTCCAAGGTAAAGATCGCCCCCATCGTTTCCCCGCCAAAGGCGGCCCGGGTGATCCTGAAGCGCTGGGACAAGCACTATCAGCGTACCGCGGATCTTGTCGTCATCGAGGGCCCTAAGGCAGGCGGCCATCTGGGCTACTCTCCCGAGGAGGTGGCGGCCCACGCCCAGACCGGTTATGACAAGGAGATCCTGGAGATCCTGGACATCGTAAAGGGATACGAGGATAAATACGGCCATGCCATTCCCGTGGTCTTTGCCGGCGGCGTTTTCGATCATCAGGACATCGCCCATTTCCTGTCCCTGGGCTGTGCAGGGGTTCAGATCGCCTCCCGTTTTGTGGTCACGGAGGAATGCGACGCGGATTTCCGCTTCAAGGAAGCCTACCTGAAGGCGCGCCCTGAGGATATCACCATCGTAAAAAGTCCCGTAGGCATGCCGGGCCGGGCCATCAACAACGACTTTATCCGCCGCACCAAGGTGGAGCGGGATCCCATTACCAAGTGCTGGAACTGCCTCCATAAATGCGACAAAAGCACCATCCCCTACTGCATCACAAAGGCCCTCATCAATGCGGCCAAGGGGGATCTGGACAACGCCCTCGTATTCTGCGGCGCAGAGATCGGCCGCCTCCATCAGATGACCACCGTGCCCAAGCTCATGAAAGAGCTCTGCAGATAAAAAACAAGCCTTCTTAAGGCGCCATCATAAAAGGCGCTCCGGACCCCGAAAGGGGATCGCCGGAGCGTCTCTTTTTGCCTTGGCACAGGTTGTTTTCATGTTTGTGCCGGTTTTATGCGGTCTCCTGTCCTGCTGCCTTACGCCTCAAACCTTCCGGAAAGGAAATCCAGGGCATAATCCACATACATGTTGCAGCCCAGAAGCAGCGCCTCCTCATCCACGTCGAAGAGCCCGTGATGCTGGGCCGCGCCGGTATTGGGATTTTCCGGATTGCAGGTGCCGAGGAAGGCATAGACGCCCTTTGCCTTTGCCAGATAATCCGCAAAATCATCGGCTCCAAGGCTCTTTTGCAGATCGTGGATGATCTTTCCCGCCCCGTAGATCTCCCCGGCGGTTTCCGTGGTCTCCCTGACCACCTCTTCATCATTGATGAGAGGCGCTGCAAAATCCTGGAAGAACACCTCCACCTCTGCGCCATACAGCCTGCCCAGGCTCTCCGCCGTTTCCTTCACCCTGCGGTTGGTCCGCTCCCGGGTCTCCGGCGTGAAGCTGCGGGTGGTGCCTTCGATCTCCGCGTGCTCCGCCACGATGTTATAGGCGGTGCCTGCGGTGAGCTTTCCGATACCCACCACCACCGTATCCAGAGGATCCGTCTGCCTTGCCACGATGGACTGGAGATTGACCACGATCTGTGAAGCGATGTACAGGGCGTCCACCCCCAGATGAGGCGTGGATACATGGGCCCCCTTTCCGGTCACGCGGATGCGGAAATAATCGCAGCTGGCGTTGTTTGGCCCCGGCGTCAGGGAGATCACCCCTGCCGGCATACGGGAAGCCACATGGGAACCGTATACCCGGTCCACGCCCTCCATCAGGCCCTCCTGCACAAAGATCCTGGCGCCTGCGCCGATCTCCTCCGCCTGCTGGAAAAAGAGGCGGATATGCCCGGCGAACTCCTGCCGTTTTTCCCAGAGCACCTTTGCCGCAGTCAGCAGCATGGCGGTGTGGGCGTCGTGGCCGCAGGCGTGGCAGACGCCCTCGTTCTGGGAGCGGTAGGGGACCCCTTCCTTCAGGTCCTGCATCCGCAGAGCGTCCGTATCTGCCCGGAGGGCGATGGTCCTGCCATCTCCCTTTTCTCCGTCGATCCAGGCGTAGATACCGGTCTCTCCCACCCGTCTGTGAGGAATGCCGGTTTGATCCAGCTCCTCTTCGATGCGCTTTGCCGTGCCGTATTCCTCAAGGCTCGGCTCCGGATGGGTGTGGAAATATCTCCGCAGTCCGATGAGATAGTCCCGTTCTTTTTCAATGTATGGCTTGATTCCCATTACTCGTTCTCCCAGGCACAGATAAAGCCGCCTTCATAAGCCTCTTCGATGGTCTGGGCCACCTCGTCGGTATGGTACGCATCCACGATCTTCTTATAGGTTTCGTTGTCCTTATCCTCTGTTCTGGCGGCGATGATATTGATGAGATCGCCCACTGCCGCATTCTCTGCCGGATCTACATTTTCCGTGAAGATGGCGTCGGTATTGGGGTTCAGGCCTGCGGTAAAAGCGTTTCCGCCGTTGATGATGGCTGCCGCGCAGTCCGGAAGCAGGTTTGCCAGGGTTGCGGACTCCGCTTCCTTGATCTCGATCTGCACATTGTACTGGGTGATATCCGCCTTGGTGGGGATCACGCCCTTTTCCGGATCGCAGACGATGAGGCCTGCCGCCTCCAGAAGCTTCAGGGCTCTGCCGCCGTTTGTCAGGTCGCTGGGAATGGCGATGATGTCTCCGTCCTTGATGTCCTCGATGGACTGGATCTTGTCCTTGTTGTTGTAGATGGACAGCGGCGCGATGATGGTATCGCCGATGGCCTCGATCTCATAGCCCTTCTGCTCGATGTCGTTTGCCAGGAAGGCCTTGTGCTGGAAAGCGTTCAGATCGATCTCTCCATCGTTCAGGGCCCGGTTGGGGGCTGCATAATCGCTGAAATTTACCAGCTCCACCTGAATGTGCTCAGGCTCCAGAAGCTCGTTTACCGTATCCCACATGTCGTTGTAGGAGCCCACCACGCCAACCTTGACGATGGTGTTGCCGGAATCGTCCGTTGCGGTTCCCGCCGCGTCCTTTGCGCCGCAGGCTCCCAGTACCAGAGCCGCTGCCGTAATGCCTGCCAGTGCGTAAATCTTTCTTTTCATGTCCTTTTCCTCCCAGAGATAAGTTTTTTTCTTGATTGATCTGAATTCGCAGGAGGCTTCCGCCTTCTGGAATTTGTAAACGTTTTCTTAATGGCTTGTATGCCGGATAATGATATTTCCCACCAGCTGAATGACGCTGACGATCAGCAGGATGATGATCACCGTGATCCATAAAAGGTCATATTCATACTGCTGGTAGCCGTAGCGGATGGCGAAATCTCCCAGGCCCCCTGCGCCTACAGCGCCTGCCATGGCGGTCAGGCCCACCAGGTTCACCAGCGTGATCATGCTGACCCGGGTGATGCTGGGGATGCTCTCCCGCAGATACACGCCAAATATGATCTCCACCGGAGCAAAGCCCATGGCTTTGCTGGCTTCGATGAGGCCGCTGTCCACCTCGGCGATGGCCGTTTCCACCTGTCTGCCGAAAAAGGGGACCGTGCCGCAGATCAGGGGAACGTAGGCTCCGGCCACTCCTAGGCTGGTTCCCACGATGGCCCGGCTCACGGGGATCAGCAGGAACATGAGGATGATGAAGGGAATGGAGCGGACGATGTCGATGCCCTTGTCCAGTACCCGATAAAGGGGCGTGCATTCCATCAGGCCGCCCTTTCTCGTGACGATCAGCAGAACGCCCAGGATCACGCCGATGACAAAGGCGAAGAGGGCGGATACCACCACCATCTGAATGGTCTGCACCGTACATTCCAGAAGCTCCTCGCCACGGCTTTCCAGATTTGGTGCGATCTGATATATCATGTTCATCCTTTAATCACCTCCGTATCCACTCCCACAGACTGAAAATAAGCCACTGCCGCATCCACATCCTCCGGCGCGCCGTTGACGCTGACCACCAGCTTTCCGAAGGGCAGCTCCTTCAGCACCTCCACATTGCCGAAAATGATGCTGGCGTCCACATGGAACTTTCTCGACACCTGGGAGATCACCGCCTCCTTGGTGTTTGTATTGGAATAGCTCAGGATCAGCATCTTGCCGCCGGGCTGAAGCTCTGTCAGGGGATTTCCGCTTTCGATCAGATCGTAGATCTTGTTGATATTGGTTGCCGTAGCGATGAAATCCTTGGTCACCGGCTCTCTGGGATGGTCAAACACGTCGATGGTGTTTCCTTCCTCCACCACCCGACCGTTTTCCATCACCGCGACCCTGTCGCAGATGTCCTTTACCACGTCCATCTGGTGGGTGATGATGATGATGGTGAGCCCCAGTCTCCGGTTTACCTCGTTCAGAAGCTTCAGGATGGACTGGGTGGTCTGGGGATCCAGCGCCGAGGTGGCCTCGTCGCAAAGGAGCACCTTGGGGTCGTTTGCCAGGGCTCTGGCGATGGCCACCCGCTGCTTCTGTCCTCCGGAAAGCTGGGAGGGATAAGCGTCGATCTTATCGGAAAGCCCCACCAGCTCCAGCAGGGAACGGATCTTTTTGTCCCGCTCCTCCCTGGACAGGCCGCTTTTTTTCAGAGGGAAGTCGATGTTCCCGTAAACGGTTCTGGAACGCATCAGATTGAAATGCTGGAAGATCATGCCGATCTTTTTCCTGACCTCCCGCAGCTCCTTTTCTGAAAGCTTCGTGATGTCCTTTCCGTCGATCAGGACGCTGCCCGAGGTGGGGCGCTCCAGCAGATTGATGCACCGCACCAGCGTGGATTTTCCCGCGCCGGAAAATCCGATGATGCCGAAGATCTCTCCCTCCGCCACCGTGAGAGAAACGTCCTGTACCGCATGCACGTCTCCGCTCCGGCCGCCAAATGTCTTTGTTACGTTTTTCAGTTCGATCATAAATCGTCTCTCCTGTTCCCGGATCTGATGAAACAAAAAAGCTTCCGTCCCATACCTTTTTTGAATAAAGATATTAGGACGAAAGCCTATACGTCTTCCGTGTTACCACCTAATTTCAGCTGCCGCTCACACGGACAGCCCTCGTCGGGTACGCATGTCTCCAATTAAATACCCTATCGCTGTAACGGGCGAACCCGTCATGTCTTATCCTTCCGGTTCATACATGCTGCTCAGAGGCCATGTTCGGCAGCTTCCATCTTCTCCCCTCTCAGCGAACAGGGATTCTCTCCTAAGACTTTCACTGCGTACTCTTCTCGTCAACGCCATTTTGTGTCATTCAGTTGTTGCGGTTAAATTTACTCTAATTTTTCCGGATTGTCAAGCGTTTTTTCCTGTATTGAACAAAAATACCGTGGTCAGGATGCAGGCAAAGCCCAACAGATCGATGGGCTCAAAGACGGAGCCCAGCCAGAAGGCGGAGATCACCGTGGCGGAAACCGGCTCCAGACAGCCGATGATGGTGGCCTTCACCGCGCCGATCTCGCTGATTCCCTGAAGGAACAGGGTAAAGGCCCCTACTGTGCCGATGGCGACGATCAGTCCCAGCACGAAAAATCCCGCAAGATCAAGGCTTGCCGGCTTCCAGAAGGAGCCGGTGCCGATGCCCAGCACCAGACCGCCGATGAGCATGCCGTAGGCGCTCACCGCCTGACTGCCCCACTTGGCTACCAGCCTGGTGGACAGCATGGTATAGGTCACCACGCCAAAGGCGCAGCAGATCCCCCAGAAAAGTCCCTTGCCGGAGATCACCATGCTGCCGGGGTTTCCGTGGGTGGCGATGAGAAACACGCCGAACAGCGCCAGAGCAATGGAAAAAACATGCTTTTTGCTGAGCATCTTTCTCGTCTGTACCGCCACGATCACGGCGATAAAGGCCACGCTCAGGTTCTGCAGCACCGTGGCCGTGGCGGAATTGGAATACTGGATGGCGGTCAGATAGGTGAACTGGACGAACATCAGTCCCGCCACCGCAAAAACCACCTCTCTCGCCATATCCCTGCGGTTTTTCAAAAGGCCCAAAAGCTGCTTTCTCTGGCCGCAGAGGCACATGATCAGAAGCACGATGCCCGAAAGGAACATCCTCATGGAGGTCAGCCATGTGGAGCTGATCTCATAGTGCGTAAACATATACTGGCTGCAGGTTCCGGAAAAACCCCAGCTTACCGCTCCCAGGACCGCGCAGATCACACCCCGCTGCCCAAAGCCCTTATTCATCCTGTCCATCCTCCGATGTCCCCGATTCTGTCTTGATTCCGGCGGTCATTCTGCCGCCCTTTCTTTCTGCCCGGCGGTTTATTTCCTGCCCGGCTGTCCGTAGTAGGCGTTTGCTCCGTGCTTTCTCAGATAATGCTTGTCCTGGAGGCACTGGGGCGTTTCCTGTACCCGGGGATTGATGGTCTCCGTCCGGGCTGCCATTTTGGCCACCTCCTCCAGCACCACCGCATTGTGGACCGCCTCTGCGGCGTCCTTGCCCCAGGTAAAGGGGCCATGGTTTTTGCAGAGCACGCAGGGCACCGCATTGTAGTCGATGCCATGGGCTTCAAAATGATCTGCGATGAGCACGCCGGTGTTCTTCTCGTACTCCTCCAGCTCTTCTGGCGTCAGATTCCGGACGCAGGGCACCCTGCCGTAGATATAGTCCGCATGGGTAGTGCCGTAGCTTGGGATGTCCCGGCCTGCCTGGGCCCAGGAAGTGGCCCAGGAGCTGTGGGTGTGGACCACGCCGCCGATCTCCGGGAAACGGTTGTACAGCACCATATGGGTAGGCGTATCGGAGGAAGGGTTCAGATCTCCCTCCACCTTTTCTCCCTTCAGGTTCATCACCACCATATCCTCCGGACGGAGCTCCTCATAGGGGACCCCGGAGGGCTTGATGACGAAAAGGCCCTTTTCCCTGTCGATGCCTGACACGTTGCCCCAGGTAAAGGTCACCAGGCCATAGGCCGGCAGCTGCATGTTGGCTTCATAAACTTTCTGTTTCAGTTCTTCAAGCATGGTTAATCCTCCTCCCAAAGCGCAAGGCTCTCCACAGCCGCTCTCTCTGCGGCAAGGCCTGCGCGGTAACGTTCCATAAATTTCTCGAAGCCTGCGATGTCCTCCTGCTTCGGCTCCATGCGGACGGACTTTGCACCTGCAAATACCTTGTCCTGCAGGAAGGCCTCCAGGGTCTCCCCTGTCTCCTTCCGCTGCATGTAGGCCGCCAGCAGGGCGATGCCCCAGGCGCCTCCCTCTCCTGCGGTTTCCATGACTGCCACCGGGCCGGAGGCTGCCGCCGCCATGATCCGCTGTCCTACGCCCGGGGTCTTGAAAAATCCGCCGTGGCCCATGAGGCAGTCCAGCTTTACCTGCTCCTTCTGGAACATCAGGTCAAGGCCTACCTTCAGGGTAGCCAGGGCGCTGTAGAGATTGGCCCGCATAAAGTTTGCCAGGGTAAATCGGCTGTCCGGCGTCCGCACAAACATGGGACGGCCCTCCTCAAATCCCGTTACCGGCTCTCCGGAAAGATAGCCATAGGACAGAAGCCCGCCGCAGTCCGCATCTCCTGTCAGGGCATGGTTATAAAGGAGGCCGAAAAGCTCCCCCTTATCCAGTTTTTTCCCGGTCAGGGCGGAAAATTCATCGAAGATCTCCACCCAGGCGTTGAGATCCGAGGTGCAGTTGTTGCAGTGAACCATGCCTACCAGGTTGCCGGAGGGGGTCGTCACCATGTCGATCTCCGGGTATACCCTGGACAGCTCCTTTTCCAACACCACCATGGCAAACACGGAGGTTCCCGCAGACACGTTTCCGGTCCTCACCGCCACGCTGTTGGTGGCCGCCATGCCGGTGCCTGCGTCGCCCTCCGGCGGACAAAGGGGAACTCCCGCCTCCAGGGTCCCGGTCTCATCCAGCAGGGCCGCGCCCTCCGGGGTCAGCCTGCCAGCTTCCTCCCCGGCAAGCAGCACCTTCGGCAGGATGTCCTGAAGCCGCCACTCATAGCCCTCGGCCTTTACCAGCTCCTGGAACTGATCCATCATTTTTTCGTTATAGCATTTCTGTTCCGTATCGATGGGGAACATGCCGGAGGCATCGCCGATACCCAGCACCTTTTCCCCGGTAAGCTTCCAGTGGATATAGCCTGCCAGGGTGGTGAGAAACCGGAGCTTCGGCAGATGCTCCTCGCGGTTCAGCATGGCCTGATACAGATGGGCGATGCTCCATCTCTGGGGAATGTTGTACTGAAAGAGCTCCGTCAGTTTTTCCGAAGCCTCCTGGGTGATGGTATTCCGCCAGGTACGGAAGGGAACCAGCAGCTCCCCCTTCCCGTCAAAGGCCATATATCCATGCATCATGGCGCTTACGCCCATGGATCCCACGGTTTTTAAAGGAACGCCGTAGGTTTTTTCCACGTCCTCCCGCAGATCACCGTAGCACTTCTTAAGGCCCTCCAGGATCTCCGACACCGGGTAAGTCCAGATTCCGTTTTCCAGATGATTTTCCCACTCAAAGCTTCCCTGGGCAATGGGGGCCATGTCCTCTCCGATGAGCACCGCCTTGATTCTGGTGGAACCGAATTCGATGCCAAGGGAGGTCCTTCCCGCTTCGATCCATTGCCTTGCAGCTTCCCTGTCAACTCCCATATCTCTTCCCCTCTTTCCTTCTTTTCCGCCGTGTTTTGCACGGCATATCTGTGTGCCGCTTCGCGGCGCTTTCATCTGCTATCATTATATTTTCACAGGGGCAAAACAGCAAGTTATATTTGTAACAATCCGGCGAAAAACCGGATTTCAAAACCTTTCCATAAACAGACCGAGGGCATCGCTCAATCAACGAAATCTGTTGATTTTGTGATGCCCTCTTTGTTTTACTTTTCGGACTTATATCACAGCGCTTTCCTGCTGCCTGCCATCCTTGTTATAAATGTGCCCAGACTTCTTACCCGATCTGGGCCGTCACCAGGTCTCCCATCTCGCTGCAGGATACCTTCTTACAGCCCTCCTGGAGGATGTCTCCTGTGCGGTAGCCCTGATTCAGCACCTCGTTGACCGCCTGCTCGATGGCGTCCGCTTCCTCCGCCATATCGAAGGAATACCGGAGCATCATGGCTGCGGAAAGGATGGTGCCCAGGGGGTTCGCCAGATTCTGCCCTGCGATGTCCGGAGCGGAGCCATGGATGGGCTCGTACATGCCCAGAGTCCCCTCGGACAGGGAGGCAGAGGGCATCATGCCGATGGAGCCCGTCAGCATGGAGGCCTCGTCGGACAGGATGTCGCCGAACATGTTTTCCGTCACCAGCACATCGAACTGGGCAGGGTTCCGAATCATCTGCATGGCGGTGTTGTCCACCAGCACGTCGCTGTACTGCACCTCGGGATACTCTGCGGCGAGCCTGTGCATCACCTTTCTCCAGAGCCTGGAGGTATCCAGCACGTTGGCCTTGTCCACGGAGGCAAGGCGCTTTCTGCGCTTCATGGCGGTCTCAAAGGCCACCCGTCCGATGCGCTCGATCTCGTGCTCGGAATAGGGCATGATATCCGTCGCCACCAGCTCCCCGTCCTTTTCCTCGGTGCTGTGGCCGCCGAAATAAACGCCGCCGGTAAGCTCCCGGACGATCAAAAGGTCGATGCCGCCCCCTACGATCTCTATTTTCAGGGGTGAGGTTTCCGCCAGCTGAGGGAACAGCTTCGTGGGCCGCAGATTTGCGAAAAGTCCCAGGGCCTTCCGGACCCCCAGAAGGGCCTTTTCCGGACGGATCTCCGCCGGGCAGTCGTCCCACTTGGGGCCGCCTACCGCTCCCAGCAGCACGCTGTCAGCGGATTTGCACAGCTCCATGCCCTCTTCTGTAATGGGCACGCCGTATTTGTCGATGGAGCAGCCGCCGATGTCCACATAGGTATAACGGAAGCTGTGTCCATAGCGCTCCCCGATCCGGTCCAGTACCTTGACCGCCTCCGCAATGATCTCCGGGCCGATGCCGTCGCCCGGAAGGACGGTGATATGTTTTTCCATATGCGTTTACCTTTCTTTCAGCGCGGCAAGGAGGCCGCCTTTTTTGATGATATTCTGAATAAAGGGCGGGAAGGGCTGGGCCTGATAGCTTTTTCCCGTGGTCAGGTCGCTGATGACTCCGGTATCAAAATTCACCTGCACCTCGTCCCCGTCGGAAATCTCCTCCGCCGCCTCCGGGCATTCCAGGATCGGCAGTCCGATATTGATGGCGTTGCGGTAAAAAATGCGGGCAAAGCTTTTTGCGATGACGCAGCCGGTGCCGCAGGTCTTGATCACTAAGGGTGCATGCTCTCTGGAGGAGCCGCAGCCGAAATTCCATCCGGCCACCATCACATCCCCGGGCCGCACCCGGCTCACAAAGCTCTGATCAATATCCTCCATGCAGTGCTTCGCCAGCTCCTGCGCATCCGATGAGTTCAGATAACGGGCAGGAATGATCACATCCGTGTCCACGTTATCGGGATATTTGAATACCCTACCTTTGGTTTCCATCAAAACACCTCCTTCGGCGCGGTAATATAGCCCGTCAGGGCGCTCTGAGCCGCCGTTGCCGGGCTGGCAAGATACACCTCGCTGTCCACATGTCCCATGCGGCCTACAAAATTCCGGTTGGTGGTGGCCACGCAGCGCTCGCCTGCTGCCAGGATCCCCATGTAGCCCCCAAGGCAGGGTCCGCAGGTGGGGGTTGACACCACCGCTCCCGCCTCGATAAAGGCAGTGACATATCCCCGCTCCACGCATTCCTTCATGATCTGCTGGGTGGCGGGAATAATGATGCAGCGGACGCCCTCCGCCACTTTCTTTCCCTTCAGGATCCGGTAAGCCGTCTCCATGTCCTCCATGCGGCCGTTGGTACAGCTTCCGATCACCACCTGATCGATCCTGATGTCCGAAAGCTCCGCTGCCGGATGGGTGTTTTCCGGAAGATGGGGACAGCTGACGGTGGGCACGATCTTTGAAAGGTCGATCTCGATGGTCTTTTCGTATTCCGCATCCGGGTCCGCCTCATATACCACCGGCTCCCGCTCACTGCGGCCGGAAAGATATGCCTTTGTGGTTTCATCCACCGGGAAGATACCGTTTTTCGCCCCGGCCTCGATGGCCATGTTGCAGATGCAGAGGCGGTCGTCCATGGACAGAGAGGAAACGCCCTCTCCCGTAAACTCCATGCTCTTATAAAGGGCGCCGTCCACGCCGATCATGCCGATGATGGTCAGGATCACATCCTTGCCGCTGCAGTTTGCAGGGAGCTTTCCCGTCAGATGGAAGCGGATCGCCGGAGGCACCTTGAACCAGGCCATGCCCGTTGCCATGCCCGCCGCCATGTCCGTGCTGCCTACGCCGGTGGAAAAGGCTCCCAGAGCTCCATAGGTACAGGTATGGCTGTCTGCGCCGATGATGCAGTCTCCGGCGGTGACCACGCCCTGCTCTGGCAGGAGGGCATGCTCGATGCCCATTTTTCCCACGTCATAAAAATGGCTGACGCAATGGGAGCAGGCAAATTCCCGGCACTGCTTGGACTGCTCCGCCGCCTTGATATCCTTGTTGGGAACAAAATGATCCAGTACGATGGCCACCCGGTCCTTGTCAAACACCTGGTCAAAGCCCGCCTTTTTAAACTCGTTGATGGCCACCGGCGTGGTGATGTCGTTTCCCAGCACGATGTCCAGCTTTGCCTCGATGAGCTGGCCCGGAGCCACCTCCGGAAGTCCTGCGTGAGCCGCCAGGATCTTCTGTGTCATTGTCATGCCCATGGTTTATTTTCCTCCTTCTATGCTGCGGTTGATGGCTGAGAACAGGGCGTTGATGGACGATGCGATGATATCGTCGTGAATGCCTGCGCCCCATACCCGCTTTCCGTTTTCCGGAACGATGCTGACATAGGAGATCGCCTTGGAGGAGGATCCCTTGGTCAGCGCGTGCTCCTCATAGGTCAGGTCGGAGAAGGCGATGCCCAGCTGCTTTTTCACCGCGTTGCTCACCGCATCCAGACGTCCGTTACCGGTAGCAGTCAGTTCCTTCTGCTCGCCGTCGATCTCCACGCTGACGATTACATGGATCTCCGGCGTCCGTACAAAGTGATAGTCGATGAGCCGGATGTGGTTGTTGATGTTCACATAGGTATCGGTAAATACGCCCAGCACCTGCTCCGGAGAAAGCTCCGCATGGGCGTGATCCGATACGGATTTCACCGCATAGCCGACTTCCTCCCGCATAGCTGCCGGAAGCACATAGCCGAAGCTGTGCTCCAGGAGATATCCGATGCCGCCCTTTCCGGACTGGGAATTGATGCGGATCACGTCCGTCTCGTATTCCCTGCCCACATCCTTCGGGTCGATGGGGAGATAGGGCACCGTCCAGGTATCGCAGTTTTTTTCCTCCCGCCACTTCATGCCCTTGGCGATGGCGTCCTGGTGAGAGCCGGAGAAAGCCGCGAAGACCAGCTTGCCCGCATACGGCTGCCTCTCATAAACGTGCATCCGGGTCACCCGCTCGTAAAGCTCCGTGATCTTCGGCATGTCCGTAAAATCAAGTCCCGGCTCCACGCCCTGGGCGTACATGTTGAGGGCCAGGGTAATGATGTCCACGTTTCCGGTGCGCTCGCCGTTTCCGAACAGGGTCCCCTCGATCCGATCTGCTCCTGCAAGGATGCCAAGCTCCGCATCCGCCACGGCGCAGCCCCGGTCGTTATGGGGATGGAGGGAGACCTCCACCGCCTCCCGGTATTTCAGATTGTCGCAGATATATTCCACCTGATCCGCATACACATGGGGAGAGGAAAGCTCCACCGTCGCCGGAAGATTGATGATGGCCTTCCGGTCCGGCGTAGGCTTCCAGACATCCAGCACCGCGTTGCAGATCTCCAGGGCGAACTCCGGCTCCGTTCCGGTAAAGGATTCCGGAGAGTACTCATAGCGATAATGGGCCCCGGTTTCCGCCGCGATCTTTTCAAAAAGCTCCGCACCCTCTACGGCGATCCGGATGATCTCCTCCTTGGACTTGCGGAAGACCTGCTCCCGCTGTGCCAGAGAGGTGGAGTTGTACAGGTGTACGATGGCGTTCTTGCAGCCCTTAAGGGCTTCAAAGGTCTTGCGGATGATATGCTCCCGGCTCTGGGTCAGCACCTGCACGGTAACGTCGTCGGGAATCATTTTTTTCTCGATCAGGGTCCGCAGAAAGGTATATTCCGTTTCGGACGCTGCCGGAAAACCCACCTCGATCTCCTTAAAGCCAATGTCCACAAGCAGCTTGAAAAAGTCCAGCTTTTCCTCCAGGCTCATGGGGATCACCAGGGACTGATTGCCGTCCCGAAGATCCACGGAGCACCAGACCGGCGCTTTTTCAATATAGGTTTTCTTCGCCCACTTCCGCTCCGGCGCCGCCACCGGAAAGAACTGGCGCGTATATTTGTTTGCGTTGATCATCTTATGTACTCTCCTCGTTTTCTGCCCTGTCTGCACGGCATAAGGCCGTACCCCCAGGGCGCTTATTTATACGATCTTGAACCCGTTATCCTTCAGAGACTTTTTGATGGCCTCGATATGGGCGAAGTTCCTTGTTTCCATGGAAATGCCGATGTAGCAGCCGTTGACGTCGGAGCCCTCCCCTGCATGCTCGTAATGCACCGCCGTAACGTTTCCGCCCTGCTCTGCGATGATCTTGGACACCGCCACCAGCTGTCCTGGCTTGTCCACCAGTTCGATGGTCAGCTGACAGCTTCTGCCGGACATCATCAGGCCCCGGGCGATGACTCTGGACAGGATCGTCACGTCGATGTTGCCGCCGGAAAGCAGGCATACGGTCTTTTTGCCTGCGATGTCCACCTTTCCGAACATGGCCGCTGCCACCGATACGGCTCCTGCGCCCTCTGTCACCAGCTTATGCTGCTCCATCAGCGCCAGGATCGCCGCGGAGATCTCGTCGTCCGTCACCGTCACGATCTCATCCACATATTTGCTGCAGAGCTCATAGGTCAGGTCTCCCGGCTGCTTGACGGCGATACCGTCGGCGATGGTCACCACGGAATCCAGGGTCTCGATCCTTCCGTCCCGCAGGGAATTGTGCATGGAAGGAGCTCCCGCCGCCTGTACACCGTAAACCTTGATGCCTGGATTCAGGCTCTTGATGGTATAGGCGATGCCGGAGATCAGACCGCCGCCGCCCACGGGAACGATGATGGCGTCCATATCCGGCACCTGCTCGGAAAGCTCCAGGGCGATGGTGCCCTGTCCCGCGATCACGTCCGGATCGTCAAAGGGGTGGATAAAGGTATATCCCATCTCATCCCGCAGGGAGAGAGCTTTTTGATAAGCGTCGTCATAGACCCCGTCCACCAGACAGATCTCCGCGCCGTAGCTTCTGGTGGCCTCCACCTTGGAGATAGGCGCGCTGTCCGGCAGGCAGATCACCGCCTTGATACCGTAGCGCTGCGCCGCCAGGGCCACGCCCTGGGCATGATTGCCCGCGGAGCAGGCGATAACGCCCTTTTTCCGCTCCTCCTCTGTCAGCTGAGATATCTTATAGTAAGCGCCTCTGACCTTGAAGGCGCCGGTCACCTGAAGATTTTCCGTTTTCAGGTAAAGCTCCGTTCCCGGCGCAAGCTTCGGCGCATACAGCACGTCGGTGGGCCGGGCCACGTCCTTTAAGGCATATTTTGCCCTGTAAACGCTATCCAGGGTCAGCATATCCTTTTTCTCCATAAATCCTCCCTCATACTCCCCTCTGTCTCTCAAATAAAGCTGTCTCTCTGTCTCTCAGTATCCTGTCCGTATCGTTCAAAGTAGGCTGTCCACGAACTGCCCCGCCGCCCTGGGAGAACGGCTGCCCCGTCCAAGGGCAAAAGCCTCCGCCCTGCGGTCCAGTTCCTCCCGGCTCAAGCTTACGCCCTTCCTGTCCGCCAGCTCGTGCACGATGTCCAGATACAGGCGCTTGTCCGGCTTTGCGAAATAAACCTTCAGGCCAAACCGGTCCGAAAGGGACAGAAGCTCCTGCATGGTATCCCCGAGATGCACCTCATCCGAAGCGTCCCGGTCGGAAAAGTTTTCCTTTACGATATGCCGCCGGTTGCTGGTGGCATAGATCACCGCGTTGTCCGCCTTTGCGGAAGCGGAGCCCTCCAGGGCCGCCTTCAGCATGCTGAAGCTGTCGTCATTTTTGTTAAAGGACAGGTCGTCTATAAAAATAATGAACTTCAGGGGATTGCCGGAGATCTTCCCCATGATCTGAGAAAGGCTGAAAAGCTGGTCCTTCCGCAGCTCGATGAGCCGCACGCCCTCCTCGTAAAAATAATTGGCGCAGGCCTTTACGGTAGAGGATTTTCCGGTTCCTGCATCTCCGTAAAGCAGCACGTTTGCGGCAGGCCGCCCCTCGATCAGGGCTCTGGTGTTGTCGAAGACCTTCTGCCGCTCCGCCTCGTAGCCTACAAAGCTGTCCAGGGAAATGCTGTCCGCCGCCTCCACCGGAAGGATACGGCCCTCCGCCACCCGGAACATCTTTCCTGTGGAAAAAATGCCGTAGCCAAAGCTGCCGATCTTTGAAAGCCTCTCCGAAAGCGCTTCCGAAAGATCCGTTTCATGGTTTTCAAAGGCAGGGGCATAACCCTCATGTCCTGCCGCCTCGAAAAGCTCCTGTGGGCTGAGCCTTGTCAGCTCCGAAAGGAGCTTAAGCTCCGCCTCTGCGTTCTGCTCCAGCACAGGCGGCAGCGCCTTTCCTCTGGCCCGGCCCACCATGTATGGATTCTCGTCCTCATACAGGGCCCGCAGCAAAAAATCCGACAGACAGCAGTTGTCCTTTGCCAATGCCGCAGCAAAGGCTCCATAGCTTTGCATCCGCCGCTGCAGGCTGCCCTCACCGCCCAGAAAGTCCAGAAGCTCCTGCATAGGCTCCTGCCTGAGAATGCCCCTGAACACGCAGAGGGCGGACAGCTGACAGGCCAGTTTTTTCAGTTCCTCGTTGGTCATACCCTTTCTCCCTGTACGGTTCCTCTTTTTCTATCGTTGCGGTCAGGCAACTGATTTTTTTCTATCATTACGATCAGGCGAACTGATTGATGATAGCGCCTTTATCCGCGGAGCTTACCATCTGGGCATATCTGGCAAGACAGCCCTTGATATCGGTCTTCCGCCTGATGGGCATCTCCGCCTTCCTTTTTGCCAGCTCTTCCTCCGGCACCTTCAGCTCGATCTGATACTGCGGGATGTTGATGGAGATCAGGTCTCCCTCCTTGACATAGGCGATGAGGCCGCCTCTTACCGCCTCCGGAGACACATGGCCGATGGCCGCGCCTCTGGTGGCTCCGGAAAACCGTCCGTCGGTGATCAGGGCCACATCCTTGTCCAGGCCCATGCCTGCGATGGCTGAGGTGGGAGACAGCATTTCCCGCATGCCCGGTCCCCCTGCAGGGCCTTCATAACGGATCACCACCACGTCTCCCTTCTGGATCTTGCCTGCGTAAATGGCGCTGATGGCCTCCTCCTCGCTGTCGAAGACCCTGGCAGGGCCTTCGTGCACCAGCATCTCCTGGGCCACGGCGCTGCGCTTTACCACGCAGCCGTCCGGCGCAAGGTTGCCCTTCAGCACCGCGATGCCTCCGGTTCTGCTGTAAGGGTTCTCAGGGGTACGGATCACCTCCGGATCCCGGTTCACCGCCTCTGCAATGTTTTCTCCCAGGGTGTGTCCCGTACAGGTCATGACAGAGGTGTCCAGCAGATCGAGCTTTGTCAACTCCTTCAGCACCGCATAGACACCCCCCGCCTCATTCAGATCCTCCATGTAGGTGGGGCCTGCCGGGGCCAGGTGGCAGAGATTGGGCGTGCGCTCGCTGATCTCGTTTGCCATATCCAGATTCCAGGCGATACCGCATTCGTTGGCGATGGCCGGCAGATGCAGCATGCTGTTGGTGGAACAGCCCAGGGCCATGTCCGCCGTCAGGGCGTTCCGGAAGGCCGCCTTTGTCATAATGTCTCTGGGACGGATATTTTTCTTTACCAGCTCCATCACCTGCATGCCGGCCCGCTTTGCCAGCTCCAGGCGGGCGGAATAAACCGCCGGAACGGTGCCGTTGCCCCGAAGGCCCATGCCCAGCACCTCCGTCAGGCAGTTCATGGAATTGGCCGTATACATACCGGAACAGGAGCCGCAGGTGGGGCAGGTGCATTCCTCGCAGACCTTAAGCTGCGCCTCGTCGATCTTTCCGGCTGTATAGGCTCCCACCGCCTCGAACATGCTGGAAAGGCTGGACTTTTTCCCGTTGACCCTGCCGGCCAGCATGGGGCCGCCGCTGACAAAGATGGCGGGAATGTTCAGACGGGCCGCCGCCATCAGAAGGCCCGGCACGTTTTTGTCGCAGTTGGGCACCATCACCAGACCGTCAAAGCCGTGGGCCAGCACCATGGCCTCGGTGGAATCCGCGATCATATCCCTGGTGATGAGGGAGTAACGCATGCCCTTATGGCCCATGGCGATGCCGTCGCAGACTGCGATGGCCGGGAAGACGATGGGGGTCCCTCCCGCCATCGCCACGCCCATTTTCACCGCCTCGGTGATCTTGTCCAGATTCATATGGCCCGGAACGATCTCATTATAGGAGCTTACCACGCCGATGAGGGGCCGCTTCAGCTCCTCCTCCGTCAGTCCCAGCGCATGATACAGGGAACGATGGGGCGCATTGTTAAATCCATCTACAATTTCTTCTCTTATCATATTTCCCGCCCTTTCCTGAAAAGGAAGGGCCGGCCTCCGCATGCCCTGCGAAAGCGGCCTTTCCAAAAAATCTTAGTTATTGATCAGCTTGTCCTCGTCGCTCCAGCTGTAGAGCTTGCGGATCTCTCTTCCGATCTGCTCGGAGGGATGCTCTGCGGCCCGCTTTCTCATGGCGTTGAAGTGCACCTGGCTGCCTGCGTCGGACATATCCAGCAGGAAATCCTTTGCAAAGGTGCCGTCCTGAATGTCCGCCAGGATCTTCTTCATGGCCTTTCTGGTTTCCTCGGTAATGATCTTGGGGCCGGTGATGTAATCGCCGTACTCGGCGGTGTTGGAAATGGAATAACGCATACCCTCAAAGCCGCTCTGATAGATCAGATCCACGATGAGCTTCATCTCATGGATGCACTCGAAATATGCGTTCCTCGCATCATAGCCTGCTTCCACCAGGGTCTCATAGCCTGCCTGCATCAGGGCGCATACACCGCCGCAGAGCACGGCCTGCTCGCCGAAAAGATCCGTTTCCGTTTCCGTCCGGAAGGTGGTCTCCAGCACGCCTGCGCGGGCTCCGCCGATGCCGAGGGCATAGGCCAGGGCGATATCCAGCGCATCGCCGGTGGCGTCCTGCTCCACCGCCACGAGACAGGGAACGCCCTTGCCCGCCTGGTACTCGCTGCGCACCGTGTGTCCCGGTCCCTTGGGAGCGATCATGATGACATTGACGTTCTTCGGCGGCTTGATGCAGCCGAAATGGATGTTGAAGCCATGGGCAAATGCCAGGGTCTTTCCTTCGGTAAGGTTGGGCTCGATGCTTTCCTTATAGAGCTTTGCCTGTTTCTCGTCGTTGATGAGGATCATGATGATGTCGGCTTCCTTTGCAGCCTCTGCAGCGGTCATCACCGGAAGTCCGGCCTTTTCCGCCTTTTCCCAGCTCTTGCTGCCCTGATAAAGTCCAACGATCACCTTGACGCCGGATTCCCTTAAGTTCAGAGCATGGGCATGGCCCTGAGAGCCATAGCCGATGATGGCCACGGTCTTTCCTGCCAGCTTGTCCAGATTACAGTCCTGCTGATAATAGATTTTCTGCATGATATGGTTCCTCCTGTTTGAAATGGGCGCCAGCGCCTCTTAGGCTGTCCCGCGTCTTTTTATTTATCCACGATGCAGCGGTTCCTTTCCAGGGCCACCGCACCGGTCCTGCACATCTCCACAATGCCAAGGGGCTTCATCACCTCGATAAAGGCGTTGATCTTGGAGGGCTCTCCCGTCACCTCCACACAAAGGGTCCTGGGGCTGTAGTCGATGATCTTGGCCCGGTACACCTCTGCCGCAGCCATGACCTCGCTGCGGGTCTCCGGGGTATTTTCCAGCTTGATCAGGATCAGCTCCCGCTCCATGCTGGTATCCTTGTCCATCTGGCGGACGTTCTTTACGTTGTACAGCTTTTTCAGCTGATTGATGAGCTGGGCCTTGTCGTTTTCATTTCCATGCATGGAAATGGTGATCCGGGAGTAGGCCGGGTCTTCCGTCTCTCCCACCGTCAGGGAGTCGATGTTGAAGCCCCTGCGCATGAAAAGACCCGTGACTCTGGTGAGGACGCCGTATTTATTTTCCACATACACTGCGATCACGAAGCGTTTCATTATTCCTCCGCCTCCTCTCTGGAAGTGATGATGTCGTCGATGGAGCCTCCCGGAGGCAGCATAGGCAGCACGAACTCGTCCTTGTCGATCATGGCGTCGATGACATAGGGGCCGTTGTGCTGCATGGCCGTCTCAAAGGCGGTCCGGAATTCCTCCAGGGTCCACACCCGGCAGCCCTCTGCGCCGAAGGCCTCCGCCAGCTTGACGAAATCCGTCTTTCTGCCCAGCACCGTGTTGGAATACCGCTTGCCATAGAAAAGGGTCTGCCACTGGCGCACCATGCCCAGCACCCCGTTGTCCATGATGATGATCACCACCGGCACGTTATAGGTGACCGCCGTAGCCAGCTCGTTGAGATTCATGCCGAAGCTGCCGTCTCCCGTGATCAGGACCGTCCGGTCTCCGCTGCCGATCTGGGCGCCGATGGCGGCTCCCAGGCCGTATCCCATGGTGCCCAGGCCGCCGCTGGAGGCGAAACGTCTGGTCCGTTCAAAATCCACATACTGGGCGGTCCACATCTGATGCTGGCCCACGTCCGTGGCGATCACCGTATCCGCATCCTTTACGGCGTTGATGACGTCGAACATCTTTTTCGGGGTCAGGGCCGGCCCTGCAGTTTCCTCTTCCTTATCCCGGATACGTTTTCCCTCCGCCTTGAAGGCCTCCACGGTCTCCCGCCACTCCGGATGTTCTTTTTTTTCGCAGCGGTCCAGGATCCTTTTGAAGGAAGAAACGATGTTTCCTACAAGCCCCAGCTCTACCTGGATGTTTTTATTGATCTCGGAAATGTCCGTATCCAGCTGAATGATCTTCGCGCCCTTGGCGTATTTTTCCGTGTTGCCGGTAGCCCGGTCAGAAAACCGGACGCCTACGCCGATGATTAGATCCGCATCCTTGTTTGCCATGGAGGAAGCGTACTGTCCGTGCATCCCCTCCATGCCCAGGAAACGCTCATAGGAATTGGGCAGAGCGGAAAGTCCCATAAAGGTACAGCCCACATAGCCGTCGATCTTTTCCGCCAGGGCCCGGATCATGTCGCTCATGCCCTCGCCTGCCGCGCCGCCGCCGATATAAATATAAGGTCTCTGGGCCTCGTTGATCAGCTCCACTGCCTGATCGATCTCCGCATCCGGAACCTCTTCCTCCTCTGCAAAGGGAACGATGTCCTGGGGAAGATAGGTGCCCATGGCGGTCTGCACGTCCTTGGGGATGTCCACCAGCACCACGCCGGGCCGTCCGGATTTTGCCAGCTGAAAGGCCTCCCGTATGGTATCCGCCAGCTCGTTGACATCCGTTACAAAATAGTTGTGCTTTGTAATGGGCAGGGTAATGCCCGTAATGTTGATCTCCTGAAAGCTGTCCCTGCCGATGAGGGAAGTAGGCACGTTTCCGGTGATGGCCACCATGGGAACGGAATCCATCATGGCTGTGGCAATGCCCGTCACCAGATTGGTGGCTCCTGGTCCGGAGGTGGCGATGACGACGCCTACCTTTCCGGTCGCTCTCGAATAACCGTCTGCCGCATGGGCAGCGCCCTGTTCATGAGCGGTCAGATAATGCCGGATCCGGTCGCTGGCCTTGTAGAGCTCGTCGTAAATATTCAGCACCTGACCTCCCGGATATCCAAAAACGTCGGTCACGCCCTGCTCGATCAAGGTTTCGATCAGGATCTGCGCTCCCGGCATCTGTTTTCCTTCCTGTTTCTGCATAGCTCCTCCCCTCCTGCCGATATATTGCAAAAGCCCCGTTTCCCCGGCCTGCATGTTCTTTTTGGGATATAAAAAGACCTTTCCTCTGCCGCGCCCTTTCTGACGGGGCAGAAGAAAGCCCGGTATGCTGAAAACGGCCTTTCATAACATTGTTTTTTTATTAAAACACTGCAAATTTTCTTTGTCAATCTTTTGCAGATTCCAAGGCTCAAATATAACTGTTTTAGGCCAGGTTTTTTCGCATTCATAACCTGTGGTTATTTCTTTTATGAAGTGCAGGAGAATGGGCTGCCAGGTCTCCGGAAGCGGCTTTTCCAGTTTCCCTTTTGCCCGGATATGCTATAATAAAAAACAAGAGAAAACCGGCAGCGTACATCACAGGCATTCCGAGGTGTTTATGAAAAGAGAATTCTACGAAGAAATAAAGGCCATTTTAGCCACAGCCAGAAATAAAGTTTATCAAACCGCAAATTTTGCCATGGTAGAAGCATACTGGAATATTGGAAAAACCATCATTGAAGAACAGGGCGGAAACGAGAAGGCAGAGTACGGTACCGGCCTGTTGCAAGAACTGTCAAAACAAATGACCCGGGATTTTGGAAAGGGCTTTACTGTTGCGAATCTGAAAAATATGCGGCAGTTTTATTTGGCGTTTCCAAAGGGCTACGCACTGCGTAGCGAATTGAGCTGGACGCACTATCGTCTTCTGATGCGCGTAGAAAATAAAAACGCCCGGGAATTCTATATGCAGGAAGCGATAAACGCTCAGTGGAGTACCAGACAACTCGAACGCCAGATAAACTCCTTCTTTTATGAAAGATTATTGTCCAGCAAAAACAAAGAGCAGGTCGCCGGAGAGATTCACACATTAGAGCCAGCCAAGACCCCTGAAGATATCATCAGAGACCCATATGTTTTAGAGTTTCTTGGTCTGACACCCAATGACGATTTTTACGAAAGCGATTTAGAGCAAGCGCTGATCTCTCATTTACAAAAATTTCTTTTGGAACTTGGCAGAGGTTTTTCTTTTGTGGCGAGGCAGAAACGAATAACCTTTGATGGACGCCATTTCAGAATCGATCTTGTATTTTATAACTATATCTTGAAGTGTTTTGTTTTGATCGATCTAAAAGTCGGAGATTTGACGCATCAGGATCTGGGCCAAATGCAGATGTATGTTCATTATTATGAACGGGAGCTTATGAATGAGGGAGATAATCCGCCGATCGGGATCGTTTTATGCGCGGATAAAAGTGAATCTATCGTTAAATATACATTGCCTGAAAAAGAGACGCAAATTTTTGCTTCAAAATACAAATTGTATTTGCCCAGCGAAGAAGAATTATTGCGAGAACTAAAGCAGGAATACTTGGCCTTGGAGACCGCCAGGATGCCGGAGGAGCATTCCGTCAATATAAATAAGCAAAAAATAGCCGTAGTAGGAATCGGCGGCGTGGGCGGCTATCTGGCGGGGATGCTGTGCAAGGCATATCCCCACGTTACCCTTGCCGCAAGAGGCAGAAAAAAAGAGCAGCTTTCCGCCCAGGGGCTCCTGCTCCACAGCGACTATCAGGGAGAGCTCGCCGTACGCCCAATGGCAGTCTGTGAAGCCTCCGGGCTTCCGCCTCAGGATATCATTTTCCTCTGCGTCAAAAACTATTCTCTGGAGGAGACCTGCCGTGAGATCGCCCCTGCCGTAACGGAAAACACCATCATCGTCCCGGTGATGAACGGCGTGGATCCCGGCCAACGGGTCAGGGATTTTCTGGGAAAAGGCACCGTGGTGGATGCCCTGATCTACATCGTGGCCTTTGCCAACGCTGACGGCTCCATTACCCAGCAGGGTGATTTTGCAGATCTTTATGTCGGGATCGGTCATGCCTCCCCAGAGGAGCAGGAAAAAGTGGAGGCCGTTCATCGGTTGCTGGCAAATGCAGGAATCGACTGCCGAACCGCTCCGGACATTGAGGCGGCCATCTGGAAAAAGTACATTCTGAACTGCGCCTTTAATGTGCTGACCGCTTATTATAACGAACCCATCGGGCTTTTGAGGAAAGACCCGATAAAGCAGGAGGAATACGCCCAACTGGTGCAGGAAGCTTACCTTGTCGCCAAGGCCAAGGGCGTGCAGGTGTCTGAAATGGATGTTCAGCAGATCCTCCAGCGCTTCGATACCTACGCGGAGGATGCCACCAGCTCCTTGATGCGGGATTTTGCAGCAGGCAGAAAAACGGAGCTGGAGACCTTCAGCGGCTACATCGTCCGGGAAGCGGCAGCCCTTAGCGTCCAAGCTCCTGTCTCCCAGCGGATGTATCAGGGACTTTCCGCCCGGGAGGCTGCAAACAAAGCTTAAGCTTCCTTTCTCCGGTATAATCACAGCAACGTAAAAGGAGGCCACGCATTCTGGCGTGGCCCCGCATTTTTCAGCTGGCAAATATCTTTACTTTTGAAAGAGTCTGGTATAGCCGGTACTCGTCGAAGGGAAGATACTCCGCAATGGTAAAGCCGATGATATCGGCGCTTTCCTGAATGCACTGGAACACCTGGGAAAGGGCTTCCAATCTCATCTTCCCGCCTCCGGACCCGTCCCCGGTAAGCTCCGGGTTTGCAAAATAGGTGGAATGAAAATGCTTTTCATCCAGCACGTCGATGTCGAAATGCACCAGAAGGTGCTCGAACTTCCCGGCAAAGCGCCTGATCTCATCGTCAGAGACCCGGCTTTCCTCCTGTACACGATACTGCACCCCGATTCCATCCAGAAACTCCTTTTGATAATCGTGGAGCTTCTGAAGACCGATATATAGCACATCCTGGGGGCTGAATTTTTCGTTTTCCATCAGTCCGGCCAAATCCGGCGCGCCGTATCCCAGCAAAGACCCCAGCACCATGGCATGGGCGTTGGGATAACCGTCCTGGAGTGTGGAAACGTCCGGATGGGCGTCGATCCAGATGATCCCGGCATTTTCATACTTGCCATGCAGGTAATCGAAAGGGGCAGAGTCTCCACCCTGTCCCTATCTTTTGAAGCAAAATTGAAATAACCCGGCCTTTAAAGCGTAAGCATAGAATATGCATCAGTTTGAACTACGCTTAACTGTTCCAATGTATTTTTATCCAATATAATTCTGTAGTCCAGATTTACGCTTCCATTTTGTGTAAGTCCGAAACTGAAATATATTTTGTCGTCATTGACTGCCTCCAATTTAGGTATTCCTCCCCTAAATCCTGCACGATGCATCTCCGGTACGTCTAAGTCCAGATACTTTTCTTCTGCCACACTTCCGTCTACATTCATTATAAACATCTTTTTTGCATCATTATCATATCTGTAATACTTGCCGCCTATGGAATCAAAGACCGCACCGCTCCCATATATATTTTCTGATTTTAATGCCTCATACTCATCAGCGCTTATTGCACTGAACTGTCCTGTCCTCAAGTCATAGGCGCTATAATTTGATCCGTTCGAAAAGATCAGCTTGCCCTTGCTTGAGAACTCTACCTGTCCAGGCCTTGCGTCATAGGAATATTGACTGATTATTTCCGCAGCCCCTCCGTCACATCGTATTCTGACAAAATAAACCGTAGGGTCTTCAGTATCATAAGTATACAAGCCGCCAAACTCTGAAGAAGTAACATCTGCTGTCAAATAGTACCAACTTCCCACCTGTACTACATGGGATATTGTGATGTATTCAGGCAGTATCTCTCGAATCTTATTGTTTATCAAAACTTCGGTCCTCTCAAGAACTGATATTCCATCGAGATTTGACGCAGAGAAATAAGCATTGAATTTTTCTATATTCATCTCTTCGGTCACCGAGCCCTGTTTTGTTTGAACGACCCCGTCAACGACCCACTGCCCTTTCTCATTGACTTGGTAGCCGTCTACGGTCGTATTCGTTACCAAACAATTGTCCTCGTTAAAATAATAGCATTCATGAATACCGTTTTTATCATCATCCAGCCATAACCATATATTCCCATCTGACACGCTGAAATCATCTGTCATATACATAGTGCCTTCTAATGTGGATTTCCATGTATCAGCATATGCGGCAGTAATATTATAATTTGATATTAAGGCTCCGCATATCAAAGCGCCTGCCAAGCGCATAACAGTCTTTATATTTTCTCTTATATTTAATCCGATTTTCTTTTGCATAATTAAACCTCCGTTTTCGAGAATGGTCGATCTCCTTATCCCGTACAGTTTTTCTCTGACACTTCAAAATTATTTTTAGAGCCTAAACTTCCGCCGAAGCATTTCTGCCTGTGCTTCCACTTCTTCATCCGTCATCTTTTTTATAAAATCAACGTGTTCTACCTGGATGTCTATCATACTCAGCATTACCAAAAGTTCATCTATGGCATATCCAAATATAATAGCGGACTTTGCATCCATCCCCTCATCTGTAAGGTTGCAATGGAACCCATCATCCGTCCATTCACCGTCTGTCCATCTGCAATCCGGGTCGTACTTATATAATAAATCTGTAAAGTATCCGAGCGCCTTCTCACTGCCATTGAGGACATCTTTTTCCTCGCTTGTCAGCTTTCGGCTGAGAGAAACATCTACACCAATAACAACTATATCCGTATCCGCCTCTATTAATTGCTTTTGTTGTCTTTTATAATGCGCCTCCACATATTCCATCGCTTTTATTTCCAGCTCTCGCTGTACCGTCGGCCTTTGAATCTGCCACTTCCTCCAAAGCTCTAATATCTTTTCAACCCCTTTAGAAAATGTTGGAACAAGCAATTCCGTAACTACTCCATCCGGCAATTTTAGTTCCACTCGCTCCACATAAAAAAGAGCGTTTACTATTCTTGTATCTGACACAACCGCATACCCCTTACTAAAATAGTTTTTGAAACTAAAAAAGCAAGGTGTTCAGCTAATAACGTCACACCTTGCCTATAGGTATAGGAAATAAACCACCGCCTGTTTTGTCTTGCCTAAATGCAGTGTTTGCATTATAATAAAACAAGCGTAGTAGGAGTAGCACTCTTGTGATCAGTGTTCGCTAAAACACTTTTCACAGTCCTTGGATGTTTGCACCATCCAAGGACTGCTATGCTTTTTTAGTTGTCAAATTCATTTTAGCACGAACAGCACTTTTATTCAATCCTTAATTCCCCATATACAGTTATATTTCATTACCACCACACTATTGCAATAAATTTGAACAGGAAAGCTGAGCAGCCAGTTCGGCTTTCCCTCCATCTCTTGCCTAAGCTACAATAAGGAGAGCAACCGGCTGGCGAATCCTCGCTTGGGTCATGTACCCGTAAGAAAGACTGTCAGCCGTCCTCTTTCTTTTTGGTATAGCCCCATCTTAACGCACCATCACCTATCTGTCAGTAGTGGAGCTGCAAGAAAAATAAAGAACGGCTCCCTTACAAAACGACCCACAGCAGGATCTCCCGGAGATACTTTTCATAGCCCTTTTCTATATGAAGGACTACCAGCCTGTCCTCTATCAGCAGCGCATAACCTGTCCACCAGCTGACGCTGTCGCTTCCGAGCTCATGAACCTGCTGTCCGCCGATCTGAATATCCGCTGCGCTTTCCTGATCGCCAAAAAGCGTTTCCCAGCGCTCAGCACCCTGATCCCTTCGATCAGTAATGAGGGCCGTCCGAAAGGAATCCCCCTGCAACGTACAATCATAATCGACCTTGATATAGCTTTCCTCTACCAGCACGCTCCGTACATTGGCATGAAATCCCAGCTCCGGATCTTCTGTTGTTCCGCAGCCTTGGAATGTTGCGATCGGTTCTTCAGATACTTCCCAGAAATCAGAAAGACTGTCATATTCCTTCCCCGCTTCGGTTTCCGGAATCACCTCTGCTTCTGACATTTCTTCCTTAGCGCCTGGGACGTTATTTCCACAGGCCGTTACCCCCAGAAGCATAAAAGCAAACAGCAAAAAAGGCAGCCGGATATTTTTCATCAAACGCACCTCCCCTCAGCCCTTCGGCTTTATATCATCTATAAAAGATACGTTTGATATCCCGTCTGCCTTTCGCAGTTTTGACCTATCAGCCACGTTTTTTGGCGCCGAATTCGATCTCGCACACACAAAAAGACCAGACGCAGCATCCTTCGACGCTTTGTCTGGTCCTTTATTGATCTGTTTTGAAGCTTCTTTACAATGAGCCCGTTTGCAGTCGATTACTCCACTGAATACGGGAGAAGCGCGAGGTGGCGAGCCCGCTTGATCGCAACGGTCAGCTCTCTCTGATGCTTTGCGCAGTTGCCGGTGATTCTTCTGGGAAGGATCTTACCTCTCTCAGAGATATACTTCTTTAAAGTTGCCACATCTTTATAGTCGATCGGCTTTGCCTTCTCGCTGCAGAATACGCAGACTTTACGTCTTCTGCGGAAACCGCCCATCTTTCTCGGGCGTGCGGAAGCCTCTTTGCCTTCAGCCTTCTGAAATGCCATCGAATTTTCCTCCTGTTATTCTTAGTCTGGGGAGCTCGGAAGCGCCTTCCTTTAATCTTTAATTAAAGGGAAGTCCCTCGTCCTCAACTCCGTCCGGAATGTTCATAAAGCCATCCCCAACCGGTGATCCGAAATCGGATGCTGCGGATGAACCGCCGCCATAGGAACTGCCGCCGTTTCTGTCCTGGGAGGACTTGCTCTCGGCAAATTCCTGATCCTCGATCACCACGTCAGTGGTATAGACCTTCTGACCTTCCTTATTTACATAACTACCTGTCTGGATCCTTCCAGTCGCAAGGATCTTGGTGCCCTGGTGCAAGTATCTTTCAGCGAATTCCGCCTGTCGTCCAAATGCCACACATCCAATGAAATCCGCCGTCTGCTGCCCTTCCGCAGCATCCCTGCGCATGCGCCGGTCAACCGCAATGGTATATCTGGCGATAGCCATGCTGTTTTCGCCCTGCGTATAGCGAATATCCGGATCTCTTGTCAGTCTGCCCATTAAAATGACTTTATTCATACTTTCACACTTTCTCTAACGTAATTAGTCTTCTTTTCTGATGACTAAGTAACGAAGAACAGGCTCCATGATGCGAACGTGTGACTCAAGCTCGTTCGGGGTGTTCTGATCGCCCTCGAAGTTGATGATGTAGTAGTAGCCTTCGATCTGATGCTGGATCTCGTAAGCAAGTCTCTTCTTGCCCCACTCATCAATCTCGCCAACAGTGCCGTTGTAGCGGGTAATGTAACCCTTCAGCTGCTCAACCACTGCGGCTCTTGCTTCGTCATCGAGTTTCGCACTAAGAATAACTGTTAATTCATACTTATTCATAATGTTTACCTCCTTTTGGTCTATCCGGCCCCTGCCACATGCAGGAGCAAGGAACAATATGTCACGGACTAATATGATAGCAGAAATAAAGTGGAATTACAAGTGGTTTTGGCTTCTTTTAGAAAAAGAAAATCTATCTGAATGAAAACATAAAATTCATCTGAATGAAATTATGAAATCTATCTGAATGAAATTGCAAAATCTGTCTGAATGGAGTACAATAACAGCAAACGACAAGGAGGTGAAGCATGGATCGTCAAAATTACAGACCCCGCATCATTGATAAAACCATAGAGGAATATCTGTCCGCCTTTGGCGCCGTCTGCATCGAAGGCCCCAAATGGTGCGGAAAAACCTGGACCTCCTCCTACCATAGCAAAAGCGAGATCTATATCGGCGATCCTGCCGGTAACTTTCAAAACCGCCGTTTGGCTGAATTATCTCCAGACCTGGTTTTAGAGGGTGCTACCCCAAGGCTGATCGACGAGTGGCAGGATGTTCCATCGCTCTGGGACGCCGTGCGTTACAAGGTTGACCAACGGCCGCAAAAAGGCCAGTTTCTCCTCACCGGTTCTGCCACGCCAAACCACAAAGGGATCCTCCACAGCGGCGCAGGACGCATTGCGCGGTTAAGGATGCGCCCCATGTCCCTCTGGGAAACCGGAGATTCCAGCGGAAAAGTCTCTCTCAAAGAATTGTGCCATGGCCAGCTGGTTCCCGTCCTGACCGGAGATGTGGCATTGCAAAAACTGATCGAGCTGATTATCCGGGGCGGTTGGCCGGGGAGTCTGGAGCTTTCCATTGAACAGGCCGCCCTGCTGCCCGCCGAATATCTGGACGCAGTCATCAATGACGATGTATACCGCATGGACGGAATAAAACGGGACACCCAAAAAATGCGTCTCCTGCTGCGTTCCCTGGCTCGTAACGAAAGCACTACCGTCACCAATAAAACCCTGATGAAGGATATAAAGGCCATCGATGACGAAGAGATCGATATCAATACCGTATCCTCCTACCTGGATGTTTTCCAACGGCTGTTCATCACGGACAATCAGCCTCCCTTTGCTTCCGGCATTCGTTCTTCCATTCGGGTAAAACAATCGGAAAAACGTCATTTTTCCGATCCCTCTCTGGCCTGCGCATTGTTAAAAGCCACTCCTTCCGGACTGCTTGGCGATCTGGAAACTCTGGGCTTTCTCTTTGAAGCCCTTTGTGAACGGGATCTTCGGATCTATGCGGAAGCCTTCCAGGGCCAGCTTTATCATTATCAGGACTATAGAAATCGGGAGATCGATGCTGTCATCGAACTGCCTGACGGAGAATGGTGCGCCTTTGAGATAAAGCTGGGGGCAAATCAAATCGACGCTGCTGCAGAAAACCTGCTGGCAATCAAATCTCAATTTGAAGCGGATCCAAAAGGAAAACCGCCCGCCGTCCTCTGTGTCCTGTGCGGTCTGTCCAATGCCGCATACAAAAGACCCGACGGCGTGTTCGTCGTTCCAATCACCGCCTTAAAGGATTGAAAATCAAAAACCAGAGGCAACGGCTTTCCCTACCCGCTGCCTCTGGCATTTTCAACTGTGCGCCTGGCGGCGCACAGTAAAAAAAGCACCTGTCTGAAAGACAGATGCTCCTTCATCCATATATGTGCCGTACCGCACTGCCCGGCTCATTCCGTGATCCGCTCCGGCTTTACAAACTGCTCTGCGCACAACAGCCTGGCGGAGCATTCCGTCAGCCCCTCGTCCGCATACAGCAGATCTTCCTCCTCCGGATTGAAGGTCCAGTCGTACACAAAGCCCAGGTGCCGGTAGATCTCCTTGTTGACGGCGATCAAGAAAGTCCAGGGCTGTCCCTCCTCCTGCAGTTTCCGGATCGCCAGCTCCATCACCTCATCCATAAATCCCCGGTGACGGTACGCCGGGTCCGTGGCCACGCACAGGATATAATCCACCCGCTGAAAATAGGGGGTTCCGTCGGGCCTGCGGTACCAGGCCTTTCTGGGGGCCAGATGGGCCTGGGCCACCACCTTTCCATCCAGTTCCTTTACGATCACCCGGTTTTCCAGGATGCCCCCCTCGTCATAGTACTCCCGGGCAAACTCCTCTCCCGGAAAGCACAGTTCGTTCAGGGCCCGGGTCTTTCCATATTCTTCCTGTTTCAAAAATCTGACCATCGCGTTCCTGTCTTCTTATGGTGCTTTCGGAAAATCCTTCTGATAAAGGGCAAATTTTCTGGCGTATCCGATGGGATAATAGGACAGCTTGGAGCGCCGGAGCCCCGGCAGTCCCACGTCGTCCTCCCGGTTCACGAGCTTTGCCTCCGGAAAGGCATGCAGGAGAAACTGCTGATTGATCATCTGATACAGGCCGTCGATGTCGGGATCCGCCTTTTCGATGTCGATGATGGCCATCTCCTCATAGGGATTATAGGTGCCCATAGAAAATGCCCGCAGCCTTCCGTCGATATAGATTCCTCCGGCCCGGACCTCCTGGAACACGCAGGGATATTTCAAGATGGCTTCCACGCCCTCCACCTCTGCGTGAAGGGATTCCAGCGCGTCATAACTGCTCTCGTCCGGAGCTATCCCCTGGCCTTCGCCTTCCGCGTCCTTTCCCTGCTCCCATTCGGTCAGAAAAGACAGGATCTCCGCCTTTTGCGAAAGCCCCAGGGGCCGGTACTCCCAGCGGCCTTCGTATTCCTTTTCAAACCGGTGGATATGGTTCCGCTTTTTGGACAGCTTCCGGCCTGCCAGGGTCCTTAAGGCGTCCCCTTCATACAGATAATCCCGCAGGTCCTCTTCCTCCCGGATCTCGTAATGCTCCAGAAGCCCCTGTTCCTTCAGAAAACTTACCCCGGCTTCGTCGGCAAAGTAGATCTTAAAGGGCTTTTTCAGCACCTCGTTGAAATACCGCTCCTGGAGCCGGAAGTATTCCGGCAACCGCTCCTCCCGGCAAAGGGGGATACATCCTGCCAGTTCTCCCGCCTCCTGGTCCACCATCAACACCGCTTCCTCGTTTACCACGCAGCGCCGGATGTCATAGTATTCCTGCCACAGATAAGTATCCAGCGGCGAATTGTCGCAGGAACGGTTTGGCCGCAGATGATAATAATCCCGAAGGCCGGCCACATCCTCAGGGGTAAATTCCGTAAACTGAAGCTCCGTCGGTTCCGGCAGAGCCTTTTTCTGTTCTGTTCTTTCTTCCATAAGTTAGTCCAGAAGCCCCTTCTGGGTCAGGAAATCCTCTGCCACTGCCGCATCCTCCTCGCCGGCTTCCACTCTGGCGTTCAGCTGCTGCATTTCCGACTCGGTGATGAGCCCCTCCATCTTTCTCAGGGCCGGCTCCAGCTGGGGATTCTCCTCCAGGGTATCCATCCGCACCACGGTTCCGGCGTCATAACGCTCAAAGAACACCTGATCATCCTCCAGCACCGTCAGATCCTCGGAGGCCAGCTTGGCGTCGGTGGTAAAGGCGTTGATCACATCCACGTCTCCGTTTTCCAGGGCCTCATACTTCAGGCCGATATCTATCTGCTTCGTGTCCTTGAAGCTCATGCCATAGGCCTCGCAAAGCCTGGGGTAGCCGGTCTCCAGCTCCAGGTAGTCCGGATTGCCGCCAAAGATCAGTTCCCCGGATTTTTCCGCCAGATCGGAATAGGTCTTAATGCCCAGCTCCTCTGCCCGGTCCTTCCGCATGGCCAGCCCATAGGTATTGGAAAAACCGTAGAGCCCTGCCCAGGTCAGGCCCTTTTCCGCATAGCCCTCCTGCAGCTTTTCAAAGAGCACCGCATCGTCCTTTTCCATCTCCGGCATCTTCAGCACATTCAGCCAGCCGGTACGGGTATATTCCGGGTACAGGTCAAAATCGCCCTTTTCCAGCGCTGGTTCGATATTGGTGGTTCCGCCGCCTACGCCCTTGGTGATCTCCACCGTATAATCCGTGTCATGCTCGATGAGCTGCTTCAGCATCTCCGTCAGGATATAGGATTCCGTCATGGGCTTTGACGCCACCTGAATCACCGTCTCCTGCTTGCCGCAGCCAAAAAGTCCCAGTACAGAGGCCGCAGCCAGGGCTGCCAGCACCAGTCTTCCTTTTTTCAACATCCTTTTTATCTCCTTTGCGTTTTTCTATTTTCAGGACTCGTCCATGCCGAGCCGTTTTTTCACAGCATTTTCCGCCTTGCCCAAAAGCCAGTCCGTAATCAGGGCAAACAGGGCGATCAGCAGAGCACCCGCCGCCGTCAGAGTCATGTTGTAGGTGGAAATACCCCGGAACACCGCCACGCCAAGGCCCCCTGCTCCGATAAAGGAGGCGATGCCTCCCATGGCGATGACCATGACCACCATGTTGCGGAAGCCGCTCATGATCACCGGAAAGGCCATGGGCAGTTCGATCTGGGTGATGATCTGCCAGTTGGAGGCCCCCGCACTCATGGCCGCCTCCCGGATGCTGCGGTCCAGGGTGGTAAAGCCTGTGTGGGTGGTCCTGACGATGGGCAGAAGGCCGTACACCGTCAGGGCGATAATGGCCGTCTTGTTTCCGATGCCCGTAAAGGGGATCAAAAAGCCCAGCAGCGCGATGGAGGGGATCGTATAGATCACATTCACCACCGACAGCACCGGCGTCTCAAACTTTTTATGATAGCTGATAAAAATGCCCACCACAATGCCGATCACCGAGGCGATCAGCACCGCCGTGGCTGAGATCCGGATATGCTCCAAAAGACACTGCAGGAAAAACTCCCGCCGGTCCATCAGTATTTTCAGCACTTCCATAGACTTTCATCCTCCTCAGTGTTTCCCCGCTCCATCATACAAGCCTTATCCCGCTCCGTCAAGCCCTCCAACTTTTTATAAAAATATGTTATGATAAGGCCATGAAAACTTATGCTTATCAAACCAAATCCTTTTCCCAGAGACTGTCCGGGCATCTCCGGACGGTCCTGACCCATAAAAAATATGTGGCGGAGGGGTGCTTTCGTCTGGGACTTTACCGGCAGGGCATCCTGCACGATCTGTCGAAATTTTCTCCTGCGGAATTTATTTCCAGCGTCCGGTATTATGAGGGATACCGTTCGCCCAACGCGGTGGAGCGGGAGCTTTTCGGCTGTTCCAGAGCCTGGCTGCACCACAAGGGACGGAACCGCCATCATTTTGAATACTGGATCGATTTTTCCGCCATGACGCCGGAGACCGCCTTCGGCTGCAAGATGCCCCTGCGCTATGTGGCGGAGATGGTCTGCGACCGGCGGGCAGCCTGCAAGGCCTATCACGGAGAGGATTATACCCAGGCGGACGCCTGGAATTACTACGTCCGCACCCGCTCCCGGGTCATCATGCACCCGGACACCAGAGCCGTCCTGGAAAAGGCCCTGATCCTGATGCGGGACGAAGGGGAGGCCGCTTCCTTTGCCTGGCTGCGGTCCCTTCTGAAAAAGACCAAGGATCTGGATTATACGGCGGAAAGCCTTGGCCTGAGCCATGAGCCTCTGGAGTGATCCCGTCCCGCCAGACGCACCAGAAAACGGAGCCGGCATCATTGCCTCGGCTCCGTTTTGTCGTTTCATCATTGGGATAGATATTTCTTTTTGCCCCTGATTTTTAGCCCTGGGGTCCGTCAGGCTTCAGCTGTTCCAGATCGCTGACAGTGAAATCTTCCAGCGCATCCTCCCAGGCGGCCTCCAGAAGCGCCTTTGCCTCGTTCTTGATCTCCGTTTCCTTTCCGGAGGAGGGCGCTACCCACAGGCTGTAATTGGTACGGTCTATGGTCCAGGTCACCAGGGTGCCGTCCGGCGCTGCGCCTGCCGTGCGGCGCAACAGGAATTCCACCCGCCGCAGCTGGCCGTCCTTGGTGGACACCGTAGAGGTAAAGGACTCTTCCCTGGCGGGATCGAATACATAATAAACGCCGCTGGGATCCTCTCCCCGCTCTGCCTTCATGGCGCGGTAGATGACCTCCTCTTCCAGGGCTTTGCTTTCGTAACGAATCTCCGCAGTCTCTCCGCCGATGGCGTTGTACTGGGGTTTCTGGCTGTCTGTCTCCTGGGCCAGCAGTTCTTCCGGCACGTCGATTCGGATCTCCAGAAGCTCCCAGAGAGCCTCTGCATTCAGGACAGGCACGATGGGGTTGGCAAGACCGGTCTCCGGAAGCGCTCCGGGCGCTGTGCCCGCCGCCTGAGATTCCTGCATCTCTGCCGCCGCCGTGGTGGCGGCTGTTCCGTTTTCTGCTGTGGTCCCTGCAGCTGTGCCGGTTCCGGAACCTGCTCCCTCCACTGCCTGGGTACCTGTTGTCGTTCCGGCTACAGTGGAGCCTGCGCCTGTATCAGCTGCTGCAGCTCCCGTCTGACCAGTCTGGGCCGGGGCTGCCGTGGTTTCTCTCTGACCTGAAGTGCCGGAGGTCCTTCCGGATGTCCCGGAGGAGCTTCCCCCGGAGGTGCTGCCGGAATTTCGGCTTCCTGTAGAGGAACCGGAGCTGCTCTGGCGGCTGCCGGTTGAAGATCCTGAGCTGCTACTCTGGCGGCCGCTGGTGGAAGACCCTGAGCTGTTGCTCTGACGGCTGCTGGTGGAAGATCCTGAACCGCTCGTACTCTGACGGCTGCTGGATGCGGTCTCTCTTACGGAGGAGCTTCCGGAGCCCTCTCCCTCGGCATCATCGCCGTCACGGTCTGTCCGGCTTCCCGAGGAACCACCTCTGTCCGCTTCTTCTGTATCGCCTGTGTCCGCAGCTCTCGTGTCTGCGGTGTAGCTGCTTTCCGGCTCTTGGTTCAAGGCCTGGGTTCCTTCGGTTTCCCCGGAATCCTGCAAGGCTTCCCGGGAAGCTCCCGTCTCCCCGACTGCGTCCTCCTCCGGAGCTGTTTCCGCCTGATAAGCGGCTGCCGATGGCTGCCCCGCTTCCGGGGTCTCCGCTGCCGCCTCTGTATTGGCCTGCTCTGCGGAGGATCCGGCAAAACGGATGCCGCCTTCCTTTACGATGAACACGCCCAGTCCCAGCACGATCAGCAGGGATGCGGCGTTGACGATCATCCTTTTGTGTCTGCCCAATCCGGCCAGGGGAATGATCTTTCCGTTCATGGCCTCCTGGGCGCTCTGGGCCTTGTCCTGGGAAACCTTTTCTCCCTCAGGACGCTTGCGGCGGGACCGTCCATGGCGTTCCTCAGCCACAGCGATGCTGTCGGCATTTTCGATGGATTCCGCAATGCCTGTCAGAAATTCCTCGGAAAAAGAATACTCCGTATCCTCCTTCTCGGGAATCTCCTCTTCTATCTTTTCGGAAAGAGCGGATTTCAGCAGTTCATCAAAGCTGTCATGATCCGGTTTCTGCATATTTTTATCTGACATGTTCCGCCCTCCCTTTCCTGATTATTTTTCCTGTTCCGCATCCGTTTCTTCCGCGGGTTCCTCTGCGGTATCTTCTTCCATCATGGTCTTCAACAGCCGTCTGGCTCTCGACAGCCTGATGTTCACTGTATTGGCGTTCGTTTTCAAGATTTCTGCCGTCTGCTCGGCGCTCAGCTCATAGAGGCACCTGAGTTTCAGCACGTCCCGGTAGGTTTCCGGCAGCCGGTCGATCATCTCGGAAAGCTTGGCGACCCCTTCGTTGGAGGCTGCCACCGCCTCCGGGCTCTCGTGCTCCGGGGCCTCCGCCTCAAAATCGATGAAGCCCTCCTCGGCTGGCGTTGTGCGCTTGTTCCTTCGGGCCAGGTCGATGGCGGCATTTTTGGCGATGATGCAGCAAAGCGCCTTTGCCCGCAGCTCCGTAACATCCTCCACCTGGTCGATGACCCGGATGATCTTGATGAAAGCTTCCTGACAGGCGTCCTCCGCCTCGTGGGCGTCGGAAATAACGCTATAGGCCTTTGTCCACATAGCTCTCATGTAATTAGCTGCGATGAAATTCAGTTTTTCCTGCCTCGTCATCTGCATGCCGGCGGTCTGCTTTCTCCATATCCTTATTCGGCTCCGGGCCGGATCTCCTCCTGCCCAAAATGCGCCGTTTATGGATACTATATACTAAAATGACCATAATCGCAACCGGCAAAAGCATCGGAAGGCCTGTCAGCAGGAAAAGGACAGCATTTCGTAAGAAATTTAACATTGTCCTTACGTTTTTCTGAAAGCCCGTCTGCAGCTGGTCAAGAAAGCCGCTTCCCGCATCCGGAGACAAGGTGGACACCTCCCGGAGACTGATGGAGACCGTGCTGTAGCTGACCTGATTATCGTAAACCCGCAGCTGGGATTCCAGGCTCTCCAGCTCGTACCGGATCTCTGAAAGCCTCTGCTCCAGAGCGATCAGGGCCTCCGAGCTTTCTGCCTCAGCCAACAGCTCCATGAGCCTGTCCTGTTCGATCCTGAGGACCTTCTGCCGGGATTCCAGATCCGTATACTGGAGGGTCACATCCGTTACGGTCTCGCTTCTATAGGTGATATGGGCGCCCTCCAGGGCCGTATCCATAAATTCCTCCAGCCGGTCCGCCGGGATACGGGCGTCGATGTAAGCGGAGCGCTCTCCCGCGGAATCGCTTCCAGAAGGAGCATGGCTGTCCATCTGCTCGATGTAGCCGCCCAGCTCCTCCACCCGTCTGTTCACCAGCTCCAAAAGCTGGTTGAACTCCGTGGTCTCCGCATCCAGGCTGACATTTTTGATCAGCTTTCTTTCCAGAGACAGCTCATCCCCAGCGTCCCCGGAGGCTGCCTCCTCCGGCGCCAGGAGCTTCTGCTCTGATCCGGTTCCTTCAGATGCAGCAACCGCCCTTGGCTGTGACGCGGCGGCAGCCGTTTCCTGGATCAAAGCCCCTCCGCTGTCCATGGCAGCCTCCGATACTGCAGACCCGGCGCTTTCAGCTCCGCCGCAGCCGGAAAGGAGCAACGTCATACCGATGGCGGCAGCCAGCAGATAATGCAGCTTCCTCATAAGATCACCCCCGTTTTCTCCATAAAAAGCTGTGGTATCCTTTCGAACATCAACAGTTCATCCTTTTATGTCTATAATACGAAGAAAACGAGGGAAAGCTTTCAGTCTTTTTTCGGCCAATATAAAAAAATCGCCAGAAGGAATCCGGAGACGAGGCCCCCAAGATGCGCCGCGTTATCCACGCCGCCTTCGGTAAAGCCCAGATAGAAGCTCAGCACGGCCATGATCAGAAGCTGCCGCAGGGTCAGGTTTCCCAGTCTGCCCCGGTTCCGTAGAGCGACCCAGAGCAGCCCTCCTACCACGGCAAAGACTGCGCCGCTGGCGCCGGCGGAGACCACCGCCTCCCCCAGTCCTGCATTCCAGAAACAGGAGATCAGGTTCGCCAGGACCCCTGCCGCAAGATACAGGATCAGATACCGCACATGCCCCAGGGCCTGCTCCAGATATCCGCCGGTGACAAACAGTACCAGCATGTTGTTGACCAGATGCTCGATTCCAAAGTGCATAAAGCAGGCGGTCAGCAGTCTGTAATACTGATGCTCCTGAAAGATCAGGGGCTCGTACACAGCGCCGTAGCACAGCATCAGGTCCATATCGTATTCCGTCCTGCCATGAAGGGTCAGGAACAGAAAATAAAGAAGATTTACCCCCATGAGGCAATAGGTCACCGCATTGGGAGACAGGCTTTTTTTCATATTTATATAGGTAGCTTTCATCGTTTTGTTTTTTTGATAGCAAAAAAGCAGCCTTTTAAGCTGCTTTTCTCTGAAAATACCTCAAAAACCGAATACCGAATGAAAGGAATGAACCAAAGGAAAGCAATGCGGATAAGCCCTCGGCCTAT
>CALWLA010000007.1 GCA_944381405.1 uncultured Lachnospiraceae bacterium | reverse complement strand
TTGCTTACAAAAGTAGCGTTTCGTTTACAAAAAGGGATTTTTGCCTTACAAACGGGACTTTCGGGCTACAATTCACCATCGAAAGCATTTGTTGAATTCTGTAAATCGGTACATGTGACACAGAGTATGAGCAAAGCAGGATATCCGTATGACAATGCACCGATGGAGCGTTACTTCAACACTTTGAAAAACGAGTGTACAAACTTATACGAATTCACAACAGAAGAAGCACTCTATCAAAAAGTAGAAGAATTTGCATACGTTGACTATAATCATGTACGCCCTCACAGCTTCAACGGCTATCGCACACCATACGAGCACGAATGGCAGCATAGTTGCCAAGCGATATTTTTTAGCCACAAGTGTTACAAAAAAGCTTGACCACAACACTCGCTGTGATAGTCCCAAAGCGGTAAGCCTAAGGATTTCTCGATACTTGGTCATGAGCTTGTGACCTCCTTATAATAAATTTACATCTTGCGATGTATGCCTCTATTATAAGGTTTTGAAAGATGATTTCCTGTCCCGGAACGGTGATTTCCGGTTATCCGGAATAGTAATTTCCTATCGCCGGACAGGTGATGGAAAATGCCCCGGAATACTCACCTGATAATGTATCATATAGAAACCCTCCTACTATTAGGTTGGGGTCAGACCCCAGTATACTATCAATTTTTACCCATTTTTCTTTTTATTAACCCAATCATGTATTGGAATTCAGCTGTTCTATAAAAAAACAGCAAATATAACATATTGATAACAATACAACAAAGAAGGATTTGAATTCCAAAACTGAGCCAGTCGATTGTGTTGAATATCAGATCTGAAATAACTAAAATAATACCTGTAGGAATAATCATTGCTATAAGGTATTTACCATATAGCCCTAAATAACAAAACCAAGAAACATGAAATTTTTTTACAAACAACAAATATGGTTCATACCAAAAATTTGTGGATATGTTGCTAATTAAGGTTCCTAGCAGAATACCGAATATTCCTAATTTACACGGGCCTACTAATATTAAAGATACGACAAGATTAATAATAGCTTCACAGAATGATTTAATGCGAAGTTCAACAAACATTCCGTATGTATCAGTAAATGTTATAAATGTATTCCTCATAAGCCTCATGTATAAGTTGAGACAAATGATGAATACAATCAATATATTCAGCAAATAGCTTTCCCCAATCCAAAGTTGAATAAAGGGATTTACCAGTATAAAAAGACTAGCACAGCAAAAAGATACGATCCAAAAATTTACAAACCATATTTTCTTGAATACTTCATACACCTTTTCTGGCTTCTCTGTCGCTACCAAGTTTCCTACGCTACCGGTTATAGCCTCAAAAATCTTTGAAACCACTGTTCTTATCATGGTTACAAATAGTGTGTAATTAGAATAATATCCTAGAAGAACCGTACTGACAAATTTTGATATTAGAAGATTATCTGTTGATGTTACTACAGCTGAGCTAAGCTTACTGACAAACATCGCCTTAACATTTGTGAATATGGTTCTTTTTGTTCTGTCATCAATTCTCTGATTTTTGTATGTTCTTAAATAACGGTAGCACCTGTCAACATATAATGATATTGCTATATTATTTCCAATTGTTGCCATCAATTGAATTATCAGGTAGAGAATGAAGTCTTTATAGCATAGCAAAATAACTATTTGTAAAATACTCTTTAAGCTATTAGCTATGATAGACACCACAGAAACGACATCGTTTCTCTGATCTACAATGAGAATACTCTTTTTGTAGATGAAAAAATAACTCCCAGTGGAATTAAAAAGGTACAATACATAGATAAGCGGCAACTCGGGTAATTCGGGAATGTCTGATATAATATACTTTAAGAACGGAATCAGTGCTAATCCAATCAGCGATAAAGCAATACCAAGTACCGTGTAGACTTTCTTGTACAGATTCAAAAGAGCCGTTAGCCTCGAGTAGTCTTTGTCAGCAGCAGGCTTGTACATGGAATATATAATAGCATTCCCCATACCAAGTTCTGTCAATGAGAGTAGTGTAAGTATGTCGCTAAACAGACTGCTGAAACCTAAATACGTTTTTCCAAGTGTTTGGATAAAAATAGAGCGACAGATAAATGATAGAACATTAAAGACAATCTGCTCTACTATGGCGGCAACTGTATTTCGTATTGACTTCTGCATCCTATTTGGTTCCAATTTACTATTCCTCCCTATAAAGTCAAGTGGTTTTTCCTTTAAAATAAAGGATTTTTCGATTATCTATCTCAGATGGATGAGTCGGAGGTATGAGTATTTCTCGGTATCTGGTACAAAAATAGCTGGTTTTAGGTACACGAAATAAAACGTCTTGGTTTATCGCTTTACATGGCCTTTGTATATACCCATCCATCTATGTCAGCGCACCTCACGTGTCTATCAGGATCACCTACACCAGCGGTTCAGAATCGTCCGGAATACTCAGTCCCCACTTGTTAGGTAGACACCCCCATTACTGGATGCACCCCTACAGATCCGTACGTGCCCAATTAAAGCATACGGCTCTTCACGACACTAAGGCCTCAGATTATCCGTAAATATTTAGGAAGCTCCCAAATACAACAAAATTTAGTTGCATTACATTTCTATCTATTAATCCATTCTGCAAAAAGCGTTTTTGTTGTGTTTCCAATAACACCTGATAACTTGGCAGAATCAAATACCGTATCTCCCGACTCAATCTTTAATGCCACATCAGGCCAGGCAACAAAATCCACTCCTACACCATTTTTTTTTGCTATTAATTCCGCCATTTCCTTTAGACTATAATCTTCACCACCAACATTGAAGACATCATTCGCACACTCATCTGAAATGGCAGCCTCAATCATCGTGATACAAAGATCTTCCATATAGGTTAACGTTCTTCTTACTGATCCATCTCCATACAATGATATATTCTCCCCTTTTGTGGCTTTTGCGAGCATAAACTCAGCAGTACCATATGAAGAAGCCTCTGGAATCAAAGTCCCATACGGAATACATACACGAAGGATGGTATACTGAACACCATAAACTCTGTGGAATTGTTCAAGGTACTGCTCACATGCATATTTGTTTATAGCATAGATAGTCTTGAACTCTTTCTCAGCATCTTCTTTTTGAGGACTATGTTTCCCCTTATATACGAGCCGCGTTGAAGGATAGATGATTCGAGCCTTCGATCCTTGGCGTCGATACTCCACCAAAAGGTTCAGAAGCGTCCTTTCATTGGTATCAATGAAGGAATCGTATTCATCGAAGCCATTTGCACTTCCGGTGCGTCCGACAAGCATATATATGATATCAACATTAAGATTAATCTTCTTAGTTGATTCCTTATCTTTCATATCAACGGTAGTATAGTTCCCTTCACCATCTAGATATCTTTCTTCCCTTCCATATAGAAATAACTCATAATCGGGGTGATCCCGTTTCAGTACATAAATTAGATTTCTTGCAATATATCCGTTTGCTCCAAGTATTGTGACTTTTTTCACTTTTTTCTTTCAACCTATCCTCTCTCAATAATTCCCTATATCTGCCGTAATCATTTATATAATGACAGTCCACATATATTCGCTCCGATAGCCCTACCAAAACCGCATCCTTGCTGAAGTCATATACCTTAATCCAAGACGCTTGTGGAGCGAAAACAGCTATTAGGTTATTTTTAAGTAAATATTCCTTCTCTTCTTCACTCGTCTCCAAAGATAAACTAACTTCTCCTACAATGGTCAAGAACACCATCGAAGAGTTCATACATGGTTTGCTCTTGCTTCGCCTTCTGGTACATCAAAGATATAAAAAATATGGTTCATTTGAAAACCAGCAATGGTTGACGCATTAAATGTACTGGGTTTTCCATCCGTAGCACGGCAGTCACTCCCATCCTGCAAGTTTCTTAAACTCATCAACAAGCTCTGCTTGTTTAGTGATGATCCTGTATCTCTCTTTCCTGGCATCTTCATTATTGATACAATCCACAAAATGTTTTATAGATTTAAGAAAAGCATCGTCAGAAGGAAGTTCCACAACTATATCTTCGTTTCCTTTGCGGATTGTGGCTGTGGGTACAAATCCTGCTGGTGCGGTAAGTACTCGCCCTGTTGTCAAGCACCCTTTGCTTCCCCAAGCTTCGAGTTCGCACTTGTAGTTATTATCCATGCCAAAGGCAATCTGAGCAGTTACTCCTTCAGCATTCACAAAGGTAGCTGATCCATACATATCTACTTCAAACTCATCAAGGTAGTTCGACTGTGCATGCTTTAACTCTGCAGTAGGTCCAAGAAGCATTGTTGCATATCGAATTGTATATCCGCCCGCATCAATCAGAGAACCTCCACCAAGAGCTTTACTGTAGCGAAAATCGTTAGCTGTTCGCCTAGGAAATCCGAAACTGATCCTGTAAAGCCTTATATCTCCAATTTTCCCACTTTCGATGATTTTATTAATTGCATCCAGTTGCGCATGGAATGTAAACATGTAATTCTCATGAAGTGCCACACCTTGCTCAGATGCAATTTGGACAAGTTTCTTAGTATCATCGGCCGATGTTGTTGAGGGCTTCTCAACAAGCACGTGCTTTCCATGCTCCAATGCCAGCTTCGCCCATTTGAAATGCAACGCCGGCGGGAGAGGAATGTATAAAGCATCAATATCCGAAGACGTCGCTATGTCTTCGTATCCGTTATAGAGCTTTCCACCATACTTATCAATAAAAACCTGAGCCTTATTCTTTTCCTGTTGTACTGCTGTCTGGAATGCTTCATCACTAATTACTCTTATGCCGAATCTTTCCTCTTTGGTAAAAACACCGATACCTACGAATTCTAATTCTTCACATTGCTGCAACGCAGGCATAAATCTTCGGATTGCTATTTCCGATGGACAGATAACTCCTAATTTCATTTCTTATTTCCTCCTCATATTTTTATTAATGAAAGCAAATTTCTAAGCTGTATATTTAAGCAATTGTTTACTTGAACAAGATAGTTTAGGGTTGCATAGTCTACCCAAATATAGTCTTCTGGAATATTCTGTAGTTCGTCTGATGCAATTTCAAGTATCACATTTTTATTCTGTTCATGGTAAAAGCGCCCACCTTCTTCCGATAGAATAACATCAATCATAATACCCTGCTTATCCTCGTATTTTCTTCTAAAGAGTTTTTCGACCTCGTTATCATTATACAGATAATGAGTTGGCTCCCATTGAATCGATGGACCCACTTCGACCTTATCAAATGAGCCGATTTCCGGTTTAACTTTAACCAGATACTGCCTTTTTCTGTCAACCACACGGGACAGCAAACCAAATGTGGCCATCCCGATGGCCTTAAACAGTGGTTGGAACCAATGTTGTACTTCACGTCCAGAAATCTCAATATCATAATAGCGAACCATGAAGTCAGCCTGTTTTTTGCAGGTGATCCCGAACTCATCTACCTTCCAATCAACAAGCTGATTTAGCGGAACTGAAGCCAACTTCACATCCCTGAACATTTTGTAATTGTTTAATCTCTGATATATCCAAGGAAGATCTGCTTGCGGATCTGCATCAAAGATGGAATGAAACAAAGGCTCGTCGCTAAAGTACCTAAGAAGCTCTTTTTTTTCTTCTTCAGGTACGGACTGTGTAATCAGAGGAATGCCCGACAAAACAGTCCTAGTATCCATGTTGACAAGGTTGTCAACATCCATAAGCTTTTTAATCTGACCAAGTGTCATCCATTTGAAGTTAGGATAGATTTCAAACTCTTCATCTACAATCATAATCATGTTACGATTACGCTTCTTATAGAACCTTGCCGCTTGCTCAGACTGAATCTGGTCATAGATAACGTCATATCTTTCAGAATGCTCAAATAGCTCAAAATAACTGGGAAGCTTACCTCCGTGAGCTCTTGTGAAATTACTTTTAGTAGCTTGAATCGTTGGTGAAATCTGAACACAGTTCACATTACCCGGCTCAATTTTAGCCTGCATGAGAAAGTGAAGAACACTATCTATTTTACGAGCAATAATTCCAAGATACCCTATCTCCGGCTGAATAATGATAGGCTGCTCTCCAGTGAATTGGCCATCTTCAAATCGGCGCATGCCCTTAATTGAAAAAAAGCTACGCTTACGATTCATCACTTCACCATTGTAGTCATCGTAGAACCAAAAGGAATCGGAGTATATACTCCTCTCATTGATATTAACATATGTGTTGTTATTTAATTCATTGATCCAGGCAAGAAGGTCACTGGTACTATTTACCTTACCATCTTCATCAGCCCATGATTTAATTATCTCCAGTATCAGATTCATATTTTGTACATCTCCATCATCTACTCCTATACAGTTTTGCGTTGTACCCGGTGTACTTACTATTAGTGATTTCTTCCCACTAGGAGTTGTGGCCTAAGTACCAGGCAATGGTCTTCTTGACACTATCTTTATAGTTCTTCTTCGGTAGCCACCCCCAACTATTCCTGAATCTTGGTCGGATAAATTGCATACCGTTGGCCATCTTCTCTATTGAGCTAATAAGTGATAAGCTCGCATCCTTACCAAATTCCTTCAAAATCATCTTCAACGCATCAATATTAGTTTTCTCATTGTGACCGCCGACAATGTGTACTTCTCAACGATTCTTTCGTTCCAAATAAAAAAATCTATCACTTTGCAGTGAACCTCAACGAATAGCAAATCATTGGCTTATCATACATGCTCAAAAGATGTTTTGATGTGATCATTGTTAACGTATAAAGCCGAACCCCAACTCCTCCAGTTAGAATTATTCCCTTCATTGCTTCAGCACCCGGTCCTCTCATTTTGACAAAATGCTGTCTAACTCAACACAGTAGTTTTCAGCACTGTAGTTTCTCGATTTTTTATATCCCCGTTGCGCATATTGATCACATAATTCTGTATTTTCAAGAAGCAATTTCATGCTCTTCATTAAATCATCAATAAATGTCGTGCCTCTATTTACAACAATAGCTGCATCCCCTTCAGCCATTTCAAGAAACCCACCTGCATCTGATAAGATTACCGCAAGACCAGATGCCATATACTCGATTGCCACGAGGGCAAATGGCTCCTCGTAAAGGGAAGGCAAAACACCCACATCAGCCATAGCATAATAGTCTGGAAGAACATCGTAGTCCACATACCCGGTGAAATGAATTCTATGTTGATTCTTCTCAGCCATTGACTTTAGATTAAGCAAAAACGGATCTGTAATTTCACCACTATAGAGTTTGTTTCCAACAATTACAAGATGCGCAGATTGATCTTCAATCAGGTTGAAAGCTTGAATCAATTCCTTGATCCCTTTTTCTGGGACCAATCGCGCTACAAAAATGAAAACAAAGTCATCTTCGCATATGCCAAGGGATGCTCTTAATTCTTGACGTTTCGCTTTCGACTCTGGTGTCCCGAATTTATCAATTTTAACGCCATTATATAATGTGTGTACACGTTCGTGCTCGATGAGACCGGTGCTTACAACACGATTAGAAATATAATTGCTTACAGTTATTATTTCCAAACTGGAATCCAAGATTTCATCAATGTCTTTAGTGTCTGAATTTAAATAGTCATTATAAATATGTATATAAACCTTATTTTCAAACGCCTTTGCAATTTGAACAGCGAATTGTGGAGTATTATCAAGAACGATCTTGTCGTACTCCCTCTTTCTATTTCTTACTAGCGCTTTTATCTTCCTCAAGTAGAAATAATGAATTAGTTTAAAACCTAATCTACATAATAGTCTATTGTTACGCTCTCTAAGAGCAAAAAACCATTGGGGAAGTTTGATAAACTCGACATGGCAAAAGTTCCATGACTCAGCCGCTTTAGCTGCATCTTTATCATAAATGCTATAAATGGTTAAGTGGTGCTCGCCCGTGGCCTCATTATATTCAACATAAGATTTTATCAAGTTCTGCACAGCGCCTCCCTTAACAGGTGGGAATGGCAACATCGTGCTTGGAATCATTAGAATATTCATTACTCGTCACCATCTACTTATCAAAATCCTTAATACCAATATCATAGAAAGACATTACGTTCTGAATAAAAAGGTCATTCTTGTTTTGCAATACGTTTGAACTGTTCAATGTGATTTTCTCTGATCCTTCGACACCTACAACATATTTTGTTCGATTTGAAGGAACCGCAAATACCCTTACTCCTGATATTATTTCCATAAATTTGAGCCAGACATCATCATTCTTCAATGTAAGTTTTTCAATACATTCAACATTAAAGGTCTCTTCACACATGAGATGCGGCGGGTACAAGACCCCTCCAACACCTGTAGCAAAAAGGTAATGACTCGCTTCTCCTACATCTTTTGTTTCGAAATCCCAACTGTTGTATCCATCCAATTTACCATCCGTGAAAGTCATCTTATGGGCTCGTGTACAAATAACGCATGACGGATGCTTTAAGTATGCATTGTATAAATCCGCTATCAATCGAGGCCGATAATATACATCATCATCCACCGTGATAATTATGTCATTCGGGAAGTCTTGCATTGCGTAATAATATTTAGTATGTGGCTTGAGATCCTTCCGAAATCTAACCTCAATTCCGTATTCAAATAATTCTATCAATGATTGCGGGAGGTCGATTCCTTCAAACTCTTCATCTCCAAGATAAACAACTATCTTGTCAGGTTTCATCTTTTGTGCAAGAATACTTTTGATCGTATAATGAATAAGAGCAATACGGGCCGGAAAGCTTGTGACAGAAACAATGATCCGTGGAACTTCATTTCTTGCTTGAAGCTTGTCATAACGCTTTCTTTGAATAAGTTTAATTTCATAAAAAAAATTGATCCAAATTCTAACAAAATTGTACCTTGCGACATTAAACTTATTAGTTACTTTTCTTATAACTTCCATCATATAAACTATCACTCCTCGCAGATTTTCCCGTTAAAGTAGTTGATTTCGAAGCACAAACTCCCATGAACGTCCAAAAATACACCAATGGAGTATAGGTATGGATAATTTGAGCGGTGATCAGGCCAGTCGATGCTATAAATAAACTTTGAGCTATAAGCATGATGAGATATACTTTATCATGCTTATTTCTATACAACTTTATCATGGTTACTATTTGAAAAAAAATTGAAAATGCAAAAACAGAAAAAAGTAACCAGCCACTTTTATACCCAGCAGCCATCAAAACAGCATCAATTGTATATGTTCCAGTATTGGTCATAAGAGTCAACTGAGGTGTCAAGAAATACATAATACTTCCAAAACCTTTGCCAAATGGATTTTCAAAAATTTGTTTAATATAGTATTGATAAAGATAAAACCTAGCATAAATTGTTTCACTACGATTCGAAAAATCTGTTGAAAGAATTCTTCCGACAATATCAAAACTGCTTCTCATAAAAAAGGAAAGACCGAATAAAGCAACTATACTGAACAAGACCACTTGTATTATATTTCTTACAGTTATTTTTCTATTGCCAAAGTATAAAACAAACATCATACCTAACACACTAGAGATAATTGTAGCCCTTGATTGGGCGACAATCATACAAAAAAAACCTAATATGACATGGCAACATAAAGACCACAAGCTTATTTTTTTTAGATGAATGTAATTATATAAACCATAAGGTAACGTTACTATCAAGATCGATAAAAAACCGCCAAAATATCGTCCTTCATTAAACGAAATCATTTTCCAAAAACTTAAGTCTCGTGTTATATACATTGCGACGCATATGATCAACATTATACTGCTTGCTTTATATGTGAGGCTCAAGAATTCATGAATGTTCTTTTGCCTAACGTTCTTCGCTGAAGCACATACTAATATCATTAATGCTAGTAAATACATTCCCCCATCGCCCAAAATATTGTTAATTTGATTTCCATTTACCACTCCCATAATTACCCCTAGCACTATTGAAATTAAAAATAGAATAATTACCAAGTTTAAACATTTATTGTTCTTACTTATTCCACCGTGCGTCAAGTAATAAATGGTTAACAAAATCATTATTACATGAAATACAGATATCATCCCGGTAATAGATAAATATCTGATTAACCCATTTGATTGATGCAACGGAAGCGCAATAATAATAAAATATGCATACCAGAACAAATCTTTTATCTTGATTTTCATAGATATTCCACTATCCTTTATAACACTCTATAAACTCCTCGATTTGCCGAGATAATGAATAATGTCTAACTTTATCTACCGCATTGACATAAAAACTGTTGAGGTTGTCTATATTATCACAAAAATATGCAAAAGCATTGATGAGCGACTTTTCATTATCTGGACTTGCAACAAGCCCCGTTTTCCTATCATCTACCAGTTCTGGCAGAGCACCCCTGTCGCTAACTATTACCGGCATCGCATTTTTATATGCATCTAATACAACCCTTCCAAACGGCTCTTGCCAAAGCGAAGGGCACACCACAACATCCATATCCGCTAAAAGCGCATTCATATCCTGTTCATTTAAGAAGCCTACAAAGTGTATGCGAGAGTCATTGATGCTTGCTTCATGGACATACTGCTCAAGAGTCCCCTTGCCAGCAATAAATAATTTTGCGTCAGGATTTTCAAATTCTGTGAAGGAATTAATAAGCCAACGAATTCCTTTTTGTTCACTTAGTGTTCCCAAATAAACAAAAGAACACCCATCTCTCAGTTTCAAAAGACGTTTAGATAGATTTTCTTCTAACAAATCTTCTGAAAAATTTGTGGCATTTAATATTACTTTACTTTTCGCATTTTCGAAAAATTTACGTTCAAGCAGAATGTTTAAAGTGTTTTTAGACGGTGCTGTTACTACGTCCACATTTCTGGAGATTATTATATTAAACCATTGGCGTAGTTTGCATAAAAGTAATGGATTTGAACATCCATCAGGTCTTTTTTTGCAAGACATTGATACACGATGACAATACAAATAATAATCCCTGAGAGTATGGACTACTCTTATATTCTTTTTCTTTGCAATTTTCCAAACGACAGGGGTTATATCATACAATCCATTTGTATGTATAACATCTGGTTTAAATTTCTCTATCTCTTTTTCTAAGTTCTCATCATTTCGCTTATTATAGACTTCCTGAATTTTATGTAGAGCCTTTTGAACTTTTGAACATTCATCAAGATATATGGCACGACAAATATTTTGAGGTACAATTCGGACAACATCCACACCATCAATTGTTTCTTGCTTATAATTATCTCCAGTACACAATACTTTCACTGTATGTCCAACCATGGAAAGTGTTTCAGCTAGCTTTTTGACGCTGTATTCTGCCCCTCCCATAATTTCTGGAAAGTAATATGTATTTATTATCATAATCCTCATATTACCACCTAACTAATTAATTCTTCTATTGTTAATTTAGCACATATGGCCCAATCAAATGTTGAATACCACTTAATTTCCTTTTGGGATAGTTGCTCCCTTTCATCTTGACTTAATTGAACGCATCTTCTCATTTGGTCACAGATTTCCTGAAAATCACTTGGTTCATTTACATAAAAAGCATACTCTCCTCCCACTTCTGGAAGAGAAGAGACTGAACTTGTAACAACAGGGATCCCATAAGACATTGCTTCCAATACAGGAAATCCGAATCCCTCATAATTTGATGGAAAAACAAAGGCTCTGGCATTACTGAATAGAAGAATTTTATCCTCTTCCGAAACATACCCCGTCACAACTATACGATCCTTCAATTTGCTTTTTTCTATACTTTGAAATATAGGTTTGTACTTCCAACCTTTCCCACCTGAAATAACTAGCATCATTTCATCTTTATATTTAGAACAATATGTATCAAATGCATTGATAATATTAATTATATTCTTTCTCGGTTCAATTGTCCCCATGTACAAAAAGTAATTATTTGGCAATAAGCCATATCTTTTATTTATTGTTTCAAATCTCTCTTCCGACAATCTGCAAAGATTACCACCGCCCAAGGTAATGACCCTAATGTCCTCCCTCTTTCTGTTGATAATTCTTACAACATCTTCGGCAGTTGCTTTAGAATCTGCTAATATCTTATTAGCTTTCCGGCAAGATAGTCTTCCAAATAGATTCTGCATTATTACATTCTGAGTACTTCCCCAACTTGGATTTAAAAACAACGCTAAATCATGGACAGTTAAAATTAGTCTTATTCCTTTAGTATTTAGTGGGATCATATGCTGCGTCCCCCAAAAAACATCAATATGATCCTTGTGTAGATATCTGCCTAGGTAATAGCAAATCCAAATGGTACCCACGATTCCCGGTATTACATGAGTCTCGAATTTATTTACTATATCCAGATGATATCGTAAATCTTCATTTGAATACAAAACAAACTCTACACTGTTTGAATTATTGCAATATCGTAGTATGTTGATTAGATAGTTACCAATACCTGATGGTGACTCTGATATTAGTGGTCGTGCGTCTATACCAATTCTCATAAAAGTTTCTTCCTAAATATACGTTATTTACTAAGCTTTAAGTATAACTTTTTTGCTTCCACATTCCATGAAAACTTGTCAGTTGGATCTTGTTGTACTGTACATAACTTATCACTGTATATAATACTTTTCATCAACCCATCTAGTAGTGATTGTTCGTTTTCGCTCTCAAAATAATCGGCTGCAGTTCCTAAAACTTCTGGGAGAGATGAGGCATCAGATGACAGCACTCTAGTACCACATGCTATTGCTTCTAACGGCGGCATTCCAAAGCCTTCGTACATAGAGGGAAACACAAAATAGTTCGCCATACTATACACATTCGGCAAATCTTCATCATCAATAAAACCTGTGAAAATTAGATTATCTCTAAGCTCCTGATTTAGAGATGCCAGAAATTCATCCATTTTCCATCCCTTTCTTCCTGCTAATACAAGCTTTGGAATCTTTGCATTACTTTGAAGTAGCTTGTCATATGCTCGAATTAACAACTGAATGTTCTTCCTAGGTTCTAATGTCGAAAGGGATAAAATGTACTCATCCGGAAGCCCATACTTAATTCTAACATTTCTATTATTGTTCTCGTTTATAGTAAAAGTTTCTTTATTAATGCCACAATAGATTACCCAAATTTTCTCATCCGGATATTTCAATTTTTCATGAATTCTATTTTTTGAAAACTCTGATATTGTAATAATTGCCCTGCATTTTCTAATTGCCACTCTATGTGATATTCTAAAGTACCACTTGCTCAATCCGTTCATAGTTTCTGGACAATCCCAACAGCAAATATCATGGATAGTTGAAACCATATTTTTCTTAAGTGACAACATCGGAACAGGAAATGCCATAAACAAATACCAATCGGCTTTTATTTTATGGATAGCCCAAGGAAGCTGAATTTGATTAAATATAAGTTTATTTCCTCCATAAATGATCACAATCTCTATATTCTTCTTCTCTGCGTATTCTCTGAAAAGAGAATGTACACTATTTTTAAATATCAGTACGAATTGTTCATCATAACTTTTTATGAGCTCTAACGATATCTGTGCAGCATACCGTTCTATTCCAGAAAAATTATCTGCAAGTGATGTCAAATCTATGCAAATCTTCATTTTATTTTTTTCCCATACTTTTTAATAATCGGAATAATAGAAACTGCATCATTCCAGTATCTTTTAATCAGTCGTCCTGGTTCCTGCGAAATCCTATAAAGCCACTCAAGTCCTACATTCGACATCCATTTTGGAGCACGCTTCAAATTCCCTGCCTCAAAATCTATCGTGGCCCCGATTGAAATTGACAAAACCACACATATCTTCTCTCTAATCCTATATATGAACTTTTCGCCCTTCGGTGAGCCTAATGCAACGGCCAAAATATCAGCTTTGGATTCGTTAATCTTATTAACAATTTTTTGAACCTCAGTTTTGTCCGTTTCAAATCCTATAGGTGGCGAATATGTACCTACAATTTTAAGTCCATTAAACTTTACTATAAGGTTCTCTGCAGCCTTATCTGCTACTCCCTCAGCTGCTCCAAGGATATAAATCTTGTACCCGTTCTTTGCTGCCAACTTACACATCTCCGGGAAAAGATCCGAACCAGATACTTTTTCTTTAATTGGAGTTCCTTGCCTTTTCGCAATCCACAACAACGGTTTCCCATCAGCTAAAACCAAATCCGCATTGTCATAAATTTCTTTAAATAACTCATCATTTTCTATAAGTACAATATGATCCAGATTAGGAGTAACTACATACGAATGCTTTCCATCTTGGATTAATTTATCTATTTCTTGAATTGCTTCACTCATTGTAAGATTATCAATGTGGGTATTAAGGAATTTCATTCTCATATAGTCACTCCTAATAAATCAATTCTGCTCTCTCCAATAAGTGAGGGCATCTTTCAATATCTCATCAATACCATATTTCGGTTGCCATCCTGTATGTGCAGTCAGCTTATCATGATTACCGCAAACGACCGGAGTGTCACTCGGGCGCATCCTCGCTGGATCCTGTACAACCTTAATCTCTGTCTTTGCCATTGCAATCAACTTATCTAAGACTTCCTGTACAGTGTGAGTTGTGCCAGAACAGATATTGTATACCTCTCCAACATGTCCTTTTTCCACAATAAGCCGTACAGCTCTACAGGCATCCTTCACATGTGTATAGTCTCTGGCACTCTCAAGGTTGCCGACAGACATCACATCTTTTTTTCCAAGCTCAACTTCAGCAATACCGGAAGAAAAATCAGAAATCATATATCCTTTTGATTGACCTGCCCCACCAAGATTGAATAGCCGAATCATGCAGATATCCATGCCATACGATTGGACGTACAGCTGTGCAAACAACTCCTGTGCCTGTTTAGAAATAGCATAAGGTGTGACCGGTTTCACAGGAATATCTTCAGTAACATTGGAACCGCTTTCTTTTAAACTCCCATATTCGTCAGAAGAACCAATAGCAATAACACGTATCTCAGAGTTGACCGCTTTTACAGATTCCAAGATATTAATCAATCCAACCGTGTTAAGCTGAACAGTAAGCTGTGGCTTCTTCCACGAGAGTCCTACATTTGCCTGCCCGGCCATGTTGATGATAACATCTGGTTTATATTTCTCAAGAACACTTTGAATCACCGCTGGATTCATTATATCCATGGCAATATTTCCGCCACCTTCAGTAAGATCACTCTTAATAACTTCATATCCATTTTTCTCAAACTCTGTACTAAGATGTGAGCCAATAAAGCCATTGCTTCCAGTGATTAAAGCCTTCATTTACACACCTGCTTCCTTTTTAGCTAATTGTAAGTCATGCTCTGCCATGATTCTGCAAAGCTCCTCATAACTTGTTTTCTGAGGATTCCAGCCCAACTTAGTTCTTGCCTTAGTTGGATCTCCCCAAAGATTTACAACATCCGTGGGACGATACCACTTGGGATTTACACAAACCAGCATCTTGCCAGTCTGTTTGTCATATCCCTTTTCATCCATACCTTCACCTCTCCACTCGAGCTCGATACCATTATTAGCAAAAGCAAGCGTTGTAAACTCCCGAACCGTGTGCTGTACACCAGTAGCAATTACATAATCATCTGGCTCATCCTGCTGTAAGATCAGCCACATACACTCCACATAATCCTTGGCGTATCCCCAGTCACGCAGAGAATCCAGATTACCAAGCTCAAGATGATCCTGAAGACCACAAGCGATACGTCCGGCTGCCAAAGTAATCTTACGCGTTACAAAATTCTCGCCACGACGTTCTGATTCATGATTAAAAAGGATACCGTTGCATGCGAAAATGCCATATGCTTCTCTATATTCTTTAATCATCCAATAACCATACTGCTTTGCTACTGCGTAAGGTGAATATGGATGGAACGGTGTATTCTCGTTCTGCGGAACTTCCTCAACCTTTCCGTACAGTTCAGAAGTAGATGCCTGATATACGCGGCAGGTTTTATCCAAGCCAGCGGTATGCACAGCCTCAAGGATTCGAAGTACACCAAGAGCATCTACATCTCCTGTATACTCAGCTGCATCAAAGGACACCTGTACATGAGACTGAGCTGCAAGATTATAAATTTCATCTGGCTTAACCTGAAGAACAATGCGTATGATGCTGGAAGAATCTGACAGGTCTCCTTCATGGATATTTAATTTGTCTAGAATGTGGTCTATACGTGCGGTTGTAGAAACAGATGCACGACGTATGATTCCATGTACCTCATAGCCCTTCTCGAGAAGAAATTCCGCCAAGTAGGAACCATCCTGACCAGTAATTCCAGTAATTAATGCCTTTTTCATAATCGTTAATCCTCCTAAAATTTTAATTAACACCTTATCTTCAATATCGTAGCATCCCCAACAACCAGACACCTTCCAAGTCCAGCTGGAAGAAGCAATGTCCTTCCCTTCACAAACCTGACTGGTTTTAGGTTCTCATCCATTGTCTCTATCTGTCCCTCTCCTTCCAGGCACATAATGACTTGGAACGATTCTTCAAGAACAGAAAATGAAAATGCTTTGGTGACTTGAATTCTTTCAACTTCAAAGTATTTGCAGCGACACAGCAGTTCTCGTGAACATCCCGGATAATGTTTTATTATCCTCGGCATCTGCTTTACATCTGGAGCCATATCCATGTTCATAACATGAACGGCCTTATCAAAATGAAGTTCCCGTTTTTTTCCATTTTTATCAACCCTGTCATAATCATAGACACGGTATGTTACATTGGAGCTTTCCTGAATCTCCGCAAGCAGAATACCAGCTCCTATACCATGAACTGTCCCTGCTGGAACATAGAAGATATCACCCTTATGGACAGACACTTTTTGCAGATGTTTATCAAGGGTTCCTGTCTCGACAGCGTTTCTTAAAATATCGTCTGTAACTTTGTGCTGAAAGCCATAGATCAGATTTGCCCCTTCATCGGCATCAATGACATACCACATTTCGGTTTTTCCATTTTGATGTTCATTCTTTCTGGCATACTCATCATCCGGATGTACCTGCACAGACAGATCCTGTTTCGCATCTATAAATTTCACTAAGATAGGTAATTCACCATTTTTGACCTTTAAGCCAAGAAATTCCGGATGCTGCTTTAAGACATCTGTTAACTTCCAGCCTTTAAATTCTCCATTCGTTACAATACTGGGACCATCCGGATGAACAGAACACTCCCATGTTTCCGCTAAAGGGGTCAGATCAATTTTCTTCCCATATTCATCACGGAGTCTTGTACCACCCCAGAGATAATCCTTTCCCGCAGGCTTCAGTTTCAATATTTCCATTTCTACCGCACCCACTATCTTTCGCCCAGCGAAAACTTCACTTTATCACTAACACTAATTTCCTCACCAATTTGAACTTCAATCATGTCCAACCCGGTGATTGCCTCTACCGTATGCTTGCAGCCTGCCGCAATCGTGATGACATCGCCAGTCCGTAGAATCTGTTCCATTCCATCAACAATAGCTTTTCCTTTGCCGGATACCACCGTCCATACTTCCTCCCGGTAATTGTGCATGTGATAACTCATATGTTCGCCTGGTTTCATAGACAGTTTTACAGTCATGGAACCAACCTGCACATCAATAACAGTGTAGGTTCCCCAGGATTTTTCTGCATACATGGCCTCTGTTTCGATTTTTTCCACATAAGGCTTCATATAGCCGCTGCGTTCCTTATCAGAAACCAGGATCCCGTCACCACTGACCGCAACGATCAGGTCTTTGCATCCCATACAGAGAATCGGAATATTGAGCTCATTTACCACATTGGTATTCTCGCAGGCATCATCCAGGATCACCTTTCCTTTTGTTGTATCTGCCATGACCTCGGCCATCATATTCCAGGTCCCCACATCTTTCCAGTCTCCTTTGTAACGCAATACCTGGATGGATGGCTCTTTTTCTACGACAGCGTAATCGAAGCTGATCTTAGCCAATGTGTCATACTTATTAAATAACTCACGGTAATCTTCAAAATCGATCATGCTATGTGCTTTATTGAGCAAATAACCGATCTTAAATGCGAAAATACCTGCATTCCAAAGGGCATTCTGTGTAAGATATTTCTTTGCTGTCTCCTGATCTGGTTTTTCTTTAAATTCCTTAACTTTGCTCACAGAATCGCCAGACTCAGGAATGATATAGCCATACTTCTCAGAAGGATAGGTTGGTTCAATTCCCATCAGTGTAAGGTTAGCGTTTTCTTCTTTTGCTAACTCCTGTAATTTTTCCACTGCTTCGTAGTATGTATGATCAACATAAGGGTCTACCGGGCAGACAACTACCGCCTCATCCTCAGACACTCCCAATTCATCATGAAGATAAGAAACAGCAAGTACAATCGCCGGAAATGTATCCCGCCTGCAAGGTTCCACACAGATCGATACTTTCTCACCCAACTGATTTTTAATGGCACTTGCTTGGGATTTACTGGTCGCAATCGTAATATTGGCAGCATCATCTACCGCATGGATCTGACGGTACACCCTCTGGACCATGGATTCATATTCGCCATTCTCATTTTTAAACAACTTGATAAACTGTTTGCTTCTTACTTCATTGGAAAGAGGCCACAGACGCTTGCCGCTTCCCCCGGAAAGTAAAATAATATTCATAACGCCTTGCCCCCTTAGTTAAGTTCCAGCTTACTCTGGATCACATTTTGTATATCTATTAATTTCTTCTCTGCAGTTTCCTTATCAACAGCCTTTATGCTGTAATAAATTTTTATTTTGGGCTCCGTGCCGGACGGGCGTACAGCAATCCATGAGCCATCTTCCAAGATATATTTCAAAACGTTGGACGTAGGTAGTTTCCCGAATCCAGGTTCTGCATCCACTGGTTTGCTGTAATCAATAACGGAAGCTGTATCCTCAAATGGAGAATCAGAGGAACGTAATTCAGTCATCATAGCCGTTATCTTTTCTAATCCGTCCTTTCCCTTCAATGTGAAACTATCCAGAGCATCGCGGTAGTAACCATACTCCGCATAGATCTCATCCATTTCATCAAGAAGAGTCTTTCCATTTGCCTTTGCTTCGGCAGCCATCTCACAGATCAACAGGGAGCTGACAACCGCATCTTTATCACGGGCATGTGTTCCAGCTAAATACCCATAAGATTCTTCATAGCCGAACAGGAAATCAAAATTCCGGTCAGCACTGCCTTCCGCTTTATCCCGCTCAAACTGCGTGATCTTTTCCCCGATGAATTTAAAACCAGTCAAAGTGGAGAACACAGTAATACCATGTTTTCTGGCAATATCCGCTCCAAGCTCTGAAGTAACGACTGTTTTCACAACTGCCGGACGAGAATATTGAGTCAAATCTGTATGGGTCAAGATGAATCTCATCAACAAAGCGCCGACCTGATTGCCGGTCATTAATTGATAATCACCAGTTGAGTTTCTAACTGCAATTCCTACACGGTCGCAATCCGGGTCTGTCCCCAACACGATGTCCGCATCAATACGTTTTGCCTGTACAATTCCCAATTCCAAAGCTCTCTTGTCTTCAGGGTTAGGAGAGACCACAGTGGGGAAGTTCCCGTCAGGGACAACTTGCTCTACCACTGGCTCAATTTGAGTAAAACCACCTAAATGAAGCGCTTTCTGAACAGGGATATTTCCTGTCCCGTGTAATGGGGTATATATAACTTTTAAATCCTCCTTTGCCTGTTGATCTTCATATCGACTTTGTTTCATGACAGCCATGACAAAGTTATCCGTCACATCAACCATAGAAATAAGGCTGTCATTCCCTGTATAGTTAATGCTGTGGTAATCTGTAATCGCATCCACATAACTGATCACTTGCTTTGCCTGCCAGGGGACAAGCTGGCAGCCAAATTCGTCATATACTTTGTAACCGTTATATTTCTTTGGATTATGGCTGGCAGTAATGACTACGCCGGCAAGTGCATGGAAGAACTTCACAGAAAAAGATAGCTGTGGTGTTGGTCTTGCGTTGGAATGAAGATAAACACGGATTCCCATACCACTCAATATATTAGCTGTCGTCTGTGAAAAATATTTACTGTTATTCCGGGTATCATAACTAATAACTACGCCTCGAGTTCTGCAGGCTTCTGCTCCATAAGTATCAAGCAGATACTTTCCAAGTCCAGCCGTTGCTTTCCCGACTGTGTATTGATTCATTCGATTGGTACCGGCTCCCATGATGCCACGTAAACCACCTGTACCAAACTCAAGATCGCGATAAAAACAATCCTCAATCTCTTTATCGTCTGTTAAGGCGGCTAACTCTTTTCGAGTCGTCTCATCAAAAAAATCATCATTTAGCCATTGTTCATATCTATCTTTGTAATTCATTGCTATCTCCTCAATCCCTCTGGAAAATATCCCTTGTATAAACTTTCTCTTTCACATCATTCAGGCACTTGTCATACCGATTAGCGATAATGGCCTGTGACATCTCCTTGAACTTTTCCAAATCATTTACAACTACAGATCCGAAGAAAGTACTTCCATCTTCCAGAGTTGGTTCGTAAATAATTACTGTAGCTCCCTTTGCCTTGATTCTCTTCATAACACCCTGGATACTGCTCTGACGGAAGTTATCAGAATTGCTCTTCATGGTCAGCCGATAAACGCCAATGACGCATTTCTTTTCCTCGTCAGCACTATAGTCGCCACGATTGTAATAGTCATAATATCCGGCCAGTTTCAGTACACGATCTGCTATAAAATCCTTCCTCGTCCTATTGCTCTCTACGATTGCTTCAATCAAGTTCTCTGGAACATCCTGATAGTTTGCCAGCAACTGTTTAGTATCCTTTGGCAGACAATATCCACCATAGCCAAAGCTCGGATTGTTGTAGAAATCTCCGATACGCGGATCCAGGCAGACACCTTTAATGATCTGCTGGGTATTAAGCCCCTTCATTTCCGCATAAGTATCAAGCTCGTTGAAATAAGCCACGCGAAGTGCCAGATAGGTATTAGCAAACAGTTTCACAGCCTCAGCCTCGGTGAAACCCATAAACAGCGTGTCGATATTCTCCTTAATAGCACCCTCCTGCAAGAGTTCAGCGAATGTATGTGCAGCATTGACCAGTCGTTCGTCCTCCATATCAGTGCCCACGATGATCCTTGACGGATATAAATTGTCATATAATGCTTTTGACTCTCTTAAAAACTCAGGGCTAAATAGGATATTCTTGCTTCCGGTTTTCTCCCGGATACTTTTCGTATATCCAACCGGAATGGTCGATTTGATGACCATGATTGCTTCCGGGTTATATTTCATAACCAGTTCAATCACGTTTTCAACTGCACTCGTGTCAAAGTGCTGTGTACTTGAGTCGTAGTTTGTAGGCGCCGCGATTACAACAAAATCCGCAGCTCTATACGCCATCTCTGCGTCAAGCGTTGCGGTCAAATCCAAGTCCTTCTCTGCCAGATATTTTTCGATATATTCATCCTGAATCGGTGATTTACGCTGGTTCACCATATCAACCTTTGCCGGAACGATATCTACAGCATAAACCTTATGATGCTGAGACAGCAGTGTGGCAATCGACAATCCCACATATCCGGTTCCAGCTACAGTAATCGTATACTTTTTATCCATAACAACCTTTCCTCTTTCTATCCGGCAAATCCGGAATATTTTCTATGATCGAAATTACTGTGGATAATCATTTCTTTATTCCCCTCTTCATGATTTCCACAGTAGCCTTTCTTTCAGTCAATTTATATAATGAAACAAACAAATCTCTGTACATCTGTACCCTTAAATCCAGTTTCCAAATTTTATAAAATTAATACCAGAAATGTTCATTTCTAGTCTTTCATAGTCTGTTTTCATCAACTATTCCATTTAGGGCAGACACCTCAAATGTTGAATACTTTATTGCCCTCTATTTCCTTCAATAATTCCATTTGGGTAGACATGGTTTCCGCATAGCAATCGGTAAATATCATTTCTCTAGCAACTAAAATCATTTGGACAGCCCTGTCGATATGTACTGAACATTTCTTAAAAGTCCTTGATTTATCAGCCTTTCAGCGGTGTGGACATAATCCAAACCGCCAGCAACGTATCGTATCCTTCGCTTTATAATGACCTCATCACTGTTTGCGTCCATCTATCCAAAATGAAAAATTTCATGTTTCTCAAGCCCGACCAGACTCCCCACTTTCGCTTTATAATAGATAGCCCCACCGCCTGATCACTCCGACTTTCGCTTTATAATGAAGAAATCACTATGCAAACGCTTTTACGCAAAAACACCTTTTTCAGCTAATTTTGATGTAGAAAACTGCCATCATAGCCCATTCTCATGCCACTAAAAATTCAGGCTAGCCATTGTCTTACAGAATCATTTCGTTTTTTGCATTTCCTTCAATCTAAAAATAAACATCCCATCACTGTCCTCGCAGCTTCTGGAATGTCCATTTTCACTTATCTCCCACAGTCTCGCCCTTCAATCACCCATATCCGCTTCCTCACCTGCATCCGCATATCCATCCCCCCCCTGTACATATACATACCCTTACGCCTCGCCTTTTCCTTTGCCGTCAGCCCACTCCCCAACTCCAAATAATTGTTCATTATTTGGAGTTCGCTAGTTTTCACCCACCCTGCTCCTATTTTTTGCAATAAAAAAAGGGAGATGCTCTCTCCCTTGTCTTTCATCCCGCATTTCCGCCATCCTGCGTCTATATCACGGGCATACAAATAAAAAGCATGGGACAATCCGAATCCAAAAACGCCCGTTTTTTCAACACTTTTGGGAATGTGATCCAAAAACTTTCGAAAATCAGGAACTTTTTGGAATGACATTCAATTTCAAAATCGCCGCAAAAAAAGAGCACAGCCCCTCGGCCATGCTCCTTCGCGATTTTCAATTCTGTAATACCATATAGTTGCTGCTGTTTTTTCTATGCTGCGAATCGCCTTTTGCAGATCATACCCGCACCTGGGTATCGCAGTAGATGCACCGGTAGATCTTCTTCTCCCGATCCACCAGTTCAAATACATGAGGGATCTCCTGCTCGCAGCTGGTGATACACCGCGGGTTTTTGCAGTGCAGCACATCCGTCAGGCGATCCGGCAGAGCCAGATGCTTCTTTTCCAGAAGCTTTCCGTCCTTGATATAATTCACCGTGATGTTGGGATCGAAATACCCCAGCACATCCAGATTCAGATCGATGAGCTCGTCGATCTTGATGATATCCTTCTTCCCATACTTCGCGCTGCGCACGTTCTGGATGACTGCCACGCAGCTCTGGAGCTTGTCGAGCCCCAGGTATTCATAGATCTCCATGGATTTTCCGGCCTGTATATGATCCAGCACGATTCCCGTGGTTACGCCGTCTATATTCATCGCTTTTTCCTCCAAATTTCTGACTGTCCGGTTTGTCCAAAAGGCTTACGCCTGTTCTTCCGGGTGAATGCCCAGAAGGAATAGGATCAGCGCCATGCGGATCTGCTTTCCGCAAAGGGTCTGGTAGAAATAGCAGGCCCTGGGATCCTCGTCCACTTTTACGGAGATCTCGTTGACTCTCGGCAGGGGGTGCAGGATGCTCAGGTCGCTCTTGGCATTTTTCAGCTTGTCCGGCGTCAGGATGTAGGTGTCCTTCAGTCTGAGATAGTCCTCTTCGTTAAAGAAACGCTCCTTCTGGATACGGGTCATATAAAGAATATCCAGCTGCGGCATTGCCGCCTCCAGATCTGTCACCTCTTCAAAATCAGCTCCCGCTTCCTTCAGCTCGTCGATCATGTATTCCGGAACGCGAAGCTCCTCGGGGCTGATAAGAATATAGCGGATATTGGGATACCGCAGGGTCGCCTCGATGAGGCTGTGTACCGTGCGGCCGAACTTCAGGTCTCCGCAAAGGCCGATGGTCATATCCGACAGACGGCCCTTTTTCCGGCTGATGGTCAGAAGATCCGTAAGGGTCTGGGTGGGATGGAAATGTCCGCCGTCTCCCGCATTGATGATGGGTACCACCGTATGCTGGGAAGCGATCATGGGCGCTCCCTCTTTGGGGTGGCGCATGGCGATGATGTCCGCATAGTTACCCACGGTCCGCACCGTATCGGAAACGCTCTCTCCTTTCGCCGCAGAGCTGGAATTAGCCGAGGAAAAGCCCAGCACAGAGCCTCCCAGGCTCAGCATGGCGGATTCAAAGCTCAATCGGGTCCTGGTGGAGGGCTCAAAAAACAGGGTTGCCAGCTGCTTATGGCGGCAGGCCTCCTGGTATCTCTCCGGATGCTGGTCGATGTCGTTTGCCACATCGATCAGTCCGTTGATCTCATCAACTGATAAGTCCAGAATGCTTATCAGATTCCTGATCTGATCTCTTTGCATTTCACTTCCCCCTTCATCCAAGATTCATCTGACGGGTTGTCCCTGAACTGTAGCAGCTTGATCCGGTCTTCCTTCTTGATATAACCTTCTTCCACGGCTACCTCCACCAGGGTGTCCAGATCGCAGAGGCTGATGTTGTTGACCTGCGCCTCCCGCAGCCGGTTCAGGCCCTTTGCCATGCCATAGGTGAAGATGCTGACGATGCCCAGCACCTCTGCGCCTGCCTCCCGCAGCACGTTCACCACCTCGATGACGGAGCCGCCGGTGGAGATCAGATCCTCCACCACTACGACCTTCTGTCCCTTTTCCAGCCTTCCTTCGATCTGGTTGGTCCTGCCGTGATCCTTTGCAGAGCCTCTCACATAGCCCATGGGCAGTCCCATCATGTGGGCTGCAATGGCTGCGTGGGCGATTCCTGCGGTGGAGGTACCCATCAGCACCTCACAGCCGGGATAATATTTCTTTATGGTTTCCGCGATCTGGGTCTCCACCATGGTGCGCACCTCCGGTGCGGTCAATACCAGGCGGTTGTCGCAGTAGATGGGGCTCTTGATTCCGCTGGCCCAGGTAAAGGGCTCCTCCGGTCTCAGAAATACAGCCTTGATGGATAACAAGCCTTTTGCGATATCTTCCTTCATATTCCTTTTCTCCTTTATATAAATTGACTTCGTTTCACAGATGAATGGCCCTGGCTCTGAAAGCCTTTTATGCTTCAAAGGGATAGACCTTTTTCCCAGCGATCCAGGTGCCCCGCACCTCTCCCTGCACCCTTGCGCCGTCGAACAGCGTGCTTTTTCCCATGGAATAAAAGCTGCTGCTGTCGATGATGCACTCCTTGTGCAGGTCCAGAGCTGTAAGGTCCGCAAGAGCTCCCTCGGTGATTCCGCCGTAATATTCCGCATGCTTTTCCCGAAGATGCTCCGCCCTGGTAACGGCCCCAGGAATCCCGAAGATCTTCCTGGGATTTATGCACATGCAAGCGATCATGCGGTCAAAGCTCATCTTTCCGGTCTTTACCAGCATGGAATAGACTGCCTGGAGCACCGTTTCCAGCCCTGTGATGCCAAAGGCAGAGCCATCCAGCCCTCTGGACTTTTCCTCCTGGCTGTGGGGCGCATGATCCGTGATGATGCAGTCGATGGTACCGTCATTGATGCCCTCCAGCAGAGCCTCCCGGTCTTCTGCGCTGCGAATCGGCGGATTCATCTTCCAGGCGCCGCTTTCCTGAAGATCCATGTCCGTATAGATCAGATAGTGGGGACCGGTTTCACAGGTGACCCGAAGGCCCCGTTTTTTCGCCTGCCGCACCAGCTCCACCGTTTCCTTGGTGGAAACATGGCAGATATGATACTGACAGCCGGTTTCCTCGCAAAGGGCGATGTCCCGCTGTACCTGCTTCCACTCGCTGGCGGAGTTGATACCCACATGGTTATGGAGTCTGGCATATTCGCCTTCATGGATGCAGCCGCCGGGCTTGAGCTCCCTCTCGTCCTCGCAGTGCGCCACGATAGGGACCCCCAGTGCCGCCGCCCGCTCCATGGCCTGGCGCATGGTCTCCTCCTCCTGGACGCCCTTTCCGTCGTCGGAAAAGCCCACCACGTAGTCCCGAAGCTCCTCCATATCGGAAAGCGCTCCTCTGCCGCTCTGATCCTTTGTGATGGTTCCATAAGGATACACATGCACCGCTGCATCCCGGTGGATCAGCTCCAGCTCCTGGGACAGGGCCTCCATGGAGGAGGGGGCCGGCTTTAGATTCGGCATGGCGCAGACTGCGGTAAATCCGCCTCTTGCCGCCGCCCGGCTTCCGGTCTTTATGGTCTCCTTATAAGAAAAGCCCGGTTCCCGCAGATGCACATGTACATCCACGAAACCGGGAACTAAAACAAGGCCGCTAAGATCCTCTACCTTGTCAAATGCTCTGTGAGCCGTATCGAACTGAATGCGTCCGTTGCAAATGGAAAGATCGCATCTTTTCAGTCCTTCTTCGGTATAAACTTCAGCGCCTTTTAAAAGAACGTTCATCCCATCTCACCTTTCTCTTTCTGTTCCTCAGACAGGCCTCCTGCCTGATCCCTCCGGGCATGCCCGAAGCGTCCTTCAGATCTAAGAAATTTTATCATAGGATCCTGAAAATAACAAGTTCTTTTGACGGCGGTAGTAGAGATATCCTGTCAGGTCTGCCAGGAACCAGCCGATGGGAATGGCCGCCCAGATCCCCGTCACGCCCACAGCCCCTGCGGTGGCATAGGCCAGCAGCACCCGGGTCCCCAGGGAGATCACCGTCAGCACCAGAGACATGCCCGGCTTTTTCACCGCCCGGTAAAAACCGTAAAGCAGAAACAGGATCCCGATGCCGATATAGAAAGCGCCTTCCACCCGCAGATAGCGGACCCCTTCGGCGATCACCGCCGTTTCCTCCGGCTTAACGAAGATCAGCATCAGCTGGCCTGCAAACAGGAACACCAGGGCGGAGACCGTCAGGCAGAACACCGTAATGCACAAAAGCGCCTTCCGGATCCCTTCCCTGATCCGTTCCGGCTTCCCTGCGCCGAAGTTCTGAGCCGCAAAGGTAGAAAAGGCATTGCCGAAATCCTGCACCGGCATGTAGGCAAAGGAGTCGATCTTCACCGCTGCCGCAAAGGCCGCCATGACGGTGGTGCCGAAGCTGTTCACCAGTCCCTGCACCATGAGGATGCCGAAGTTCATCACTGACTGCTGCAGGCAGGTCAGCACGGAAAGGCCTGCGATCTCCGAAAGGATTCCCTGGTCCCAGCGCATTTCCCGGCGCTGCACCCGGAATTCCGGGCATTTCACCAGGGTATAGGCCATGACCCCTAGGCCGGAAAGATACTGGGCGATGATGGTGGCCCAGGCAGCGCCTGCCACCCCCATCTGAAGGGGCACCACAAACACCAGATCCAGTAGGATATTTACCACCGTGGACAGAAGCAGGAACCAGAGGGGCACCGCGGAATTGCCGATGGCCCGCAGCAGGCAGGTAAAGTAATTATAAAGGAATACCCCGAAGAGCCCCAGAAAGATCACTGCAAGATATTCCCGCATGAGAGGCTGCACCTCCGCCGGGATGTTCATGAACAAAAGGATGGGTTCCAGCAGCAGAAATACGGCGATGTTCATCACCGCCGTGATTCCGAAGATCAGAAGAAAGGAGAGGAACACGCCTGTCCGAAGCCTTCTCCTCTCCTCTTTTCCGAAACAGATGGATACGAATACCCCGTTTCCCATGGAAAGGCCGATCAGGATGGAGGTCAGAAAGGTCATCAGGGTATAGGCTGAGCCCACTGCCGCCAACGCCTCTGTCCCCAGGAACCGGCCCACGATAAAGGTATCCGTGATATTGTAAAACTGCTGCAGAAGATTCCCCGCCATCATGGGCAGGGCAAACAGCAGGAGGGAACCTGTGATGTTCCCTCTGATCAATGACTGCTGATTCATGTTTTTGCCCGTTATGTCTGTCCCTTAAGCTTGTCTCTTGTGTTATGCCTGTATCAGGAAAGCTTCATCATCAGCTCCTGGCTTCTTCTGATAAAGGCGGTCATCCGTTCCTGGCTCAGGCCGCCTCTGGAAAGCAGGGCCATGTCGTAAAGCTGCTCCGCGATCTGCATCCGGAGGGCTTCCTCTCCATCCTCTTTCAGGAGCCGCTTTACCAGATCGTTTCCTGCGTTCAGCACCAGGGTCTGGTCCTTTTCTCCCAGAGCTCCCATATCCATGCCGTAGGCCGCATACATCTTCATCATTTCCTGCATCCGGCGGCCTTCCTCAGACATGGTCATCATGGAAGCCACGGTGCTGTCCTTCAGGTTTTCTACCTTTACCTCCAGCTGGTCGTTTCCTGCTGCCTTCCGGAACAGGGCGATCAGGGCCTCCTGCTGCTTCTGATCCGCTGCCTCTGCATTTTCCTCCTTGAAGGCCTCGCTCAGGTCTGCATCGATGCGGGTGAACTTCAGCGCCTCATGCTTCTGCTCCATAAATCCGATGAAGGGGGTGTCAATGACCTGATCCAGGATCACCGCATTGAGGCCTGCGTCCTTGAACATGCGGATGTACTGGCCCTGCTCCTTCTCGTCCGTCACATAGAAAACGGTCTTTTTCTCCGGTTCCTTTTTCTCCGGTTCTGCGCTGTTTTTTTCCTCCGCAGGTTTTTCTGCCGTCTCAGCCGTCTTGGCCTTTGCCGCTTCCTCTGCCCCGGCTTCCGGCGCTTCGCCTGCCTCTGCGTCCTTACCTCCCTTCAGGTATTCCTCTGCCGTCAGGTACTTGCCGGACAGGTCCTTCATGAGGATGGCGTCCTTCATCTTGTCGCCGAACTTGCTGTCCTTCAGGCAGCCGTATTTGATAAAGGGGCTGATGTCGTCCCAGTATTTTTCGTAGTTCTCCCGGTCTGTCTTGAACATGCCGGAAAGCTTGTCGGACACCTTCTTGGTGATATAGTCGGAGATCTTCTTGACAAATCCGTCGTTCTGCAGAGCGGACCGACTGACGTTCAGGGGCAGATCCGGACAGTCGATGACGCCCTTCAGCAGCATCAGATACTCCGGAATGACCTCCTTGATGTTATCCGCGATGAATACCTGGTTGTTGTACAGCTTGATGGTGCCCTCTAGGTTATCGTACTGGGTGTTCACCTTGGGGAAATACAGGATGCCCTTCAGGTTGAAGGGATAGTCCATGTTCAGATGGATCCAGAACAGGGGCTCCTTAAAGTCCATAAAGACTTTCCGATAGAATTCCTTGTACTGCTCCTCCTTTACCTGAGAGGGATTTTCGTTCCACAGGGGATTGGTATCGTTCAGAGGCTTTTCCTCCGGGATCCTTTCTGCCTCGGAAAGAGCCTCGGCGGCATCCTTCGCTTCCTTTTCCGCTTTTTCTTTATCCTCGGCGCTTGCAGATGCATCTGCCTGTTTTGCCTCGGCCTCCCTGGCCTTCTGCTCCGCTTCTTCCCGTTTTTTCTGGATATCCTCTTCCCGGCGTTTTGCGTCCTCTGCGTCCCGCTTGACGTCGTGAAGGTAGATCTCCACCGGCATGAAGGAGCAGTATTTCTCGATCACCTCTCTGGCCTTGTAGCCGTTGCAGAACTCCAGGCTGTCCTCGTTGAGGTACAGGGTGATGGTGGTGCCCCGCTCTGCTCTGTCGCCCTCCGTCATGGTGTATTCCGTGCCGCCGTCAGACTCCCAGTGGACCGGCAGCGCGTCCGCCTTATAGGAACGGGTGTCGATGGTCACCCGGTCCGCCACCATGAAGGCGGAATAAAAGCCCAGTCCGAAATGACCGATGATCTGATCCTCGTTGGCCTTGTCCTTATATTTCTGCAGGAAATCCGCCGCGCCGGAAAATGCCACCTGGTTGATATAGCTGTTGACCTCCTCGGCGGTCATGCCCAGGCCGTTATCCTTTACCTCGATGGTCTTTTTCTCCGGATCCACCGTCACGTCGATCCGGTATGTTTCCTCTGCCGGTGCGGTGTATTCTCCGATGAGAGCAAGCTTTTTCAGCTTGGTCACTGCGTCGCAGCCGTTAGAGATCAGCTCCCGGTAGAAAATATCATGATCCTGATAAAGCCATTTTTTGATAATGGGGAAAATGTTCTCGCTGTTGATAGTGAGACTTCCCTGCATGTTCTGAAATTCTGACATTGCCTATCACTCCTCTTTTCTTCCCTTTTCCTGTCTCCAAAGGGATTTTTCTGCAAAACACAAGACCCGGAAGCAAAGCGCCCCGCGTCTTGTGCCGTTAGTTTTATTATACCTGAGTGAAAGCTTTTGTCAATAGCACTCTTGCTGCAAGAGTGCTGATAAAGCTAAAATTTTTCTAAACTTTCTATCTCCCGGCTCCAGGAGTGCTGCCCCGCCGGTTTTGATCGCGGGCCGTCCCGGGTCCGCCTCCTTAAAACTCGATCTTTTCTCCGGAAAGCACCGGCTTTGCGTCCTCAGGAACCGGACAGTAATAGCCGATCTTTGTTTTTTCCGCAAATTCCTCCTTTGCGGCTTCGATGAGCTTCGGATCCTCAAAGAGATCGATGGCGGTCCCGCAGAGCACCTTGCCTGCGCACAGCAGGCCCTTGTGTCCGATGGAGGTGCAGCCGCAGGAAACATTCTGCCAGCTGTGTCCCGGGGAGCCTGCCGCAAAGCAGGCGGTGTTGAACTGGGCCGCCGGAGTCAGCCAGCTCACGTCTCCCACATCTGTGGATCCCGGGGTCTTTTTCTCGCTGTAGAGATACGGGATCAGGAAATCATTCATGGGCTTTGTGGCGTTTTCAGAAGCCTTTTCCACAAAGGCCTTGATCTCCGGGCTCTCCTCCCAGGCGTCTCCCGGAAGCCTGTCGTCATGGAACTCATAGGAGTTCGTCAGGGCCTTGGCATAGGCCAGCTCCTCCTCCGTATATTCCGGAACGCCGGTTTCCTGGAAGTTCTGATACAGAAGCTCCTCCAGCACCTTGTTGGGCACCGTATTGGAGCAGCCGTCGATGAACTTTTTCTTCAGCCTGGTGCCGGTGATGAGGGCCGCGCCCTCCGCGATGTCGTCCACCCGTTTCTGCAACGCCAGGGCGTCCTTTGCCAGCACGGAGCGCACCATGTAGAGCACCTGGGCATGGGGCTGCACCACATTGGGGGAAACGCCCCCTGCATCGGTGATGGCGTAATGGATCCGGGCCTCCTGGGGCATATGCTCCCGCAGGAACTGCACGCCCATGTTCATCACCTCCACCGCATCCAGGGCGGAACGCCCCAGCTCCGGATTGCCTGCCGCATGGGAAGCGATGCCCTGGAAGGCATACTCCGTCTGAATGCAGCTGTTGCAGGTACCGCTGGTGACCTGATTGCAGTCGCCCGGATGCCAGGTAAGGGCGCAGTCCAGTTTTTTCCAGACCCCGTCTCTCGCCATAAAGGCCTTTGCCGCGCCCCCCTCCTCGCCGGGGCAGCCGAAAAAGATCACAGTGCCGCTACCGGCAGGTTTTTCGGAAAGATATTTTTTGATGCCGATAGCAGCCGCCAGGGAGCCTGCTCCCAGCATGTTATGGCCGCAGCCATGGCCGTTGCCCCCTTCCAGGATCTCGCAGCGCTCTGCCGCCCCCGCCTTCTGGGACAGGCCGCTCAGGGCGTCGTATTCTCCCAGGATACCGATCACCGGGCTGCCGCTGCCAAAGCTTGCGGCAAAGGCGGTTTCGATGCCCGCCACCGGGTTTTCCACCGTAAAGCCCTCCTCCTTCAGCACCTTGCAGTACAGCTGGCAGGACTTGTGCTCCTTCAGGGACAGCTCTGCGTATTCCCAGATCTTGTCCGATACCTCAAAAACCAGTTCTTTTTTTTCTTCGATATATGCCTGATATGTTTTCTTGTCCATGTTTCCGCCTCTTTGTTTTCTGATTCCCGCCGGAAGGCCAGCTGCCCCGGCAGGGCTTTAATAAAGCACCTTTCCGAGAAATTCCTTGGTACGTTCGCTCTTGGGATGCTCGAAAAGCTCCTCGGGAGTGCCCTCCTCGGCGATGACGCCGCCGTCCATAAACAGCACCCGGTCGGAAACCTCCTTGGCAAATCCCATCTCATGGGTCACGATCACCGTGGTCATGCCGGTCTTCACCAGCTCCTTGATTACGTTCAGCACCTCTCCTACCATTTCAGGATCCAGGGCCGAGGTGGGCTCGTCGAAGAGCATCACGTCCGGTTCCATGGCCAGGGCCCGCACGATGGCAAGCCGCTGCTTCTGTCCTCCGGAAAGCTTCTGGGGGTAAGCGTCGATCTTGTCAAGAAGGCCGACTCTGTTCAGGAGCTCCTTTGCCATTTCCCGGGCCTCCTCCTTGGTCTTTTTCCCAAGGAGCACCGGCGCCATGGTGACGTTTTCCCCCACGGTCATGTTGGGGAAAACGTTGAAATGCTGGAACACCATGCCCATCTTCTGCCGGTGCAGGTTGATGTCCACGTCCTTTCGGGTGATGTCCACCCCTTCAAAAAAGATGCTGCCCCCGTCCGGTACCTCCAACAGATTCAGGCACCGCAGGAAGGTGGATTTGCCGCCGCCGGAGGGGCCGATGACGGACACTACCTCTCCCTTGCGGATCACCTGGTCGATGCCCTTCAGCACCTGAAGGCTGCCGAATTTTTTCTCGAGCCCCTCCACCCGGATGAGCTCTTCTCCTGCTTCTGTTTTCTTGTTTGTCTTTATCTCCATGGTCTTCTTTCCTTATTTTCTCAGTTCCCGGGCCGATGCCGTCTCCCATCAGGCTGCCGAAGCTGCCATCCGCTTTTCCATATACAGCACGCCCTTGGACAGGGTAAAGGTAACGATAAAGTAAATGATGCCTACGATGATCAAAGGCTCGATGGTCAGGAACAGCGCGCCGGAAATGGTGCGGTAAACCGTCATCAGCTCTCCTACAAAGAAGGTGGAGGCCAGGGAGGTTTCCTTGATCATGGTAACAAATTCGTTGCAAAGGGCCGGCAGGATGTTTTTCACCGCCTGGGGCAGCACCACGTGCATCATGGTCTGTTTCTGGTTAAGGCCCAGGGACCGGGCCGCCTCCGTCTGCCCCTTGTCCACCGCCTGGATGCCTGCCCGGATGACCTCGGAAACATAGGCCGCGGAGTTCAGGCACAGGGCGAAGGTACAGCATACCAGCTTGGAGGGATTCAGGAAGGGGATCATCTCCGGCAGCATGAAATAGAAAAAATACAGCTGCAGAAGGATCGGCGTTCCCCGGATGACCTCTACATAGATGCCTGCAATGGTGTTCAGGGGCCGGAAGTGGAAGATCCTCAGCTTGCTCATCCGCAGAAGGGAGAGCAGAAATCCCAGAATACAACCGGCCACCACCGTGATAAGGCTCAGCAGCAGGGTAATTCCCAGTCCCTGCAGGAACAGTATCCAATATTTATCCCAAACCCGAATCAAATTTTCTATCATGTCATTCACCCTTTATCCATCATGAAGTCTGTTTTTCAAAATCCTGCTGCTGTCCGGGTGCTTATACGTCCAGACCCAGGGATTTTGCCAGCTCCAGATTTTCATCATACCACTGCTTGTAGAGCCCCTGCTCCATCACCTCGTCGATGCATTCGTTCACCACGTCCAGAAGCTCCTGCTCGCCCTTGGGCACTGCCGCAACGCTTCCCTCGTCCTCCATCACAAAATAGAAGTCGCTCATCACGAGATCCGGGTAGTTTGCCATGTACTGCTCTCCCACGGAGGTGGCGATGGCAAGTCCGTCGATCTTGTCTGTGGTCAGCATCAGGACCGCATCCGTTACGCTGATGATGGTCTCCATGTTGGTGTCCGGAAGCTGCTCCGTCAGAAGGTTCTGCTGCAGGGCGCCGTTCTGGGCCGCTACCGTCTTTCCTGCAAAGGCCTCTGCGGTGGAAAGCTCCTCCGCCCGTTCCTTCTTAATGAGGATGCCCTGGGACTTTCCGTCGTCCTCCTCTGCGCTGTAGGGATGGGAAAGACCCATGCTCTCTTCACGCTCCGGAGTCGCAGAATAACCTGCGATGGAGATATCCACTGCGCCGGTGGTGACTGCTGCCTGGCAGGCCGCAAAGTCCATGGCCTGGATCTCCAGCTCTACCCCGATCTTATCTGCGATGTATTCCGCCAGATCGATGTCTGCGCCGGCGTATTTCTTTTCGCCGCTGGAGATATCCTCGAACTCATAGGGAGCAAAGTCCGGGCTTGTGGCCATCACCAGCTTTCCTGCCGCCTTGATGGCCTCCAGCCGGTCGCCTGCCTCTGGGGTTTCCCCGGAAGCCTCCTCCGCCGCTGCCGCCGTGGTGGTCTCCGCTGCGGTCTGGGCCTCCTCATTCAGGGCCTGTTGGGCTTCCTCTGCTGCACCGCAGCCGGAAAGAGCTGCCAGCATCATCGCTGAAATACCAAGAGCTGCATATTTTTTCATCATAGACTTTTTCATATCCTTTTCCTCCAAACAAATTTTGATATTTATCCGTTTCTTTTGTATGATTATACATAATAGCGTATAAATATAAATTTGTAAAGGTGTTTTTCTGATTTTGGGACAAAAAATTGTATTTATACAAAAACAAGGCTGCCGGAGATCCGGCAGCCGCGCTGACACTTATACTTATACTTATACTTATACTTATACTTATACTGATATTTTATTTATTCCCGGAAGCCCAGGTCCGGCCATCAGGAAAAGTATTCCTGATACAGGCTGAAAAAATTGGTGACGGTGGAATCCGGATGGTCTGAAAAATCCAGCTGATTCCAGAAGCCCGCGGTGAAGTGAAGCCTGTGCTCCTCCTGATAGGGCTGATACACCGACAGGAAGGCCTGATCCAGCATGGCGGTCTGAAGCCGCTCCTTCCGTTCCAGGGTGGCCTCCTCGTCATAGCCGTCCCTGCAGCGGATGATATAATACATGCCATCCATCTCCACGATGTTGGAGATCTCCCCTTCGTCCAGGGAAAAGGCAGTCCGCTGATAAACGTCCTCCTCAGGGGCCCGGTAAAGCTCCCGCTCCAGCTCCTCGGATTCGGAATATCTTCTGGCCATAGCGTCGAAGTCCGCCCCCTCCAGCTTCACCAGCTTCAGGATGGCCATGGCCTTCGGCAGGGATGCGGTCACGATCTGATCCACATGGATGATCTTCGCTTCGGAATCGCTGATCTCCGTCTCCGCTCCCTGGGTCAGGGTCTCCGCCACCTTGTCCGCCAGATAATAATCCGTATACATGGTCTGCACATCCTGCAGGCTGCAGCCGATATAGTCCCGGTCCGCTTCGGAAAGGCCGGCATAATACTGATCGCTGAGGTTCCGCAGCGCTTCCTGCTCCTGGCCCGTCAGATTGATGCCCCGCTCCTCTGCCATAAGCTTCAGGGTCGCGATCTGCTCCAGAAAGCCCTTGACGTTTTCCACCATCTGATCCTGAAAGTCGCCCTGCCAGATCTCCGGGGAATAGACGTTCTGATACCGGTTCCGTTCGTTGGCCAAAAGGATCATGGCCTGCTGCCGGGAATAGCCCCGGACCTGCTCCGTCTTGTTCTCCAGCTCCACACCCTTACAGCCGGACAGAAGCGACGGCGATACCAGAAGTACCGCCATCAGAATGATCCAGCTTATGCTCTTTTTCAGACCTGTTTTTTTCTGAGATCTCATCCTTCTCCTGCAACGCTTTTCCTGGCGGAAAAGCAGCTTTTCTTTTTTTAGAACAGGAATTCCGCCGCAAGGGCCACCAGAATTCCCAGCACCGCTCCCGCAAATACCTGCAGCGGCGTATGTCCCACAAACTCCTTCAGCCTCTGCTCCAGCAGCTCCCCTGTCCATTCAAAGGGATTTTCCCGAAGCAGCGCGTTCAGCACCTTGGCCTGCTTGCCGGTTTCCTGCCGCACGCCGGTGGCGTCGTACATCACCACCATGGCCAGGATGAAGCTTACGGAAAACTCAAAGGAGCCCGGTCCGTAATGCAGAAAGGCTGACGCCGCCAGGGCGCAGACGGTGGAGGAATGGGAGCTGGGCATGCCCCCGGAGCCCACCAGCCGTTCCGGATTGAAGCTCTTGTACACCCGAAAGTCGATGATGGTCTTTAAAACCTGGGCGATGAGCCATGCCACGCAGGCTGTGATCAATGTGGTATTGGAGAGAAGCTGCTGCCAGATGTTCATTCGTTACTCCATTTGTTTGCTGCAAAAGCTGTTGAAACTTCCAAAAGCCGATCAGCCGATCAGCCAGTCATAAAGCTCCTGGTACTTGGCTGCCGAGGTCTTCCAGGAGAAATCCCTGGACATGCCCCGGTCGATGAGCTTGTTCCACTCCCGTTTCTTATTATAATATACGGCCTCCGCATAGCGGATGATGGAAAGCATCTCGTGGGCGTTATAGTTGGCAAAAGAAAATCCCGTGCCGGTGGATTCGTACTCGTTGTAGGGCTCCACCGTGTCCTTCAGGCCGCCGGTCTCCCGCACGATGGGGACTGCGCCGTAGCGAAGGGCGATCAGCTGAGAAAGTCCGCAGGGCTCAAACAGCGACGGCATCAGATAAGCGTCGCAGGCCGCATAGATACGGTGAGCCAGGGGATCGCTGTAATAGATCTGGGCGGAAACCTTGTCGTGGTACTTCCAGTCATAGTGGCGGAACATGTTTTCATACCGTTCCTCTCCGGTGCCCAGCACCACGAACTGGATATCGTCCTGGAACAGATCGTCCATGACGCACTGGATCAGGTCGATGCCCTTCTGATCCGTCAGTCTGGATACGATACCGATCATGAACTTGCCCTCGTCCTCCGGAAGGCCCAGCTGCCGCTGCAGCGCCAGCTTGTTCTTTTTCTTTTCCTTGCGGAAATCCTTGAGGTTGTATCTGGCCTCGATGTGGGGATCCGTTTCCGGATCGAACTCGCTGTAGTCGATGCCATTGACGATACCCCGGAGGGAATTGGCCCTTGCCCGCAGCAGTCCGTCCAGTCCTTCCCCGTAAAAGGGCGTCTTGATCTCCTCTGCATAGGTGTTGCTGACGGTGGTGATGGCATCCGCATAAACCAGGCCGCCCTTCAGCATGTTTCCGTTTTTGTAGGCCTCCAGCTTGTCCGGCGTAAAGTAATAGTCGGAAAGCTCCGAAAGCATCTGAACCGTCTTCACGTCCCAGACGCCCTGGAATTTCAGGTTATGGATGGTGAAGACCGACTTGATGTTTCTGTAAAAATCGCCGCCTGCATAGGCGTCCTTGAGATAAACCGGCACAAGGCCCGTCTGCCAGTCATGGCAGTGGATCAGATCCGGCTGGAAGCCGATCACCGGAAGGGCGTTCAGCGCCGCCTTTTCGAAGAAGCAGAATTTCTGCAGATCCCACAGCCAGTCCCCATAGGGGCTCCAGCCGGAAAAATAATACTCGTTATCGATGAAATAATAGGTGATACCTTCCCACTCTGCCTTGAAGATTCCTACATAACGATCCTGTCCCAGATAGTTCATGTAGAAATTGGTGATGTATTCCATCTTCTGGCTCATTTCTTCCTTGATGCACAGATACTTTGGAATCATCACCCGGCAGTCAAAAAATTCCCGGTCGATGTTTTTCGGCAGAGACCCCACGACATCTGCCAATCCTCCGGTTTTGATGAACGGTACCGCTTCGCTTGCAAGAAGCAATATTTTTTTCATAGTTTGCATCCCCCTCTGCTCGCTGCACAACAGCCGCCCTGCCCGGCCCCTTGCCGGAGGGAAAACCGGCTGTTTCTCCTATTATATCACAATTCCTATAGTTCGTCCTTCTTTTTCCGGGCTTCTTTGTGCATTTTTTTCTCTTTTTGCGCCAGCTCCTTCATCTCCCGGGCGTTCTGCAGCACCGCCTCCGTGATGCGGGCGCCTCCCAGAAGCCGCGTGAGCTCGGAAAGGGAGTTTTCTCCGGAAAGGGGCCGGATCTCCGTTTCGTTGCGCCCTTCTCTGGTTTCCTTCTGAATGACAAAATGCCGGTCCGCCATGGCGGCGATCTGGGGCAGATGGGTGATGCAGATCACCTGATGGCCCCCGGATATGATATCCAGCTTTTCCGCCACCTTCTGGGCGGTGCGTCCGCTGATGCCCGTATCGATCTCATCGAAGATCAGGGTGGGGATATCGTCTGTTTCCGCCAACACCGTCTTAAGGGCCAGCATGATCCGGGACAGCTCGCCGCCGGAGGCTACCTCCTGCAGGGGCCGTTCCTTTTCTCCCGGATTGAGGGAGGTCATAAAGCAGACCGTGTCCGTTCCTTCGGGAGAGGGCTCCCGTTCGCCGAATTCCGCCCGGAAGCTGACGCTTTCAAAGCCCAGATCCCGAAGCTCCCGGCACACCGCCTCAGACAGCTTTTCTGCCGCGATCCGGCGTTTTTCGGAAAGGCTGCGGCAAAGCTTCAGCAGGGCCGCCTCCGCTTCTCCTGCCTCCGCGGCGTAGCGTTTCCGGGTCTCCTCGTAATCCTGAAGCTCCAAAAGCCGGTCCGCCTTCTTTTTCCGATAAGCCTCCACCGCTGCCTCAGAGCCTCCGTATTTTGCCATGAGGCCCCGGATCAGATCCAGCCGCTGTTCCGTTTCCTGAAAGGCGGCCTCGTCCATCTCCAGGGAATCCCCATAGTCCCTTACCTCCCGGGCCGCCTCCGAAAGGATGCTCTCCGCATCGCAGAGCTGATCCCGAAGGGCCGAAAGCCCCTCGTCATAGCCCGCCGCCTCCGTCACCTCGGAAAGAGCCTCTGACACGCCGTTTTCAGAAAGCAGGCCGTAGGCCCTGGACAGATGCTCCGCGATCTGCCTGGCGTGGCTCATCCGCCGGTACCGGGCGGCCAGCTCCTGTTCCTCTCCTTCCCGAAGTCCCGCCGCCTCGATCTCTCCGATCTCAAAGGCGGCAAAATCCATTTCCCGTTTTCTGGACTCCTCGTCCATGGAGAAATCCTGCAGCCGTTTTTTTGCTGCGCTGTAGCTCCGGTAGGCCTCCTGCAGGGCAGCAAACAGGGCTTCGTTCTCCCTGCGGCACAAAGCGTCCAGGATATCCAGATGCTGCTTCGGATCCAGGAGGGTCTGATACTCATGCTGGCCGTAGATATCTATGAGCAGAGAGGTGACCTCCCGCAGTCTCGCCAGGGTCACGGTCTCGTCATTGATCTTCGAAACGGAGCGCTTTTGGCCGATGCGCCGGCTGATGATCAAAAGCCCGTCCTCCTCCATGGCGACCCCCAGGGAGTGGAGCTTTTCCTGCAGCCCGGAGCCCGGCTCCGTCTGGAAAACCAGCTCGATATAAGCCTCCTCCGCCCCCTCCCGCAAAAGGTCTCCCCGGGCCTTTGCCCCCAGGGCCAGGCCGATGGAGCCGATGACGATGGATTTTCCCGCGCCGGTTTCTCCCGTCAGGATATTGAGGCCCTCTCCAAATTCCACCCGGGCCTTTTTGATCAGAGCGATGTCCTTTACGTTCAGTTCCAGTAACATGGATTATTTTTCCTCCAGGATCCCTCTCAGCTGTTTCATCACCTCAAGGCAGTCATCCACGCTGCGGATGGCCAGCATGATGGTATCGTCTCCGGCGATGCAGCCCACGATCTCCCGGAACTGCAGGGAATCGATGGCCGCCGCCACAGCCATGGCCATGCCTGACACGGTCTTTACCACCAGCAGGTTCTGGGCCATGTCCATGGAAACATAGCCGTCCTTCAGGATGTTCAGATATTTTCTGGAAAGGTCCACATTTCCCGGCAGGGCCTTGTAGCTCTGCTTTCCGTTGTGATTTACCTTTGTCAGCCTGAGCTCCCGGATATCCCTGGATACGGTGGCCTGGGTCACGTCATATCCCTCCTGATTCAGAAGATCGCAGAGCTCCTCCTGGGTCTCCACGTCATATCTTCCGATCAGCTCTATGATTTTTGCCTGTCTGCCTACTTTCATTGGCATGTCCTCTTTTCCGCCATATCGTTATACGAAGGTCATTTTGTCCCGCAGGGTCTCCAGGAAGGATTCCTCCTTCAGCCGCACCAGCCGCGCCGAATGCCTGGAACGCACCACTTCTACCTCATCCCCCTTCTGCAGCTCCACCGGAAGGTCTCCGTCGCAGGCCACGATCTGGTTTTCGCTCTCCGGCACAAGCCGCACCGTGTCGTTGGGCGAAAAGATGATGGAACGGGAATTGATGGTATGGGAACAGATGGGTGTCATGATCATCAGCTTGGCCTCCGGCTCCGCAATGGGGCCTCCCGCCGAAAGGGAATAGGCCGTGGAGCCGGTGGGGGTCGCCACGATGAGACCGTCAGAGCTGTATTCGTTCAGACAGATCTCGTTGACATACACCTTGAAATGAATGGTCCTGAGGCTGTCGTACCGGGTCAGCAGCACCTCGTTCAGCGCCACATCCTTGTAAATGCACTTGCCCTTCCGGTATACCCGGGCCCGGAGCATCATCCGTTCCTCGATGGTATACTGTTCCTCTAAAAGCCGCTTCAACGCAGGCACGATATCCTTTTCCCGGGTCAACTGGGTCAGATATCCCAGGTGCCCCCGGTTGATTCCGATGATGGGGACCCCGGAGCCGATGGTGGCCCGGGCAGTCTGGATCAGGGTGCCGTCGCCCCCAACCGTAATGATACAGTCCGTTCCCTCCGGAAGATCATACTTCTTCTGTCTGGGTCCCTTCCAGGTCTCGTAGGAAACCTCTCCGCCGCAGGTCTCCAGGAACTGCTCGATGGTCCGTCCCGTTTTTTCTGCCAGGCGTTTTTCCATGTTTATGATGATGAAAAAATGCTTCATAAATGCTCTCCGTCCCTATCAGCGGTCCAGGGCTTCGTGGGCTTCGGCCACCACCGCCTCGGCCCTGGGGATGTCCCCCTGTTCTCCGCCCTTTTCAATATAGATCAGATACTCGATGTTGCCCTCCGGACCCCGGATGGGGCTGTAGGTAAGGCCCAGGATGGAAAAATCCAGGCTGCGGCAAAGCTCCATGATTCGCTCCACCACCGCAAGATGCACCTTCCGGTCCCGCACCACGCCCTTTTTTCCAACTTCTTCCCTGCCTGCCTCGAACTGGGGCTTGATGAGGCAGACCATACGGCCTCCCTCCCGCAAAAGGGGTCTTGCCGCCGGCAGCACCTTGTCCAGGGAGATGAAGGAAACGTCCACCGAGGCGAAATCCAGCTGCTGCCCGCCGATATCCTCCGGCTGCACATAGCGGATATTCGTTTTTTCCATGCAGACCACCCGGGGATCCTCCCGCAGCTTCCAGTCCAGCTGTCCGTGTCCCACGTCCACGGCAAAGACCTTTGCCGCGCCGTTTTGCAGCATGCAGTCGGTAAAGCCGCCGGTGGAAGCACCGATGTCCATGCATACAAATCCGGAAAAGTCCAGCTCCCAGAGCTTTACCGCCTTTTCCAGCTTCAGGCCGCCTCTGGATACATAGGGCAGGGCGTTGCCCCGCACCTCGATGGCAAGGGCCTCCGTATCCGGAAAGGTGGTGCCCGCCTTGTCCTCCTTCTGGCCGTTGACATAGACGATGCCGCTCATGATCACGGTTTTTGCCTTTTCCCGGCTCTGAACAAAGCCTCTCTCGTAAAGGAGGACGTCCAGCCGTTTCTTTTTTCCGCCTTCTTTCATAGGATCTCCTCCTCCCGGAACCGCTGGATCACGGAATCCGAATCGATGCGCAGAAGCTTCCGCAGGGCGCTGACGTCCCCGTGCTCCACATAAGCGTCCGGCAGGGTGATGTTCAACACCCGTACCTTTGGAAAATGGGTGTGGACGTAGCCTGTCACCACCTGGCCAAAGCCGCCCCGGTCCACGTTTTCCTCCAGGGTCACAATGGTCTTATGGCTCAGACAGAGCTTTTCCAGAAGCCCCAGATCCACCGGCTTTGCAAAACGGGCGTTGGCCAGGGTCAGCCGGTACCCCTCTGCCGACAGCTTGTCGCAGATATGCTCCGCGGTGCTGACCATGGAGCCCAGAGCCAGGAGAGCGATGTCCTGACCCTGATAGATCAGCTCTCCCTTGCCGTATTCCATGGGCGCGGCGTATTTTTTCAGCCCGGTATAGGCGGTGCCTCTGGGGTACCGGATGGCCACAGGCCCCTTTTGCTGCAGGGCGAACTCCAGCATGCTTCTGAGCTCCCAGAGGTTTTTCGGCGCCATCACCGTCATGTTGGGGATCAGGGACAGGTAGGACAGGTCGAAGATGCCCTGATGGGTCTCTCCGTCGGAGCCCACCAGGCCCGCCCGGTCCACGGCAAACACCACCGGCAGATTCTGCAGGCACACGTCGTGGACGATCTGGTCAAAGCCTCTCTGCAAAAAGGAGGAATACACCGCCACCACCGGCCGCATGCCTGCCGCCGCCATACCGGCGGCGCTGGTCACTGCGTGGGCCTCGGCGATCCCCACATCGAAGAACCGTTCCGGATACAGCTTTTTGAACTGGGAAAGTCCGGTCCCGTCCGGCATGGCCGCCGTCACCGCTACGATCCGCTTGTCCTCCTTAGCCATTTCGCAGAGCTTGTCGGAAAATACCTTGGTGTATTTCGGCAGGGAGCTTTCGGAAAGGCTGTGTCCCGTCCGTTTGTCAAAGGGCTCTACCCCGTGGAACCGCTCCGGCGCTTCCTCTGCAGGCTTATAGCCCTTGCCTTTTTTGGTCAGCACATGCAGCAGCACCGCGTGATCCAGCTTTTTGGCGTCCCGGATGGCCCGCTCCAGGGCTCTCACGTCGTGACCGTTCACCGGCCCCAGATAGGTGATGCCCATGTCCTCGAAGAGCATTCCCGGAATCACCATGCCCTTGATGCTGTCCTTGGTACGCTTCAGCCGGTTGGCTACCCGGTTTCCGATACAGGGGATGGACCGCAGCCTTTGCTCCAGCTGCTTTTTGAAGCGGTTGTAGCCCGCCGCCGTCCGAAGGCCGTTGAGATAATTGGAAACGCCCCCAACGTTTTCCGAAATGGACATTTTGTTGTCGTTCAGGATGATGATGAAATTTTTGCCCAGATGAGCCGCGTTGTTCAGGGCCTCGTAGGCCATGCCTCCCGTCAGGGCGCCGTCTCCGATGACGGACACCACCGTATAATCCTCCCCCAGAAGATCCCTGCCCTGAGCGATGCCAAGGCCTGCGGAAATGGAGGTGGAGGAATGTCCTGTATCGAAGCTGTCAAAGGGGCTCTCCTCCCGTTTCGGGAAGCCGCTGATCCCGCCCAGCTGCCGGAGGCCGTCAAAATCGTCCTTCCTGCCGGACAGGATCTTATGGGTATAGGCCTGATGTCCCACATCCCAGACGATCTTGTCCTTTGGCATATCCAGCGCCCGGAACAGGGCGATGGTCAGCTCCACAACGCCAAGATTGGAGGCCAGATGGCCTCCCGTATGGCTGATTTTCTCGATGATAAACTCCCGGATCTCCTGTGCCAGGATCTCCGTCTGCCGGAAGGTCAGTTTTTTCAGATCCTCCGGACCGTTGATATGTTCCAGCAGCATAACCGCTTCCTCTTAACTATACATCCTCTTAGTGCTTTCTCTGGATCAGATAACCGCACAGCTCCATCAGGAAGGGATACTCCCCGATGGCGAGAAGCTCCTTCTCCGCCCGTTCCGTGCAGCTCCTGACGGCTTCCTCCGCAGCGGTCAAGCCGTAGAGCTTCACATAGGTGGTCTTGCAGTTCCGTTCATCCGAGCCCACCGGCTTGCCCAGGTCCTCTTCGCTGCCGGTCTCGTCCAGGATATCGTCCTGGATCTGGAAGGCCATGCCGAGCTCCGAGGCTGCCAGCTCCAGGCTGCGGACGGTATCCGTCCCTGCCCCTGCCAGCACGCCGCCGATCATCATGGACGCCTCTAAAAGCGCCCCTGTTTTCAGCCGGTAGATGAATTCCAGTTCCTCCGGCGTGATGGGTTTTCCTGTCAGGGCCACATCCACGGTCTGGCCGCCGATCATGCCGAAAATGCCGGTCTTTTGGGCCAGGATGCGGATCGCCTTAAGCACCCTTTCCGCCTGGCCTTCTGCCTGTCCGGAGGACTTTGCCTTGCAGGCTGTCTCAAAGGCATAGATCATCAGGCCGTCTCCCGCCAGGGTACCCATGTCCTCGCCGTATTTTGCCCAGGTGGAGGGCTTTCCCCGCCGCAGCCTGTCGTTGTCCATACAGGGCAGATCGTCATGCACCAGGGAAGAGGAATGGATCATTTCGATGGCCGCCAGAAAAGGCGCCAGGATCCCTTCATATTCCTCATGAAACGCCTGGTACAGGGCTTCCGGCTCCCGGGAGCAGGACCCGGTTCCGCTTTCGGCCCCTCCCTGTGCCCCCCGCTCTCTGAGCCTGCAAAGAAAATAGGCCGATTCCATCAGCAGCGGCCGGATCCGCTTTCCCCCGTTTCTGACAGAGTAATTGCAGGCCTCCAGGATCAGTCTCTGCCTGCCGCTCTCTTCCGGAAGGAACCGCTGGATCTCCCGGTCCACCCGTTCAATGCCTGTCTGCAGTTCTGCTTTGAATTCCGCCATGATCTGTCACTCCTCCTGTTCCCCTTCTGAAGCCGCCTCGTCTCCTTTCAGGATGCGCAGCTTTTTTTCCACCTGACCGATCTGCCCCTCGGCAGAGGCGATCAGCCGGACCCCCTGCTCATAAAGCTGGAAGGAGCGCTCCAGAGAGCAGCCTCCCTCCTCCAGCTCCTGCAGGATCTCCTGGATCCGGTCCAGGCTTTCTTCTATACTCAAGGTTTTCTTTTCTTCCATGATGCTTAACGCCTTCTTCCTTATGCTTCCGGCTTCCCGGGCACCGTCTTCACTACCAGCGCTTCCACTGCCCCGTCCGGCAGATGGGCGGTAAAACGGTCCTGGGGCTTCAGCTGTCCGATGGAGCGGACTGCCTGTCCCTCTCCATCCTCCAGATAGGCATAGCCACCCCCAAGCCGTTTCAGGGGAGAACGGCCCTCCAACCCTCCTGCCAGAAGCTCCAACCGGTGTCTTGTTTCTAAAAGCCGCTGCTGCATCCGCTGATCCAGCATCTGCCTGTCCTGCCAAAGCGCCTGCCTGCGGACCTGGATCGCTGCCTGCAGAAGCTCTCTGAGCTGCCTTTCCTTTTCGGAAAGCCGCTGCTTCTGTTCCGCAAGCCGCCTTTCCGGGCTTTGGAGCTGCAGAGCAAGCCGTTCCCTGGAAAGCCTGGCCCGCAGCGCTTCCGCCTTTCGCAGGACCGCCGCCTCCAGAGCGCTCCTCCGGCTAGCCAGCTCTTCCATCAGCTGATGGTATTCAAAATTTGCGAGCTCTGCCGCCGCAGAGGGGGTCGGCGCCCGCAGGTCCGCCACAAAGTCCGCGATGGTGTAGTCCGTCTCATGGCCCACTGCGGAAATGATGGGCGTCTCCGCATCGAAGATCGCCCGGGCCACGCATTCCTCGTTGAAGGCCCAGAGATCCTCTATGGAGCCTCCGCCCCGGCCTACGATGATGACGTCAAGCCCCATCTCATCCAGCCTCCGGATTCCCCGGACGATGCTGTCCTTGGCTTCCCTTCCCTGTACCAGCGCCGGATAAAGGATCAGCTCCACATAGGGATTCCGCCTTCTGGAAATGTTGCAGATATCCTGAATGGCCGCCCCTGTGGGAGCCGTCACAATGCCGATGCGCATGGCATAGGGCGGAATCGGCTTTTTGTAGCAGTCGGCGAACATGCCCATTTCTTCCAGCTCCGCCTTAAGCCGCTCGAACTGCTCGTATAAAGCGCCTCTGCCGGAAAGCCGCAACTCCCGCACATAAAGCTGGTAGGTGCCCGTTTTTTCGTAAACGGAGATCTGTCCCCTGGCTTCGATCTGCTGTCCGTCCTGCAGCCGGAAGGAAAGGCCCTGCCGTTCCCTGGCAAACATGACGCAGGCCATGGCGGCTCCCTGGTCCTTCAGCGTAAAATAAATATGACCGGAGCTGTGATATTTACAGTTGCTGACCTCCCCCTCGATACAGATATTGGACAGGGCGAAGTCGTGGACAAACAGGTTTTTGATATAAGCATTGATCTGTGAAACTGTATATACGCCGGTCATGTTTCTGCTCTCTTCAATTTACAAGGAACCTGCTTCATCGTCCTTTGGCGCTTCCTCCTGCCGGGGCGCTGCCGCTTCCGGGGCGGCTGCCTTTTCCCCCTCCGCTTCGGGAAGGTCCCTGTCGATGAGTTTTGCCAGAATGCCGTTTACAAAGGCGTGGGCGTCGCCGCTTCCGTATTCCTTGGCCAGCTCCACCGCCTCGTTGATGGCTACCTTTACCGGTACGCTGTCGTCATACTGCATTTCGTAGAGAGCCAGACGCAGGATGTTGAGCTCCGCCTTTCCCATGCGGCTGACCTTCCAGCCCTCCGCCACGCTGTCGATGCGGGCGTCCAGCTCCGGTTTTTTCCCGTCGATGTCCAGCACCTTTTCGATGACCTCCTGCCGTTCAGCCTCAGTCATTTTGCCGTCAAAGGTGACATCCATATAATTTTCCAGGGCCTCCCTCCGGTCCTCCGTGTGGAATTCCACCCCGAAAAGCATCCGGAACGCCTGTTCTCTCAGTTCATGTCTGGTCATGAATCCCGCAGCTCCTTTTTATCGATTTACACTGGTATTGACGCCGGCAATGCTGATGCTGACATCCATTACATGAAGGCCCGTCATGTTTTCCACGGTGTTCTTGACTCTTTCCTGCACCTGCTCTGAAACCTCCGGGATATTGTAGCCGTAGGTCATATTCAGGGACAGCTCGATGCTGACCTCATCTCCGTTCAGATCCAGCTTGACGCCCTTGGAAAGATTCTTTACTCCCAGCCGGGAAATCAGCTCGTTGGTGATGTTTCCGGCCATGCTGTCGACGCCTTCCACCTCGGTTGCAGCCAGGGCTGCGATACAGGCGATCACGTCGTCTGCGATCTTGACGCTGCCCAGCTTTTCCTTTTCGTATACAACGTGAAGGGAACCATTCTCATTTTCTGCCATAAATTGACCTCCTCCGGGCTGCCGGACTTTTTCCATGCCCCGCCCGTATTTCATGTAAATTAGAGTATAACACAAAAGCCTTGAACGAGGCAAGCAAAGCCCCCTCCTAAACCGTGATATAATCCTTAATTTTTTCAAAAGCCTTTTCTTTGATGCCGGAGATGTTCATGATCTCTTCGATGTGGGCAAAGGGGCCGTAGTCCTCCCGGTACTGAAGGATCGCCTCCGCCCTGGCCTCGCCGATGCCCGTAAGGGTCATAAGCTCCTCTTTGTCTGCGGTGTTCAGATTCACCAGCCCGGAGGAGGTCTCCGCCGAAGCCGAAGTTTGGTCTGGGGCGGCGGTTTCCGGGAGTGCCGGGGCCAAAGACGGTCCAGCTGCCCCGCCGGAAAATTCCGGTTCTGCCAGGATCTCCCGGATCATGGCCCGCAGCTCCTCCTTTGAGATTTCCTGCTCCTCCGCTGCCTTGGAAGGGGCTGCCGTTTCCTCATAGGCCTTTTCCCAGCTAGGGTCTGAGGTCAGCAAAAGCTCCTCTGTAGGAGTCTGTTCTTCGTTTAGAAAAAGGATCGCGGCCAGAATAAAGCCAATGGAAATGACTGCATATTTCAGATAGGTAAGCTGTTTCATGTCCCTCCTTCGGGACATCAGGTGTGTGTCTTAAGCATACGCCAAAGCCGGAAAAAAAGCAATGAAAAATCCGGAGCCTTTGGGCAGATCTCACCCGGCTCCGGACAAGTTTTTTCCAGGGCTTCGCCCTTTGTCACGCCCTTTTGCGGCATAGCCTCCAAATGGGCATCTTCTTCATCAGCTGATGGCCTGCTTTTTGATCCTGGAAAGGGCCTTTCTGACCGCCGGAACGGAAAGGATCACCAGGGTCAGCACAGCCTCCGCGCCGATGTAGGCGCCGTTATAGGCCATGGAATAGGGCAGGGGCGCCCAGCCCTCCCAGGCGGTGGAGCCCAGGGATACCCAGATCAGGCCCGCGATGGTGGCCATGATCCATCTTCCCAGCACAGCTGCGATGTAGCCCTTTACCAGGCCGTTTTTCTGATTGCAGAAAATGCCTGCGATCCCCATGATCATAAAGGCGAACACATAGTCGAAAAGCACCTGCACCGGAGTCATGACATAGGGTCCCAGCACGAACTGGACGATGCCGTAGATCAGGCCGCACAGCAGTCCTGTCTTGAGGCCGTAGAACCAGGCCGGAAGCATGCCGAAAAGCATGGTGCAGAGGGTCACGGAGCCGCCGAAGGGGAACTCGAAGACCTTGATCATGCAGGTCACCGCCGCCAGGGCGATGCACATGGCGCAATAGGCCAGCTTTTTGGCGGACATCTGCTTGCTCTGGGTTTCGCCGTTTCCTCTGACGAAAAGGACCGCCAGCAAAAGCGCAAGGATCAGGACGATGCAGCCGATATACCCTGCTGTGGTAAGTCCGCCTTCCGCATTGACAAAAATAGACATAAAAAAACCTCCTGTTCTTTAGGAGGGGCTGCTGAAAATGCACGAAACTCCCCGGAGTCCTCCTCCGGCGTTTTTCGTAACTGTGCTTCCCTACGCAGGCATTATCCTGGTCAGGTCATGAGGGACAGAAAGCTTCCGCTTCCATCTCAGCAATAAGCGCCCCTAGCCATATTTGATTTACAACTGTATTATAAAAAGTTTCCCGGATTTGTCAACCGGTTTATAGGAGCGGGAGGCCCGCCCTTACAGGTTCCGAAGGGCCAGCCGGAGGATCTGCTCTGCCGTCATATCCTCGGTAATGGCAAGCCGCCGCACCGCCCGGCCCGCCTCCAGCCTGCTGTAGCCGAGGGAGGCCAAGGCCTCCACCGCCTCTTCCGCAGGGCCGCCGCCTGCAGGGAAGGGACCGCCGCTCTCCGGAAGAGGGCCCTCCTCCCCGGCATGCCGCAGCACAGCGCCGGCGTCGATCTTGTCCTTCAGATCCAGAATCACCCGTTGGGCGGTCTTTGCGCCGATTCCCGGCGCCCGGCTGATGGACTTGGCGTCCCCTGTGATGATGGCCATCCGCAGATCGTCAGGCCGGAGGACAGACAGGATGCCCAGGGCCCCCTTGGGGCCGATTCCGTTGACGGAAAGCAGCTGCCGGAACATCTCCCGGTCCTCCTTGTTCAGGAAGCCGTAAAGGCTCTGGCCGTCCTCCCGGACGGAAAAATATGTGTAGATCTTTACCTCTTCTCCGATGGAGGGCAGCTGCTGCAGCACCGTGGCGGGCACATAGATTCCGTATCCCACGCCCCCCGCCTCCACAACGATGGAGCCCTCCTCCAGGTCGCATAATATTCCGTGTACAAAGCTGATCATGTTTTTGTCATTCCTTTTTCTCTGCGCCCTTTAGTAAGGAAGCACAGGAGTGGGACGGCTGCTGTCAAAGACTGCGGACACGTCCGTAAAGAGATCCGACAGACGGTTCTTTCCGTTTGCGATATCGTTCCAGAGATTATAGCCGTCCAGAGGTCGTCTTCCCTGCCGCAGGAAATCTGAGCCCTTCTGCACCCATGCAGGGGTGGAGGCATCCACATTACAGAAATAGCGGAAGCCCTTGTTCCACAGATAATCGAATTTCGCGTTGGTTTCGTGGGAATAGGAGCTCTCCCTCCAGTCTCCCACATCTGCGCCCTTGGGGTAGATGATGATATCGCAGGTGCCCCCCAGAAGCTCCTGGTTGACGTTTCTGTCCCAACGGTCCGTATCCGTCTTCAGATGCTCCAGGCTGATGGCGCCCATATCCCGGTGGCCCCAGCTGTGGGAGGCCAGCTCGTATCCATCCTGGCGCAGAGCCTCCACCACCTGTCTGGCTGCCTCTCTGTCCGCCTCGATGTTGGGGTTGGCTGTTTTTTCCGGATCGTACATATCGGAGGAAGGGTCGTAGGTTTCATCCGTGCGGTATCCCAGGATGCCGTTATAGCCTGTAAAGGCGATGATGGCCTTGGCTCCCTGATAGGAAAAATCCGGATGCTCGTCGATGAACTGATCCAGGATGGGTACCAGGTCGTAGGCGCCCACATGCTCCGTTCCGTTTTCGTCCACATAAACGCAGGTGGGTCTGCCGTCCTCTCCCACGATCATCCGGTCCGCAAAGCCTGCCCCCTCCATATATTCGTAGTAGCAGACGTCATCCTCGGACATGACCATGGCCTTCTTGCCCGGCGGCAGCATGATGTCCTTTCCCACCATCTTTACGGTACCGTCCGGCTGGGTCTCCATTTCTGCCATGTCATGAAGTCCCACCAGCACATAGCCTTCCTCATAGAAGATATCCAGCATGCGCTCGAATTCCGGTATGGTAGTCATAAGGCTGTTGTAGCCCTCTGCCTGTTTGCCCCATTTGCTGACGTCAAAGGCGTTTTCGGAGTCCACCGTCAGGATATGGAAGAACACATGGGTGATCTTGGAAATATCCTGTTTCACCAGAGTGGTCTTGATCTGTTCATATTCCGCAATGGCCGCCTGGGCCTCGGGGCTGTCCGCCGTCTCGGCTGTCTCAGAAAGCAGGGCGATGGCTCCGTCGTAGTCGTACATGGCCGCCATGAGCTCTGCCTCTGCAAGCGTTGTTTCAAGAGCGGAAACCGTGGGCTCCGCTGTCGTCTCCTCCTGGCTTTCCCCAGACACGGCTGCTGTCGTCTCCTGCTGCTCTCCCGGGAGGCTGTTTTTCAGCCAGCCCACCGCTGCACGGATGCCAAGGACTGCCAAAACAAGGATGAGGGCTGCCAGAATCACAAGAAGAACCAGCCGTATGATCGCCTGATTCCTCTTTTTTCTCTGCCGTCTGCGCCGCTGACTGCTGCGGTTGGTTTGGCTTACGCGGCTGATACGGTCTGCGCCATTGGCACGGTCCCTGCTGCCGGTACTGTCCGTACCGCTGTATGCAGCCTGACCGGTTCTCTGGCCTGATGGATCGCTTTTTCTCCGGGCCTCCACCGCCTTCCGTACTCTTCGCCTGCGTTCCTCTGACGACATTGCCATGTTCGATTACCTCTCATTGCGGCTCCGGGCTCCTGCCCGGAGGCATTTCATTTTTTTACTATATCATACTCCGGCGGAATTGTCTAATCTGTCCTCCTCTGACACTGTATCTGCAGATTCCTCTCCCACAGGCCCCATACCCAGAAGCTCCTTTGCCTCCGACGCATCGATCTCCTCCACCGCCGAGAGCCTTCGGTTGATCAGCTCCGTTCTGCGCTTCAGATCGCTGGTGGCCTGTCTTGCCAGATCCAGCCGCCTTCCTGCCTTTTCGATCAGCTGGCTCAGATTGCCGTACTGGCTCTTGATGGCAGACAGAAGCTTCAGGATGTTCTGGGAATCCCTGTTGACCGCCATATAACGGAAGCCGATGCTGAGGCTGTTCAGCAAAGCCGCAATGGTGGTGGGCCCGGTGATCACGATATGGTATTTCCGCTGGCATTCCTCCGTCAGCCCTGAGATCCGCAGCACCTCTGCATAAAGAGATTCCGTCGGCAGGAACATCAGGGCAAAATCCGTGGTGGCAGGCGGATCGATGTATTTTTCGCTGATGGCCTTCGCCTCGGTGCGGATCCGCTGCTCCAGTTCCCGCTGGGCCCGCTGCAGTCCCTCGCTGTCTCCTGCCTCCGAGGCCTCTGCGATCCTGTCGTAAATGGAAGTCGGGAACTTGGAGTCGATGGGCAGATACATAAAGCTGCCCTGTACCTCCTTGTCGGGAATCTTCACCGCAAATTCCACCGGATCCCGGCTGTTTCGTTTCGTGACGACGTTTTTCTCGTAAAGGGTATTGGAAAGGATGGAGGCCAGGATATTTTCCAGCTGGGCCTCCCCCAGTATGCCCCGGGTCTTCACGTTGGAGAGGGTCCGGTTCAGGGAGTTGACACCGTCCTCCAGCTTCCCCAGCTCTCCAAGAGAGGTATAGAGCCTGGACAGCTGCTCTCCCACGGTCCTGAAGGAATCCTCCAGGCGCTGATTCAGGGAGCTCTCCAATTTTTCATTGATGCCTGTCTGGATCTCCTCCAGCTTCTGCCGGTTGGTTTCCTGCAGCTCCTGCAGGGATTCCCGCAGGGCCCGCTGCTGCCGTTCGGCAAAACGGTCCAGGGCCTCCTGCTGGCTTAGGGAGAGGCGCTGCAGGCTCCGCTGCTGATCCGCGCTGCCCTGCCGGATCATCTCGGAGACCTCCTGCCGGTTCCTGCGGTTTTCCTCCGCGTCATGGGCCAGCCAGCCGCCGATGTCCGTCCGGATGGTGCCGATCCGTTCTCCTACCATATCCGCGATCTGATCTTCCGAAGCTGCCAGCTGCTCCTTAAGCCGGTCCCGGCCCCTTGCGGAAAAGGTCCGCCTGATCTCCAGGATCAGGATGAGCAGGCACAGTCCGGTTATGATCATAAGCAGTATTTCCGTGTACATGTCTACCTCCTGGGGCTCAGGCCCTATGCTGCCTGCTGCTTCATCATGCGATCCTGCCCCGCATGCCTCTCAGGGCCATGAAACGGCGCTCATGCTGCAGGCGACGCTGTTCCGAATCCACGGAACGCTTTAAAAGGAAGCTTCCGCAGAAGATCAGTCCGGAGACCCACAGTCCCTTTACCACCGAAGCGATATTTTCCGAATCCATGCAGCACATCAGCAGGATCAGGGATAGCCCTGCGGCCGCCTCTGCAAAGGGAAGGACCGCCTGCATGAAGCGCAGCGCCTTTCTCCGTACCCGGTTCAGGAAGACCCTCTGCTCTTTTGTCGTATATACCTTAAGTTCTATCTTCATCTTCTTTCCCTCCTTTGTTTCCTTTTCTGAAGGTGCTTGTATTGTAGTACAGTTTTTCTGAACTTTCAAGTATTTTTTCTCAGTTTTTCTGAACTTTTCGGTTGACGGAGGCCTGAAACCATAGTAGAATACAGATAAAGAAATCAAATAACATACATATAGATAAAAGAAACGGATAAGGAAGGGATCTTATGGGAATCGGCAGCAGAATTCGGGAGGCCAGACTTGCCTGCCACTATACGCAGGAAGAGCTTGCGGGACTTTTGGGCGTATCCAAGGGAGCCGTGGCAAACTATGAAAACGGGCTTCATACCCCCAAGGAGGCCGTTTTATGCAGGCTGATCCCGGCCCTGCAGGTGGACGCCAACTTTCTCTTCCAGGATGTGGAGGGGATGCCTCAGAAAAATCCGGTATTCACCCAGGAGGAGCTGCGCTTTCTCGAGAAGCTGCGCCGTCTCTCTTCCTATGACAGGGAGACCCTTTCCTACCTGATGGACCGGCAGCTCATGGCCCTGCCGGAGCGGGCTCCGGAGACCCTGTCCCAAACCCCTGCCGCCCCTTCCCTGCCTCCAGAGGAACCAATCCGTCTCTATCCCTTCCTGCAGTACGCAGCCAGCGCCGGAACCGGCGTCTATTCCGCGGACATGCCTCTGGAAACCGTCCCTGCCCCTGCACGCCGGGGTGCGGATTTCATCGTGGGCGTTTCCGGCAGCAGTATGGAGCCCATGTTCCAGGATGGAGACCTGCTCTATGTGGCGAAGACGGATTCCCTTTCCCTCCATGACATCGGTCTTTTTTCCAAGGACGGCGGCCTCTATGTCAAGGAGGCCGGCGCCGACCGGCTCCTTTCCTTAAACGGGGATTTCCCGGACGTCTTCCCTGAGGAAGGGGAGATCCGGGTAGTAGGAAGGATCCTGGGAAAGGTACCCAGAGAGGAATGATCTCCGCATAAAAAGAGGAGTGATCTCCGCATAAGAAAAGCGGAAGGCAGCCACCCTCCGCTATGATTTCATTTCCGTATTTTCTTTTCGTTACGACTGCTTGTATTTACTGGTCGTTTTCCTGTTCTTCCTTCAACCGTTCAAATACCATGGCATATCCGTCTTCTCCATAGGTCAGGGAACGGTTGACACGGCTGATGGTGGCTGTGGAAGCCCCGGTCTTTTCCGCGATATCCAGATAGGTCATCTTCTTTTCCAGCATCAGAGCCACCTCATAGCGCTGAGCCATGGCCAAAAGCTCCTTGATGGTACAGACGTCCTCGAAAAACTTATAGCAGTCCTCCCTGGTCTTCAGGGTCAGCACCGCATCAAAAAGATGGTCAACCTCTTCCGTATGGATCTTTGGATTCATGGCATATTCCTCCAGACTGTCATTTCAAAATCTCTCTGTCTGTCACTTTAACATTTTAGAGCATGAAAGTCAACTGGTTTCTCCCATCTTTCTTCAGAGCCTTTTTTCAAGGCCGCCCTTCAGGACAGCTTTTCAAATCCCCTTCCTCCCGGACGGAGCCGCAGGATATGCTCCTGCCGGACCCCCAGAAGCTCCATATCCTCCGCCTCATGGGTCGCCACCAGGAACAGGGCGCCTTCTGTTTTTTCCCTGATATAGGCGGTAACCTCCTCCTTGGTCTGCCGGTCCAGGCCTGTCAGCGGCTCGTCCATCAGATAGGCCAGAGGCTCCGGCGCGCACATGGCTCTGGCGATGGCTGCCCGCCTGCGCTGTCCTCCGGAAAGCCTTGCCACCGGTTTCTCCAGGGCATCCTCCGGAAGGAGGCGCAAAAGCTCCCTGCGCAAAAGCGCCCGGTTCTGAAAGAGCTCCCGGTCCCTGGGGATGACCAGGGCGGCATTTTCCAGGGCGCTCAGTCCCTCGCAGAGCCGGTCCTCCTGAAACACGGCGCCGATCAGAGGATGCGGCTGAAGCCGCTCTGCCTGCCCCTCTCCAAGACGCCATTCCACAACCCCCGCATCCGGCTTTTCCAGGCTCAGAAGGAGTCTCAGAAGCGTCGTTTTTCCGCAGCCGCTGCGGCCCACAAGGCCATACCGCTCCGGCGATGCAAGCACCGCCTCGATGCCTGTCAGCACCTGTTTTTCCCCATAGCTTTTGGAGATCTCCGACAGGATCACCCGGACGTTTCTGTTTTCCCTGTTCATAGGCTCCCTCCCTGCTGTTCCGCCGGCTCCTCCCCCTGCATGTCTTCCTGCTGCAGCAGGCTGCACAGCCACAGCACCAGCTTTTCAAACAGGAAGCTTACCAGGATGATGGTAAAGGTCCAGGCAAAGAGCCCCGGCGTATCCAGAAAGATCTTTGCCTGATACAGATTTCCGCCAATGGTATGTCTGGGCTGCCCGATGAGCTCCGCCGCCACGCCGGATTTCCAGGCCATACCCAGGGCGGTCTTGAAGCAATTTGTCAGATACGGAAACACCGCCGGAAAATAGATATGCCGCAGCCTTCGGAATGTACCGATGTGGAACACCCTGGCCATCTCCAGAAGCTTCCTGTCGGTGCTGCGGATCCCGCTTTGGGTGCTGAGGTATACCATTGGAAACACCACTACAAAGGAAACAAAGACGCTGAGGTTCCGGGTCCCTCCCAGCCAGATGATGGCCAGGATCACAAAGGAAGCCACCGGGATGGTCTTCATCAGGGATACCAGCGGCGACAGAAAAAAGGAAACAAACCGGCTTTTGGAGGCCAGTCCGCCCCACAGAATCCCAAAGAAAGAAGCCAGGAGGAATCCGGCTCCGATCCGCAAAAGCGAATTTCCTATGGAAAGCCAGAATTCCCCCTGTGAAAAAAGCTGTATAAGGGTCAGCCACATCTCATAGGGACCTACCAGCAGGATGCTGTTGTCCACAAGCAGCGCCAGGCCCTGCCAGCACAGCAGCCAGAAGATCCCTATTCCGATTTTTTGAAGAAGTTCTTTTTTCATGATGCTCCTGCTTCAGACGAGGCGTTTATTCCTCGCCGGAAACTTCCGTAAAAGCGTAAAAATCCTCTGCCGGAAGGGCTCCGCCTACAGACTGGGGATTTGCCTGATACAGCACCTCCAGATAGCCGGACAATGCCTCCTGCATTTCATTGCCTGTGATGCACACGATGTTGCACTTGGGCAGGGCCAGCTTTGCCACAGGCGCCTTTTCAATGATGCCGTACTGCGCCACCAGCTGGCTGGTCTGCTCCGGATCCTCCTGCGCCTTCAGGGCGGATTCCTGATGCTCCAGGACAAATTCCGCTACCAGCGCCTCATGGGCCTCCAGAAATTCCTTCCGCACGATGGTAACGCCGGTCACCAGCTCAGAGGAACCGCTGTCAGGACAGCTCTTCCATTCCTCCGTCAGATCGAGGAATTCCTTTACCTCGGGATTCTGCTGCTGGGTCACCGTCGCAAAGGGCTGGGGCAGGATGGCGATGGCCATGGGATCCTCCTGCAGCAGGGCGGCGATCTCCGTAGCCTCGTTCTTGAACTCCACCGTTACCTCCTCTGACAGGCCGTTTTCCGCAAGGATGTAGTCCAGAGCAAACTCCGGCGTGGTACCCTGGCCGGTCATGTATACGGTCTTTCCTGCAAGATCGGAAAGGCCCGTGATGGAAGGATCCCCCGTTACGCCGTACAGAACCCCAAGGGTATTGATATCCAGCACTGCGATCTGTCCCTCGGTCTTGTTATAAAGCACCGAAGCCAGGTTTGCGGGAATCAGCGCGATGTCCATATCGCCGCTGGCGATCTTTGCAGTGATCTCATCCGCCGTGGTAGCCATGGTGAATTCCGCCTGATAGGGCAGCTCTCCCGCCTCCGACAGAGACATCATGTTCACGAGACCCATGGTGGTGGGGCCCTTCAGAGAGCCTACCCGCAGCACCGTATCATCCAGATAATGGGCCTCTCCCGCCTCTTCCTCTGCTGCCCCGGAGGCTGCCTCCTGGCCTTCTGCTTCCGCTTCCTGCGTCTCTGCTGCATCCGCGGTTTCCTCTGCTTTCGTTGTTTCCGCTGCCGCTTCCGTCTCTGCCGCCGCAGCTGTGGTTTCCGTTTCCGCGGAAGCGCCACAGCCCGCTGCCATCAGCATCACGGCCGCCGCTGCAGCCAGCATCATTCCATGTTTTTTCATGTTCCTTCCTCCCTGATATGATCTTGCGACCTTTTTATGGCAATTGCCTTTCGGTCTTTTTACGGCAGCGCCTTTTTTTAATCCAGATATCCCTGATGGAAATGGAGCCTTCCGCTGTCCTCCTGCTCGATGAGCAGGAAGGAGGGCCGTCTGTCAAACTGCCTGGGGTAGCTCATGCTTCCGGGATTGAGGCAGGTCACCCCGCCCTCTTCCTCCTGGGCCGGCCTATGGGTATGCCCGAAAAACGCCAGGGCACAGCCCCGCTCCCGGGCCTCCTCTGCCAGCCTGCGGCTGGAGACGCTTACCCCATAGAGATGTCCATGGGTCAGAAACGCCTTGTAGGGGCCGATATAAAATTCATCGTCCTTTGGCAGGTCAGAGAAATAATCGTTGTTTCCCCGTACCATGTGCAGCTCGCAGCCGCCGGGCAGCCCCAGCTCCCCGAGCTCCTGCTCGATGCCCTCTCCGTCTCCGCAGAAAACAAACATGTCCACCGGGTTGTTCAGCGCGATCACTTTTTTCAGATTTTGAAGTCTGCCATGGGTGTCGCTGGCCACCAGAATCTTTTTCATACCTTCTGCCTTTCCTCAAGCAGCGCCTTCATGGCCCGCAAGGCCTTCCCTCTGTGAGAGATCCGGTTCTTCTCCTCTCTGGAGATCTGGGCCGAAGTCATCCCGTATTCCGGAAGCCAGAAGATCGGGTCATAGCCAAAGCCGTTTTCCCCGGAGCTTTCCTTCGCGATCTCTCCCTCCATCACCCCTTCGGTATGGAGCACCTCTCCGTTTTCCAGAACGCCGCAGATGGCGCAGACGAATCTGGCGCCCCGCTGCCCCGCTCCGGCCTCCCGCAGCTTTTCCAACACCATGCGGTTCTTTTCCGTGTAAGGCGTGTCATGTCCAAGCCAACGGGCGGAATAGACGCCGGGCGCTCCCTCCAGGTAGTCGATGCAGAGCCCGCTGTCGTCCGCCAACACCACTGCATCCAGGGCTTCCCCCTGTAAAAGAGCTCTCTGCCGGAGCTTTTCATGGATCTCCCTGGCCTTGATCTCCGCATTTTCCGAAAAAGTGCTGCCGTTTTCCTCAGCTTCCGCCTGGATACCCAGCTCCTTTATGGAAAGAATCTCTCTGCCCGGAGCCCCCAGGATCTCCCGGACCTCCCGCATCTTGTCTTCGTTGCCAGTTGCAAATACGATCTTCATTCCTCACCTCCGGCTGCTTCCCCTTCCTCCCGCTTCGGCGGTTTCTTGCCAAAATACGAATAGAAATAGGTTTTCATCATGCCGTTATAGATCTTGCGGTTTTTATCCGCCTTTCTTCCCAGCTGTTTTTCCGCCTCCTCATAGGCGGTGATCACATAAAGGCTCCAGTCCGACAGGGCCCTGTAGCGCTCTCCCAGGGTCTGGTACAGCGCCGGCAGCTCCTCCTTTTCGGAGATCCGTTCCCCATAAGGGGGATTGGTTATGATAAAGCCATATTTTTTCGGATGGCTCAGCTGCGCCACATCCCGCCGCTGGAAGTGGATCAGCTCCTCCACCCCTGCGGCCCTGGCGTTTGCTCTGGCTGCCTCCACGATCTCTCCGTCGATGTCAAAGCCCTGGATGTCCGTTTTCTTCCGGAGCGCCTCCAGATCCACCCGGTCCGCCCGGTCATAGGCCTCGTCATAGGCCTGGTACCAGAGCTGTTTCGGAATCAGGTTTTCCCAGGCCGTAGCGGAAAAATTCCGGTTCATCCCCGGCGCACGATCTGCCGCCATCATGGCGGCTTCGATGCAGAAGGTCCCGGAGCCGCAGAAGGGATCCACCAGGGGCCGATCCTCCCGCCAGGGGGTCAGCATCAGAAGCGCCGCCGCCAGGGTCTCCGTAATGGGGGCCTTGGCTGTAAGCCTTCTGTAGCCCCGCTTGTGCAGGGATTCCCCGCTGGTATCGATGCCGATGGTGATCCGGTCTTTGAAAGCAAAGACACGGAGCGCATAGTCCGCTCCGTCCATGGGCAGCCGCTGTCCCTCCATATGATAAGCCGCCTGCAGCCGCGATACGATGGCCTTCTGTATGATGGTCTGAAAATCCTTGGGAGAAAAAAGCTTTGATTTTACCGAGGAAGCCTTTGCCACCCACACCCGTCCCTCCAGCGGAATGAACGCCTCCCAGGGAAGGGCTTTGGTCTTTTCAAACAGCTCGTCCCAGGTCCTGGCCTCAAAGCTTCCGGCCAGAAGCAGGATGCGCTCCGCCGTCCGTAGGAAGATGTTGCTGCGGCAGACCGCCAGCTCGTCGCCAGAAAAGGTCACCCGTCCGTCGGACACTTCCCGGATCTCATAGCCAAGCCTCTGGATCTCCTTTTTTGTACATGCCTCCAGGCCGAAATGGCAGGGGGCGATCAGATCATAGTTCATGCTTTAAGTCGATCTCCTTTATGACGCCGCCTGCAAAATCCAGCACCTGGAAACGGGTGCCTGTCAAAAGCCCGTAGCTGTTCGGAAAGCCCCCCTTGGGAATGCTGACGGAGCCGGGATTGAGCCAGTAGATCTCTCCCCGGTCAGCTGCAAAGGTCTCCGCCACCGGGATATGGGTATGTCCGTGGATCAGGATCTCTCCCGGATTCATGGGGGGCAGATTTTTCCCCTCGGAAAGGGTATTGTACACATGCCCGTGGGTTGCGTAAAAGCTCAGGCCGTTCAGCACCAGAAAGCCGTAATCCGCCATGCAGGGAAAGTCCAGCACCATCTGGTCAACCTCTGCCTCGCAGTTTCCCCGGACGCAGAGTATCTTTTCCCGCAGGGGATTGAGCATGGCGATGACCTCCTTTGGCGCATATTCCTCAGGCAGGTCGTTTCTGGGACCGTGATAAAGGATATCCCCCAGCAGGATCAGCTTTTTTGCGCCGCTTTCCTGAAAGGCCGAAAGCAGCTTTCTGCACCAGAAAGCTGACCCGTGGATATCCGAAGCAAACATGTAACGTTCCATAAATTCCATCCGTTTTCTTTCTGAATATGTAATGTCTTTTCCCGGCGGGCTGCCGGGTCTGGTTCATTTATTTGTTCTCCCGAATGCGTTCCACCAGCCAGAGGATCAGCAGCACCATGCACACCGGCGCGAGGATCGGGCTCAGAAGCCCGATGACCCAGCCGATCAGGGACATGATCAGGAAAAATACCAGGATCAGTCCCAGGCAGCCGCAGCCGCCGTTCATGTCAAACTGCCGGAAGGTGGTCTTTTGTCTCGGCGTCGAGCCGCTGCCATAGCCGCCTCCTGCAAACTGCTCCTGGCTGTCGCAGGATTCCCTGCCCTGTTCATCAAAGGTATTGCAGCCCGGCTCCTCTGTCCGGTACTGTCCCTCCTCCGCGAAGATGGGGCCTCCGCCGGTAAAACTGATGTCGTCTGCCGTACCCGGAATACCGTCGGCGCCGCTTTTGATGGCGTCGATGATGGAACGGGCGATGAGCTTGGGATCTCCCAGTTCCGCCAGCACCTCTTCCTGCCTTCTGCCCTTCCGGAGCTCTTCCTCTATGTATCCCCGATAGTAGCTCAGATTGCTTTCCACAAGCTGCGGCGGCAGCTCATAGGCCAGCGCCCCCCGGAGCTGGGAAAGGAATTCTCTTTTATCCATTCGCAAAATCTCCAAGGCTTCGGGAGCGAAAACCTGCCCCCGAAGCCGTCTTGTTTATGATGCCTGTTTGGTTGTTTCCCTTTTAGGATTCCTGTTCGGTTGTTTCTTTCTTTTCGATGGCTGACTGATCCACCAGGATCGCCAGATCCCTCAGCTGCTGCTGGTCCACCTCTGCCGGGGCTCCCATCATAGCGTCGGAAGCGTCCTTCAGCTTCGGGAAAGCCATGACGTCGCGGATGCTGTCCGCACCCGCCATCCACATAGCTACCCGGTCCATGCCGTAGGCTAGGCCTGCGTGGGGCGGAACGCCATATTTGAAGGCCTCCAACAGGAAGCCGAACTGCTCGTTGGCCCGTTCCGGCGTAAAGCCCAGGACCTCCAGCATCTTTTCCTGGATGTCCGCCTGATGGATCCGGACGGAACCGCCTCCCAGCTCCGTTCCGTTCAGGACGATATCATAAGCCTTTGCCCTTACCCGTCCCGGATCGCTGTCGATATACTGCCAGTCCTCGTCCATGGGCGCGGTAAAAGGATGGTGCATCGCCATGAACCGGTTTTCCTCCTCGGACCACTCCAGAAGCGGGAATTCCGTGATCCAGACAAACTTCCAGTCGTCCTTTTTGATCAGATCCAGCTGTTTTCCAAGGGCAAGGCGTACATTTCCCAGCACGTTCCGCACAACGGAAAGCCGGTCTGCGGCAAATACCAGCAGATCGCCCTGCTCTGCGCCCATGGCTGAAACGATGGCGTCCAGCTGCTCCTTTGTCATGAACTTGCCGAAGGAGCACTTGTGGCCGCCGTCCTCAGCGCAGCCTACGCAGAGATATGCCAGGCCCTTGCCGCCGTAGTATTTCGCCACGTCCACCAGGGCGTCGATCTTTTTTCTGGGCATGTGGCCCTCCCCCGGAACCCGGATGCCCCGCACAGCGCCACCTGCTGCCACCGCATCCCGGAATACAGAAAACTCCGTATCCTTTACCACCTCGGAAACATCCGCAATGGGGAGGCCGAAGCGCAGATCCGGCTTGTCAGAGCCGTACAGGTCCATGGCAGTCTGCCAGGTCATGCGGGGAATGGGAAGCTCCACCTCCACGCCGATGACCTCTTTGAAGATGCGCTTCAACAGCCTTTCATTGACCTCCAGCACATCCTCCACATCCACAAAGGAAAGCTCCATGTCGATCTGGGTGAATTCCGGCTGCCGGTCCGCCCGCAGATCCTCGTCCCGGTAGCACCGGGCCAGCTGGAAATAACGGTCGAAGCCGGAGCACATCAGAAGCTGCTTCAGAAGCTGCGGCGACTGGGGCAGCGCATAAAACTCTCCCGGATGCACTCTGGAAGGTACCAGATAGTCTCTGGCTCCCTCCGGCGTGGACTTGATGAAGGTGGGTGTCTCGATCTCCAGGAAGCCCTCCTCCGTCAGGAAGTTCCGCACGCTCATGGCCAGCTTTGAGCGCAGCATGATGTTCCGCTGCAGCGGCGCACGGCGCAGATCCAGATACCGGTATTTCAGACGAAGCTCCTCCCTGGTCTTTGTCTCGCTCTCGATGGGGAAGGGAAGGGGTGCGGACTCGGAAAGGATGCGCAGCTCCTTTGCCTCGATCTCGATGGCGCCGGTGGCAAGCTCCCGGTTCACGTCCTTGCCTCTGCTGCGGACCCGGCCCGTTACTGCGATGCAGTATTCGCTGTGCAGCGTTCCTGCCTTTGCGAAGACCTCGCTGCCGCAGATATCCTCCTCAAAAATCACCTGCAGGATCCCGCTGCGGTCCCGCATATCCGTGAAAACAAGGCCTCCCTTGTTCCTGGATTTCTGGACCCAGCCCATGACGGTTACATTCCGGTCAATGTCCTGCTCTCCCAGCTCCGCACATCTGGCGGTTCTCTTAAGTCCCTGTATACTTTCTGCCATGATCGTTTCATGCTCCTTGGTTTTGGTAATGCTGCTCCGCCCTTTTTGGCGGGCGCGTTTATTTTTTCAGTTCCTCCCGGTAAAAATCCCGGAAATCGGTATAGCCCTCTTTCATCAGATTTTCCTTCTGGAACTTTTTGTTCTTTGCCATCCAGGCGACCAGTACCCTGGCCCCCTTGCTCCGGGCGGAGATGGCCTCGTTCAGAATCTCTCCCACCCGCTCCGGCGGCATGTTCTTCTCGATGAGGTAGACGGTCTTTTCTCCCGTCTCCGGAACGCTGAAGCCCTGCTCCATCAGGATGGTCATAATGCGCTCGAAGCCGATGGAAAAGCCCACTGCCGGAACGTCCTGGCCGGTGAATTTTCCGATCATCCGGTCATAGCGCCCGCCGCCGCCGATGGAGGAACCCAAAGCGTCGGTCTGGATCTCGAAGATGGTGCCTGTATAATAGCCCATGCCCCGCACCAATGTGGGCACAAAGCACATCTGAATGTGCCGGCTTTTCACTGCGGCGATGGACTGCATGATGTCGGCGACGTTTTCCCCTGCCGCCTTTGCGGTCTCGGTGCCCAGCGCCTCTCCCAGGTTCCTGGCGTCCTCCGGGGTACCCTGACAGCCGGAAAGCAGCTGCCGCAGGCGCTGTATCTGCTCCTGTCCGTAACCCATGGACAGAAGCTCCTGATCCACGCCCTCGGGGCCGATCTTGTCCGCCTTGTCCAGCACGATCAGGATCTTTTCCGCATCCTCTCCGGGAAGCCCCGCATAGGCGATCATTTCAAACAAAAGCCGCCGGTCGTTGATGATGATCCGGCAGTTTTCTCCAAAGCCCAGTTTTTCCAGGGCCTCGGAGGTAGCTAGGATCAGCTCTTTTTCCGCCAGATTGGTGGGGTCTCCCAGAATGTCGATGTCGCACTGCTGGAACTGGCGGAACCGGCCCTTCTGAGGTCTGTCCGCCCGGAACACCGGCCCCATCTGCAGCGCCTTGAAGGGCTGCGGGAGCTTGCTCTGGTTATTTGCATAATACCGGGCCAGGGGCAGGGTCAGATCGTATCTTAAGCCGCTGTCGGAAAGGTTCTCCGCCTCCCCTTCTGCAGGGGCCCCGGCTGCCCGCAGGTCTGAAAGGGCTTCCGTAAGCTTTTCGCCCCGCTTCAGGATCTTGAAGATCAGCTTTTCGTTGTCTCCTCCCTGCTTTGCCGTCAGATTTTCGATATGCTCCACCACCGGCGTCATCATGGAGGAAAATCCGTATCCCGCATAGGTCTCCCGGATCGTCTGCTCCACATAGTTTCTCACTGCCATTTCCTCCGGCAGGATATCCCGCATTCCGGTAACCGGCTTTTTGGTAAATGCCATAGTATCTATCTTATCCTTCCTGTTTTCTTTCCGTTTCCGAAGCCGTTTCCCTCCGGATGTCCTCCTCGCAGGCCTGCATGGCCTGAAGGGTCTTTTCCAGAAGCTCCTCCAGGGTCCAGCCCAGGCGCTCCGCTCCGGTCCGGATGACCTCCCGGGAACAGCCTGCCGCAAAGCGCTTGTCCTTGAATTTCTTTTTCAGAGAGGAAAGCTCCATATCCCGGCAGCTTTTGGAGGGACGCATTTTTGCCGCGGCAAAGATGATGCCTGTCAGCTCGTCCTCCGCAAAAAGCACCTTTTCCATCTGGTGCTCCGGCTCCACATCGGAGCAGAGCCCATAGCCGTGGGAGCAGACCGCATGCACCAGCTCCGGCTCTGCAAAAAGCTCCGCCAATAGCTCCGGAGCCTTTTTGCAATGCTCCTCCGGATATCTTTCAAAATCCACATCGTGCAGGAGCCCTGTCACCTCCCAGAAATCCGCTTCCTCCTCATAGCCCAGATTCCGGGCGAACCAGCCCATGGTCTTGCCCACCGTGATGCCGTGCTCGATATGGAAGGGTTCCTGATTGTATTTTTCCAGAAGCCCAAGGGCCTCCTCCCATGTGATATGCGTTTTCATAAAACCGATCCTTCTTTCCGCCGGTTTTCCGTGATGGCCCGCCGCCGCAGGCTTTCAGGAAACCTGCCCTTTTACAGAAAATCTCCGCAGACTCTGTGGTATGCCGCCACCGGGTCCTCCGCAGCCGTAATGGGGCGTCCCACCACGATATAGTCCGTTCCGATCTCCTTTGCGTCGCTGGGAGAGGTCACCCGCACCTGGTCCTGCACCCCGGCTCCGGGATAACGGATGCCCGGGGTCACCGTCAGGAATTCCTTCCCGCAGGCCTCCTTTACCATGGCCGCCTCCAGGGGAGAGCATACCACGCCGCAAAGGCCCGCCTCCTTGGCGTTCTTTGCATAGTGGATGATGGTATCGTTGATGGGAGCGTTGATCAGAAGCTCCCGCTGCATCCGCTCCTCGCTGGTGGAAGTCAGCTGGGTCACGGCGATGAGCTTTGCACAGGGAAGTCCCGCTTCCTGGGCGCCCTCCCTGAGGCCCTCCAGCGCCGCCTTCATCATATCGGCGGTGCCCGCCGCATGCACGTTTGTCATGTCAACGCCAAGACGGGCCAGGTTGCGCATGGCCTTCCGCACCGTCATGGGGATATCGTGAAGCTTGAGATCCAGGAAAATGCTGTGTCCCCGGGCCTTGATTTCCCGCACGATATCCGGGCCCTCTCCATAAAACAGCTCCATGCCGATCTTGACAAAGGGCTTTTCCTCCGTAAAACGGTCCAGAAAGGCCAGGGTCTCCGCCTTGTCCTTGAAATCCAGCGCTATGATCACATCTTTCTGCTTCATATCTCCTCCTGATCTGAAAACTCCAAAGCTTTTCTTATATGAATTTAATGATGGGCTCTTCCCGTGATATCCGACAGCCGTTCGATGCCGTAGGCCGCCATCTTTTCCGGCAGCTCTTCGATGATCTTCTTGCAGGCATAGGGATCCACCAGATTGGCGGCTCCTACCTCTACCGCCGCCGCTCCCGCGCTCATCATTTCGATGACGTCGTCCGCAGTCTCGATGCCGCCTACGCCGATGATGGGACATTTGACCGCCTCATACACCTCATAGACCATCCGCACTGCCACCGGCTTTACCGCCGGTCCGGAAAATCCTGCGGCCTTGGTGCTGACGATGGGCTTGCCCGTCCTGGGCTCGATCCGCATGCCCAGCATGGTGTTGATCAGCACGATGCCGTCCGCCCCTGCCTCTTCGCAGGCCTTTGCGATCTCCGCCACGCTGGTAACGTTGGGAGAAAGCTTCATGTATACCGGCTTTTTGCAGGCCGCCTTCACCGCCCGGCACACCTCTGCCGCCGCTTCCGCCTTCTGTCCGAAGGCCATGCCGCCGCCATGGACGTTGGGGCAGCTGATGTTGATCTCCAGGATCCCGATCTGCTCCTCCTGGTCGAAGCGGGAGGCCGTATAAACATAATCTTCTATGCTGAAGCCGGAGATATTGGCGATTGCCTTTTTGTGGAAGACCGTCTTAAGCCTGGGCAGCTCCTCGGAGATCACCTTTTCCACGCCGGGGTTCTGCAGGCCGATGGCGTTGATCAGGCCTTCCCGGCACTCCGCGATCCTGGGAAGGGGATTGCCGTAGCGGGGATCCTTCGTGGTTCCCTTTAAGGCAATGCTGCCCAACATGTTGATATCGTAAAACTGATGGAACTCATAGCCGAAGCCATAGGTCCCGGAAGCCGGAATCACCGGATTGTCCAGCGTCCAGCCGCTTAAGGTCACGCGCATATCCATTACAGCAGCACCTCCCCGCTCTTCATCACCGGTCCCTCCACGCAGATGCGCTTCGGTCCCGCGATGGTTTCACAGGAGCAGCCCATGCAGGCGCCAAAGCCGCAGCCCATCCGGGCCTCAAAGCTCAGGAGTCCCTCCACGCCCCGCTCTTTTCCAAGATTCCATACCGCCCGCAGCATAGGCTCCGGACCGCAGGTAAAGTAAAAATCGTATTCAAAGTTTTTCAGGGCGTCGGTCACAAAGCCCTTCACCCCTACGCTTCCGTCCACCGTGGTAAGGCATACGGGAACGCCCAGCTCCGCAAAATCCCGGTAGCCGAAGATCTGGTCCTCCTGGTTAAAGCCCAGCACCGCAATCACCCGGACGCCTTCGGAAAGGAGCTTCCGGGACAGGGCGTAAAGGGGAGGCACGCCTACGCCGCCGCCTACCACAGCCGCGGTCACCTGACGACCATCCGGGAAAACGAAATTTCCCTCCGGGCTCTTCCGGATCCCCGCCTCAGGCAGAAGCTTTGTAAAGTCCGTTTCAAAGCCGTTTCCAAGACCTGTCAGCACATCCAGCTCCTCGCCGCCGGTCATGGCCGCCATCCGGGCCGTTCCCTCTCCCACCACCTTATAGATGATGGTGATGGTCTCCTTGTCCCAGTCGCAGACGGAAATGGGCCTGCGAAGATACAGTCCGGACAATTTGATATTGATGAACTGCCCCGGCCGGTCCAGATACTGGGTGTCTCCGGAAAGCACCATGCGATAGACGTCCGCCGCGATCCGGCGGTTGCTCATTACCGTGTAAATTCCCTGTTTATACATACCTTTTCCCCTGCTGCAAATTTTTTTGCTTCCGTTCAGTTTAGCAGATTTTTCCATGATTATCAATAGATGGAGCCCGCTCCTTCAACCAGGAAACGCCATCTTTCCGGCCATGGGCCCATCAGTGCCCCGCGTGATACAGGGCGGCGTACACGCCGTTTTTCCGCAGGAGCTCCTCGTGGGTGCCCTCTTCGGCGATGCCCTCCTCCGTCAGCACCAGGATCCGCTTGGCGTTCCGGATGGTGGAAAGCCTGTGGGCGATGACAAAGGTGGTCCTGTTCCGGGACAGCCGCTCCAGGGATTCCTGCACCACCCGCTCCGACTCGTTGTCAAGCGCTGAGGTGGCCTCGTCGAAGATCAGCACCGGCGGATTTTTCAGAAACACCCTGGCGATGGAAAGCCGCTGCTTCTGGCCTCCGGAAAGCTTGACGCCCCGCTGTCCAATGTCCGTATCGTAGCCCTTCGGCAGCTCCATGATAAAGGAATGGGCGTTGGCCGCCTTGGCCGCCGCAATGCACTCCTCGTCGGTGGCGTCGGGTTTTCCGTACCGGATGTTATCCATGACGGTTCCCGCAAAAAGATAAACGTCCTGCTGCACGATGCCGATATGGCTGCGGAGAGACTTGAGCTGAAGCCCCCGCACGTCCTGACCGTCGATGAGCACCGCCCCCTCCGTCACATCGTAAAATCTCGGGATCAGCGAGCAGAGGGTGGTCTTGCCTGCGCCGGAGCTGCCGCAGAGCGCCACGTATTCTCCGGCTCCCACATGAAGATTTACATCCTTCAGCACCGTTTCGTTATGGTCCGCATAATGGAAGGACACATGGGAAAACTGCACGTCTCCCCGGCAGTCCCTAAGGGGCTTTGCCTCCGGGCTGTCCGTAATATCCGGGCATATCGCCATGACCTCCCGGAACCTGGCGTAGCCGGACCAGCCGGACTGGAAGGTCTCCGTAAAATTGATCAGCCGCTTTACCGGCTCGATAAAGTTGTTGATATAAAGGATAAAGGCCACCAGGTCCGCCGCAGAAAGGCCGCCCCAGGCCATCATGGCCGCTCCCGCGATGACGGAGACCACCGTGATCAGGGTGCTGAAGAAATTCATGGAGCTCTGGTAGGTGGACATATAGACGTAGGAACGCCGTTTCGCCTCCACATACCGGCTGTTCTGCTTCTCGAAATTTTCGATCTCCCGGTCCTCGTTGGCAAAGGACTTTACCACCCGGATGCCTGCCAGGGAATCCTCCAGCTGCCCGTTCATGTCCGCCAGCACTTCCCGCCGCTCTGCAAAGGCCTTTTTCATCTTGCCGTTGAAGTAGACGGCGATCACCAGCATCAGCACCAGCATCAGCAGGGATACCAGGGCCAGCCTGCCGTTGATCATCCAGAGAATCACAAAAGCGCCAATGATCTTGATGATGGAGATGACCACGTCCTCCGGCCCGTGGTGCAGAAGCTCCGTGAGCTCAAACAGATCTGAGGTCACCCGGCTCAAAAGCGACCCCACCTTGGCGTTGTCATAAAAGGTGAAGCTCAGCTTCTGCAGATGCTCGTAAAGCTCCGAACGCATATCCCGTTCCTGCATGGTTCCCACCATATGGCCGAAGTAAACGGTATACCACTGGCAAACCAGCTGCACAAGGCACAGCCCGATCATCACGGCTCCCAGCTGGTAGATCTCCGGAAGGGCCTCGGTAAGGGGTTTTTCCACCACGCCTCCCGTGATATGCCGGATGATCAGGGGAATGATCAGGGTCGCCATGGCCTCCAGAAAAGCGCAGGCCATATCTCCGAAAAACAGCTTTTTATAGGGCTTGTAATAAGAAAAGATGGTCTTTTCTCCGGGCCCCTTTTTTTGACCGCCCTTTTTTCCCATTTCGATCTCCTCCTCGCTGTTTTTCCTGTGTCAGCTCCTGGCCTTTTCCAGAAGCGTCTGAAGCTCCTCCGGCGTAAACCGGTATTTCTTTCCGCAGAAATGGCAGACCGTCTCGATGTCCTTTCCCTCTGCGATCATTTCCGCAAGCTCCTTTTTCCCGATGCTGATCAGGGCCTTTTCCACCCGCTCCCTGGTACAGCCGCAGAAAAAGCGCACCGGGGTCTGGCCGTGGAATTCCGGCTGGAAGCCGGCCAGCACCTCTGAAAGGATCTCCTCCGGCGTCATCTCCCGGTCCAGAAGCTCCGTCACCGGACGGATATGGGAAAGCCGCTCCTCCAGGGCGGAGATCAGCTCCTCCGGCGCTCCGGGCATCAGCTGCAGCATGAAGCCCCCTGCCCTGCGCACCGTGTTGTCCCGGTTCATCAGCACCCCCAGGGCCACGGAGGAAGGGGTCTGCTCAGATGCCGCAAAATAATAGGTGATGTCCTCGGCGATCTCTCCGGATACCAGCATAGTCTGGCCCACATAGGGCTCCTTCAGGCCGATGTCCCGGATGACGGACAGCACGCCGTTGCCCAGAGCGCCGCCTACGTCCAGCTTTCCGAATTCATTGGCAGGCAGCATGACGCCGGGCTCATTGACATAGCCCTTGACGTTTCCCTGGCCGTCCGCCGTCACCAGAAGGCCGCCGATGGGGCCGTCACAGCCGATCTTCAGGGTCAGAAGGGCTCCTTCCTCCTTTAAGTCCGCCCCCATCATCAGGGCCGCCGCCATGAGCCGTCCCAGGGCCGCCGTGGCCACAGGGGAGGTGTTGTGGGCCTTTCTTGCAGCCTCCACCGTATCCCGTTCCGTTACGCAGAAGGCCCGCAGCATGCCTTCCGCCGCCGTGGCCCTTACCATATAATCCATGGGCATTTTCCTCCTTTTCTGCCGTGCTTTTCACGGCATAATGGTATACCCGAAGGGTATTTCATCGATTCTGCCGTGCTTTTCACGGCATAGCGGTACACCCGAAGGGTGTTTCACAAAGAAACAGACACATACGGCTTGCCGATGTGTCTGAAATCAGGGTTCTGTTCCTTAAGCGTTCTTGCCGCAGCACTTTTTGTACTTCTTGCCACTCCCGCAGGGACAGGGATCGTTGGGATATACCTTTTTCCCGGTGCGGCGGACGGTTCCGGAGATCTTGCAGCTGTGGTAAAGCTCCTTCCGCTTTTCCTCGGAAAGGATGGAATCCCACTGGGGCAGATTGTAAAGCCAGTTTGCCTTTGCGTCCACCATGTTGTAGTAAAGCTTTTCCGGATCGATCTCGATCTTGACGCTGGTGTTCTCATCCATGGTCTCGATGGGGTTCTCGTAGCCCTTCAGGGACTCGTTGATGCCATCCAGAAATCCCGTCATGGTCTCGATGTCCGTGCCGTATTTCTCCGCCAGCTCCTTTACAGAGCCCTCTACCACCTGATCCGGCTGGGAAAGCAGCTGCTCATAGATTCCTTTTTCTACCAGAAAATAATCCGTCCAGAGCTTTTCCTGGGCCTTTTTGTCCAGCTGATCTCCGTAGGCCTTGTTTCTCCACTGTTCCAGTAATGTCATGACTGTTCTTCCTCCGTCTATCCATTGCAGGCCGTAAGGGCCTGTGTTTTTCTTTTTCTTAAGGCGCCGGTCTCCCGGACGTCCATAGCCTTATCATTATACAAAAAGGACCTGGTTTCATCAAGCCCTTTCCGCGCTTTTCCGTTTCTTTACAGCAGATTTCCCTCCGCCGCCTGCAGCAGGTGCTTCATGAGCACCGCCGTGGTGATGGCACCGACGCCTCCCGGCACCGGCGTCATGGCAGACGCCTTTTTCCGGCAGCGCTCAAAATCCACATCCCCGCAGAGATGTCCGTCAGGACCTGCATTCATGCCCACGTCGATCACCACGGTCCCCCGCCGGATAAATTCCTCCGTTACGAACCGGGGCTTTCCTGCGGCGCTGATCAGGATGTCCGCTTTCCTGCAGACCTTCTGCAGTTCCTCCGTATGGCTGTGGCAGATGGTGACGGTGGCGTTCTCCTCCAGCAGCAGCATGGAAAGGGGCTTTCCCACCACCGCAGAGCGTCCAATGATCACCACATGTCTGCCTGCTGTCTCGATTCCGTAAAAATGCAAAAGCTCCATCACCGCCTCCGCCGTACAGGGGGCAAAGCTTTCCGTGCCGAGATAGACCCCTGCGGCGTTTACCGGGCTGATGCCGTCCAGATCCTTTTCCGCATCCATGGAGCTGATGAGGAAGCCCTCGTTCAGCTGCTTCGGCAGCGGCCGGAGCAACAGGATGCCGTCCGTGCGCCGGTCCTCGTTCAGCTCGAAGAACCGGTGCTGGAACACGCTGTCCGCCACGTCCTCCGGAAACTGCTCCGCTGCCGCCTCCAGACCGAACTGCTCCGCCTTTTTCAGGGCGTTCCTCTCATAGGCCAGATCCGCCGGCTTTTCGCCGCAGCGCAGGATCACCAGCCTGGGCTTTCTGCCCATGGCCTTTTCAAAGCGCTCCGCTCCTGCCAGCACCTCCTGCCGGATATGCTCCGCCACTTCCTTTCCCCTAAGCTCCTTCACCCTTTTGTCCTCCTAATCCTTTAAAAAATACCGCTCCTCCCTGGAGGGCTCCAGGGTCTCCCAGGGGCCGGGCTGCCGTCCTTCTTCCGGCATAGCCCCCTCCGGCATGTTTTCTTCCGCTTCCGTTTCCAGCTCTTCTGCTTCGGAATCCTCTGTTTCCGTCTCTTCCTCTTCTGCCGCTTCCTCGTCCTCTTCCGTGGAGGCCGGGCCGGGCCTCCGGTTCCTGAGCCTTGTGAAAAGCGCCAAAAGCAAAAGCAGCAGCAGGGACGCGCCGGAGATCAGCATACCTTCCGCAAGGCCCTCCGGCTGATACTGAAGCTCAAGAAGATGCTCTCCCTCCGGCAGCTCCACTCCCAGGAAGGTATCGAAGATCTTCACGGTCTCCACCGGCTCTCCGTCCACAAAAGCCTTCCAGCCCCGGTCGTAGGGAATGCTCAGAAAGAGTTTCCCTTTGCCGTCTCCGGAAAAAAGTGCCTCCGGATCCACCGTGACCGTGCCCCGCAGCCGGGTATCCTCCCAGACATCCAGCCGCAGCGGATACGCCGAAAGCTGTCCGTAGACCTCCCGCAGAGCGTCGTAATCGAAGCGGTAGATCTGGGCCTGCATATCCTGTCCGTCGGTTTCGGAGCGCATCTGCACCAGATCCCCCTGCTTCAGATTCCCCAGCTCCAGAAGATACCCTCTGTCCACATTTTCAAAGCTGCGTTCCGTTCCCGCAGCCGTCACCTTTACCTTCTTCACCATCGGATTGGTCACAAAGGCATAGTACTCTCCGTCCTGGGAAATGGTGACGGCAAAGTCCGCGCCGGATTCGCTGGGCAGCTCTCCGTTTGGCTGAAGCACCGCCTCGGTACCCAGGACGTCGCAGAGGGCGTCCTGCACCAGGGCCGGGTTATCCAGATCCTGCAGCCAGTTTTCCATGGCCGCAGGCATCATAAAGCCCACAGGCAGTGCATAATTGTTCTGATAGAGATAGCTCTCCCCGATGCTCTCCAGGAATTTCTTTTCCTCCCCGTCCTCCTGGGGCGCATTGTAGATGGCGTATTTTACGGAAAACAGCATATTCACCAGCGGTGTGGAGCCCGTAATGCTATAGGCGTTGGTAGAAGCCTCGCAGCCCAGGGCGCTGAAGAAATCCGTGCAGTCGGCGTTTGCCATGGAGGAAAACAGCGACACGGAGGGGAAGTTCATCCAGGCGCCGTCGTTTTTCGTCTTGCGGCTGATCTTTTCCACCCGGAAAAATCCGGTGCTGGGAAAGAGAGAATCCACCAGGGTCCTCACGTCCTCATTGTCCTTTGTGTAGGCAGTGCGGGAGGTGGTGGTGATGGAGGTCATGGCCGTGTTGCCCGCCGCCTCTCCCATAACGATACAGAGGGCCAGAAGGGCCGCCCCGGACCGCCTGAGCCTGCCGGTCCTGTACAGGTAGATCACCAGGGCATACAGCGCCAGCAGCAGAAGGCCTACATAATAGACCCCGAACTGAAAATGTCTGGCGGTGATCAGCTTCTGACAAAGCAGGATAAAGGCCGCCCCTGCCAGAAAGGTCCTGCCCAGGGTCCCGGGGGAAATGCCGCCAAGCTGCATGTAGGCCCGGTAGCACACCAGAAGCATCAGGAAGATATAGATGAAGGACTGGCGGGCCGGCAGGGAATTGGGGTAATGGAAGCCGTGCCAGATGAAATTCAGAAGGTTGACGGAAAAGCTCAGCAGAAACAGCAGCAAAAGGCCGCTATAGACCGCCTTTTCCCGCAGGCTGATCCTTTTGGCGGACAGATACAGCCCGAAAAGCAGGAACACGCCGGTGCCGCAGTAGATGTTCGGCCAGTGGTCCAGCCCCTGCTCCGTTTCCACCCCCGGCAGATGCCTTGCCAGCATGTCGATCACCGTAAAATACTGGGTGATGGTCTGAGGGAACACCACATCGTAGGAGGCGGTATAGGAAAGGGCTGCGATCTCCGGCAGCAGCAACACTGCGGAAAGGCCGCCCGCCAGCAGGCTGTAACCCGCAAAGCGCAGGCATCTTCCAAAAAAGACGCCGAAGGATCCCGGCCGTTCCAGAATGTTCAGCGTAAGGAAATACAGCACCAGGAACAAGCAGGTCATGATGGAGATATAATAATTGGACAGGATGCTCAGTCCCAGGGCTCCTGCATAGAGGATGCCCTTTTTCTCCGTCACAAGCCGTTCCAGGCCCCGCAGCACCACCGGCAGCAGCACGATGCAGTCCAGCCACATAAGATTCCAGTAATAGGCCGCCATATAACCGGACAAGGCATAGAAGATGCCGAAAAAAGCCGCTCCCAGGCCCTGCCGTCTATAACGGTCCTTCAGGTACCAGGTCATGGTAAGGCCCGCAAGGCCCAGCTTCAGCACCACCATCACCGTCATGAATTCGATGATGTATTCCTTGGGGCAGAAGATCACGAACCAGTTCAGGGGGCTTGCCAGATAATAGGCGTAGAGGGCCGTGAAATTGACCCCCAGGCCGATGTTCCAGCTGTAGAGCAGAGAGCCCCCGTTCCGCAGCTTTTCCTGGAGCTCGGAAAAGAAGGGAGCATACTGATGATACATATCCGTCCGGAGGAAGCATTCCTCCCCGAAGGGAAACACCCGGTTGCAGATCAGCACCGCAACCAGGATCAGCACAGGGGCCAGGAAGGCCGCCAGATAGGCGTCCCTGTCGGTAAACAGATAGTTTTTTCTTTTTTCCCTTCTATCCTGCTGCCAGGATTCTTCTTCAAAAGCCGTCATGCTGCCAGTTCCTTTCCCCGCTGTAAACATCCCGCTTTCCGTGCTCTTTTGTAAACGTCCTGCTTTCCCGCTCTTTTTATGCGTCCTTTTTCTTAAAGATCCAGAGCTTGCTGGCTACATAGTTGAATACCATGTTGAACACAGAGGTGATGATCTTTGCGATATATTCGTTGATGCTGCCCAGATCCGTCATGAGCCACATGAGCGCCAGGGTGATCACCCCGCTCATGACCCTTGCGGCAAAAAAGCCGGAGGCTTCCTTTGCCAGATAGGAGGGCTTCATGCAGAAATTCCGGAAGACGATCAGCTTGTTGGTGATATAGGCAAATATGACTGCCGCCAGCCAGGAGACCACGGTAGCGATCATGACCGCCGCCGTCTCCGAGAAAAATCCCCCGGCCTGCAGGCCCTCGTTCACCAGGGCAAATACCAGGTAGTCCACCAGGGTGGTCAGCACCCCGATCACCAGATATGAGATCGTTTCATAATTCAAGATCCTGCCCAAGAGCCTTTTTCCGGCTCCCTTTTGTTTTTGGTCCTTTTCCGTATCCATGTCTTTCTCCGTCTAATCTTCCGTTTTATCCTCTGACCGCCGCAGCCTTCGGGACGCTTTATTCCCAGTCCTCCGGATGATCCCGGTGCCGCTGTACCAGCCGCTGGAATTCCTCCTCGCTCATGCCCATGGCCTCAAGCCTTCTGCGGCGCCGGCGGCGCATCCGTTCCCTGCGCCGCTTTTCCACCTTGACGTTGTGCATGTGCCAGGCGGTGCCGCCTCCCAGCAGGAAGAAGGCGCCGATGCCGATGATGGTCGCCAGGGAAATGCTGACGATGGCCACTGCAGCCGGTGAGGAAACGTCCAGGATGCTCAGGTTGGATTCCCTGGAGTTCAGGATATAGTAAGAGCCTGCCGTATGGTCTCCGCCATAGAGGAAGGTCATCTGTGCCACCGCCTCCTCCGGCGCGCCTCCTGACAGGTTATAGTCCATGTCGCAGCTCAGATCCGAAACCGCAGCCCCCTTTGGCAGGGACACCTGCAGAGGCCGGTCCGTTTCCAGATTGTTGGCCCCCTCTCCCTGGGGCAGGACGCCGTCGGTGATCAGCTGGGTCTCCAGGGCTTTTCCGTCAAAAAGCTCCGGAGCCTCCAGGTTTTCAAAGGAATAAAAGCCCAGGTCCAGCATGGCGCCGGTATCCGTATAGTGCTGGGGATTCCGGTCCTGCAGCACCACCGCCACAAGCCTCCGGTCCCCTTCCTCCGCCATGGTCACAAGGGTATTTCCCGCGCTGCTGGTGAATCCGGTCTTTCCCGCCACCACACGGCTGTCGGAATATGCCGTTCCGCTGCGCTTCATCTTATGGCCCAGGGTCACCGTCAGGCCGTTGGGCCTTTTCTGGGTAGGGCCGATGGTGTAGCTGTCCACGGTTTCAATGGACAGGAAGGTCTCGTTTTCCATGCAGGCCCTGGCGATGAGCGCCATATCATAGGCCGTGGTGTAGTGGTCTGAATCGTTCAGTCCATTGGGATTGACAAAATGGGTGTTCCGGCAGCCCAGGGACTTCGCCTTCGCGTTCATCATATCCGCAAAGGCGCTGACGCTGCCTGCCACATGCTCCGCCAGGGCGTTTGCCACCTCGTTGGCGGAACGGAACAAAAGGGCATAGAGGCAGTCTCTGACGGAAAGCTGGTCTCCTGCCGAGGTAAAGGCCGTTACCGCCCCCGCCTCCAGGCCTGTCACCGCGCTTTCCGAAAAGGTCACCGTCTCATCCAGGCTGCAGTTTTCCACCACCAGAAGCGCTGTCATGATCTTGGTGATGGAAGCCGGATAATGCTTTTCGTTGATATTTTTTCCATAGAGAATCGCCCCCGTATCCGCATCCATGCAGATGGCAGCACCTGCGTTCACGGACTGGGAGAGGGTTGGCCACCCCGGCGCGCCATAGGCCTGCCCGGCGCCTGCCGTAAAGAACAGCCCGAGGATCAGCGCCGCCGCGCACCAAAATCCAGTCAGACGCCGGAGCCCTTTTTTGTTTTCTCTGTACATCTTTGTTCCCATGCTCTTTTCCACTCCGGCGCTTCAATAAAAGCCGCTGCCGGAAGCTCCACAGTTATTCTGCCGCCCGTACCTCCAGAGGGTAATAGACCGCATTTTCCTGACTATAGGCATAATAGACGACGACCCGGTCCCCTTCGTTTCTGGACATGGCGCCTTCTTCGATCCTGCAGCCGTCCTTCAGAAAGGAGATCTGCTCCCCGCTGTCCGTCCGGATGGAGAAGGTGCTCATCATGTTATTGTCCGTAGTGCCTTCCGCCCTGCCCAGCCGGTAAGCCGTATAGGGCACCGCCGCCACCAGCACCACCTGCTCCGGATCCCGGGCCATGTCGCCGCTGAAGAGGAACGCCGCCTGGCTTCCCTTTTCCAGCTCCGTGTCCACAAGGCCGATGTCGAGCCCGGAAACGGTCCAGATGTTTTCCGGATCATTGCTGTCCTGAAGGCTGTAGATGTTGACGCCCTCTCCATCCTGCCAGAGGTCCAGCACAGAGGCGTACATCACGCCGAAATAGGCCTGCTCCTCCCCTTCTGCCGCAGCCAGGGTGCCGGGATAGGTCTCCGCGGTCTCTGCTTCGGTCTCTGTTTCCGTTTCAGCGGTTTCTGCCGCCGTCATCGTTTCCTCCGCCAAAGCGGAAGCTGCGGTGGTTTCCTGCTCCGCCTTGCTGCCGCAGCCGGAAGCAAGGGAAAGGGCTGCCAGAAGGCACAGGCCCGCCGCCATCTTGTGTCCTTTTCTTTTATCCATTCTGTTTTACCTCGTCGATTCCTTTGTAAAGAGTTCCGGCTGAAAAACGCCCCTGGGCATCGTCTCCGGCCACAGGGCCTTCCGTTTCTGTAAAAGGCTCTCCCAGAGCCGTTTCTGCCGGGTCGTAAAGGCCGCCCCGGTTCCGGCTTCCCTGGCCGGTTCCAAAGCCGCCGGAACGCCGGGAATCCTGATCTCAAAGAGCTCAGCCCTTCCCCCGGTCCTTTCCGCCAGGATCCCTGCTGCCTGTTCCAGGCTCCGCAGCTTTTCCGCCTTCAGGCGGCTGCCCAGAAAAAGCGCCAGGTCCTCCCTATGGCACTGTCTGAAAGGAAGAGCCGCCTCCCCTTCCGCTTCCGGAAAGGGGTTCAGGGAAAGTCCCCGGTTGATCAGATGCACCGGAGCCGCCGGAAGGAACAGGGAAAAGCCTGCCTCCTGCAGCTGCCGGGCCACCGCTCTGCCAAGGGGGGCTGCCGCCTTCGGAAACCGGAGAAAAAGTGCGCCGGGGGGCGCAGTCCTTCCATAGGCCTCCTGCCAGAGCCGGAGCGCCTCTTCCCTGCAGTCCTCCGCCATGGAACGGAGCAGTTCCTCTGAAAGCCCGCCAAAGTCCGCTGCAAGCCTGCATTCCGCTTCCGTCACCGGAAGTCCCGGCTCATAGATCCAGTCCGGTTCCCCAAAATCCGCATCCCAGAGCCACCTGCAGGAGGGCGCTTCCGCCGGGCGCAGCGCCCGCTCCAGGTCCTCCAGGGTAAACTCCAGGCAGTAGTCGTATACATAGGAATACAGGATATCCTTGATCTCCTGGGAATCCGGCAGACGGCCCTGCTCCGCCCAGGCCTCCTCAAAGGCTGTCAGAAGCTGCAGGAAGGTTTCCAAAAGCACCGTCATATCCTTCAGATTTTTTTCACAGGCTGCCCGGATCAGATCCCGGAATTCTCCGGACCAGACGGATAGCAGGAGCCCAAGCTCCGCTCCCTGGCCCTCCGTCGGAGCCTCCGGAGCGCCATAAAGCCTGCTGCACAGCCTCCTGCGTTCCCCAGCCGAAGGAGCGCCTGAAAGCACCTCCAAAGCCTCCAGGGCAAAGGCCCTGAGGTCCCTGAAATAAGCTCCGGACTCCTCCGAAAGCCCCTCGGCGGAAAAGGTTTCAAGCCGTTCCCGGCAAAGCTGCAGCCGTTCCATCAGGGCTTCTCTGCTGAAATCCAGAGCAAAGCTGTTGAAGCCGCTCATAGCCGGGCCCCCGCGATCAGGATCCCGATCCAGAAAAGCAGCAGCAGGCCGCTCAGGGAAGCGCCGATCCCTGCCAGCAGGGGACTGCGGTTTTTCTCCAGAAAGCCAAGGCGGGCAAACCACAGGCTCATAAGGGCCATCACCATGCTGCTGAGTCCCACCGCCCCGGCGTTGAGCCCTGCCTGGCCCATATTGCTGACGGTCATGACCACCGCCGCCACAAGGAGACAAAACGCCAAAATCGCAAGAAACAGGCTGCCGATGCCGTTCCTTGCGTAGGATCTTCTGATATAGGAATATTTCTTTTTCTTCTGTTCCATCCTTCCTCCAAAACAGGATCAGAGCTCCAGCTTCCGGATATGCACCTTCCGCCGTTCCCGCTGACGCTGCCGCTCGATGCGCTTTTTCTGGATCAGCCGGTTGCATAAAAAGCCCAGCAGCACCCCGAGGGTGTTCAGAATCATATCGTCCACGTCAAAGCTGCCCACCCGGAAGGCCAGCTGGGTACATTCGATGAGAAAGCTGATGAAAAAGCCCACCAGAAGAGCGCCAGAGAGCCTGCGGCTGCGTCTGGAAACAGCAGGCAGCAAAAAACCACAGGGCATGAAGGCCACCACGTTTCCCGCCAGGTTCAGGATCACCGCAGCTGCTCCCAGCTGATGCCTGTATACCCAGAAACGCCTGATCTCCAGAAAGGGGATCAGATTGAACCGCGCCACAGCCTCCTCCCCTGCCAGACTCCCCCGGCCCAGGGCTTCAGCAAAGAAAGTAAAATATGTGAGTCCCACCAGATAGAAAACAAACACCACCCAGCAGGCCTTCTGTGTACGTGTCGTATTTTTGATCATAAGCACAGGCGGCCAGGCTCCGGCCGCTATCAGGATATTTTACCATAGCGGGGTTTTGGGGGCAAGACCTTCCCCGGATATTAAAAAAGCCGTAATAAATTCCATAAAACCGGATTCTGCAAAAAAAGCTTGCTTTCCAAAGACCCGGCGCTGAAAGAAAGGCTTGCTTTCCGGCTCCGCTTCCAGTAAGATGAACTCCATGAAGATCCTGTTCAGAGACTGTTTAAATCAAAAAGAGGAAGAAGCCCTGATCTCCCTTACGGAGCGGGCCAACCGCCATGGAGGCCTGCACTATGCCCCGCCGGTGGATGGGGACCTTTATTTCCTTTGTATGGAAACGGACGCCCGGGGCCAGGACTTTCTGGCTGCCGCCCTCTGCGTCTACCATATGGGAGACTGTTTTCAGGGCATGGAGGTGGACGAGCTTTCCGCCTTTACGGACCCGGACCAGGAGGGCCGGGGGCTTTTTTCCGCCCTGCTTTCCGCCGCAGCGCCGGTGCTGCGGCCTGCAGTCCGTTTTGCGGTTTACCCCTCGGAGACTGCGGAGGCGGTGCTGTCTCACATCGGCGCCGTTCCCTCCCACGGGGAGCACATCATGGAGCTCGCCCTTTCGGAACAGCCTGCGCCAGAGCCCCAGGAGCTTTTGGAACAGCCCCTTTCCTTCCAGAGGGAGCCGGAATGCCGCCTCGTCAGCTGCCCCTTCGGGGAATGCCGCCTTTTTCCCGGCCGGAATGACCGGGACCTGTACCTTTCCGGCATGCTGATCTACGGGCGGTTCCGGAAACAGGGCTACGGCTGCCGGTTCCTCCGGACCCTTTTTGCGAAGCTTCGGCAGGAGGGGATCCAGACCATTTTCCTGGAGGTCTCCTCCGAAAACCTCCCTGCCATGAAGCTGTATCAGGGCCTAGGCTTTTCCATCCTGGACAGCCTCTACTACTATTATCTGCTTCCAGAAAAAACGACAGGCCTGTAAAAAACAACCCTCTGTTTTTTACAGGCCCTTTTCTTTATGTTTCCTTCAGCCGGCCTGCGCGCTCAGCGCTTCCGCCTGCCGCTTTATTCCTCGGTTTCCTCAGGCTCCTCCGGCTTCAGGGTCATCTGCACCTTTGTGATCACCCGCTCCCTGGCCTCCTCGATCACATAGGAAGCCGTCTGGTCCTCAATGGTAATGGGGCACTTTTCCTGAGTAGGGATATAGTCCAGCAGGGAGATCAGATAGCCGCTGATGGTATCGCACTCGCTCTCCAGCTTGGTGTGGAGCTCCTCGTTGATGTCGCTCAGCAGCGCAGAGCCCATAAGCTCATAGCAGTCCTTGGAAAGCTGACGGATGGGCACCTCCACCTCCTCGTAATCCTCGTAGATGTCTCCCACGATCTCCTCGATCAGGTCCTCCATGGTCACCATGCCGCTGACGCCGCCATACTCATCCACGATGATGGCTACCTTGTGGTTCGTCCGCTGCATCTCCTTGAAGACCGCGTCCGTCTTCATGTTTTCAGAGATAAAATAGGCCGGTTTGATCAGCTCCCGCACGTCCACGTCATAGAAGCTGCCCTTTTCCTTGGCCTTGATGGCAAAATCCTTCATGCTGACGATACCGATGATATCGTCGATATTGTCCTCATAAACCGGAATGCGGCTGTGGCGGGATGCCAGCAGCTCGTCGATATATTCCTTCACCGGAACCTGCAGGTCTACGGCGATCATGTCCTGACGGGTAACCATGACCTCCCGCACCTTCTTATCGTCAAAGGAGAAGATCGAGGTGATCATTTCCTTTTCGATGTCGTTGAAAACGCCTGTCTCCGTTCCGGTTTCGATCATGGACTTGATCTCCTCCTCGGAAACATCCGCCTCCAGGTTTTCGTGATGCAGTCCCAGAAGCTTCAGAAGCCCGTTGGTGCTGAGGGAAAGCAGCTGGATGAAGGGGGATAAGATCTTCGACAGCATCCAGATGGGTTTCACGCAAAAAAGACTGAAGCGCTCTGCGTACTGAAGGGCGATTCGCTTCGGCACCAGCTCTCCCAACACAAGGTTGAAATAAGCCAGCAGCACCGTGATCAGCACGTTTGAAATGCTCAGACTGTAAGGGATTCCCCGGGCTGCCATAAACTTTGCCAGTTCCTGAGAAATGCTGTTTGCAGCAAATGCAGAGGATGCAAAGCCAGCCAGGGTAATGGCCACCTGAATTGTCGATAGGAATTTGGTTGAATCTTCGGATAGGCTCTCGATGAGCTTGGCCTTTTTGTTTCCGTCCTCCACCAGCCTGTGGATCTTGATCTTGTTTACGGAAACCACCGCCATCTCAGAGCCGGCGAAAAATGCATTGATTGCCGTCAGAATGATAAGAATTGTGATCTGGTAAATAATACTGCCCGTTCCAGGGTCCGCGTCCATAGTTAAACTGTTTCCTCCTAAAAAAATAAAATAATGATAAAAATCCATATACCCTGCCGGCCGTCAGGTCCTTTGGCATGGTATATGGATTGTATGATAACATATTTCCTTTTATCAGGCAAGCAGGAATTCCACTGCGGACAAAAGATCCGGAAAGGCCGCCTCTATCCCCGGATCCCCGGCCTCTGCCGCGTCCCCCAGGAAGATCCGCCTGGTCCCGCCGTTTTGGCCGCAGGCCATGTCCTGAGGGGAATCTCCGATCATCACGGAGCGGGTCAGGTCGATGTTGTATTTTTCCGCTGCCGCAAGCAGCATGCCCGCCCTGGGCTTCCGGCAGCTGCACACAAACTTCAGCTCCGGCACCTCTCCCGCAAAGCCCCGGTCCTGATGATGGGGGCAGAAAAAGAGATCGTCCAGATAGGCTCCCTCTTTTCCAAGCTCCGTCTCAAGCTTTGCGTGGATCCGGTCCAGCTCCGCAAAGCTGCATTCCCCTCTCGCCACCACCGGCTGATTGGTCACCAGGATGCAGAGATACTCCGAGGCATTGATCCTCCGGATGGCCTCCGCCGCTCCCGGCAGCAGGGAAAGGGCCTCCGGCCTGGAGATAAACCCGTTTTCCCGGTTTACGGTACCGTCCCTGTCCAGGAAAATGCACTTCTGCCTGCAGGAAAGATTCCGGGCTGCCGTAAGGCCGGAGCTCAGATCCCGGCTCACGCTTTCATACCGCTCCGGTGTCCCCATGTCCTTCACATATTCCGTGGAGCGGTAGGCGTAAACCGCCCCCTGCTCCATCAGAGGCCGGATGACCTCCCTGTCCAGGTCGCACTTTTCCCCTTCCCGGAGTCCCTGCAGAGCCCTTTTGGAAAGGGCGTAGATGCCTGCGTTGACCTGATTGTGATAATATCCGGTCCGTTCCTCCTTTTTCCCCAGCACGCCCCGGACCCTGGCATGCTGCAGAAGCTCCTGATTCCGAAGCGCCGCCTGCCGTCCGGGCTCCGGCTCCCGGTCCTGCTCCTGTCCTGAAATCCCTTCCGCCTCCGGAAGGCCCCAGCGGTCCCTGCCGTACTCCCCGAGACTTCCCGCCGTATCCGTTACAATGATATCGCTGTCATAGGGATGGGCGTTGGGATGGACGAACAGGGTGGCCAGACCGCCGCATTCCTGATGGAACCGGGCAAAGCGCCGGAAATCCACATCCAGCATCAGGTCCCCCATCAAAAGCAGGAAGTCCTCTCCCAGGTCCTCCTTCAGGTAATACAGGGCTCCGGCTGTTCCCAGAGGCTGCTCTTCGCAGAAATAGCGGATCCTCACCCCAAAGCTGCTGCCGTCTCCGAAATATTCCCGGATGGCCTCCCCCCGGTAGCCGATGATCAGAAAGATCTCCTCGATGCCGTTTTTCCGCAGGCACTCGATCTGATAAGCCAGCACCGGTTTGCCCAGGACCGGCACCATGGGCTTCGGCAGGTCCCCTGACACGCTTCTGAGCCGGGTCCCCTGGCCTCCCGCCATAATCACTGCTTTCATCTGTTCTCCTTTTCCTCCCTTTCTGAAAGATCCTTAAGGGCCTCCTCCTGTACCAGCTCCCGGAGCCGCGTCTCTAGCTCCGAAATGTGCATGCTCATGGAAAATACCTTCATCACCAGAATGAAGATCATGAACAGAAACAGGAAATTGGCGGTGGAATAAATGCCCAACAAATGGGCCAGGGTGTCCGGCACCGCCGGAAACAGGGCAAAGAGCACGAACATCAGGCACAGAAGCACCCAGAACACCGCGTCCTCGATCCGCATCCTGGAATGGCGGATTCGCTGGATCACCAGGGCGAAGGTGCCCAGAGATACCAGCACCAGCACCACCCGAAACAAAGCTGTCATCATAGGTTCTGCTCCTTTCCCGCATCCTTTTCTGAAAGATGCTGCTCCACATAGGTTTTGTTCATGGCGAGGCTCCTGCAGAGCCAGGCAGGCAGCCGCCGGTATGCCTTGCCCAGCCGGTAGCCCAGATATTTGAAGCCGGACTGCCACACCAGGACCGGGATCCGGTATCCATAGCCGTTTTTCAGAAGCCATCCTGCCGTCTGCTTCACCAGCCTGATTCCCTCCCCCTCTGAGGGGACCCCTGCGAACACCTCCGGATGCATGGCCTGGCTCATGCCCAGGTCAAAATTCCGGTGCAGCTGCTCCAGGGCGCTGTAGCGGTGGGAATGATACACCCTTGCCGCGGCGCAGTAGGCGATGCGGTACCCCGCCTTTACCGCCTTTGCCGCATAGATCATATCCTCGTTGAAAATGGTATGGCTGCAGAAGCCCCCCAGTTTTTCATAAATATCCCTGCGGTAGGCGCAGCAGACATTGGAGGCAAAAAAGGTCTTGATGCCCAGCCGGGGCAGATCCGAAAGCCCCTTTTGGAAGGACTGCTCCGGATAATTGAACTGCCTGCCGAAGCGTTCCTCCGGGGTACAGTCTTCCCGGGGCAGCTGGCAGGCATAAGCCGCCTCTGTTTCCGGCTCCCCCTCCGCCTCCTGATAAAAGGCGGAGGCCAGAGCCGAAAGGAGCCCTTCATCCGCAGGCACCGCGTCGTCGGTCATGCACACGAACACCGGCGCGCTTCCCTTTGCGATGCCCAGCCGCCGGGTGGCGGCATGGTCGAAGGCTGCCTTCGGGATATGGGTAAGGGAGATCTCCCGGATGGCGTTTTCCTCCTGCCCGAGAGAAGCCAGCAGCTCCGCCGCCTCCCTGGTCCAGAGGCTTTCCTCCGTGTTGATCAGGATCAGCCGTTCCACCGGAAGGGTCTGGACCGCCAGCATCCGCAGCAGGCTGTAAAAGCGTTCTCCGGGACGGTACACGGGAATGATCACATCCACGCCCCTTCCTTCCATCTGCCTCATCCTTTCTTTTCCTCCTTCAGATAATGTCTGCCCAACAGGAAAAATCCTGCCAGGAGAAACAGCATCAAAAGACAGTAGCACAGGGCCGCTCCCAGAATGCCCCCCGCCGCCGCAAAGGCCGGGGAGATCAGGAAGGCCGCCGCCGCTGCCGCCGCGTAGACCGCAAACACCGCCTTCTGCCTGCGCATGATCACCAGCATATAATAAAACAGATTGGCCATGGCGTACAGGCCGCCGCCGAAGATGATCCAGAAAAAGGCGGCTCTGTGGTTTCTGAGCTGGCCCCTGTAACCTGTGCCCAGAACCAGCTCTCCTAGGCTCAGCACCGGTCCCCCCAACAGCAGCGTCAAAAGGCAGGCTGCCGCCATGAGGCCTGCGATCAGCAGAAACAGGTTTCTGATCAGCCGCCGGAACCGGTCAAGAGCTCCCTCCTCATAGGCCTGGGACAGGGAGGTCATAAAGGGACGGATGATAAAATTCGCCACCAGATAGATGATATTGGTGGGCATGAACAGGATGTTGAAGATGCCGTTGTCCGCATCCGTCAGCCGCAGGTCCACCGCATACTTGGCTGCCGCCAGCACATAAAAATCCAGAAATACCGATACGAATAACAGCAGGGTGCTCCGGCCAAGGCGCAGGAGCCCACCGCCGCCTGCCGCCGCAAGGCCCGGCAGAGCCCCCGGCAGGATCCTTCCATAGGCCAGAAGGGATATCAGCTGCAAAAGCACCGCCCCGAGGCTTGCCAACAGCAGGTCTCCCGTCAGGACCAGGGCCGCCATGAAGCCGCAGGTACAAAGCAAAGTCCTGGCTGTCAGCAGCTGTCCGGTCAGATAGAGCTTTCCCTCCCGCTGGCACTCGGATTCGTAAACGTCTCCATAGCCGTCCATGATCTTGTACAGCGCCAACAGGCCGATGGCCAGGGCCTTGTAGCCTGTATAGCGTCCGGTAAGGGCCAGGAAGCCCAGATACAACAGGGCGCAGAGGACTGCCGCCAGGGTGGTGAGCCGTCTCAGGCCCATATAGTCGCGAAAGCTGTAGTCGCCCCTCGTATCCGTGATCTGAAAGGGCCGGATACCGAAATAAGCGATGATGAACATCTGCTGTCCGAAGGTGGAAAATCCGAAGCCGAAAATGCCCCCGTCCTCCGGGCCGTTTACATGCATCACAAAAAACGCCAGCACCATAGAGGCCATGGCGTAGATCAGGCTTCCCGCCGTATTCCAGAAAATATCCTTTGACAGCTTGCTTTTTGTATCCAAACCCTATCTATCCTTACGCCCGGAAATTCTGTACCAGCAGGATGGATGTCAGCATCTTTAGCATATAGGCCGCCGCCTTCATGGGCTTTAAGTAGGACTGGCCTCCCTCCCGCTCCGCAATGCGCACCGGCACCTCCGCCACCTTTGCGCCGTTTTTGATCAGAAAGGAAATGGTATCCGGCTCCGGTGCATAGTTCAGCTTGTGGGCAAAATCGTCCATCATCCGGCGGTTATACATCCGAAGGCCGCAGGTGGGATCCGTCACCCGGACGCCAGTGGTCAGGCGGATGGCCCTGCGGATCAGAAAGCTTCCCAGGGACCGCATGCCGCTCATTTTTTCCCCGGCCTCCTGAGGCGTTCCGTCCTCCCGGGGCAAAAACCGGCTGCCCATGACGATGTCATAGCCCTCCTGCATTTTCTCCCGCATGGGGGCAATGTATTCCGGCCTGTGCTGCCCGTCTCCATCAAACTGCACCGCATAGCGGTACCCCTGCC
>CALWLA010000006.1 GCA_944381405.1 uncultured Lachnospiraceae bacterium | reverse complement strand
ATAGGCCGAGGGCTTATCCGCATTGCTTTCCTTTGGTTCATTCCTTTCATTCGGTATTCGGTTTTTGAGGTATTTTCTGCCTCAATAGCTCAGTTGGTTAGAGCATCTGACTGTTAATCAGGGGGTCCTAGGTTCAAGTCCTAGTTGGGGCGTTTCCTAAAACCATTGCTGAGCTTGATTAGAGGATGAGAGAAGGCTTTCGCAGAAATGCGGAAGCTTTTTTTGTACAGCGCCTTTTTACAATCTTCCTCTTGCAAAAAGACTGGGGATTTGCTATAATATCATCTGTTGTTCCCGTAGTTTAATGGATAGAACGTTAGCCTCCGGAGCTGATGATGTGGGTTCGATTCCCGCCGGGAACGGAATGTGGAAACGCGGTATGTCAGGAAATATCTTCCTGGATGCCGCGTTTTTCCGTTCTCTAACCGGAAGAAAATTTCATAAAAGCGTTTTTTGGAAATAAGATTCCGATAAAAGGTCAGATTAAAAGACACTTTTCCGGATTTAATCACTGATTTTCTGTCCATAAATCGTCCTTAACCCGTCAAAACATACAATCAGAGCCCTTTTCCTTGAAACTGTTCTGTAAAATCCATACAATATATCTCGTATACAGGAAAAAGACATGTCTTTATCTCAGTTTCATTAGTGTATAGGAGGAAATACCCTTCGGGTATCCCTTCATGCCGTGAGATACACGGCGAAAAGGAGGAAGCACCCTTCGGGTATCCCTTCATGCCGTGAGATACACGGCGAAAAGGAGGAAGCACCCTTCGGGTATCCCTTCATGCCGTGAGATACACGGCGAAAAGGAGGAAAGAGTATGGCATTTTGGAACCCATTGACCTGCCTCACCGCATGCCTGATCGTTTATACCATCGGTGAGTTCTTGTCCAAGAAGACAAAGGGCGCAATCGCTTCACTGCTGTTCGCCTGCATTCTGTTTTTAGGCGGTTTCTGGACCGGCATCCTGCCCAAGGACGTTACTACCCAGTCCGGACTTACCACCATCATGTCCAATTTCGGTACGGCGCTTATGATCACCAACATCGGCAGCCTGATCGACATTGCGTTCCTTGTAGAGGATCTTGAAAAAAGCCTCGTAATAACTGACGGCATCCAGGCCGAAGGGCACGATGGGCCGCGGCAGCTCTCCCACATACCGCCGGATAGCGGCCAGGGGCAGGGGGCCGCTGGTGAGAAAGCCGTCGTAGTCGGAGCAGAGCTGGGCGTAAAGTCTGCCGATGGTGGAAAAGCTTTCATAATTATAATAGTCCACCGATCCGGGGATCCGGATCTTTTTCAGCTCCTCCATTACATAATTTTCCAGAAAGCTCGTGCCAAGCACCGCGATCTTCATAAGGGCAAAACCTTCCTTTTTTCGATATCATATCAATATTGATATCTATTTTAGCCGAAAAAACCGGCGGCAGCAATCCTTATTGCCGGTTTCCGGCGGCAATCTTTCTGCCCGTTGCGCTTGTAAGGATTCTACCGATATGTTATACTCTTATGAGCTAATTTCTGATTATCAGGTATACAGGAGGAGATATGCACCCTGCGGGGATTATAACGGCAGTTCTTATTATCATTGCGGCGTTGCTGTTTTGGCGGAGCCAATGGGAAAAAAAGCAGCTTTCCGTGGAGCAGTACGAGCTAAGGACCGCAAAGCTCAGGAAAAAGGTCCGGCTTGTATTTCTCAGCGACCTTCATGACGCTTCCTTCGGGGAGCGGAATCAGGCGCTTTTCCGGCGCATCGCGGAGCTTTCTCCGGATGCGGTCCTGGTGGGAGGAGACATGATCACCTGCGGCAAACGGGCGCAGCAGCCTCCCAGGACGGAGGTGTGCCTGCACCTGATGGCGCTTTTGACCAGGCGGTTTCCGGTGTACTATGCGGAGGGCAACCACGAAAACCGGATGCGCCGCAATTTTCCGGACGCTTACCGCATCTTTACGGACCATCTGCTGCAGATGGGGGTGGAATATATCCGCAACGGTCAGGAGATCTTCGACACGGAGGATCTGATCGAGGACGAAGCGGACGATCTCAATCTGTACGGGGTCAGCATGGAGCAGAGGTATTTTGATGCCCTGCGGCCGGGCTTTGGCAGAAAAGAACAGATGCCGAAGCATTATCTCAGCGAGCGCCTGGGAAAACCGGACCGGCAGCAGTTCAACATCCTGCTGATGCACAGCCCCCTGTATCTCAGGGAGGCGGCGGCCTGGGGCGCGGACCTGGTGCTGGCAGGACATTTTCACGGAGGGACCATCCGGCTGCCCTTCATCGGAGGCCTTATGACGCCTCAGTTCCAGTTTCTCCTTCCGGAATGCGCGGGACGCTTTCAGGAGGGGAGCACGGAAATGATCGTAAGCCGGGGACTGGGCACCCATTCCATCCGGATCCGGCTCAACGACCTTCCGGAGATCAGCTGTATCGACATCCTGCCGGAGGAACAGAAGTAATATTAGGAACACGAGCATGGAAGAACCGATCTATCATCTGGGAAATCTGAATTTCAACGGTCCCCTGGATCTTTTGCTGCAGCTTCTGGAAAAGAACAAGGTGGATATCTATGACATCCCCATTGCGGAGATCACGGAGCAGTATCTGGACTATGTGCGGCAGCTTCAGACGGAGGATCTGGAGCTTGTGTCCGGTTTTCTGGTGATGGCGGCTACGCTTCTGGAGATCAAGGCCAAGATGCTGCTGCCCAGGGAGGCGCTTCCTGAGGAGGAAGAGGAGGATCCCAGAGCAGAGCTGGCGGCAAGGCTCCTTGCCTATAAAAAATACAAATACCTGGCGGAGGCCCTCTGCGGCTGCGAGGACCAGGCGGAGGCGCTTTTTTACGGACAGGAGGAGATCCCTGCGGAGGTCAAAAGCTATATTCCGCCGGTGAATCTTGACGGGCTTCTGGGAGGCGTCACCCTGCAGGATCTGCAGCGGGTCTTCCGGGAGGTGATGGCCCGCCGGGAGGAAAAGGTGGACCGGGTGCGGTCGGACTTCGGCGTGATCAAACGGGAACGGATCTCCCTTTCCGCCCGCATCGGCTCGGTGCTGGGCTATGTCAGAAAAAAACGCCGGTTTTCCTTCCGGCAGATGCTGGAAAACAGCCATGAGCGCATGGAGGTGGTGGTCACCTTCCTGGCGCTTCTGGAACTGATGAAGATGGGAAAGATCGAGGTACTCCAGCGGGAGGCCTTTGCAGATATCGAGGTACAGGCGACCCAGAGCGCGGACGAGGAGCTGGACCTCAGCGGAATCGAGGACGACGTATAATGGAACAGGAACAGACAAGGGCAGCGGCAGAAGAAAAGGAACCGCTGGAGGCGGAGGAACGGGACGAAGCAAAAGAACGGGAGCAGCAGGAAGCGGTGATCACGGCGGTGCTCTTTGCCCTGGGAGGCTGCGTGGAGGTCTCCGACCTGGCAAAGGCCTGCGGCTGCGACGCAAAGGCTGCCAGAAAAGCTGCCAGGAGCCTGGCGGAAAAAACAGAGGCTTCCAAAGGCCCGCTTCTGGTGAAGGAATTTGACGGCGGCTTCCAGATGTGCACCAACCCGGCTTATTATGAAAACCTGATCCGGGTGGTGACCAACCCGAAAAAACCGGTGCTGACGGATGTGGTGATGGAGACCCTGGCGATCATCGCCTTTCAGCATCCCACCACAAAGGCGGAGATCGAAAAGATCCGCGGCGTCAAATCCGACCATGCGGTAAACCGGCTCATCGAGTACGGCCTTGTGGAGGAAACGGGCCGCCTGGACGCCCCGGGACGCCCGGCCCTGTTTGCGCCCACCAAGGAGTTTTACAGGCGCTTTGGCATCGAGACGGGCACAGGCCTGCCGAAGCTCAGGCCGGAGCTTGTGGAGGAGCTTGTAGAGGAGGTCCGGGAGGAGCTTCCGGAGGAGCCGGGGGCTTCAGAAAACCCAGCGCCGGAGGAATCTGCGGCGCTGTCAGAGGACAGAAAAACCGGGGAAGAACAGGGGAGATAAGATGGAACGAATCGCAAAATTTTCTTTGGTAAGCGAAAAGCGCTGGATCAGGGACTGGTGCAGCACCTTTGAAGGAACTGATGTGTCGGCCTCTGAGGAAGCGGCAAGGGAGATCTACGGCAGGCTCCGGCTGCCCGGAAGGGCTACCGCAGGCTCCGCCGGTTACGATTTCCATACGCCTCTGGCCTTTACCCTCGGGCCGGGGGAGAGCATCAAGATCCCTACGGGAGTCCGGGTGGAGATGAGCGAGGGCTGGGTGCTGTTCATCATGCCCCGCAGCTCCCTGGGCTTCAAATACAAGCTGGAGCTGAACAACACGGTGGGAGTCATCGACAGCGATTATTTCTATTCCGACAACGAGGGGCATATCTTTATCAAGCTCACCAACTGCAGCCCCGAAGAAAAGACCCTTTCGCTGCAGGAGGGACAGGGCTTTGCCCAGGGCATTTTCCTGCCTTACGGCATTACGGAGGATGACTGCTGCCAGCGGGAGCGCAACGGCGGCTTTGGAAGCACGGACGGAAACGAAGGATAACAGATGAGAGATCAGGAAAAACAGGAACAGCCATACGCCGGCCAGGAAGGAACAAGGGGCCGGAGCCTGCAGGGGATCCTCCGGCGGGCGGCGGCGCTGGGGCTTGCAGCTTGCCTTCTGGCAGGGACCCAGGGCTGCGTCAATCAGATGGACAAATATGAGCTGCGGGATCTGGGCATCGAGGCCATGCGGGCCGGAGACTACGAAGGGGCGAAGCAGCGCTTTGAGGAAGCCCTGACGGCCTCTGACGGCCAGGTATCCGGGCTGCAGTACGATATACTGAAATACCGGGGAGAGTGCGAGCTTCGGCTGAAGCAGTACGGCGAGGCCCGGAAGACCTATGAGATCCTGGCGCAGCTGGATCAGACTGCGGAAAACCAGACCGTTTACACAGAGGTGCTGGGAGAGCTTGCGGGCCTGGACAGCCTGACGGAGGGGCTCTCCGATATGGAGCAGGGGGACTATGAGACCGCCCTGGAAAAATTCAGCCAGCTGGCGGATCTCCACAGCGGACTTGTGGGAAGGGCAGCCTGGTTCAATCAGGCGGCCTGCCTGGAATACCTCCAGCGGTACGAGGAGGCAAGGGAGGCCTTTGCCCAATATCTTGAGGCATATCCGGAGGATGCGGCGGCCCAGAAGGAGCTGGACTTCCTGAACACCCGGTAGAAAATGCCCCTTTCGGCAATTTGCCGGTTTTGCATATCCGGCGCAAAAACGCGGAAAAGGCCTTTTTACAAGGCTTTCGGCGGCCTTTGGGAAAGGATTTTCCTTTCCACAAAATGTACAATATATTGAAATTCTAAAAAAACAAAAACTATATCTTGTGCTTGCGGCGCCAGGGTGCTATAATCTAAACCGTGCAGTGAGCGAGACGAAAACGGCCTGCCCTTTCAGGAACCACGCAGAGAGGCATGGCCGTTTCTTGACGAAAAAAATAAGGGAACGCCCTGGGGGCATCCCCTTAAGCCAAGCCATTATAGAAAGAAAGGAAGAACAGATGATTCAGGTAATCAAGCGTGACGGACACATCGTCGAATTTAATCTATCCAAGATCACGGAGGCAATGAAAAAGGCCTTCCGTGCTACGAAAAAGGAGTACAACAACGACATCATGGAGCTCCTTTCCCTCCGGGTAACGGCGGATTTCCAGCCCAAGATGAAGGATGGAAAGATCGACGTGGAGGACATCCAGGACTCTGTGGAGCATACCCTGGAGCAGGCAGGCTATACGGACGTGGCCAAGGCCTATATCCTTTACAGAAAGCAGCACGAAAAGCTGCGGAACGTTTCCCAGACCATGCTTGATTACAAGGACGTCATCGACAACTATCTGAAGGTCAACGACTGGCGTGTCAAGGAGAACTCCACCGTTACCTATTCCGTAGGCGGACTGATCCTTTCCAACTCCGGCGCGGTGACCGCCAACTACTGGCTGTCCGAGGTCTACGATCAGGAGATCGCAGACGCCCACAGAAATGCGGACATCCACCTGCATGACCTGTCCATGCTGACGGGTTATTGCGCAGGCTGGTCCCTGAAGCAGCTGATCCAGGAGGGCCTTGGAGGCATCCCGGGCAAGATCACCTCTTCCCCGGCAAAGCACCTTTCCACCCTTTGCAACCAGATGGTAAACTTCCTGGGCATCATGCAGAACGAGTGGGCAGGCGCGCAGGCCTTCTCCTCCTTCGATACCTACCTTGCTCCCTTCGTAAAGGTGGACAACCTGTCCTACGAGGAGGTAAAGCAGTGCATCCAGTCCTTCATCTACGGCGTGAACACCCCCTCCAGATGGGGAACCCAGGCGCCCTTTACCAACGTGACCCTGGACTGGACCGTTCCGGCGGACCTGGCAGAGCAGCACTGCATCATCGGCGGCAAGGAAGTGGACTTCAAGTACAAGGACTGCAAGAAGGAAATGGATATGGTCAACAAGGCCTTCATCGAGATCATGATCGAGGGCGACGCCAACGGCCGCGGCTTCCAGTATCCGATTCCGACCTACAGCATCACCAGGGACTTTGACTGGTCCGAAAACGAGAACAACAAGCTTCTTTTTGAGATGACTGCAAAGTACGGTACTCCGTATTTCTCCAACTACATCAACTCCGATATGGAGCCTTCAGACGTGCGTTCCATGTGCTGCCGTCTGCGCCTCGATCTCCGGGAGCTGAGAAAGAAATCCGGCGGTTTCTTCGGTTCCGGCGAGAGCACAGGCTCTGTAGGAGTCGTGACCATCAACCTGCCCAGGATCGCTTACCTGGCAAAGGACAAGGAAGACTTCTACAAGCGTCTGGATCACATGATGGACATTTCCGCCCGTTCTCTTAAGGTAAAGAGACAGGTCATCACCAAGCTTCTGGAGCAGGGACTGTATCCCTACACCAAGCGTTACCTGGGCACCTTTGACAACCATTTCTCCACCATCGGACTGGTGGGCATGAACGAGGCAGGCATGAACGCCAACTGGCTCAGAAAGGACCTGACTCACGAGGAGACCCAGGCCTTTGCCAAGGAAGTGCTGAACCACATGCGGGAAAAGCTTTCCGATTATCAGGAGCTTTACGGAGATCTGTACAACCTGGAAGCGACTCCGGCAGAGTCCACCTCCTACCGTCTTGCAAAGCATGACAAGGAGCGGTATCCGGACATCATCACCGCCAACGAGGCCTGCGGAACGCCCTATTACACCAACTCCTCCCATCTGCCGGTGGGCTACACCGCGGATGTGTTCGACGCTCTGGATGTACAGGACGAGCTCCAGACCCTTTATACCTCCGGCACCGTGTTCCATGCCTTCCTGGGCGAGAAGCTTCCGGACTGGCAGGCAGCGGCAAAGCTGGTACGGACCATTGCGGAAAATTACAAGCTGCCCTATTACACCATTTCTCCCACCTATTCGGTATGCCGGGAGCACGGCTATCTGAACGGCGAGCATTTCACCTGCCCGGTATGCGGAGGAAAGGCAGAGGTTTACAGCCGTATCACCGGCTACTACCGTCCGGTACAGAACTGGAACGACGGAAAGGCCCAGGAGTACAAGGACCGGGTAGAGTATGACATCGCCCATTCCCATCTGCACAAGCACAGAGCAGGGGCAGCAGCTGAGGAGATCGTGGCCGCCCAGAAGGAAAATCACAGCAAGGACGCAGCAGGGCTTGCGGACGGCGCATACCTGTTCACCACCAAGACCTGCCCCAACTGCAAGACCGCTCAGGGCCATCTGCGGGAGGCGGGAATCAGCTTCCAGATCGTAGACGCGGCTGAGAACCGGGATCTGGCAAGAAAGCTCGGCATCATGCAGGCTCCCACGCTGCTTTTGGTAGAGCAGGGCAGGGGAACCGTCCTGGCAGGGCTTACGGACATCGAAGCCTACTGCAGCGGCGCAGTCCGGGCATAAAACCATGCGCCTTTTCCAAAGGGCTGCCTGTAAAGAGATGCCGGGGAATCTCGTTAGAAATTTGTCAAAATGCTGATTGACGGGGACTTTCAGAATCCCTATAATATACCTTGGATTAAAAAAAATACAATCTTGAGGAGGGAAATCCAATGGAAACATATGGCGTTGAAAAGTTAGGCATTTTGAATCCAAAGGCTGTCTACCGGAATCTCTGCCCGGCAGTGTTGGTGGAAAAGGCATTGGAAAAGGGCGAGGGCACACTGATGAATACCGGCGCCCTGGCAGTCATGACTGGAAAATATACCGGACGTTCCCCGAAGGATAAGTTCATCGTCGATACGGAAGGCGTACACGACAAGATCGCATGGGGCAATGTAAATGTTCCCATCAAGAGAGATGTATTCCAGGCCATCCGGAAGGAAATGGTGGAATACCTTTCCGGCAGGGAGATCTATCTTTTTGACGGCTTTGCAGGGGCTGACCCCAAGTGCCGCAGAAAGTTCCGGATCGTCAATGAGATGCCCTCCCAGAATCTCTTTATCCATCAGCTGCTGATCCGTCCCACGGCGGAGGAGCTGGAGGCCTTTGGCGACGCGGACTTTACCCTGATCGTGGCTCCGGGCTACAAATGCGATCCCGCAAAATTCGGCATCAACTCCGAGGCGGCCATCATCATCGACTACGAGGCGAGAGAGGTGATCATCGCCGGCTCCCAGTATTCCGGCGAGATCAAGAAGTCCGTATTCTCCGTTATGAACTATCTGATGCCGGTGGAGGAAAACGTGCTGCCCATGCACTGCTCCGCCAACATGGACCCGGAGACCCATGAGACGGCTGTGTTCTTCGGCCTCTCCGGAACCGGCAAGACCACCCTTTCCGCAGACCCCAACCGGAAGCTCATCGGCGACGACGAGCACGGCTGGTCCGATCACGGCATCTTCAACTTCGAGGGCGGCTGCTACGCAAAGTGCATCGGCCTGAAGGAAGAGAACGAGCCGGAGATCTACCATGCCATCAAATTCGGCTCCCTGGTAGAGAATGTTGTCATCGATCCGGAAACCAGAGTTCCGGACTACGAGGACGGCTCTGTTACGGAAAACACCCGTGTGGGCTATCCCATCGAGTATATCGACAACGCCCAGATTCCCGGAGAGGGAGGCATCCCCAAGGTGGTGATCTTCCTGACGGCGGATGCTTTCGGCGTATTGCCCCCCATCTCCAGACTGTCTGAGGAAGCGGCTATGTATCACTTCGTAACCGGCTTTACCTCAAAGCTGGCAGGCACGGAGCGGGGCATCACGGAGCCTCAGCCCACCTTCTCCACCCTGTTCGGAGAGCCCTTCATGCCCCTGGATCCTTCCGTATATGCCCAGATGCTGGGAGAGAGGATCGAGAAGTACGGCACCAAGGTATACCTGGTGAACACCGGCTGGACCGGAGGTCCCTACGGCGTAGGCTCCCGCATGAAGCTGAAGTACACCAGAGCCATGGTGACCGCAGCCCTTAACGGTGAGCTGGAAAAGGTTTCCTACAAGCACGACGAGGTGTTCAACGTGGACATCCCGGAGAGCTGCCCGGAGGTTCCTGCAGAGATCCTGAATCCCAGAGATACCTGGAGCGACAAGGCAGCCTACGACGCCCAGGCGAAAAAGCTGGCAGGCATGTTCGCTGAGAACTTCGCCAAGAAGTATCCCAACATGCCCAAGAACATCGCCGAGGCAGGCCCCAGAGCATAAGCCAAAGCGAAAGCACAACTTTATAAAGCGATAAAAGGGCAGTGCCGTCCGGTCATCAAAAACTGACTGGGCGGCACCTTTTTGCCGCAGCAAGAAAAAATCCGGCTCCCATCTGTTCAGGATGGAAGACCGGATTTTCCTGTTTTCGGATGCTGTGCCTCAGGAGGCTTTGTTATTTCTTCGGTACCCGTGCCACGCCGCTTTCGTAGGCTGCCTCATAGACTGCAGAAGCCACCGCGTCCTTGACTCTGGGGTCGAAGGCTTCCGGAATGATGTATTCCGGAGACAGCTCCTCCGGAGCGATGAGCTCCGCCAGGGCCCTGGCTGCGGCTACCTTCATGGCGTCGTTGATATCGGAGGCTCTTGCGTCCAGAGCGCCCCGGAAGATGCCCGGGAAAGCCAAAACGTTATTGATCTGGTTGGGGAAGTCGCTGCGGCCGGTGGCGATGACTGCCGCGCCGGCGGCCTTTGCCTCATCCGGGAAGATCTCCGGGGTGGGGTTTGCGCAGGCGAATACGATGGCATCCTTTGCCATGGTCTTTACCATTTCCTGGGTCAGCACGCCGGGAGCGGATACGCCGATGAATACGTCGGCCCCCTTCACTGCGTCCGCCAGGCTGCCGGAAAGCTTTTCCTGGTTGGTGGCTGCCGCGATCTCTTCCTTGATCCAGTTCATGCCCTTTTCACGGCCCTGGTATACGGCGCCGGTGCGGTCGCAGAGAACGATGTGCTGCGCTCCGGCGGAGATCAGGAGCTTTGCGATGGCGATGGCAGCGGCGCCTGCGCCGTTGATGACGATGCGGACCTCCTCCATCTTTTTGTTTACGATCTTAAGGGCGTTCACAAGGCCTGCCAGGGTGATGACAGCGGTGCCGTGCTGGTCGTCGTGGAAGATCGGAATGTCGCAGACCTCCTTCAGCTTCTTCTCGATCTCAAAGCACCTGGGCGCTGCGATATCCTCCAGATTGACGCCCCCGAAGGAACCTGCCAGGAGGCGCACCGTGTTGACGATGTCCTCCACCTCCTTGCTGCGGACGCAGAGGGGAATGGCGTCTACATCGCCAAAGGCCTTGAAGAGCACGCATTTTCCTTCCATGACCGGCATGCCAGCCTCCGGGCCGATGTCGCCGAGGCCCAGCACTGCGGTTCCGTCGGTAACCACCGCTACGGTATTCCAGCGGCGGGTCAGCTCATAGCTTAAAGAAGGATCCTTCTGAATTTCCAGGCAGGGCTGCGCAACGCCGGGGGTGTAGGCCAGGGAAAGAGCCTCCTTGGAATTCACGGCGGCTCTGGGCGTAACCTCCAGCTTGCCTCTCCAGCTGCGATGAGCCTTCAATGATTCTGATGCGTAATCCATGATGTGTTACCTCCTGATTGTTCTGATGGTTTTAAATATATTATGATAAGAAATCATACCTTGGAATGATGGAAGGGACCCTACAGCAGCACCGTAAAGCAGCTGCCCTCTCCGTAAACGCTGTCTGCGGAAACGGTCCCTCCGTGGGCCTCTGCGATCCATTTGACCATGGAAAGCCCAAGGCCGGTGCCTTCGCTGTGGCGGGAGGGGTCTGCCCGGTAAAACCGGTTCCAGATCCTGGGCAGGTCCTCCTTCCGGATCCCGATGCCCGTGTCCCTGACGGAAAGCCGGATATGGCCCTCCGGCGTTTGTTCAAGGCTCAGACAGATGCTGCCTCCCTCCCGGTTATACCGGATGGCGTTGGTCAGCAGGTTGTCCACAAGCCGCAAAAGCATGGTCTCGTCTCCAGAGATCCGAAGCCCCGGCGCGATGTCTGTCTGTAGGGAGAGGCCCCGGGCCTCCGCTGCGGGCATAAGGTCCATGGCGCAGCCTTCCACAAGGCCGCTCAAGTCCAGCTCCTTTTTCTCCAGGGAAAAAGCCCCCCGGTCCGCCCGGCTCAGGAACAGAAGCTGAGAGACCATGGCGTTCATGCGGTTTGCCTGGCGGGCGATGCTGGCGAGAGCCTCCTGCCGTTCCCGCTCTCCGGCGGCCTCCGACAGGCCATATTCGCATTGGGACCGAATCACGGAAAGGGGGGTCCGAAGCTCGTGGGATACGTCTGAGGTAAACTGCCGTTCCGTTTCAAAGGAATCCTGGAGCCTTGCCAGCATCCGGTTCATGGTAGCCCCGAGCCTTCCCAGCTCGTCCTGGGAACTGCCGGTGTCGATGCGCTGGGACAGATCATTTCCGGAGGTGATCCGGTCCGCAGTCTCCGCCATCTGGCCGATGGGACGGAAGGCCCGTTTTGTCACCTGATAGCCTCCCAGTGCCACCAGCAGGATGAAAAAGGGAAAGGCGCCCAGTACCAGAAACCGCAGCAGGCCGTAGATCTGGACGCTGCCCTCCAGGGAAACGATGCCCCGCACCCAGAAGGGGGTGGAGCCGTCCGTGGCATAAACGTCGTAGACCATCTGGCCGCCGGAGGCGGTCCGGAGGGTGCGGGCGGTCTGATCCTGCAGAAGGGAATCCACCTGTACCCCCAGATTGACCTTTGGCGCCAGCAGATAGCCGCTGGTATCGTAAATGAACAGGGAAACGCCGTTTTTGTAAAAATCCAGATCCTCGGTATTGAGATTGCCGTAGCGGAAATGTACGTCCGCCACCGTGTCCGCCACCGCATCCTTCAGCTGCATCCTGAGGCGGCGTTGTGAAAGCCCCTCGGACATCAGAAAGAGGAGCGCCAGCAGGGACCCTGCCAGCAGTAGCATAAAGACGGTGTACCAGACGGTCACCCGGGCTTTGATGGAGAAACGCTTCATGCCTCCTCCCGCAGGACGTAGCCTGCCCCCCGGACCGTGTGGATCAGTTTTTTCTCAAAGGGATCGTCGATCTTCCGGCGCAGATAACGGATGTAGACGTCGATGACGTTGCTGCCGCCCTCAAAGCCGTAGTCCCAGATCTGGTTTTCCAGCTGGGCCCTGGACAGCACGCTACCCTTGTGGCGCATCAGGGATTCCAGCAGGGCGAATTCCCTGGCGGAGAGACTGATCTCCCGGTCGCCCCGGGTCACCCGTTTGGAGGAAAGGCACAGGGAAAGATCCCCTGCGGAAAGGCAGTCGGTCTTTTCCTCGGAATGCCTGCGCAGAAGGGCCCGGATCCTGGCTGCCAGTTCGGAAAAGGCATAGGGCTTTGTGAGATAGTCATCGGCCCCTGCGTCCAGTCCCGCCACCCGGTCCTCCACCGCATCCTTGGCGGTCAGAAGCAGCACCGGCACCGGATTCCGCGCCTGCCTGAGGCTCCGCAGGACGGAAAGCCCGTCCTTTTTGGGCATCATGATGTCCAGGATGATCAGGTCGTAGTCCGTGCTGCGGGCATAGTCCAGGGCTTCCTCCCCGTCGCCGCAGCTGTCCACGCCGAAGCCCTCGGCCTTGAGCTGTTTTTCCGTAACGGCCCGAAGCTCCGGTTCGTCCTCCGCATATAAAATCCTCATATGGATCCACCTCCGTGTATCTACAGGAATTATAATTCCCAAAGGCCGTTTCGGCAAGCTTCCTGTTGTAATTCCCGCCGGATTATTTTATGATAAACAGGAAAACGAGGAAAGGCAGCGGCGGAACATGGCGGCGGAGGAAAAAAATCTGTATCTGATCTGCGGAGACGAGCAGTATCTGAAGGAAAAAAAGAAAAAGGAACTGCTGAAGGCCCTGCATACCGAGGGCAGCATGGACTTCAATACCTTTTCCGGCCGGGAGCTGGACCGGGAGGAGGTCCTGAGGCTTTCGGAGACCATGCCCTTTCTTTCGGAAAAACGGACCCTTCTGCTTTCCGACAGCGGCCTTTTTAAGGGCAGCGTGCCGGAGGATTTTTTCCAGGGCATCCTGGAGCTTCCGGAAAGCACGGTGATGATCTTCTATGAGGAGGAGGCGGATGCAGGCAACCGGCTCTTTAAGCTTTTTCGGGAGCGGGGAGAGGTGTTCCAGTACCGGAAGGCGGAATCCAAATCCTACAAGGAGGCAGCCCAGGACCAGGGAAAGATCCGTACCTGGGCGGTGAGCTATCTGAAGAAAAACCACCGGGAGATCAGCGGCAGGGCCATGACCAGGCTTTTGCAGCTTGCAGGCTATGACATGCTGAACCTGAGCTCTGAGCTGGAAAAGCTGATCGCCTATACGGCTTCCGGAGAGGAGCTTGCAGCGGGCGGCAGGCTCAAACGGGGGGCTGAGCTTCCCATGATCCAGATCCGGGAGGAGGACATCGAAGCCATCTGCTCCAGGACCCTTTCGGACAAGGTTTTCGACATGCTGTCGGAAAAGCTCAGGGGAAACACCGGGGCGGCCCTCAGGATGTTCGAGGAGATGCTGTCCCTGAAGGTGCCGCCCATGCGCATCCTGTTCCTTCTGTCCCGGCAGTTCAATCAGGTGTATCTCATCAAGGACGCCATGCGGGAGCGCATCGGAGACGCGGCCCTGGCGGAAAAGCTGCGGCTTAAGGACTGGCAGCTGCGAAAGCTCCGGGAGCAGAGCGCAAGGCTCAGCCTGGGAGAGGCCAGGCGCTATGTGGAGCTCTGCGTGGAGATGGAAACGAAGATCAAACAGGGCGACATAGGGGAGCGGCTGGGGCTGGAGGTGATCCTGGCCTCCTGAAAAAAAGACAGTAAAAAAGCTCCGGGTGGGTTAATCCCGGAGCTTTTCTTAAAGTTCTATGATATGCCAATTACTTAGGCCATGGCAGCGACAGCCTTGGAAAGTCTTGAAATCTTTCTGGAAGCTGTATTTGCATGGTAAACGCCCTTGGACTCAGCCTTGCTGATCTCAGATACAGCAGCCCTAAGAGCCTCGTTTGCCTGTGCCTTATCGCCTGACTCAACAGCGGCCTGAACCTTCTTCACATAAGTCTTCACTCTGGAACGGATGGCCTTGTTTCTGTCAGTCTTGGTCTTGATTACAAGGATTCTCTTCTTTGCAGATTTGATATTTGCCATTTTGGTTACACCTCCTTCTTCAAAAAATACTTGTTTCCACTAATCCCGGACACGGACAGTTTGGTGTAAACATTCTTTCATATTCTAGCCGCAAGGCCCCGTCCTGTCAAGAGAAATCTTGGAAAATGATTGAATTTAAAGGGAAAATTTGCTATCATTTATGCCATGGCAAATCAAATCAATCAAAAAATGATCAGGAATTTCTGCATTATCGCCCATATCGACCATGGCAAGTCCACCCTGGCGGACCGCATCATCGAGATGACGGGGCTTCTGACCCAGAGGGAGATGCAGTCCCAGGTGCTGGACAACATGGATCTGGAGCGGGAGCGGGGCATCACCATCAAGGCCCAGACGGTGCGGACCATTTACAAGGCAAAGGACGGCCAGGAGTATGTCTTCAACCTCATCGACACCCCGGGGCATGTGGACTTCAACTACGAGGTGTCCAGGTCCCTTGCGGCCTGCGACGGGGCTGTTCTGGTGGTGGACGCCGCCCAGGGCATCGAGGCCCAGACCCTGGCCAACGTCTATCTGGCCCTGGATCACGATCTGGAGGTCTTCCCGGTGATCAACAAGGTGGACCTGCCCAGCGCGGAGCCGGACCGGGTAGCCCGGGAGATCGAGGACGTCATCGGCCTGGAGGCGGAGGATGCACCCCGGATCTCCGCAAAAACGGGGCTCAATGTGGAAGAAGTCCTGGAGATGATCGTACAGAAGATTCCGGCTCCCGAGGGAGACCCGGAGGCGCCCCTTAAGGCGCTTATTTTCGATTCCGTTTATGATTCCTACAAGGGCGTTATCGTCTTCTGCAGGATCAAGGAGGGAACCATCCGCCGGGGCATGCCCATCCGCATGATGGCTACCGGCGCGGAATACGACGTGGTGGAGGTGGGCTATTTCGGCCCCGGACAGTTTATCCCCTGCGACGAGCTGTCCGCAGGCATGGTAGGCTATGTCACCGCCAGCATCAAGAACATTTCCACAACCGAGGTAGGCGACACCATCACCGGCAAGGACAACCCGGCAAAGGAACCCCTTCCGGGCTATAAAAAGGTGACGCCCATGGTTTACTGCGGCCTGTATCCCGCAGACGGAGCCAAGTATCCGGATCTCAGGGAGGCCCTGGAAAAGCTGGAGCTCAACGACGCTTCCCTGTTCTATGAGCCGGAAACCTCCGTGGCTCTGGGATTTGGCTTCCGCTGCGGCTTCCTCGGACTTCTGCATCTGGAGATCATTCAGGAACGGCTGGAGCGGGAATACAACCTGGATCTTGTGACCACGGCGCCTTCCGTTATCTATAAGGTACATAAGACCAACGGGGAGTGCATCGATCTCACCAATCCCACCAATCTGCCGGATCCGGCGCAGATCGAATACATGGAGGAGCCCATCGTAGATGCGGAGATCATGGTGACCACGGAGTTCGTGGGAGCCATCATGAAGCTCTGCCAGGAACGGCGGGGCGTCTACAAGGGCATGGAATATATCGAGGAGACCAGGGCGCTGTTAAAGTACGAGCTGCCCTTAAACGAGATCATCTACGATTTCTTCGATGCGCTGAAGTCCCGCAGCCGGGGCTACGCTTCCTTCGATTATGAGCTGAAGGGCTACAGCCAGTCCAAGCTGGTGAAGCTGGACATCCTGGTGAACCGGGAGGAGGTGGACGCCCTGTCCTTTATCGTTCATGCGGATTCCGCCTACGAGCGGGGCCGGAAGATGTGCGAGAAGCTGAAGGAGGAGATCCCGAGACAGCTCTTCGAGATCCCCATCCAGGCGGCCATCGGCGGCAAGATCATCGCCCGGGAGACCATAAAGGCCCTCAGAAAGGACGTGCTGGCCAAGTGCTACGGCGGCGACGTGTCCCGAAAGAAAAAGCTTCTGGAGAAACAGAAGGAGGGCAAGAAGCGGATGCGCCAGATCGGAAACGTGGTGATCCCCCAGAAGGCCTTTATGTCGGTGCTGAAGCTGGAGGAGGAATAAGGATGCAGGACTACATTTTAAGCTGTGAATCCACGGCGGATCTTTCCGACGCATATTTTCAGGAACGGAAGATCCCCTATGTGAGTTTTACCTTCCACATGGATGGACAGGATTATGCGGACGATTACGGAAAAAGCATGCCCATCGGAGAGTTTTACCGCCGGATGGCGGAGGGCTCCGTTTCCACCACCTCCCAGGTAAGCGTGGGAGCATACGAGCATTTCTGGGAGCCCATGCTGGAGGCGGGAAAGGATGTGCTGCACCTGTCGCTATCCACCGGGATCTCCGGCACCCTGAACTCCGCCCGGACGGCGGCGGCAGAGCTCATGGAGCGTTTTCCAAAACGGCGCATCGAGGTCATCGACTCCCTGAACGCCTCCTCGGGCTTTGGGCTTCTGGTGAGCCTTGCGGCGGACCGGCGGGATGAGGGCATGGGCTTTATGGAGCTTCGGGACCATATCCTGGGGATCCGGGATCAGGTCAACGCCTGGTTTTACACCGGAGACCTCACCTATCTGTGCCGGGGCGGGCGGGTTTCCAAAACCGCCTGCGTGTTCGGCACCGCCTTAAAGATCTGCCCCCTGATGCGGGTAGACCGGGAGGGAAAACTGGTGCCCTATGCCAAATGCCGGGGCAAGCGGCGGGTACAGGAGGCGCTGGTTTCGGAGATGCTGACGAGAGCACAGGGCGGCAGCGCCTATGAGGGCTACTGCTATATGAGCCAGTCCGACTGCCGCGGGGAAGCGGAGGAGCTTGCCGGCAGGATCGAGGCGGCCTTCCCGGGGCTTTCCGGAAAGATCAGGATCTACGACATCGGAACGGTCATCGGCTCCCATACGGGGCCCGGCACCGTGGCGGTTTTCTTTGTAGGAAAAGAAAAGGAATAAATGCAAAAAGGACGCTTTGCGGAAAAGCTGAGGGATAACTCCCTGGTCTTTCTGTAAAGCGTCCTTTCTTCATCTGAAGGGATCAGCGCAGCAGGATATCTCCGTCCTTGGTGCAGTAATTCCGGGTGATGCCCATGGAATTGATGAGGCTCTTGGTCTCGTAGGTCTTGAGGCCGTCCCGGTTTCCCGGAGCCGCGTCAAAGAGCCAGTCCGGGCAGGACCAGATGCAGGCCTCGGGGGCCAGGGTGAGATAAAAGCTGTCCTTTACGCCGTTCTGGCCGTGGTGGCTCATGACCACATAGTCTGCTTGCAGCCGGGACAGAAGGATCTCCGGCAGCAGCTGATCGCCCCCGTCAGGTCCCATGTCCCCCAGCACCAGGATGTGTTTCCCGGAAAGGGTGATATCGTACATGATGCTGGAGTTGTTGACGGCATAAGCCCCCCGGATATCCAGGGGATCGTTCAGGGCCCGGAAACTTAAGGAAGCGGACAGGGTAACGGTCTGCCCCTTCCGGAAGGCCTGGTCGGAAAATCCGTGGAGCCGGTCTGCCGGAAGTTTTTCCAGGGCCCGCAGCAGATTCCAGACCATTTCCTGTTCCGCGGGAGCTGCCTCTCCGTACCAGTCGTAGTCATGGAAATGAAAATAAACGTTCCGGATATCCACCGCATCGGGATGCCGCTCCAGGATCTCGTACAGAGCGCCGATATGGTCGTCCTGGGGATGGGTGATGAGCCATGCGTCCACCACGCCGCCGTAGGACTGGAGCACGGAGATCAGGTGTTCCGCATCGGCAGCCACGCCGCCGTCCACCACCAGGACCTTTCCTTCCGGGCTGCGGATGACGCCGCAGAGCTGCTGCTGGCGGGTGGCGGTGTTTGCCAGAAAGCGCACCTCGCCTCCTGCAAAATCCGGTTCCTGATCCAGGTTATCCAGCCGGGTGGGAAGCTCCGTCAGCCTGAGGCTGGGGCCGTAGGATGAAGGAGATGCAGCTTCCGACGCCGTGTAGTAAACGGAGGAAGCCCCCAAGGCAGCGGATCCCGGCAGAGCCAGAAGTCCCGCAGCCAGGCAGCAGGTCAGAGCCCGGAGCATTTTTTTGAAAACGCGCATAAAAACCTCCTGCTGCGGAGAAGCTTGCCCTTCTCCGCAAAATCGGTCAATTAAAGAATATGTAACATATTTCGGAAAAAAATGCAAGCCGGGGAGGCCTCTTTTTGAATGCCGGAAAGGGGCGGAAAAGGAAAGCCTGGGAAGGGCGGCGTGCCGGAACCAGGCCGCAGGCCGGCGAAAGCTCGGGTTTGGTATCCGTAAAGCTCATCCTTCCCGGGCCTCTACGAACCAGCGATTTCCCTCCTGAAACAGAAAGGACTCCCTGCCGCCGATCAGCACGGTGTAGCGGATCCCGCCGCCGCCTACCCGTTCCGAGGCGGCCCGGCATCTGTAGAGGATCCGGTCGATCTGAAAGATCCGGCCGTTTTTCCACCGGATACAGCGGGGGCAGATCCTGCCCTCTTCATCCACGTCCAGATTGACGGAAACATAAGCCTTGCGGCAACTGGTGTCTGACATAAACGCCTCCTTGTGTTCTGAGTTTCTGGAAAGCCTCTGTCCGCAGGGGGCTGCGGCGGCAGGCCGAAAGCCTTCGGGTCAGCCGCCCGGGACTTTCCGGTTGACCGGAGGGGCTTCCTGTGATACAATAGCGGCACGAACAGGATTTCATCTTTTGCGGAACATTGTAGCACGAACGGTATTTCGTGTCAACAGGAATACAGAGCGGCATATTCATGAAGGGAAAGAGGTGCCTATGATCTTTAAGGACAGGCTGAGAGAAAAACGGACGGCGGCGGGGATGACTCAGTCAGAGCTGGCCCGGAGAGCAGGAGTGACTTCCCGCACCATCCAGAACTATGAGCTGGGAGACCGGCGTCCCTCCAATATGGAGGTGATCCAGCGGATCGCTGACGCCCTGGGGACCACTACGGAATATCTGCTGGGCAGCTCCGGCGCTTATGTGGTGGCAGCTCGGCAGCGGGGCGGAGCGGAGGCCGCCAGGGATATCGACCAGCTGGTCAGCGAGGTCACGGGCATGTTTGCGGGCGGCTCCCTCAGCGAGGAGGCTCTGGACGGAGCCATGAGGGCCCTGAACGACGCTTACTGGATCGCCAAGGAAAAGAACCGGAAATACGCGCCGAAAAAGCGCCGTAAGGAAGAGGGACAGGTGGAAGGATGAGGACAGGATATCTTTCGGAGACCGGCAGCAGGCTGGTGAAGCGCTGCGGGACCCGTGATCCCTTCCAGATCGCCCGGCAGCTGGGCATCGAGGTGCTGTTCTGCGAGGGCTTCGGACCCCTCAAGGGCATGTACCGGGTGATCAAGCGCAACCGGTTCATCTTCATCAATCAGGATCTGAGCCCCCGGATGCAGCGGATCGTCTGCGCCCACGAGCTGGGGCATGACCAGCTGCACCGCAGGCTGGCCCAGGGCGGCGGCCTGCAGGAGTTTATGCTGTACGATATGACTGCAAAACCGGAATACGAGGCCAACATCGTGGCGGCGGAGATCCTGCTGGACACGGAGGAGCTGTTGGACTGCATCTTCCGGCGGGGGCTTGATTCCCAGCAGGTGGCAGCGGCCATGGATACGGACGTCAATCTGGTGGCCCTTAAGATCGCCCATCTGGCGGAATGCGGCTGCAGCCTGCGTCCCCCGGAGGGGCGGAGCGATTTTCTCCGGGAACCGGGAACAGGAAAAAAGGCATGAGACAGGAAGAAAAGGAGCGGCAGGAACAGCAGCATGGGGCGGTGGAAAAACAGCGCAGCTATATCGCCATCGACTTAAAGAGCTTTTACGCCTCGGTGGAATGCCGGGAGCGGGGGCTGGACCCTCTGGACGCGAATCTGGTGGTGGCAGATGAGAGCCGCACCGACAAGACCATCTGCCTGGCAGTGACCCCCTCCCTGAAGAGCTTTGGCATATCCGGCCGCTGCCGCCTTTTTGAGGTACGGCAGCGGGTGCGGGAGGTAAACGCCGGCAGGCAGCATGACGCGCCGGGACGCAGGATTACAGGAGCCTCCTGCTTTGCTTCGGAGCTGCGGGACCATCCGGAGCTTGGGGTGGATTTTATCATTGCGCCGCCCAGGATGGCCTATTACATGGAGTACAGCACCAGGATCTATGATATTTATATGAAGTATGTGGCCCCGGAGGACGTGATCGTCTATTCCATCGACGAGGTGTTCATGGATGTGACGGACTATCTGGACATCTACCGGCTTTCTCCCAGGGAGCTGGCCATGAAGATCATACTGGATGTGCTGGAGAACACCGGCATCACCGCCACCGCGGGCATCGGCACCAATCTCTATCTCTGTAAGGTGGCCATGGACATTGAGGCCAAGCACATGCCTGCGGACCAGAACGGAGTGCGGATCGCGGAGCTGGATGAAATGAGCTACCGCAGGGCCCTTTGGAGCCATCAGCCCCTGACGGATTTCTGGCGGGTGGGCAGGGGCTATGCCCGGCGGCTGGAGGAACATGGCATGTTCACCATGGGAGACGTGGCCCGGTGCTCCCTGGTCAATGAGGAGCTTTTGTACAGGCTCTTCGGCATCAATGCGGAGCTTCTGATCGACCACGCCTGGGGCTTTGAGCCCTGTACCGTGGCGGCGGTCAAGGCCTACCGCCCCGCCACCAACAGCCTGAGCTCCGGCCAGGTGCTGCAGGAGCCCTATGAAACGGACAAGGCCCGGCTGGTGCTGCGGGAGATGGCGGACGGCCTCGCCCTGGAGCTTATGGAGCACGGCCTCGTGACGGATCAGCTGGTGGTGACCCTGGGCTACGACGTGGAAAATATTTCCGATCCCGTACGCCGGAGGCGCTATCGGGGAGAGGTGGTGACGGACCGCTACGGCAGGCAGATTCCCAAGCAGGCCCACGGAACGATCAATCTGGGGAAGCATACCGCTTCCGCCAAAAGGCTCATGGAGGCTGCGGCGGAGCTTTTCGACCGGATCGCCGGCAGGGACCTTCTGATCCGCAGGATGAACCTTTCGGCCAATCATGTGCTGGAGGAGGCCAAGGCCCCAAAGGGGGCGGCCTTTGAGCAGCTGGAGCTGTTTACGGATTATGAGGCTCTGGAGCGTTGCAGGAAACAGGAAGCGGCGGAAGCGGAGCGGGAAAAGAAGATGCAGCAGACCCTTCTGGAGATCAAGCGGAAATTCGGAAAAAACGCGATCCTGAGGGGCATGAATTTTGAAGAAGGAGCCACGGCAAAAAGCCGCAACAGGCAGATCGGAGGGCACAGAGCATGATGGAAGAAAAAAAGGATCTGAGGACGGAGGAAAAGGGCATCGGCGCCTTTACGGAGGCCCTGGCCTCCTCGGCCCCGACGCCGGCAGGAGGCGGCGCTTCCGCCCTGGCAGGGGCGGTGGGCGCTTCCCTGGGCATGATGGTGGCAAACCTCACCACAGGGAAAAAGAAATACGCCCGGTACGAGCAGGAGCTGCAGGAACTGATTCCAAGGCTGGAGAAGCTGCGGAAACGCTTTCTGCGGCTGGCGGACGAGGACGAGGCTCTGTTCATGCCCCTGTCCAGAGCCTACAAGCTGCCCAGGGACACCGCAGAGGAGCAGGAGGCCAGAGCCAGAGTCATGGAAACCTGTCTGGAGGGCGCCTGCCGGGTGCCGGTGGAGACCATGGAGGCCTGCCTTGAGGCCCTGTCCGTCATGCACCGGCTGTCCCATATCGGCACCAGGCTTGCGGTCAGCGACGTGGGAATCGCCGCAAGGCTCCTGTGGGCTTCCATGTCCGGCGCCTTTCTGAACGTGGTGATCAACACCAGAGAGATGCAGGACCGCCAGCGGGCAGAGGAGCTATACCGCCATGGGGAAGCCCTGCTTTCCGAGGGCAGAGCCTGTTCGGAGGCAGTTTACGAGGCGGTGCTTCTGGAGCTTCTGGAAAAATAAAAGCCAGGCGATCAAAAAACAGGAAATAAAGCCAGGAAATCAAAAACAGGAAATAAAAACCAGGCGGAAGCTGCCTGGAATCATAGCATAGGAGAAAAGGATATGAGATTTGTTATTCAGAGGGTAAGCCATGCCTCCGTTACGGTGGAGGGCGAGGTGCTTGGAAAGATCGGCAAAGGCTTCATGGTGCTCTGCGGCATCGCCGAGACGGACACCAGGGAGATCGCAGACAAGATGGTGAAAAAGCTGTGCGCCATGCGCATCTTTGAGGATGAGAACGGGAAGACGAACCTGGCCCTGTCGGAGGTGGGCGGCAGTCTTCTGCTGATCTCCCAGTTTACCCTGTACGCAGATACCCGTCACGGGAACCGCCCGGGATTTACCCTGGCAGGCAAGCCGGATATGGCGGAACCCATGTACGAATACATCATCCAGGAAGCAAAGAAATATGTACCGGAGGTACAGAGAGGCCGTTTCGGAGCCGATATGAAGGTGGAGCTTCTGAACGACGGCCCCTTTACCATCATTCTGGATTCCCAGGAGCTTCTGGGTTAAGCATGCTGAGCCCTCCGGCGATGATCTCCTCGGTAATGGCCGCCAGCTCCTCCGGGGTCTCCCGGCAGCCGCCCTTCAGCCAGTACTGGACGATGCCGATGCAGCCGGAAAGGATAAAGTAAAAGAGCACGGTGTAGTTGCCGGGATCCAGATTCCGGTAATGCTCCATCAGGTCCTTCAGGCATTTGCCCTTTACCACCTCCCGCAGGCGGTTCTGAAACTGCAGGTCGCCGTTTTCCCCCAGCAGGATGGCCACGATGTCCTGATTTTCCTTTACGATGGAATAGACCTCGGTAAAGAAGGGGGCAGTATGGGGCAGGGGATTTGCAGGCTCGAATTTTTCCAGGGCTCGGTTAAAATCCTCCATCAGCTCTTTTTCCGTCTGCTCCAGGAGATCGTACACATCCCGGTAATGGAGATAGAAGGTCCCCCGGTTCAGATCGGACATGTCCGTCAGCTCCTTTACGGTGATCTCATTGATCTTTTTTGTTTTCATCAGCTCTGCGAGGCAATGCCTCAGCAGGGCTTTTGTTTTTCTCACCCGCCGGTCCGGCAGCTTTTTCGTTTCCTTCATAGCGCTTCCTCCTGTGGCGAATTTTCCGGGATACTGAACAATCCATCTGCATCTGTTCATTAGCAGGCAGTCCTGAATCGGATTGCCTATTGAAATTATCAGCATCCATTCCTATAATGCACAGTAGCATATAAATCAACACTTGTCAATAAAATTGGAAGGATCATTTACCTATGTCAAAGAAATCTGCCGGCGGATTTTCTCTGCCGGAATTTATCATACGCCACGCAAGGGCCATCGAGCTCTGTTTTGCGGCGATGACCCTGATCAGCCTGTTCCTCATGCCCTTTGTGCGGGTGAACTACGATCTGACGGAATATCTGCCGGCCTCCGCCGCCTCCAAACAGGGGCTCGATCTGATGGAGCAGGAGTTCGGGTACCCGGGCACCGCCAGGATCATGATCGACGGCGTCAGTCTCTATGAAGCAAAGCAGTACAAGGACCAGATCGCCGCCGTGGATGGAGTGGATATGGTGCTTTGGTGCGATACCACCACGGATATTTTCACCTCCTCTGCCTTCATCGATTACGATGCCATCCAGGATTACTACAAGGACGGGGCTGCGGTGATGAATATCACCTTTGAAAAGGGGGATTCCGATCCGAAGACCTCCGCCGCCATCGACCAGATCAGGGATATCCTGGGAGACAAGGGCTATATGGTGGGCATGGCGGTGCAGAACAAGTCCCTGGCGGAAAACGTGGCAAGGGAGCTGAACATGATCATGGCCATTGCGGTGGTGATGATCTATCTGATTCTGACCCTCACCACCACCTCCTGGGCGGAGCCCTTCCTGTTCCTTCTGATCATGGGAGTGGCCATCGTGCTGAACAAGGGCAGCAACGTGTTTCTGGGGACCATTTCCTTTCTGACGGACAATGTGGTGGCGGTGCTGCAGCTGGCGGTGTCCATGGACTATTCCATCTTTCTGCTGCATGCCTATACCCGTTACAAGGAGCAGGGCATGCCCATGGAACAGGCCCTGGCGGCGGCTGTCAACGAGGCCCTCAATTCCATCCTGGCGTCCTCCCTTACCACCATCGTGGGCTTTCTGGTGCTGACCTTCATGCAGTTCCGCATCGGCTTTGACCTGGGGCTGTCCCTCACAAAGGGCATCGTATTTTCCCTGGTTTCGGTGCTGTTCTTCATGCCTGCCATGATCCTTCGGATGGCACCCCTTCTGGAGCGGACGGAGCACCGGTCCTTTCTGCCCTCCTTTGAAAAAAGCGCCCGGGGGATCTACCGGATGCGGAAGGCGGTCCTTGTGGCGGCGCTGCTGTCCGCCCTGCCTCTTTACACCGCCCAGTCCATGAACAGCTTCCTTTTTGGAAACGCCTCCGTAGGGGCGGGAGAGGGTACCCAGGTATATGCGGACGATCAGAAGATCACGGAAAAATTCGGCCGTTCCAATATGATGATGGCCATTGTGCCGAACACCTCCAATATCCGGGAAAAGGAGCTGGCGGAGGAACTGGAGCAGCTCCCCTATATGAAGACCGTCCTGTCCCTGGCAGACACCCTGCCGGAGGGAATCCCGGAGGAGTTTCTTCCGGAGAGCCTGACGGGGCTTCTGCACACAGAGGATTACTGCCGGATATTGATGTACACCCGCACCCGGGAGGAAAGCCCGGCGGCCTTTGCGGCCTCCGATGAGATACAGGAGATCATAAAACGCTATTATCCGGAGGATTCCTATCTGGTGGGCGGCACGCCCTCCACCCAGGACATCGAGACCACCATCACCAGGGACTACAGCCGGGTCAACCTGCTGTCCACCATAGGGGTGTTCCTGGTGGTGCTGTGGAGCTTCCGCTCCCTGGCGGTCCCCATGGCGGTGATGATCCCCATCGAACTAGCGATCTTCCTGAACATGTCCATTCCTTATTTTAAAGGGGAAGAGGTGAACTATATCGGATACATCATCGTCAGCTGCATCCAGCTGGGAGCCACGGTGGACTATTCCATCCTGACGGCCTCCAATTATCTGGAGGCCCGGAGAAAGCAGGGGCTGGAAAAGGAGGAGGCGGCCATTTGGACCCTGAAGCGGAGCATTCCGGCCATCTTTACCTCCGGCTCCATCCTGACGGTCTGCGGCTATATCCTGTATTTCGTTTCCAGCATCTCCGCCATCGGCGAGCTGGGACACCTGATCGGAAGAGGGGCATGGATGTCGGTGCTTTTGGTGCTGGGCCTGCTGCCGGCCCTTCTGGTGCTGGCAGATCCCCTGATCAACAAGAAAAAACATAAAAACGCGCAGGAGGCATAAAACAATGAAATGGAAAAAACAGTTTTGCAGGAAGCTTTCCGGCTGGCTGATCGCAGCCCTGCTGCTGACAGGCCTCCTGCCGGGACAGGCTCTGGCGGAGGATGCAGCGGGAGGACCGGCAGAGGAGGCGGCACAGGAATCGGCCCGGGCGCAGGCAGAAGATGCGGCACCTCCGGAGGGCCTGGTGCAGGTCGATGAGACCCTTTATGTGAACCTGGACTACTACGGAAACCTCCAGGAGGCCAATATCGTAAAGGGCGTCAGCAGCTCCAAGAGCATGGAGTATACGGATCACGGCAGCTACGAGAAGGTGCTGAACATGTCCGATGAAACGCCCCTGGAGCTGACGGATACGGGGGTCTCCTTCCCCCTTTCCGGCACAGGAAAAAAGTTCTTTTTCCAGGGACAAATGGATCCGGAGGCCATCGGGCTGCCCTGGTCGCTGGAGGTAAGCTACAAGCTCAACGGCGTTCCCGTGGAGGCGGAGGCCCTTGCAGGAGCCGCAGGCCTGGTGGAGATCGACGTAAAAGCCATTCCCCGGGAAGACTGCAGCGACTATCTGAAAAACAACATGCTGCTGGCGGTGATGATTCCTGTGGACAGCAAGGTATATTCCATAGACGCGCCGGGGGCCCAGACCCAGAGTATCGGCAATATGAGCGGAATCGTGTTCAGCGCCCTTCCCGGAGAGGAAAAGGAATTTACTGCAAGGCTGGGAACCGACAAGTACGAATCCATGGGGGTGACGGCCATGATGATGCCTGCCTCCATGGACAGCTTTGAAAATATTTCGGATATCCGGGAGCTTAGGGACACCTGGAAGGAGGCCGGCGACGCCATGTATGAAGGGCTGGATTCCACCCTTTCCGTCATCAGTTCCTTCCGGGAGGAAATGCAGGGGCTTACGGAGAGCCTCGGGGCGGCGGAGCGGGCTAGGGAAACGGTATCGTCCCGGAGAGACGCCATTTTTTCCACGGGAGATCAGGCTCTTTGGGAGCTTTCGGACCTGGGAGCGGAGGTGCAGAAGCTGGTGCCCTATCTGAGCACTGCAAAGGCGGAGCTTTCCCAGCTGCATCAGGACATGCAGCAGGTGACGGAGGCGCTCTCCGCCATGCGTTCCTCCCTGTATGAGCTGCACCGGGGCCTGGACCGGATGGAAAACGGCCTGTATGCCGGAGGCTCGGACCTTTCCCGAATCTCCACGCTGTTGGACCGCCTGCAGGATCAGACTGCAGATTACCGGGAGGCGGTGGACCGGCTTGCCAAAAGGCTGGAGGAGCTTTTTTCCGGCCTGGGAGACGGAAGCCTCTGGGAAGAGCTGGGACTTTCCGGCGCCCTTTTGGAGCTTTCGGACCTGGGCTATGACATGGAGGAGGCCCTTTCCGCCACTCCATCGGAGGCCTTTGACCCCTCCATTCTGGAGGAACTGGAAGACCGGCTCGCAGAGTCCCAGCGGCTTTCCGGCCAGATCGGGACAGAGATCGGGAAGCTCCGGGAAACGGGCAAGACAGCCCGGCAGATCGCCTCTGCCTCCGACGCCCTGCTGTCCGATACCAGACGGGCCCTGTCCGGCGGCGGCAAGACAGCCCAGGGGGCCAAGTACACGGTGGACGATCTCAGGCGGATCATCTTTTCCCTGGAATCCCTGCAGCAGACGGTGGATGCCTTTTATCCGGATATGGAGGGAGCCCTGGCCCAGACAGAGGCCCTGGCCGGTCAGACAGGAGACGCTTTGGGCAGGACCGCCAGCGCCCTGAGCCTTGCCCAGGAGGCCCTGAAGGCCTCGGCGGAGGATGCGGACCAGGCCCTTTCGGCAGGGATCCGCAGCTCCCTTTCCATGATCGACCGGTCCCTGGGGCTGTTCGACGCCCTGGAAGAGGTGCAGTCCGCAGGCAGCCTGGCAAAGGCGGCGCTGGATGAAGAAACAGACCGGGTGGAGGAGGAGACCCGCCTTTTGGAGATCGATCCGAAGGCGGAAAAGGAAAGCCTGACTTCTTCGGAAAACAAAACGCCGGATTCCCTGCAGATCATCCTCCGGACGGAGGAGATCCAGAGCGAGGAGGAGGAGCCGGAGACGCTGGATGCGGAAGGGCAGGCTCCAAAGGAGGGGCTTGTGACCAGGATCCTCAATGTATTCCGGAAGATCTTTGAGGCAGTGCGGGATATCTTTGCGGAGGCCTGATAAAAATTATGTAAACTTATGCCCGGATAGGGACGGTTTTGATTACAAATTCATTACGGAATGTTTACGATCGCCCGCCTTTTCTTGACGAAAGCACTGGCTGTCACTATGATAGGGGCATATCAGAAAAGGCGGTGTTATATGAAAGTTTCGTACAGATCAGTCCTTTTATGGGGCCTTGCAGCCCTTGTCTGCATCTTCCTTTTGTCCATGCGGACCTATGCGGGGGAGGCAGGACCCGGCGCGGGACTTCCGGAATATTCCAATAATCACGGCGGGATCCTGTATCAGGGAGACCCGAAAAATGAAACCGGAGATGCGGTGGGCAGCGCGGATACCAGCGGCGTGATCACCGATGATCCGGAGGCGGGAGCTGCCGCAGAGGCGGCCCTGGAAGAGGCGGAGACCGCAGCTGCAGCCGGAGAGGCGGAACAGGCAGCAGCGGCAGAGCCCCAGACCCAGGAGGCGGCCGCCGGAGAGACCACCAAGGAGGGAGAGGTCTATATCCACGACGGCGTCAGATACACAAAGGGAGAGCTGAAGGGAAGCTTCCGGCTTTCCGGCTATGATAACGAGGGCTGCTGCACCGGAAATCCCGGCGGAAAGACCTATTCCGGCACCACCCCCAGAGCAGGCCATACGGTGGCAGCGGACCTGTCCGTGCTTCCCATCGGCACCATGATCATCGTGGAGGGAGAAAGCGGCAAGACGGTACACCAGTACGACGGAGTTTACCGGGTAGAGGATATGGGCGGCGGCGTCAACGGCAGCCATCTGGACATCTACTGCAGCACCCACCGGGAGGCGGCGGCGGTGACGGATCCGGGCTGGCAGAAGGCCAAGGTCTGGATCGCCGTTCCGGAAGAGGCGTAACATGGAGCAGGAGCTGGAGCTTTATGTGCACATCCCCTTTTGTGCAAAAAAATGCAATTACTGCGATTTCCTGAGCTTTCCTGCTTCCCAGAAGGTCCAGCAGGACTACGTCAATCAGCTGCTTTCGGAGATCGGAAATACTGCCTCCATCTGCGGGGATTACGGCGTCCGTTCCGTCTTTATCGGCGGCGGGACCCCCTCCCTGCTGGAGCCCCAGCATATCCGGGCGGTGATGGATGCCATCCGGCAGGGCTATCATCTCAACAGGGATGCGGAGATCACCATCGAATGCAATCCCTCCTCCGCCATGCGGCATAAATTTTCCCTGTATCAGAAGGCAGGAATCAACCGCCTGAGCATCGGCCTGCAGTCTGCGGACAACGATGAGCTCAGGATGCTGGGAAGGCTCCATACCTTTGAGGAATTTTTGAAATGCTACCAGGGAGCCCGGATGGAGGGATTCCGGAACATCAATATCGATCTCATCAACTGTCTGCCCATGCAGACCCTGAAGACCTGGAAAAAGACCCTGCGGACCGTGCTGATGCTGAAGCCGGAGCACGTTTCCGTCTACAACCTGATCGTGGAGGAGGGGACCCCCTTTGCGGGCATGCAGCAGGAGGGGCTTCTGATGCTGCCCTCCGAGGAGGAGACCCTGGCCATCGATTCCTTTACCAGGGAATATATGGAAAAAATGGGCTACCAGCGCTACGAGATCAGCAACTACGCAAAGCCGGGCTATGCCTGCAGGCACAACATCGGCTACTGGACCGAGGTTCCCTACATCGGCTTCGGCCTCGGAGCGTCTTCCTTCTTCGACAAGCTCCGCTGGAGCAACACCCGGGAGCTTTCCGATTATATGGCGGCGGATTTCCGCTGGGAGGAGGGCTTTTCCGCAGTGCGGCAGGAGGTGCACGCCTTAAGCCGGAAGGAGATGATCGAGGAGTTCATGTTCCTGGGCCTCCGGATGTCGGAGGGCGTATCGGAAACGGAGTTTCTGCTGCGGTTCCAGCGGCGGATCGACCTGGTATACGGGGAACAGCTCAGGAAGTTTTCGGAGCTGGGACTGCTCTCCCATGAGGAGGGCCGCTGGCGCTTCACCCCCCGGGGCATGGACCTGAGCAACGCGGTTCTGAGCGAGTTTCTGCTGGAGGAAGAAGTTTAGGATTTCTTTGAAAAGGATTTAGAAAAAGTTTATGTTTTTGTCCCTGATAACGCTTGACTTTTGTCAGGCGTTATTATATTATATGAAATGTTAGCAGTCGATGATAAAGAGTGCTAACAAAGAAGGAAGGCCGGTGAGCAAAATGGAACTGGACAATCGAAAAATCATTATCCTGAAAACCATCATCAAGAATTATCTGGCAACCGGTGAGCCTGTGGGATCCAGGACGATCTCCAAGGAATCCGGGCTCAGCTTAAGCTCGGCCACGATCCGGAACGAAATGAGCGATCTGGAGGAGATGGGCTACATTCTGCAGCCCCACACCTCCGCAGGGCGCATTCCTTCCGACAAGGGATACCGTTTTTATGTGGACAGCATCCTCCAGGAAAGCGACAACCGGGTCAGCGAGGTGACGGACATCATGCTGAAGCGGGTGGACAAGCTGGAAAACCTGTTGAAGCAGATGGTGAAGATCCTGGCGGTGGACACGAACTATGCGGCGCTGGTGAGCGGACCGGTGCTTTCGGAAAACAAGATCCGGTATCTGCAGCTTTCCCAGCCTTCGCCGGTCAAGCTGCTGCTGATCCTCGTCTGCGAGGGCAACATCATCAAGACCGAGCTGATCAGCTGCAAAAAGCCTCTGGATACGGAGGAGCTTCTGAATCTGAACCTGCTTTTGAACAATTCCCTGGCAGGCCGCAGCTTCAAGGAGATCACCCCCAAGCTCATTGCGGAGCTTCTGGTACAGGCGGGCAGCCAGAGAAATCTGGTGAGCACCATCCTGAACGCGGTGGTGGAGCTGATGGAAACAGGAGAGGAGAGCCGGGACATCTACACCTCCGGCGCCACCAATATCCTGAAATATCCGGAGCTTTCCGAAACGGACAAGGCCCAGAAGCTGATCTCAGCCTTTGAGGAAAAGGATGAGCTGAAGGAGCTGGTGGCCGAGGTAACAAGATCCGAAACGGACAATTCCCATAACGTAACGGTGTATCTGGGCGGGGAAGGCCCCATACAGAACATGCAGGACTGCTCCCTGGTCACCGCCAATTACGAGCTGGGTGAGGGACTTCGGGGCGTCATCGGCGTCATCGGTCCCAAGCGTATGGACTATGAAAAGGTCCTGCATTCCATGCAGGTCATGATGGACCAGTTGGACAGGATGTTCGGAAAGGAAGAATAGGAGGAAACAGGGCATGGCAGAAGGAACGGAAAAGGAAATGCCGGAACAGAAGGCCGAAGAGATAAAGGAAAAAACAGAAACGGGCCCGGCTGCGGAGCAGGAAACTGCAAGCAAGCCTGAGGCTGAGGCAGCAAAGCCAGAGGCCGAAGCAGCAGAGGCCGGGGCAGCAGGCGACGGAGCAGAAGAAGCGCCGGAGCAGGCGGCAGAAGCCCCGGAGGAAGCAGAACAGAAGGAGCAGCCTGAGAAAAAAGGAAAGCCGGATCCAAAGGATCAGAAGATCGAGGAGCTGACGGATAAATACAAACGGCTGTTCGCGGAATTCGATAACTACCGGAAGCGTACGGAGGCGGAAAAAAACGGCATGTACGGCGAAGGACAGCGGGCTGTCCTGGAAAAGATCCTGCCGGTGGTGGACAATTTTGAACGGGCTGTGGGCAGCGTTCCCGAGGAGCTTAAGGGCAGCAGCTATGTGGAGGGCGTGGAAAAGATCTACCGCTCCTGCATGGATACCCTGAAGGCCCTGGGGGTGGAGCCCATCGAAGCAAAGGGCCAGCCCTTTGACGCCAACCTGCACAACGCGGTGATGCATGTGGAGGACGAGGCCTACGGGGAAAACGAGATTGTGGAGGAGTTCCAGCGGGGCTATAAGTTCCGGGACAAGGTGCTCCGGTACAGCATGGTAAAGGTAGCGAACTAAGGCAGCGAACAAACTGATTTTAGTTTTATGTTATAGAAACTGACAGATGCAAGAAGCAACGGATGATATCCAAGGAGGAAAAAACTATGGGCAAGATCATTGGTATTGATTTAGGAACAACAAACAGCTGTGTGGCAGTGATGGAAGGCGGAAAGCCGACGGTCATCCCCAATGCGGAGGGTCAGAGAACCACGCCTTCCGTAGTGGCATTTACCAAGAACGGCGAGCGTCTTGTGGGAGATCCTGCAAAGCGTCAGGCCATCACCAATCCGGACAGGACCATCTCTTCCATCAAGAGACACATGGGAACCGACTACAAGGTGACCATCGACGGCAAGGCTTATACCCCTCAGGAGATCTCAGCCATGATCCTGCAGAAGCTGAAGGCGGATGCGGAGAGCTATCTGGGCGAGAAGGTAAGCGAGGCGGTCATCACCGTACCGGCATACTTCAACGACGCACAGCGTCAGGCAACCAAGGACGCAGGCAAGATCGCAGGCCTTGAGGTAAAGCGTATCATCAACGAGCCTACGGCAGCAGCTCTGGCTTACGGCCTGGAGGACGAGAAGGAACAGAAGGTCATGGTCTACGACCTGGGCGGCGGTACCTTTGATGTATCCATCATCGATATCGGCGACGGCGTGGTAGAGGTTATGGCCACCAACGGCGACACCCATCTGGGCGGCGACGACTACGACAACAAGATCATCGACTGGATGGTAGCGGAATTCAAGAACGCAGAGGGCGTGGATCTTTCCGCAGACAAGATGGCCCTGCAGCGTCTGAAGGAAGCGGCAGAGAAGGCAAAGAAGGAGCTGTCCGCAGCCACCACCACCAACATCAACCTGCCCTTCATCACGGCTACCGCAGAGGGACCGAAGCATCTGGATATGACCCTCAGCCGCGCAAAGTTCGACGAGCTGACGGCAGACCTGACTGCGAGAACGGACATCCCGGTACAGAACGCCATGAGAGACGCAGGCATTGTCAACGCAGACCTGGGCAAGGTGCTTCTGGTAGGCGGTTCCACCCGTATGATCTGCGCACAGGACGAGGTAAAGCGCATCACCGGCAAGGAGCCCTCCAAGACCCTGAACCCGGATGAGTGCGTGGCCATCGGCGCAGCCATCCAGGGCGGCAAGCTGGCAGGCGACGCAGGCGCAGGCGATGTGCTCCTGCTGGATGTAACGCCTCTGACCTTAAGCATCGAGACCCTGGGCGGCGTGGCAACGCCTCTCATCAAGAGAAACACCACCATCCCCACCAAGGCTTCCCAGGTATTCTCCACCGCAGCGGACAACCAGACGGCAGTGGATATCCATGTGGTACAGGGCGAGCGCGAGTTCGCAAGGGACAATAAGACCCTGGGTCAGTTCCGGCTGGACGGCATCGCTCCGGCTCCCAGAGGCATCCCCCAGATCGAGGTTACCTTTGACATCGACGCCAACGGCATTGTAAACGTATCCGCAAAGGATCTGGGCACCGGCAAGGAGCAGCATATCACCATCACCTCCGGTTCCAACATGTCCAAGGACGACATCGACAAGGCGGTGCGGGAAGCACAGCAGTTCGAGGCTGAGGACAAGAAGAAGAAGGAGGGCGTAGACGCAAGGAACGAGGCGGACTCCATGGTATTCCAGACGGAGAAGGCCCTGAAGGATGTGGGAGACAAGGTTTCCGACAGCGAAAAGGCAACGGTCCAGGCGGACATTGACGCCCTGAAGGAAGCCCTCAAGAACACGCCGGCAGACGGCAGCATGACCGACGAGCAGCTGAACAACATCAAGTCCCTGAAGGAGAAACTGATGAATTCCGCTCAGACCGTCTTCACCAAGATGTACGAGCAGGCACAGCAGCAGGCCAGCGCAGCCCAGCAGGCAGGCGGCCAGGATGCATCCCAGAGCCAGTCCGCACCTCACGACGATAATGTGGTTGACGGCGATTACAAAGAAGTATAAAATATAAGATCGTGCGAAAGCGGGGCCCTGCTCCGCTTTCGTATGTGAAAAAATGGAAACAGACCAGACAGGAAGAAGATAAGAGAGAAAAACTATGGCGCAGAAACGTGATTATTACGAGGTCCTCGGCGTAGATAAGAATGCCGACGACGCCACGATCAAAAAAGCATACAGACAGCTGGCCAAAAAATATCATCCGGATGCAAACCCCGGAGATAAGGAAGCGGAAGAGAAGTTCAAGGAAGCGGGAGAGGCTTATGCGGTTCTGTCCGACCCGAAGAAACGTGCCGCTTATGATCAGTACGGACATGCGGCCTTTGATCCGAACTCAGCGGCAGGACAGGCCTCAGGCTTCGGCGGCTTCGATTTCGGCGGCATGGACTTTACCGACATCTTTTCCGATCTGTTCGGCAGCTTCGGCGGTTTCGGGGGCGGAGGCGGAAGGAGCTACTATTCTTCCAGCGGCTTTGGCGGCGGCTACAGCAATGCGCCCCAGAAGGGCCAGAGCCTGCGGGCAGCCATCCGCATCACCTTTGAGGAGGCCATCACCGGCTGCGAAAAGGAACTGGAGATCAACTACAAGGATACCTGTAAGAGCTGCGGCGGCAGCGGCGCAAAGGCGGGGACCTCTCCCGTCACCTGCGAGCGCTGTAAGGGCCGGGGCAAGATCACCGTTACCCAGAACAGCCCCTTCTTCGGCCAGATGCAGACCGTGACCACCTGTCCGGACTGCCAGGGCAAGGGCAAGGTCATCAAGGAAAAATGTCCGGACTGCCGGGGCACAGGCTATATCACCACCAAGAAACGGTTCAAGGTCAACGTGCCGGCGGGCATCGACAACGGCCAGGCGGTAAGGCTGGCGGGAGCCGGGGAGCCGGGCATAAACGGCGGCCCCAGAGGAGATCTTCTGGTGGAGATCACCGTATCTCCCCATCCCATCTTCAAGCGCCAGGGCACCAGCATCTTTTCCACGGTGCCGGTATCCTTTGCCAAGATGGCCCTGGGAGGTCCTCTGCGGATCAAGACCGTGGACGGCATGGTGGAATACCAGATCAAGCCAGGCACGGCTACGGATACCAAGGTGCGGCTTAGGGGCAAGGGCGTGCCCATGCTGAACAACAAGAACGTCCGGGGCGACCACTATGTGACACTGGTGGTGCATGTGCCGGAGAACCTGAACCGGGAGCAGAAAAAGGCCCTTACGGCTTATGCCAAGGCCTGCGGAGAAAATCCGGAGGAGCCCTAAGGCGTAGGAGAAGATCCGGAAGATCCCTAAGGCGTAAAGGAGGCTGCTCCGAAAAAACGAGAGCCGGAAGGGAAAACCGGGACCTTATATAACGGAAAAGGACCCTATATAACAGAAAAACAGAGAATCGAAAGAAGCCGCAGGGATGCGGCGGCAAGGCGCGCTTTTGGAGGGGACTTCCCTCCGGGGCGCGCCTTTGGCTTGTAAGCCTTATTTTAAAATGCTATACTGAAAAAAGCGCGGCACAGCCAGTGACGGAAGAGCTGAAAAGCAGAAGTACAGGAGGACGGGGACATGAAGGGACTGCGGAAAGAAACAGTGCGGGATTATCTGTGGATCATACTGGGATCCTTTCTCATCGGCTATGCCATCAAGAACGTATTCGACCCGGCGGAAATGGTCACGGGCGGGGTCTCCGGCTTTGCGGTTATTTTCAACCGGCTTTTTTCCATACCCCTTTGGGTCACCAACACGGTGATGAACATCCCCCTCTTTATCGTCACCTATCTGATCAAGGGATGGAAGTTCATGGTGCGGACCCTGATGTCTACGGCGGTGTTGTCTTTGGCCCTCTGGGTGATCCCGGAGCGGCCCCTCATCGCGGAAAACGACCCGCTGCTTTCCGCCCTTTTCGGAGGCATCATCACCGGCATCGGCACCGGCTTTGTGTTCATGTCCAGAGCCACCACCGGCGGCACCGACATGCTGGCGGCGGATATCCAGCATTTCATGCGGCACCGTTCCGTAGCCCAGATCCTGATGGTGCTGGACGGCCTGGTGGTACTGCTGGGCGCTTCCATTTTCGGCGTCAACGCCGCCCTCTATGCGGTGATCGCCGTGGCCATCGTGACGAAGATCTCTGACAGCATCATCGACGGCCCGAAGTTTGCCAAGATGGTTTATATCATCTCCGACCGGACGGAGGATATCGCCCGGCGGATCCTGCAGGAAATGGAACGAGGGGCTTCCGCCCTCCATATCCGGGGCATGTATACGGGAAAACGGAAGGAAATGCTGTTTTGCGTGGTGGGCCCCAGGGAGGTGCCCCAGCTGAAGGATATCATCCAGGAGACGGACCCGGGAGCCTTTGTCATCGTAACAGACGCCAAGGAGGTGCGGGGCGAGGGCTTCCTGGAGGAAGCGGACTAAGCCCCGACGGGGCCCCGGGGAGGGACTGAACCCCGGCGGGGGGCCGGGACCGGACTGCGTCCTGGCGGGAGGAAGCCCCCAGGAAACGGAGGTAGCATGAAACATCAGATCACTCAGGAAGAACGATACAGGCAGATGATGGAAGAGCCGGTGGAGCAGCTGATCCCCCGGATGGCGGTGCCCACCATCATCAGCATGCTGGTGACGGCCATCTACAACATGGCGGACACCTTTTTCGTCAGCCAGATCAATACCCAGGCCTCCGGCGCAGTGGGCGTCATCTTTTCCCTGATGGCCCTGATCCAGGCCCTGGCCTTCATGATCGGCATGGGCAGCGGCAACCACATCGCCAGGCTTCTGGGACAGCAGAAACAGGAGCGGGCGGAGGTGGTGGCTGCGGTGTGTTACTTTACGGAGCTGCTGACGGGAGCCCTGGCTGCGGCCCTCCTCCTTTGCAACATCGACCGGCTGGTGATGTGGCTTGGGGCCACGGAGACCATCGCTCCCTATGCGGTGGATTATGCGAAATACATCCTGCTGGCGGCGCCCTTTATGATGTGCGCCCTGGGCATGAACAATATGCTGCGGTTTCAGGGAAACGCCTTTTACGCCATGGTGGGCATTACGGCGGGAGGCGTGCTGAACATGTTCCTGGATCCGATCCTGATCTTCGGCTTTGATATGGGGATCTCCGGAGCGGCCATCGCCACGGCCGTAAGCCAGATCGTGTCCTTTGTGATCCTAAGCTGCCAGTGCAATTTCCGGAAGAGCTGCCTCAGCATACGCCTGAGAAATTTCCGGCCAAGCCTTTCCATGTACCGGAGCATCCTGGGGACGGGGCTGCCTTCCCTCTCCCGGCAGGGCATTTCCAGCCTGGCGGTGATCGTGATGAACTTTGCGGCCCAGCCCTACGGGGATGCAGCCATTGCGGCCCTGTCCATCGTGTCCCGCTTTGTGAACTTCATCAACTCCGCCATCATCGGCTTCGGCCAGGGCTTTCAGCCGGTGTGCGGCTTTAATTACGGGGCGGGGAATTACCGGCGGGTGCTGGATTCCTTCCGCTTCTGCGTCCGGGTCACCACCAGGATACTGCTTGTGCTGGCGGTGCTGGCTTTCTGCCTGGCCCGGCCCATCATCACCGCCTTCCGGCGGGACGACCTGCAGGTGATCGCCATCGGTACGGCGGCCCTCAGGGCCCAGGCGGTGACCCTGGCCTTTACGGCCTATATCACCATGACAAATATGTTTACTCAGACCATCGGCTACGGGCTCAGGGCCACTTTTGTATCCTCCCTGCGGCAGGGAATCTGCTTTATCCCCCTGATGCTTTTGCTGCCGCCGGTATTCGGGCTCGGCGGCGTGATCGCGGCCCAGCCTGCGGCGGATCTTATATCCCTGGCGTTGGCCTATCTGGTCTGCAGAAAGCTGATCTTGAAAATGGAACAGGAGGTAACTGATCGATGAAGGATTTGAGGGAGCTTTTGCAGCGCTACCAGGAGGCCAGCGCCCATGTCAAGGAGCACGCCACCCTGCCGAAAAAGGAACGACAGGATCATGTGATCCGGCAGAAGCAGGTCTTTGCCGACGGCTGCGGCTTTTACAAGCTGTTCTGGGTGTTCGTGCTGGGATCCTTTTACGGGGACATCGTGGAGACGCTGTTTGTGCGGATCACCCACGGGGAATGGATGAGCCGCAGTTCTCTGGTCTTCGGCCAGTTTTCCCTGGTATGGGGCCTGGGCTGCTTTCTCCTGACCCTGTTTCTGCACCGGATGATCAACTGGGAGGACCGGTATATCCTGATCGCGGGAACCGTGCTGGGAGGCATTTTTGAATATCTCTGTTCCGTCTTTACGGAAAAGGCCTTCGGCTGCGTCTTCTGGGATTACAGCCACATGCGCTTTAACCTGAACGGCAGGATCAACCTGCTGTACTGCTTCTTCTGGGGCATCATGGCCATCGTGTGGCTGAAGATCCTGTATCCCTGGATGAGCAAGGGCATCGAGCGGCTGCCCATCCTTTTCGGAAAGATCCTGACCTGGGTGCTGGTGGTGTTTTTCTTTTTTGACATCTCCATCTCTGCGGCGGCCCTGTACCGGATGCACCAAAGAGACGGGCAGCAGGAGCCCAGAAACTGGGCGGAGGAATATGTGGACGAGCACTTTACGGATGAATGGATCCAGCAGCGGTATCAGAACCTGAAGCTTGTGGGAGACCAGGGGCCTGCCCCTTCGGCAGGAGGGAAAGGCTCTGCCATGGGACAGGAGGAAGGCGCTGCGGGGTAATGTAATGAAAGCGTAAGAAACGGCCTGCAGGTTTTGTGCTATACTCCATAATAAGTAAAAGAACCGGAAGGCGGCCCCAGGCTGCCGGAGTCGGAAAATGATAAGAGAAGGGAGTTTTGAAGCGTATGAAAAAGGGACTTGTCCGGGGACTGCTCTTCACCCTGCTGTTTATGCTGGGCAGCGCGTTTACGGCCCTGGCGGATAACAGCACTTATATTACGGGATCCAAGATCAACGGATTCCAGGTAGGAGGCATGACCCCCCAGGAGGCCATGGACACCATTTCGGCCTACAGCTCCAATTACTATGTACTGACCATACTGGAAAAGGGCGGGGCTGAGGAAACCATCAGCTATCAGGACATCGACCTGGGCACCCAGTTTGACCCTGCGGCCTTTCAGCAGGTGCTGGATACCCAGAATGCCAACGGCAGGGTCTTCGGCACGAACGTGCCTCTGAATACGGAGATCACGGGAACCGCCACCTTCAGCGAGGAAAAGCTGGAGGCCAGGATGAATTCCCTGAACTGCATCGCCCAGCAGACCAAGACGGAAAATGCCAGGATCTCGGCTTATCAGGAGGGACAGCCCTTTACGATCCTGCCGGAGGTGGAGGGCAACTCCCTGAACGTGGAGGCCACCAAGGCCGCCATCCGGGATGCGGTGACCAACCGGCAGAAGGAACTGGATCTAAACGCCATCGGGGTCTACGATCAGATCACCATCCGTTCCACGGATGAAAACCTCAACAACCTCCTGGCGCAGATGAACGCGGTATCCGGCATGCAGATCACCTATCAGATCCGGGGCTCCCAGGAGGTGCTTCCCGGCTCTCAGATCGCTACCTGGATCACGGGTACCGACGCCAACGGCCAGATGGCCCTCAATCAGGAAAGCATCAGCGCCTATGTGAACGGGCTGAAGCAGAAATACGATACCTCCGGCACCTACCGGACCTTTACCGGCGGCAGCGGCGCCCAGGTGGGTCTGACCACCGTATATGGCTGGCAGATGGATGCTGCGGCGGAGACGGCAGCCCTTGCGGAGGCCATCAGGACCTGCCAGAGCCAGACCAGAGAGCCGGTATGGGCCAGAAAGGGCAATTCCTACACCATGCCGGAATGGGGCGGCACCTTTGTGGAGGTGGATCTGGCCCGGCAGCATGTTTATTATTTCAGGGACGGAGCAGTGGTATGGGACGCTCCCTGCGTTACCGGAAACGTTTCCAAAAACTATACCACGCCGGACGGCGTATACAGCATCTATTCCAAGGAGCGGAACCGGGTGCTGCGGGGCAAGATGGTGAACGGCAAGCCGGAATACGAGCAGCCGGTATCCTACTGGATGCCCTTTAACGGAGGCATCGGCCTTCACGACGCCAACTGGAGAGGCTCCTTCGGCGGCAGCATTTACAAGACCAACGGTTCCCACGGCTGCGTCAATCTGCCCCCCTCAAAGGTACCGGCCCTTTACGACATGGTAAAGGTAGGCACCATCGTGGTATGCCACAACTAAAGGCGGCAGTCCGGGGAAACGCAAGGGGAAAAGGAACATCGTGATGGAATTGATAAAACGGATCCTGCCGGTGGCGGCGCTGATAGGAGCGGTCTGTCTGATCATTCTGACGGATAGCCCGGAGGACGCGGCGCGGCGGCAGGCAGCGGTCCGGGAGAAAACGGAAACAGAGGCCGAGGCGGGGGATATCTATCCCCTGAGCCGTTCGGCCTTTTCTCTTGATACGGTCTGCACCCTGACTCTTTATGCAGGGGGCGGGCAGGAGGCGTTGGACCGGGCGGCGGCGGAGCTTTCCCGGTATGACGGACTGTTCAGCTGGTCTGATCCGGATTCCGACATCGGCAGGATCAACGGCCGGAGGGAGGGCCGGGTGGCGGTGAGCCGGGAGACAGCGGAGCTGCTGGCTCTGAGCCAGGCCTTCGGAGCCCTTTCGGGAAATGAGCTGGACATGACGGTGGGCAGACTGTCCCGGCTGTGGGACGTGAAAAACCGGAAGACCGTTCCGCCGGAGGCGGAGATACAGGCGGCCCTTTCCGCCTGCGATCCCCAGGGCTTCTGGCTGGAGCGGGAAGGGCAGCAGGACTATTTCTGCACGGAGGATCCAGAACTTCAGATCGACGTGGGAGCCGTGGCTAAGGGCTATATCGCAGACCGGCTGAAGGAAAGCCTGCTGGAAGCGGGCGTATCCTCCGCCATCATCAATCTCGGAGGAAACGTGCTGTGCCTTGGGGAGCTGCCGGAGGGGGAGCCCTTCCGGATCGGCTTAAGGAAGCCGGACAAGGAAAGCGCTGAGGAGGCGGCGGTGCTTTCCTCAAGGGATATCAGCGTGGTGACCGCTGGGATCTACGAGCGGTATTTTGAGGAAAATGGGATTCATTACCATCACATCCTCAGCACAGAGGACGGGTATCCGGTGCAGAACGAGCTTGCGGCGGTGGCGGTGGCGGGACCGGAATCCTTTTACTGCGACGCCCTGGCCACCACCCTGTTCATCAAGGGAAGGGAGGAAGGGCTTCGGTTTCTTCGGGAGTGGAACGAAAGGCAGGCTGCCGGAGAAAAAACAGGGGAAACGGAAGGGGAAGCCCTCCGGAAAGGGGAGGCAGCCGGCCCTTATTATGCCTATTTCTTTGGAAAGGACGGAAGCATCAGGGCCTCGGAGGGAGGCGGAAGCCTGATTCTCGAGGAAGCGCCGGGCTACGAGATCCTGGAAGCCGGGAGCTGATGCCGGAAGCGGGCAGCAGGAAAGCTCCGGCCCATATCTTTTCGGGTTTTGGAATGGAAGAAAAAACGATATCGGAAAGGAACGACATCTCTTTTTGAGGTGCCGTTCCTTTTTTCAGATTGATTTCAGGTTCCCGTGCTAAAATGGCTGCAATTTGAAAAAGCAAGGAGAGTTTACTATGAAGCACAGTTTCAAAGAGCACTTGAAAAGGGGAAAAGGCGGAAAGGCCTTTCTTGCAGCGGGCATAGCGGCGGCGGCCCTATGGGGCGGCAGCCTGACGGCCTTTGCCGCCGTGGATCTGCATACGGAATATCCGGGCACCTCCGCAAAGGCAGGAGAGAGCCTGAGCTTTACGCTGGATATGGATAATAACGGCGCGGCGGCGGACGCGGCCCTTTCCATCACCTCCCTTCCCGAGGGCTGGGAGGGCTACATTTCCGGCGGTGGGAAACGCATCACCAGCGTCCATGTGCCTACCGGAACGGACACCGCCACGGCCACCCTGCAGGTCACCATTCCGGCGGACACCCAGGACGGCACCTATCAGGTGACAGTCGCCGCCAGCGTGGACGGGGCGGTGACGGATACCCTGCCCATTTCCCTGGAGGTGAACGAGCTGACGGTGAGCCAGGGAGATTTTTCCTCGGAATACCCGGAACAGGAAGGGGCGGCGGACGCCAGCTTTTCCTATAACGCGACTCTGGTGAACAACAGCTCGGAAACCCAGACTTACAGCCTTTCCTCCTCGGCCCCTTCAGGCTGGCAGGTGTCCTTTAAACCCAGCGGCGAGAGCACCCAGGTAGCCAGCCTGGAGCTGGAGCCAGGGGCCAGCCAGGGGTTGACCATCACTGTGGTGCCGCCCAACAACGTTACCGCCGGGGATTATACCATCCCCTGCAGCGCGGTTTCCGGCACCGAGACTTTGGATATGGACCTTTCCCTGAAGATCACCGGAACCTATGCGCTGGCTCTTTCCACGCCGGACGGACGGCTTTCCTTTGACACCCATGCCAACGAGGAAAAGGCGGTGACCCTGAGCATCACCAACAACAGCAACGTGGAACTGAAAAACGTGAATCTCACGGCTTCCGCCCCCAGCGACTGGACTGTCAGCTTTGACACTCCCACTATCGACGTGATCGAGGCAGGCGCAACCGTGGAAGCCACCGCCCGGGTGACTCCTTCCAAGGATGCCCTGACGGGCGACTATGTGGTGACCATGAGCGCGGATGCCAGCGAAGTATCCGCCGATGCCGATTTCCGGGTATCCGTGGAGACCAGCATGGTATGGGGCGTGGTGGCCATAGCGGTGATCGCGGCGCTGCTTTACGGGATTTTCTACATGTTCCGGAAATACGGACGGCGCTGATGAAAAGCGGGAGTATGGACTATGAATGAAACGATTATCAGGATGCGGGGGCTGACGAAGCGCTATGGGAAGAAGACCGCAGTGGACGGGCTGTCCCTGGACATCCGGAAGGGAGAGATCTTCGGGCTGCTGGGCCCCAACGGCGCTGGAAAAACCACCACTACCATGATGCTGACGGGGCTCACGGAACCCAGCGAAGGCACGGCGGAGATCTGCGGCCTGGACTGCGTGAGGCAGAGCATGGAGGTGCGGCGGGTGGTAGGTTACCTTCCGGACAATCTGGGCTTTTACAACGATCTCACCGGCAGGGAAAACCTGCGGTTTACCGCGGAACTCAACGACCTGTCCCATGAAGAGACGGAGGAGCTCATCGACCGGCTGCTGCTTAGGACCGGGCTTTCCGAAGCGGGGGACCAGCGGGTAGGCACCTATTCCAGAGGCATGCGGCAGCGGCTTGGAATCGCGGACGTGCTGATCAAGGATCCCCAGGTGATCATCATGGACGAACCTACCCTGGGCATCGACCCGGAAGGTATGCGGGAGCTTCTGGAGATGATCAAGGAGCTGTCCCGGAAGGACGGCAGGACGATCCTCCTGTCCTCCCATCAGCTGTACCAGGTGCAGCAGATCTGCGACCGGGTAGGCATGTTCGTGGAGGGAAGGCTTCTGGCCTGCGGCACCATCGGAGAGCTGGCCCGGGGCATCGCTGAGGACGAGCGGTGCATCATCGAGATCGCTCTGGAGCCTTTGGAGGAAGGGCTTCTGAACCGGATCAGAGCCATGGAGGAGGTGCTGAGCGTGGGCCGGGAGGAAAACCGTTGCGTCATAAGCGCCCGCAGGGATGTGGGAAACCAGGTCCTTGCGGCGGCGCTGGAAGAAGGCTGTACGGTGCTTTCCATGCGGCGGCTCAATAACGATCTGGAGGAGATTTACCGCAGATATTTTGAAAAGGCGGAACAGGAGCATGACAAACATACAAGTAAAACGAAAAAAACCAAGCGCTTTCTTTCAGGAAATTTTGAAGCAAAGACCTGAAAAAGCGCAGAAAACGGAGGAACGGTATACAGGCCTCAGAGCTCTTTACCGGAAGGAAATGCGGGATCATATCCGCAGCAGCCGGTTCCTGCTGATCCTGGGGCTGATCGTGATCACCAGCTTTGCCAGCCTGTACGGCGTGCTGTCCAATCTGCAGGAAGGGACCCAGGATACGGAATTCCTTTTTCTGAGCCTTTTTACCACCGGCGGCAGCGCCATTCCTTCCTTCGTGTCCTTTATCGCCCTTCTGGGCCCCTTTGTGGGACTGGTGCTGGGATTTGACGCCATCAACAGCGAGCGGAATGCAGGGACCCTGAACCGGCTTCTGTCCCAGCCCATTTATCGGGACAGCGTCATCAACGGAAAATTCCTGGCAGGCGCGGCCATCATCTTTGCCATGGTATTCAGCATGGGCGCCCTTTTCGGGGCCATCGGCCTTCTGGCTACGGGGCATCCCCCGGAGGCGGAGGAAGTGGCCAGGATCATTGTCTTTTTGTTCCTGACGGGAGTGTATATCTGCTTCTGGCTGGGGCTTTCCATCCTGTTTTCCGTGCTGTGCCGCCATGCGGCCACCAGCGCTCTGGCGGTCATCGCCTGCTGGCTGTTCTTTACGGTGTTCGTAAGCCTTCTGGCGGGAATCATCGCGGCGGCAGTGTATCCCACGGACCAGGGATTTCTGGGGATGCTGAACGTGGCGGACAACTATACCCTGAACCTCTACCTGAACCGGCTGTCCCCCTATTATCTGTACGGGGAGGCGGTGACCACCATTATGAATCCCGGTGTCCGCAGCGTGGGACTGGTGATGAGCTCCCAGCTGGAGGGGGCTGTGGCGGGGTATCTGCCCTTTACCCAGAGCCTTCTGCTGATCTGGCCTCAGTTTATCGGGCTTTGCGCCATGACCCTCATCGCCTTTACCATTTCCTACCTGAAATTCATGCGGCAGGAGGTCCGGGCCAACGGCTGAGGCCGATTGACATTTGAAGGGCTTTTGCCTATAGTGTAGAAGCAAAGGGAGCGGGACAAAGCTTATGCGGATACTGATCATTGAAGACAACTTAAGGCTTGCAGAGACCCTTCGGGATATCCTGAAGGGCCTTCGTTATGAATCGGATATTGCGGAACGGGGAGACGAGGGCCTTGCGCTGATGGAATCCGGCATCTATGACGGCGCGATCCTGGACGTGATGCTGCCGGGGATGGATGGCTTTACGGTGCTGGAAAAGGCCAGGGCCGCAGGCTGCAGCCTGCCGGTGCTGATGCTGACGGCAAAAAGCGAGACGGAGGACAAGGTCCGGGGGCTTTCCGCTGGGGCGGATTACTACCTGACAAAGCCCTTTGACAGCCAGGAGCTTTTGGCGGCTTTGGGGGCCATCCTGCGGAGAAAGGGCAGTTTTCAGCCGGAGGTGCTGGAGTTCGCGGACATCCGCCTGAATCAGGGCAGCTATTTTCTTTCCTGTGGGGAACGGCAGATCCGCCTTGCGAAAAAGGAATACGAGGTGATGCAGATCCTCATGGAAAACGGCAGGACCATCGTGCCTAAGGAAACCCTGCTTTTGAAGATCTGGGGCAGCGAGGGGGAAGCTATGGACAACAACGTGGAGATCTATATTTCTTTTCTACGGAAAAAGCTCGCCTGCCTTCACGCCAAGGCCAGGATCGTGACGGCAAGGCATATCGGATATTATCTTCAGGAAGCCTGAAGAAGGGAGCGGGCTATGAAAGAATTAAGACAGTTAAGGATCAAATTCGTGCTCTCAAACATGGCTATCGTAACGGTGCTTTTGTGCCTGGGGCTTTTTGCCGTAGGGATTTTCAACAGAGCGGGGCTGGAACGGGAAGCGGAGCGGTATCTGCAGGAAAGCATGGAACCGGGCACCGCGGCGGAACTGTTTTTCGGAGGGGAGGGGGCCCGTATCCCTCATTTTACCCTGGTGCTGAACGGGGACCGGGAGATCGTGGGCATCGAAGGCCAGTACCGGTTCCAGATGGACGACGCCCTTTTGCGGCGGCTGGCGGCGGAGAGCCTTTCCGCCGAGGGAGACAGCGGACGGATGGAGCATTATCAGCTGCGGTATCTGCGGTTCCCCCAGGAAGAAGGCTACCGCATCTCCTATGTGGATACCAGCATCGGGGATTCCTATGCAGCGGACATGTGGCGCACGCTGATTATGACCGGCTGCTTTATCTGGCTGGGGCTTTTTGGGGTGAGCCTGCTTTTGTCCCGTTGGGCGGTGAATCCGGTGGAACGCTCCATGCAGCGGGAAAAGCTGTTTCTGGCGGACGCTTCCCACGAGCTGAAGACCCCCTTGACGGTGATCATGGCAAACGCGGAGCTTTTGGGGCAGAACCATGAGGCGGATCCTGGGGACAAGCACCGCTGGACCTCCAATATCCTGCAGGAGGCGGAGGGCATGAAGGGGCTCCTAGAGGAAATGCTGGAGCTTTCCCGCAGCGAGGCCAGGGAGAGCCTTATGGAGAAAAAGCAGCTCTGCCTTTCGGATCTGGTGATCGAAAGCGTGTTGTCCTTTGAGGCGGTCTTTTATCAGGAAGGGAAGGAGCTTCTCAGCGATGTGGAAGAGGAGATCGGCTGTCTGGGCTCCGAGGAGGAGCTTCGGCGGCTTACCTGTATCCTTCTGGACAATGCGGAAAAGTACACGCCGGAGGGGGGCAAGGCACGGGTATCCCTCCAGCGGGCAGGAAGCCGCATCCGGCTTACAGTCTCCAATACCGGCGACCCCATTCCGCCGGAGGAACGGAAGAAGCTTTTCCAGCGGTTTTACCGGGCGGATCCTGCCAGAAGCGGCAGAAAAGGCTTCGGCCTGGGGCTTTCCATCGCCAGGACCATCGCGGAGCACCACAAGGGCCGCCTTACGGTGGACAGCCGGGAGGGCTGGAACAGCTTTACGCTGGAGCTGAGGGGCTGATACGCCGGAATCATATGGTTTTACAGGCTCCCGCTGCCAGGGAGAAAAGCTCTGGCGGCGGGAGCTTTTCTGTACTTTTTTCGGAACTTGTGGGGACGGGAAAAAGGGACGGTTTTCTCAGTCCGGGAATTGTGCTAAAATGGGCGGTGAGACGAAATTGCGGAAGGGCAGCCCCAGGAGGTGAATCTTCCGGAAAATATAAGAAACGGAGCGGCAGACATGAACCAGCAGACAGGAACAGACCGGGATCGGATCCGGGAGCTTGTGGAGCTTTTGAACCGGGCGGCCAGAGCCTATTATCAGGAGGGCCGGGAGATCATGCCCAATATCGAGTATGACCGGCTTTACGACGAGCTTTCGGAGCTGGAACAGCGCACCGGCATCGTCATGGGCAATTCCCCCACCCGCAGGGTGGGCTATGAGGTGTTGTCGGAGCTGCCGAAGGAACGGCACGAAAGCCCCATGCTGTCCCTGGACAAAACCAAGTCCGTGGAGGACCTCAAGACCTGGCTTTCCGGCAGGGAAGGGGTCCTGAGCTGGAAGCTGGACGGCCTTACGGTGGTGCTGACCTATGAGGGAGGAAGGCTCCGGAAGGCAGTCACCCGGGGCAACGGGGAGATCGGGGAGGTCATCACCCAGAACGCGGAAAACTTCGAGAACGTTCCCCTGACCATCCCCTTTCAGGGCAGGCTCATCCTGCGGGGAGAGGCCCTGATCCGCTACAGCGATTTTGAAAAGATCAACGCGGAGATCCCGGACGCAGACGCCCGGTATAAAAATCCCAGAAACCTCTGCTCCGGCTCCGTGCGGCAGCTGGATCCTGCCGTGACCCGGCAGCGGCATGTGAATCTCATGGCCTTTGCCCTGGTGCAGGCGGAGGAGGATGGAGCGCCTCTGGATTTTCAGAACAGCTTTTCCCGGCAGTTCCAGTGGCTTTCGGAGCAGGGCTTTGACGTGGTGGAGTACCGCATGGTGGGGGAGGATACCATAGAGGAAGCGGTGGAATATTTTAAGGAAGCCATTCAGAAAAACGACTTCCCCTCCGACGGCCTGGTGCTGGCCTACGAGGACATCGCCTATGGCCTGTCCCTGGGCAGGACCGCGAAATTCCCCAGAAACGCCATCGCCTTTAAATGGGCGGACGAAACGGCGGAGACCAGGCTCCTTAGCGTGGAGTGGTCCGCTTCCCGCACGGGGCTCATCAATCCCGTGGCCATCTTTGAACCGGTGGAGCTGGAGGGCACCACCGTGAGCCGGGCCAGCGTCCACAACCTCAGCATCGTGGAGGAACTGAAGCTGGGCCTTGGGGACAGGCTTCTGGTGTATAAGGCCAACATGATCATTCCCCAGATCGCAGAAAATCTGACGAAAAGCGGCAGCCTGGAAATTCCTGCCGCCTGCCCGGTCTGCGGCGCGGAGACGGAGATCCGGAAGGACAACGACGCAGCCTATCTCTACTGCACAAACCCGGATTGCCCGGCCAAAAAGATCAAGGCCTTCGTGCTGATGGTGAGCCGGGACGCCCTCAATATCGACGGCCTTTCGGAGATGACCCTTGAAAAATTCATCGCCGAGGGCTTTATCCATGAATACGCGGACCTTTTCCGGCTTTCGGCCCATCGGGAACAGATCGTGGAGCTGGAGGGCTTTGGAGAAAAATCCTATCAAAATCTCATGGAGGCCTGCGAAAGGGCCAGGGACACGGAGCTTTACCGGGTGATCTACGGCCTGGGTATCCCCGGCATCGGCCTGGCCAACGCCAGGCTGTTGTGCAGGGCCTTCCACAACGATCTTTCCGCCCTGCGAAAGGCAGATGAAGAGGAACTGTGCCAGGTGGAGGGCATCGGAGCGGTGCTGGCGGCAGCCTGGGTGGGCTATTTCCGGGAGGAACGGAACAATCGGGGACTGGATGCGCTTTTGTCCCAGCTCAGGCTCCGGGAAGCAGATCAGGATCAGGCGGAAACGGGCCTTAAGGAGGTGCAGGCCGGCCAAGAGACCTTCCTGGTTCCCCCAGAACTTTTTTCCGGAAAAACCTTTGTCATCACCGGCGAGGTGGAGCAGTTTCCAAACCGCAGGGCGGTGCAGGAGCTGATCGAAGCTCTTTCCGGCAAGGCCGCCGGATCCGTATCCAAAAAGACCTCCTATCTCATCAACAACGACAGCATGAGCAGTTCCGCCAAAAACAAAAAGGCCAGGGAGCTGGGGATTCCGGTGATCACCGAGGAGGAATTTATCGATCTGCTGCGGCAGGCCCGTCAGGGACAAGAGGCTCCCGCCGGGGAACAGCAGCCCTCGGCAGACTGACAGGAGGCAAAGCTTTTTATGGAAGAAACAGCGGTAAAGGGACAGCATTATAATCCCATTACGGAAGGAAGCATCGGGCGGGAGATGATCCGGTTTATGATCCCCATCATCCTGAGCTCCCTGTTTCAGCAGCTTTATAACACGGTGGACGCCATCGTGGTGGGACAGTTTATCGGAACGGAGGCTCTGGGAGCGGTGGATTCCACCGGCGCCATCACAAGGCTTTTGATCTTTTTCCTGGTAGGACTGGCCTCCGGCGCCACCATCCTGACCTCTCAGCTTCTGGGCGCAAAGGAGGAGGGGGCGGCCCGCAGAGCGGTGCAGACGGCTACGGGCTTTGCCTTTCTGGGAGGCCTTTTCGTCAGCCTCCTGGGAATCATCCTGTCCCCCTGGCTTTTGCAGGCCACCAATGTGCCGCCGGAAAACTACGACTATGCCTTAAGCTACATGCGGATCTATTTCGGCGGCGCGGTATTCACTGTGATCTACAACATGGGAGCAGGCATCCTGAAGAGCGCCGGAGATTCCAAACGGCCCTTCTATTTCCTTTTGATCAGCTCCTTTGTGAACATCGTGCTGGACCTTCTGTTTGTTCCGGGGCTGGGGTGGGGCGTGGCAGGGGCTGCCGCGGCCACGGTCATCAGCCAGCTGGTGAGCGCCGTTTTGGTGGTGCGGACCCTGCTCACCACAAAGGAGCCCTACAGGCTGGAGCTTTCCGGCATGCACATCGACAGGGGATTTCTGGGGGAGATCTTGCGGCTGGGATTTCCCAGAGGCATCAAGTCCTCCCTGTTTTCCTTTTCCAATATCCTGATCGTTTCCGGCGTCAATTCCTTTGGCTCCGACGCTGCGGCTGGCTTTGCGGCGGCGGGCAAGCTGGATATGATCGTCTGGTTCTTCATCGAAGCCCTGAGCGTTTCCGCCACCACCTTTGTGGGGCAGAACTACGGTGCAGGAGACCGGAAGCGGGTGTTCCGCAGCATCCATGTATGTATCGGCTATGCCTTCCTGATGCTGATCCCCATCAGCCTCATCCTGTGGTTCTTCGGCGGGACCCTGGCCCGGCTCTTTACCTCGGACGAGACGGTGCTGGAGCTGGCGGCCTTTGTGCTGCGGCTGTACGCGCCCTTCTACTGGGTGACGATCTTCACGGAGGTCTATGCCGGTTCCATCCAGGGCACCGGGGAGACCTTCCGTCCCATGCTGGTGACCTTTTTTGCAGTCTGCGTCCTGCGGGCGGTGTGGATGCTGTTCATCTTCCCGCTCCACAGGACCTTCGGCATGGTGGTGGTGAGCTACCCGGTGACCTGGGCTGCTGCTGCCTTCCTGTTTATCATCTATTATAAATTCGGCGCATGGCGGAAGAAGATCGGGGTCAGGCCGCCCCGGCAGGAGTAGGATATGGAGATGCAGAGAACAGAACAGGTGACGGCGCCGGAGGCTGCGGCGGAAAGCAGCAGGATCCTGGCGGCGGTGATGGACCTGGGAGAGACCATGCTGGCGGCCGGCGGCGAGGCGGGCCGGGTGGAGGACACCATTTCCAGAGTGGGCCTGGCCTACGGCTTCCGGAAGGTGGACGTGTTCACCATTACCAGCTGTATTTTTGCCACCATCGAGGACGAGGCGGGCAATATCCTGACCCAGACAAGGCGGGTGCGGGGCATTTCCATGGATATGGAAAAGGTGCGGATGTGCAACGATCTGTCCCGGCGGCTCTGCGAGGATCCCCCCAGGGGAGAGGCGCTGCGGCAGGAGATCGAGGGGCTTTCCGAAACAAAGACCTATGGAAAGCCCGTTACCTATCTCAGCTATTCCCTCATCGCCGGCATGATGGCGGTGTTTTTCGGCGGGGATCTCCGGGATATGCTGGCGGCAGCGGTAGCCGCCCCGGCGGCGAGATATGTGTTTCTGGCGGGAAAACAGGCCGGCCTGCAAAATCTGGTGGTGTATTTTGTGGACGCCTTCTTCGCCGGCCTTATGATCTATCTGCTGGTACGGCTCGGCCTGGGGCACAATTATGACAAGATCGCCATGGGCAATATCATGCTGATGATCCCGGGCACAGGCCTTACCACGGCGGTGCGGGATATGTTCAACGACGATCTGATCACGGGGCTTTTAGGGCTTTCCGGGGCGCTTTTGCAGGCGGTGGCCATCGCCCTGGGCTTTGTGGCGGCCTTTACGATCTTTGAGCATTAAGAGGGGAGGAAGCCTATGGAGATCCTGCTGCAGCTTGTTGTGATCTTTATCGCAGGGCTTGGCTTTGCGGTGTTTTTTAACGTCCATGGCTACCGGGTGGTGCTGAACTCCCTGGGAGCCGTGGCGGCCTGGGGGCTGTATCTTGCGGCAAGCAACGCCGGGGGAGACGTGTTCTGGTCCTATTTCGGGGTCACCACCCTGATCGCCCTTGTGTGCGAGGCGCTGGCAAGGGTCACAAAGACCCCCACCTCCCTGATGACGGTGCCCATGATCGTGCCCCCGCTGATTCCGGGAAGCGATCTGTACAATACTTTTTTTAATCTGATGAAAACGGACATGGAGGCCTTTGCATTTTACGGGATCCGGCTGGTGCTGGAGATCGCTGCCATCAATTTCGGCATTCTGGTGGCGGCAAGCCTGGTAAAGGTGCTGCAGTATTTTGTGTTGAGCCGCGTGAGCCGTGGAAAAGCATAAACGTGTAGAAAAAATGGAACAGGAGGCGAGGAATAGAATATGAGAGGCGTTGAAACGAGGATCCAGGAGATCCGCCACAGGATCTTCCGGGAGGTGGCGCGGATGGCTTACCATACGGAATGGCCGGTGGACAAGCGCATCGAGGAGCTGCCCTACAAGATCATTCCGGGAGAGGTGGGCAATTTCCGGAACGACGTATTTCTGGAACGGGCCATCGTAGGAGAGCGGCTGCGGCTTGCCATGGGGCTTCCCTATCGAAGCGCCGCGGAGCACGCCCCCCTTTCGGACAACATCGAGGCGGCGGACCGTCCGGAAACCTATTATACGCCGCCCCTGATCAACGTGATCAAATTCGCCTGCAACGCCTGCCCGGAAAAACGGGTGGTGGTGACGGATACCTGTCAGGGCTGCCTGGCCCATCCCTGCGTGGAGGTGTGCCCCAAGGATGCGGTGCAGCTGGACCGTACCTGCGGCCGTTCCTTTATCGAGCAGGAAAAATGTATCAAATGCGGCAAGTGCGCCTCGGTCTGCGCCTACCACGCCATCGTGGTGCAGGAGCGGCCCTGTGCGGCGGCCTGCGGCATGGACGCCATCCATTCCGACGGCAACGGCAAGGCGGATATCGACTACGAAAGATGCGTCTCCTGCGGCATGTGCCTGGTGAACTGTCCCTTTGGCGCCATTGCGGACAAATCCCAGATCTTCCAGGTGATCCGGGGCATCCAGTCAGGCGAACGGATCTATGCCGCAGTGGCTCCGGCCTTTGTAGGGCAGTTCGGCCCCAAGGTGACGCCGGGAAAGCTCAGGGCGGCCATGAAACAGCTGGGCTTTGCGGATGTTTTCGAAGTGGCGGTAGGCGCGGACCTCTGCGCCACCCAGGAGGCGGAGGATTTTGTGCGGGAGGTGCCGGAAAAGATCCCTTTTATGGGAACCTCCTGCTGTCCCGCCTGGTCCGTCATGGCGAAAAAGCTGTTTCCGGAATATGCGGAGTGCATCTCCATGGCCCTGACTCCCATGACCCTTACGGCCCGGCTCATCAAGTCGGAGCATAAAAACGCCAAGGTGGTGTTCATCGGTCCCTGCGCCGCCAAAAAGCTGGAGGCCATGCGGACGGATATCCGCAGCGACGTGGACTTCGTCCTGACCTTTGAGGAAATGGCGGGGATCTTCGACGCAAAGCATGTGGACATCGAAAATATCCAGGAGGATCCGGAGGGCGTCAACGACGCCTCCACCGACGGCCGGAATTTCGCAGTGGCAGGCGGCGTGGCAAGGTCCGTGGTAAACGTGATCCACGAAAGCTATCCGGACAAGGAGATCAAGGTGGTGAACGCCGAGGGGCTCCGGGAATGCCGGAAGATGCTGACCCTGGCAAAGGCAGGCAAGTACAACGGATACCTGCTGGAGGGCATGGCCTGTCCCGGCGGCTGCGTGGCAGGCGCGGGAACCATGCAGCCCATCAAAAAATCCCAGGCTGCCGTGGGGCTTTACGCCTCCCAGGCAAAGCACCGCACCTCCAACGAGACGGAGCATGTGAAGGAGCTGGGAAAGCTGGTGGATTAAGCCAATCAAAAAAGGGCCCGCGGGCCCTTTTGAGATACAAGCCTTTGGCATGAGGCTTACGCCTCTAACAGTTCCTGGAATTTGACCACCTTTCTGGCGTAGCAGCTTTCATCCACATCTCCGAAGCCGTAGGAGACCCAGACAAAGGGGATGCGGGCCTCGTAGCAGGCCAGGGCGTCTCCCATGGTATCCCCCACATAGATGGGATTTTTCAGATCGTACTGTTTCATGAGAGCAAGGAGCGTCTGGCCCTTGCTCTTTTTGGTGTCTCCATAGCAGAGCCAGCCGGAAAAACAGTCTCCAAGGCCGGTGTTCCGGAGAAAGTCCTCGATGTAGCCCTTCTGGCAGTTGGAAACGATATAGAGGGGGTGCTTTTTGCACAGCAGGGGCAGGGTCTCCGCGACGCCGGGATAAAGCTCGCCGCCCTCCTCCTGCAGGGCCTCGGATTCCGCCTGGCAGCAGATCTCGGCCACCTGATCGTATTCCTCCGGGGTAAGTCCTGGCAAAAGCTCCTTGAAAATATCCTCCATGGGCTTTCCGAAAAGCTTTTTGAGCTGGGAAGCCCGGATATGCTTTTTCAGGCCGGTCTTTTCCGCAAGGGCCTGGTTCCAGGCTTCCGCCACAAGTTCCGTGCTGTCCCACAGGGTCCCGTCGATATCGAGTATGATGCTGTCCATAGAAGTTCCTCCCTTGAGGGCCGCATCAGGCGGCCTTTTTCCAAAAGTCTAGCACAGCCGGCGAAAAATGCAAGGGGAAATGGCCGCTGGGTTTCAGGCGGGGGACTTTGGCGGAGATCCTTTGCCATATGAAAAATTTTCCTATGAAAAAAATAACCTTATGAAAAAAATTTCAAAGCGTGCAATATAGTATCAAGAATGACAAAAAATAGATTTTCATTGCACAGAGAATGGTTATATTGTACAATATCAGTACAAAACTGTATTTTTGCGAATACAATTGAAAAGATAACGATCATAAAAATGGAGGGAAAAGGATTATGAGCAGACTTGAGATACTTACACCCAGTAAGGCTCAGCTTGTGGTTGAAGATTTGTACAAGAATCTTGAACGCAGAATCGAGGCCAGCCCGCCAGGTCTGTGTCCGGTTGACATCACGAGAGCATTCATCGAGATGTGCCATTCTCAGACCTGCGGTAAGTGCGTGCCTTGCCGTGTAGGACTTCTGCAGCTAAAGCATCTTCTGACGGACGTGCTCAACGGAGACGCTACCATGGAGACGCTGGATCTGATCGAGGAGACTTCCAAATCCATCATGGAGACGGCAGACTGCGCTATCGGATACGAGGCGGCAAGGATGGTATACAGAAGCATCACCAACTGCCGTCAGGACTATGAGGAGCATGTACAGAACGGACGCTGCACCTGCATGACCACACAGCCTGTGCCCTGCGTGGCTCTGTGCCCGGCCCATGTGGACATTCCGGGATACATCGCGCTGGTACGGGAGGGCCGGTATGCCGACGCCATCCGCCTGATCCGGAAGGACAATCCCTTCCCCTGTACCTGCGGCTTTATCTGCGAGCATCCCTGTGAGGCGCGCTGCCGCCGCAACATGGTGGACGACGCCATCAATATCAGAGGTCTGAAGAGAGTTGCGGCAGACTTTGCCGGAAAGGTTCCGGCTCCGGCCTGCGGACCTTCCACCGGAAAGAAGATCGCCGTTGTAGGAGGAGGCCCCTCCGGTCTTTCCGCTGCTTATTATCTGCAGCTGATGGGCCATCAGGTAACGGTTTACGAGATGCTTCCCAAGCTGGGCGGCATGCTGCGTTACGGCATCCCCAATTACCGGCTTCCCAAGGAGCGCCTCGATGAGGATATCGACGCAGTTCTGGAGACCGGCGTTGAAGTAAAGTACGGCGTGAAGATCGGCCAGGACATCAAGCTGGATGAGCTGCGGAAGGAGTACGATGCGGTGCTGATCACCGTAGGCGCTTCCACGGACAAGAAGCTGGGTCTTGAGGGAGAGGACGCTGAGGGCGTGATCCCTGCGGTTTACTTCCTGAGGAACGTAGGCATGGGAGAGTCCCAGGATCTGACGGGACAGAACGTAGCCATCATCGGCGGCGGAAACGTTGCCATGGACGCAGTCCGCACCGCAGTGCGCCTGGGAGCCAAGAAGGTAAGCTGCGTATACAGAAGAAGAACCGCCGATATGACGGCGCTGCCTGCAGAGGTAGAGGGCGCTATGGCAGAGGGCGTTGAGATGGTGACCTTAAAGGCACCGGCAAGGATCGAAGTGGAGAACGGCAAGGTGAAGGGCATCTGGGTAACGCCTCAGATGATCTCCAGCATCAAGGGCGGCCGGGCTTCCGTTGTAGCAAACGGCGAGCCGGACGAGTTCATCCCCTGCGATACCCTGGTAGTGGCCATCGGCCAGAACATTGAAACCAAGCATTATGAGGAATCCGGCATTCCGGTGGAGCGGGGCAAGATCGTGACCCTGCCCAACGGCGGCTTCAAGGATATCCCGGGCGTGTTTGCAGGCGGAGACTGCGCATCCGGCCCGGCCACCGTTATCAAGGCTGTGGCAGCCGCTAAGGTCATGGCAGCCAACATCGACGAGTATCTCGGATTCCGCCATGAGATCACCTGTGACGTGGAGATCCCGGATCCCAACATCGACGATCATTCACCCTGCGGACGCGTGGAGCTTACAGAGCGCGAGGCATGTGAAAGAATGCATGATTTTAATGGAATTGAAAACTGCATGAACAAAAAAGAGGCGTGTCAGGAAGCAGGCCGCTGCCTGAGATGTGATCATTTTGGTTTCGGCATATTCAAAGGAGGCCGCGAGAGATTATGGTAAAACTGACGATTGATAATATACCGGTTAGCGTTGCTGAGGGAACCACCATCATGGAAGCGGCAGCGAGTGTCGGAATCCCGATTCCGCATCTCTGCTTCTTAAAGAAGATCAACGAGATCGCAGCCTGCCGTGTCTGCGTTGTAGAGGTCGAGGGCAAGGAAAGACTCATCACCTCCTGTAACAACGTGGTAGAGGAAGGCATGGTGGTCTATACCAACAGCCCGAAGGTAAGATTTGACAGAAGGCGCACCGTGCAGCTGATCCTTTCTCAGCACGACTGCAAGTGCGCAACCTGTGTCAGAAGCGGAAACTGCTCCCTTCAGACACTGGCAAACGACCTGAACATCCAGGATACCCAGTTCGGCGAGCGCCTTGAGCAGCAGCCCTGGGATCAGGATTTCCCGCTGATCAGAAACTCCCAGAAGTGCATCAAGTGCATGCGCTGTATCCAGATCTGCGACAAGGTGCAGAGCCTGAACATCTGGGATTTCGAAGGCACCGGCGCACGTTCCACCGTGAACGTATCCGGCATGCGGAAGATCGCCGATGCAGACTGCTCCCTTTGCGGACAGTGTATCACCCATTGCCCGGTAGGCGCTCTGAGAGAGAGAGACGACACCGAGAAGCTGTGGGCAGCCATTGCGGATCCCACAAAGACCGTAGTGGTACAGGTAGCTCCCGCCGTGCGTGCTGCATGGGGCGAGTCTCTTGGCCTGAGCCAGGAAGAGGCTACCGTTGAAAAGATCTTTGACGCTCTGAAGCGCATGGGCGTTGACTATGTATTCGATACCACCTTCTCTGCAGACCTGACCATCATGGAGGAGGCAAACGAGTTCCTGGCCCGCTTCACCAGCGGTGAACTGAAGGACCGTCCCATGTTCACCTCCTGCTGCCCGGGCTGGATCCGGTTCATCAAGAGCCAGTTCCCGGAGCTCGTTCCGCAGCTTTCCACGGCCAAGTCCCCGATGCAGATGTTCGGTGCTACCATGAAGACCTACTTTGCAGAGCAGATCGGCAAGAAGCCGGAGGATATCTTCTCCGTAGCAGTGATGCCCTGCGTGGCAAAGAAGGGCGAGAGAAACATGGAGCTGTTCTACGGCGAGTATGCAGGACACGATACGGACTGCGTCATCACCACCAGAGAGCTCGATCGCATGATCCGTTCCGCCCATATCCTTCCGGGCACCCTGAAGGACGTTGAGCCTGACCGCCTGTTCCACGACGGCTCCGGCGCCGGCGTGATCTTCGGTGCAACCGGCGGCGTTATGGAGGCAGCGCTCAGGACCGCTTACTTTGCTCTGATGGGCGAGAACTGCCCGCCGGATGCATTCAAGGTAGTCCGGGCCACCTCTCAGGAGACGGATCTGACCGAGGCAGAGTTCGAGCTGAAGGGTGTAAAGCTGCACATCGCAGTTGTCAACGGCCTCGGCAATACCAGAAAGCTGCTGGAGGCCATCGAGCGGGGCGAGAAGAAGTATGATTTCGTAGAAGTCATGGCCTGCCCGGGCGGCTGCGTAGGCGGCGGCGGACAGCCCATCCACGACGGCTTCGAGATGGCTTATGAGAGAGGTAAGAACCTCTACTTCCTGGACAGCAAGGCTCAGCTCCGGTACTCACACGAGAACCCGGATATCAAGGCTCTGTACGACAACTTCTATGAGAAGCCCAACAGCCACAAGGCACATCAGCTTCTGCATACGGATCACACCGCATGGGAGATGCCCAAGAGCCCCAAGAGAGACAGAAACGGATATGTCCTGCCCTCAGGCGTTTAAACCTGAGCCAGACCATTGACAGCGCAGCTGTCAGACCGTTGATGCTATGAAAGGGAAGGGGACCGGAATGCCGGTCCCCTTTTCCATGAAAAAAGCAGGATATCGGGCAAAAAGTGCTTGACAAAGCAGGCCTAATCTACTAAACTAGTTAAGCATTGTTTTGAACGATGCATCGCTTTGAAAAAGCAAAGCGTGAGTCAGTAGCTCAGCTGGATAGAGCAACGGCCTTCTAAGCCGTGGGTCGGGGGTTCGAATCCCTTCTGGCTCATTGATATACGGACCTTCCTTTTGGCAGACCGTGATCAATCATATGGTGGGTATAGCACAGTTGGCTAGCGCGTCAGATTGTGGCTCTGAAGGTCGTGGGTTCGAGTCCCATTACCCACCCGCAAAAGATGAAGCCGAAACCTTTAAATACAAGGGTTTCGGTTTTTTTTTCGTTTTCAAACTGCGGGTTTGGGACGAGTTGAGACGAGTAATCCGAAATTTTCGTAATCAAACATCAGATTTGACAGCAGTAAAGAAGACGTGCCGTGGCAGGGATACGGTCTTGATGGATGTCTGAGTGAAATATAAAAATGTAAAGAAAATGATTGAATAATGCTTTACAAAGTGTTATCCTTAACATAGGAGGTGAGAGAGATGGCTCAGACAATGATCAATTTCAGAATGGATACAGATCTGAAGAAGCAAATGGAGAAGGTATGTTCCGATATGGGAATGAGCCTGACAACGGCTTTTACGATCTTTGCAAAAACGGTGACCAGAGAAAACAGGATTCCCTTTGAAGTGACGGCAGACCCTTTTTACAGTAAAAGCAATCTGGATCATCTTCGGAGAGGTATAAAAGCGCTTGATTCAGGAAAGGGCATTGAGCACGAGATAATAGAGGATGATGCTGACTGATGAGAAAGATATGGTTTGATGAAGCGTGGGAGGATTACCTCTATTGGCAGAGTGAAGATAGAAAGACGCTGAAACATGCAAGGCAAAGAGAAACCCCGTAAAGAAGGAGATGTAACAATCCTTTTTTACGGGGACTTTTTTGTCAGAAGTAGATAAAATTCACAAAGAAAGCAGAAAATGGATGAAATTTTTGTGAAGATTGCGTATAATAAGAAAAGGAACGGTCAAATTTAATCCCTGGTAAAGGAGCGGAGCATATCCATGACGGCTTTTCGCTGCGCGGGGGTCAGCTGATTCCAAAGCGACAGCAGATCCGCCTGTTCCTGGTTCAGGGATACAGGGCTCTCGGGGGTATAGTCGGCAAAGAACTGGGAGAGGGTGATGCCCAGACCATTGCAGACCTTTTCGATGGAGGCTACGGAGGGCTGCAGGTCCTTGCGGTACCAGGTGGAAATGGTGGACTGGGTCAGCCCGGCGTTCTGGGCAAGGGTGTATTCGCTCCAGCCGCGCTTTGTGCGCTCCTCCAGAATCTTGTTCAGAATGTCAAATTTTGCCTTGTCCCGCTCCATGGCGCCTCCTGATATAATTCGTTTATGCAAATACGATTATATTAAGCATGTTTCTTGAAATGCAGTTGTATATATCGTATAATAATAACGAAATATCTATAGACAGGATATGTCCTTGTAAATGTGTATACTGGACGTAAAAACAAACAAAAGGAGATCACATATGAAGGACAGAGAAGGAAGCATCGACAAGGCCAACCGGATCCTGGAGATCTACGACCGGCTGCTTTCCGGGGAGGTGCTGAACAAGGCGGACCTGGCGGCGGAATACGAGGTAACGGCCCGCTCCATTCAGCGGGATATCGACGTGATCCGGGACTATTACTCTGACAAGGGGGTATCCGAAGGGAGCCTGACGGAGCTTAAGTACGACAGAGCCCTGAAGGGTTACCGGCTGGTGGAGGCAGAGACGGCGCTGCTGTCCAGCGCAGAGGTCTATGCCGTGATCAAGATCCTCCTGGAAAACCGGTCCCTCTGCAAGCCGGAGATGAACGCGGTGATCCGGAAAATACTGAATTCCTGCCTGTCTCCGGCCGATAAAAAGGTGGTACGGGATCTGGTAAATAACGAGGTCTGGAATTATGTGGAGCCCCGGCATGGGAAAAAGCTCATCGAACGGATCTGGGATCTGGGAAACTGCATCCACCGGCACCGGATCATCGAGCTGGAGTACCGGAAGACCAACGGCGAGGTGACAAAAGCCCTGGTAAAGCCGGTGGGGCTGGTTTGCTCGGAATATTATTTTTATCTGATCGCCTACTATGGGGACGCGGATAAAAAGCACACGGGCTATCCAACGGTGTACCGCATGGATCGCATCCAGAGCTACCGGGAGACGAAGGACAGCTTCCACATCCCCTACAAGGACCGTTTTGAGGAAGGAGAGTTCCGGAAGCGTATCCCCTTTATGTACACCGGCCAGCTGCAGAAGAAGAGCTTTGTATACACCGGCCCGGACATCAACGCGGTGCTGGACCGGCTGCCCACCGCAGAGGCGGAGCAGCAGGCGGACGGAAGCTACCGGGTGACGGTAGAGGTGTACGGAGACAAGGGCCTGGAGATGTGGATGAAGGGGCAGGGGGATGTGCAGGATAATGACAAATAGAAGAATTTAATTTCGATATGTGAAGAAACTGCTTTGATTTGATGTGGCATTACTCTTTTTTGGAAATAATATGTGTTTCACAATATTTGAGAAAGCTAGATAGAACATGGCGAAAAAGTATAATAGCCTCATAAATTAAGACATTTTTGGGACAATATTTAATGAATCTGATAGACCAATACGGAAGAGGGGATTCGTTACCATGTCCAGACAAAGAAGAACTTTTAGCACCAAATTTAGATCAGATTAAAGAAATCAATTTTTCATAATAGAAAGATATTTGAGGAGGGAGTGGGTGTGTCGATATGAATATTCAAGACGGATATGCAATTTGCTATCCTCAAATAAAGCATCCTTTGTTGCTTGAAAAAGACAATTTAAAACAGGAATATATTACATTAGTAAAATATTATACAGATAAATATTGTGTCGATGATAAGCTTGCATTATTTAGATTGAAGACTTTTTCCATGGCTTTATTTGGAACGACAGATTTGTCGAATGTATTTTTGCCAGGAGAAAATGTAAGTAAACTCTCTAGGGCAATCACAAAAACTCGTTTTATACCGTTTAGACTTTATTCATATAGATATCTACTTTTATTTGATTGTCTTTTAATTATTGCATCAGAAGATGAAAACATCGGCATGAAAATTTGCAACGACTTGAAATCTACTATAAACAAGCGTTATCACAATACGATGGATACCATGCTTTCACAGATGTATAAAGGTGACGCTGCTTTCGCAATCAATAAACTAATTACGGATGAAATGGTTGAAGAATGGAACAGAATAAGATCCTTTATCAACTCATTGAATAGAATACTTACTTTTACAGCAACAATGAGTGCGGGAAAGTCCACTCTGATAAACGCAATTATTGGAAAAGAACTATCTTATGCAAAAATGGCGGCTTGCACATCAACTATTATAAAATTTTTAACAAGTCCCTCTCGGGGAAGCTTGTGCAATATTTTTTATGGAGAGCAAATGAAACAGTTTCAGGGCGCAGGAGATATTCGAGAATTTACAAAAGGGCGAAAAGAACCATGTTGTGTAAATACCTTCTTTATATCTCCTCTTTCCAGTCGAAAAATTACATTGATAGATACTCCAGGCGTAAATTCTTCTCAAAATCTGGAACACAGGAAAATAACCAGAACGGAATTAACCAGCGCTTCAACTGATATTTTAGTTTATGTAATTCCTGTCGAAAATTATGGCTCAGAAGGTGATTTTGAACATTTATCTTTTATTCGAAAAAATGTGAATTATAATAGTATCATATTCGTAGTAAATATGATGGACTCCTGTGATTTAGAAGATGATTCAGTTGACGAAATTGTTAATAACATCGAAGAACATCTAATTGCCATAGGTTTTGAAAAACCTATCGTATGTCCCATGTCAGCCAAAGCTGGTATGTTGATAAAACAAGCGATGTTTGGAACTGAATTATCTGATAATGATAAAAAAGCATGTTCCGCTTATGTTGGTTTATTTCTTAATGACGGCCTGAAATTGGGATCATTATATCCACCAGTGGAAAAACTATCTATAAGGAATGACATCGGTTGGCTGGAGAACACTCCTGACGAGGTATGGTCTGCGTTTATCAATACAGGCATTCCCGGTTTTGAAAAATTAATTTTAAATTTAGACAAGGAGGATAAAGAATGTTGGACGTAGTAATCAAGTACAACCCATATAAAGTTATTTCAAAAATAACCGTTAATGGAGAAGAACCTAAGCAGAATAGCAAACTCACCCAGTTTATGAACCAACGTTTACAACTTTGGGTGGATCAGGTTCCATCACTTCTTGCTGAAGAATATAATGATGATGACTTTGATCTCACCTTTTTTGGCACAGAACTTGATTATCAAGATTTACTGTCTGCAATTAAGGTCGCCGAGAAGAGTGATATTCACTTCAAGGCAAAGAAAATGCCAGCAAAGGAATTCGGGGATAAAGAAAAAGACATCCGAAAATTATTTGAGCGAGTGCGCAAACTTCCGTTTGAAGAATTACAGTCCCCAGCTGTTGCTAACGCCTTTGAATTAGCTTTTAATGAGTTGCTTGAAGTAAATGTTGTCGCAACAATGAGCGCAGGAAAGTCTACTTTAATCAATGCTTTGCTGGGCAGGAAACTTATGCCTTCAAAGCAGGGAGCTTGTACAGCCACAATTACCAAGATACAAGACGACGATGATAACACATTCAAAGCTACAGCCTTTGATTCCAATAAGACAGAGATTGAACATTACTCTGTTCTGGACTATAAGACTATGGTGGCGCTGAATAAGAACCCAGATGTTAGCGAAGTTCAAGTTAAAGGAAATATTCCTTTCGTAACATCTGAAGAAGTTTCGCTAGTACTGATTGACACACCTGGTCCAGATAATGCCCGTGATAAAAAACATGGTTTGGTCACAGCAAAAGCTCTGGATCAATCATCCAAAATGCTGGTTTTGTATGTTATGAATGGTGGCAAACTTCACGATAATGCCCAAGATGCCTTTTTGAAGAAGATCGCTAAAAGCATGAGCGTAGGAGGTAAACAGTCAAGAGAAAGATTTTTGTTTGTTATCAACAAACTTGATGCGTATGATGAAGAAGATGATGATATTGCAGAAGAAACGATTCCAGATACGATTAAATATTTGGAAGATATGGGTATCGAAAATCCAAATATTTTCCCTGCTGCTGCTGAACCGGCTCTTCTTATCCGCAGGTACTTAAATACTCACGATGAAGAAGAAAAAGAAAAACTCAGAGCGAAAATTGAGCCTATCGCAAAAAAAATGATTGATCAGAAGCAGCTTCATCTTGAAAAGTATCCCCATCTAGTTCGTAGTTGCCAGTTGCAGATAGATGACGAACTTGCAACAGCAATTGAGAATAATGATATTTTTAGACAAGCTTTGGTTCACAGCGGCATACGAGGGATAGAAGAAACCATCAGAATGTATGTTACAAAGTACTGCCGACCTGCAAAAATCACAAATGTTGTCAATACCTTCATACATGGGTTGGATAGTGCCGAGGCCTATGAAACCACTAAAAAAGAAATTGCTTCTCGCCAGAACGAACAAAAAGAATTAGAAGCTAGAATCGAAAAATTGACTCAAAAACTGACAAGTAAATCTGAAAACGAAGCATTTAAGAAAAAGGTTTCTATGCTTGAAATCACCAGTAAACTTGCTGGCGATGTGGATTCCTTAATATCAGAAGTTGAAGCATCTCTTACAGATTTCTTTTTCCAGTGCTCAGGTGAAATGGAAGAGGACGAAGCGGTGGAGTATATAAAAAAATTCATAGCACTTGCTACCACTAAGCAAAACGAATTTCAAGTGTCGGTTAATAATCTACTGAACGAAGATATTCAATCTAAAGCTCAACAGATTTTGAATGAATACATTAAGAGGCTAGCAGTATTAAGTGAAGAATTTAGTGCTGACGGTTTACCTATTGACCTCGCCTCGTTTGTACAAGGTAAGCTGGTTTCCATAGATATAAATGCGGAAAGTGCAACTGATGCTTCGATTGATTCAAGAATTGAGAAGCATACTGAAGTGCGTTCAAAAACTGTTACACATAAACGAGAATTCCTAGAGCGTGTCTTTAATCCGTCCTATTGGTTTCATCCCTACTATGAAACCACCGAATATTACAATGTTGAAGTTGAAACAGAAATCAAGTTTGTCAGCAGGGAAAAGCTGAGCAATCAGCTTATCGCTCCGATTCGCACGACTTTGAAAAAAGAAAGATCTCGGATTTTGGATTTTGCAAAAAAAGAAACTCAGAATATTAAAGAATACTTTTATAAGCAGTTTGACGAAGTTGATGCAATCCTTATCCAAAAGGCTAATGAATTGAGAGAAGCTACCACCTCTAAGGAAGCGGCCGAAGAAGCTCTAAATAACGCAAACATGCTTTTGAAACAGTTGGAAGAGGTAAAGGCCGAACTCGCATCAATTTTGGAAATATAGGAGGTGTGAAGAATGATTTCATCAGAATTTAGGCAAAATGTTGCATCCGGTGATTTGGACACAGTACGAAGTGCGCTTATAGACTACCTGATTATCGATCGTTCATTTAAGCGTTTTGACGAAGCTCTTGCTTACGCACAGAAGACTTTAGATATAATCGAACCTTTTAGCAATGAGCCACCTTTTTCAGAAGAGCCTTGGGATAGCAACTATCTGAACCAGCAAAAAGTTGCTTTGATGATGAATTTTTCTACAGAACGTATTAATCACATAAAAAAAGTCATTACAAAAGTTCTCCCATCTAAAGAAGCGGCTAACCACCAAAGCTCTAACACGCCATATACTTCTGGCGCTTTTGAAAGAACAGGTTCTAAAACTGGACGAACTGTTGTATCAGAGAAACCTGTTCATCCCCGAAACGCTACCAAGAAGCAAACCGACGGATCGAGCTTAAGACAGCAAATTAGACCAACGGAGATCTCTCGCAGAGGCATTCAGTCAAGTGGACATTCAGGAAAAACTGGTAGCAGAGTAATAAAAGAAACTGTCACTCAAACTAAAAAAAATGAGGATACGAAAAAAAAAGAGACAGACTTTCTAAGTACAACTCTAATTGTTGGAGGGGCTGCCGTTGCCGCCGTTGGAATTGCAACTGTTGAGCCTATTGTAATTGGTGCTGGAATCGTAGTAGCGGGTACTGGAGTTGGTATTAAAGTGAAGAATGGGAGGTAATTATTTTGGGTAACGATTTACAACTTTCACACAGTGCTGCTGTAGTCGTCCCACAGGAGCAGGCTCTGCGTGAAGGTTTTTCATCAGCATTTACCTTAGTGGACGATGTAGTACTAAAAAATTACATTACTCGTTTGCCAGATTTCTCCGTAGTTCCACTCGATAATTCAACCACCGCAAATAATCTTGGAAAAATGCGCCTATTCAAAATTACCGAGATGGTGTATGAACAAGATGAGTCTGCTACCTATAAGTTTGCGAGTGTTTTCAATGCAGTTGCCGCAACAAATAGCGCAATTGTAGCGTTAATTGATAGTGATGGAGTAAAGACCGACTTTTATTTGGGGATACGTTCTTTGTCAGAAGAAAACAGCACGCAAACCTCATACTCCACTCTCGTTAATGCTATGAAAGGACAATTTCCTGGCACAAAGATAGAAAACTTAAAAAACAGCCGTATAAAAGAATTGCTTTCAACCATTGATTCCTCTTCTATTTCCGCTGTGTCTTGTGTCGCAAACAACAAAAACAAGGATTTTGTAGGAAACGATGAATATTTGCAAGGTCTTGAGAAATTGGCATTGGCAATGCAAGGCAACCGATATACCGCAATAATTATCGCAAATTCAACATCACAAGCGCAACTCAAAGCGGTACGCCAAGGATATGAAACTATTTACACCCAGCTTTCACCGTATGCAAATACAATTGTTAGCTATGGGACCAGTAATACTAGCTCAATAACCGAAACAGAAACTGATGGGGAAACGTTAAGCGAAGCACACGGCACCAGTCAGATGCATACTGAGAATAGGAATACTACAAAAAACACTGGTGTTTCAACTTCAATATCTCAGCAAACTACTGGAAGTAAAATTGGAAGCTCCATTGGCGCCACTTTATCTGTTGCTGGTGCTGTTATCGGAAGTATTATTCCTGGAGTTGGGACGAAAGCTGGGGCTGCGATAGGCAGTGCAGTTGGTGGATTAGTCGGAGCGGCTATTTCTACAGCAACAAACAAGACTGTTACATCCACTTCTGGTGGTGGTAGTGAAAGCTACGGAACTGCAGACGCAACCGGTACAAATGATACAACTACAACCGGAACATCACACAGCTTAGCAACTTCTCTTGGGCTTACTACTGGTGAGACTCAAAATATGCAACTTACAATTCAAAACAAACCGCTGATTGACATGCTCGAAAGAATTGATAAGCAGCTTGAAAGACTTTCCGACTTTGAAAGTATAGGGATGTGGGAATGTGCAACATATTTTCTGAGTGCGGATTCCTCCGTATCTGAAGTAGCTGCTGCAACCTATAAAGCGCTAATGAGTGGTGAAAATTCTGGTTTGGAAGTTTCTGCAATTAACACTTGGAACAAGCCGCAAGAACTCATTGCTGAAGGCGCATCCCAGAATGAATTGATTGCACAATATGTGAAAAATTTTATTCATCCCGTATTCGATTACAAGATTAACGGTTTTAATATTCCAATTATGCCGACCAATTTGGTTAGTGGAAATGAATTAGCAATCCACATGGGATTGCCACGAAATTCCGTCTGTGGTTTTCCTGTTATAGAACACGCAGATTTTGGAAAAGAAGTTGTAAAATATGATAAGGCTGATAGTTCGGAAACAATTCGCCTTGGAAACATTTTCAATATGGGACGGTCTGTTGAAAAAAGCAAAGTCACACTTGATGTAGAGAGTCTATCTATGCACACCTTTATTGTAGGGGCAACCGGTAGTGGTAAATCAAATACTGTATATAAAATCTTAGACGAGTTGACATCTACCCGTCGGGATACATTAAACTTTCTTGTAATCGAACCCGCTAAAGGCGAATATAAACGAATCTTCGGCCATAAACGAGGCGTTCGTGTTTTGGGAACAAACCCTCAATACACCGAACTATTGAAAATCAATCCTTTTAAGTTTCCAAAAGGAATTCATGTACTCGAACACGTTGACCGATTAATTGAAATTTTCAATGTTTGCTGGCCTATGTATGCAGCAATGCCAGCGGTTTTAAAAGAAGCGGTTTTGGCTTCCTATATCTCCTGTGGTTGGGATATGACGGCATCCGTAAACATTGTTTCCGAAGCGCTATATCCAACATTCCAAGATTTGCTTGAACAGCTTGTTCGCGTTATCAACGAATCCTCGTATTCAGATGAAGTGAAGTCAAATTATATAGGTTCACTTACTACACGAGTAAAATCCTTAACGAACGGTTTAAATGGACAGATATTTGCACCTGACGAGATAGACAACACCATTCTATTTGATTCAAATGTAATCGTCGATTTAAGCCGTGTAGGTTCACAGGAAACAAAATCTTTGTTGATGGGAATTTTAGTTATGCGATTATCGGAACATCGTATGACACATTCTGTTGAATCCAATCAGAAATTAAGGCATGTTACAGTACTTGAAGAAGCCCATAATATCCTAAAATCAAGTACTCAAGCTACTTCGGAAGATGGAGGAGATATTGCAGGAAAATCTGTCGAGATGATTTCAAACGCTATTGCAGAAATGCGAACATACGGAGAAGGCTTTATTATTGCAGACCAATCTCCTAATGCTGTCGATATTTCCGCAATCAGAAACACTAATACTAAAATTATTATGCGTTTACCCGAAGAAAGCGATCGCAGAATCTCTGGCAAGTCTGCTGCGATGAAAGATGCTCAACTGGATGAAATCGCAAGGCTCCCTAAAGGTGTTGCTGTAATTTATCAAAACGACTGGATTGAACCTGTACTGTGCAAGATTGACAAATTTGAAGGTCAAGAACAGGAATATAGCGTCCCAACATCAAACAATTCAAATGACAATGGTAAAATAGCGTCCTCTATCCTAATCAACTTTATTGCAAGAAATAGGCTTGATAATCCTGTGGAATTTTCTTACGAGGAAATCATATGGGCGATAGAGAAATGTCAGTGTACGGTTAAGGTTAAAACAAAACTATATACATTACTTAAAGAGTACAAACAAAACCGTAAGCTGAATTTGTGGAATCAAGAAAACTTTTCTAAGCAAGCATTAATAGTAAGAGATATTTTGGGCTTAGATACCGCAATTGATAGTGCAATACAATTGTCAATGGATTATATTGGCTTCAACTGTTATTTGAACTCTCTAGTTGCTCAGAAAATTGAGAATGCTTCTGATGATTTAATCGTTAATATAACCCACTGCTTGATGAAAGCGTACAGTGAAACTAATCCCAGTGGTGCCGAATATTATCAAGCTTGGTATAATGCCATAGTTGAAAGGAGATATTTGATGTGAGTAATCCCTTTTTTTCAGAATCAGCAATTAGAGAAGTTAATACTTCGGAATTAAAGAAAGAAACGAAAATTGAAACAACAATGTTCGAGAAGCTTGATGCAAAAATTAATATCGAGAGCAAAGGGGTACTTCCTCGAAATGGAGGTGAATGGTCTGGCGAACCGGGTGATTCTGAGTGGAAGCCTGATCCTGCTGTTGAGCCTGGTGACAGACATGGCACAAATCCAGAGCATAAGACGTGGGAGCAAATCATGAAGGAGTATGACTTTGAGTCTATTCCTTTTAGAGATGGTGAGCCGGATTTCTCCGAGGTTTCAAAAGGAGAAGTTCAAATTGATGACTTTACTGAAGACAGACAATCTAATTTCGATCAAGCCGATGAAAAACTTGCTGAACAAAGAGGATGTACACCAGAAGAAGTTGCTAAATGGCGTGAGGAACATAAGTATACTTGGCATGAATGCAAGGATTGCAAAACGATGCAAAAAGTCCCTACCGAGGTGCATGGAAATGTACCACATTCAGGTGGCATATCAGAAACTAAATCACAAAAGAAGAGTGCTTAAGGATGAAAGGAGTGTATGAAAAATGCAGGCAACTTGCAAAGACAGCGCCTTTGGTGAAATGACTTATAAACATAGATGGTTCAAGCAACAGTCCATTTCCATGTTCGGTAAAGAATGGATTATTACAGTAGCCGCAAAAGCATATTCTGGAAAACCAATCACAGAGGAACAGCGAAAAGCGTATCTTTTTTTCTGCGCTAATGAAAAGGATATGGTACATATCGTTGGTGAACAACTTAAAGAATATGTAAACGAAAATTTAAGTGTTTTAGCTGAATACTGGATGGGTGCCAGAAATGTTGTAAATATAAACGAACTTGCGCAGATGGTAACTCCCAAAACTCTTCTTTTCAAACAAGATGGAACAACTCTTTTTCTGTTAGATTGTGTGTGGGATGTTGAGGGAGGTATGGCAGTCAAATTAAAACCAGATATTGCTGTTGGATGTCAAGATTTGTTTTTATAAAGAGTTAGTCATGGTTTGTTTTATTCATGAAAACAGACTATAACTAAGACTTCCCATATCAAAAATGGGATTCGAACCTTGAAAATTCAATATTTCAGCTAACAAAATAGAGAATTATGCTGCTATAGCCACAGGATGGAGCGTGTGCCTCAAATATTTGGGCAGGCGAGCCTCAAAATCAGCAGTAAATGCAGCCAGTTGGTCCTCAGTGAGCTTAAATATCTCCCGAAGACTTGCCATGAAAGCATCCATCAGAATGCAAAGAGATCTTGAAAAGATAATATCTGCCATTTGGCAAACCAGCAGTCGAACAGGATATAATCCGCTGATAATCCGGAAGATGCAGCAGTATCAAGCAGCGTGAGCATGACTTCAGGTGCTTTGGTCTGAGCCAGGGTGTGAGAATAGTTTTCTGTAATTAGCTTAATTAGGCTCCCTAATAAAAATTTCCCCGCAGGCCTCGCCTGCGGGATTTTCTTTTGCCCAAATTTCCGGAATGTCCGAGATAGACAGTATCTGTCCAAGCCCTTGAGTATCGTAGTAATTGACCATAGAGATATGCGCCATAAGCGAAAAGGAGGAATATGGATGAAAGTTCTATTTGCACAAACGTTTAACCTGGGAGTCATTGCCGTGATGCTGTTTGTGATCGGCGTCAACCTGAAGAGACGGTTTTTGATCCGGGCCTTGGAGGCGGAAGCTGGTCTGCGGCGGGAACCGGAGCTCGTGGATGAATTCTTATTGACAGATTTGCTGGAGCCGGATCTGGACTTTTTGGCAGCCGGTCCGGAGTGGCGCAGGTGCCTGCTGCCGCTCCTTGCCAGCGGGTTTGTGAGTCTTGCGGGGATCGGGACAGGTGCCGGGGCCCTTTTATACGGCGTCCTTAACGGCCTTTTTTCAGGTGGATTGGGAACCGTGGTTCTGATCTCATGCAGCGCAGTTCTGCTGGCTCTGTTTGTTTACATTCTTCGGTATCTGGGAGCGCTGCTCCGGTTGCTTAGCTGCCGGGCGCAATTGTAAGTCCGGCGGATGTTACCGGAGGGAGGGATGGGTATGAACATACAAAAGGATCCTCCATACCAGCTGGAACAGCTGCGGTATCTGCTGCAGGCAGCTTTCCGTTCTGCGGAGGAAGAGGACTGCACAGGCTGCCAGATTGCCCTGAGCATGGCCCTGGAGCTCATGGACCGGTTGGAGGAGGCGGTAAGGTCAGAAGAAAAGCACGGAATCTAATGCAGGAGACTGTCAACCAGCGTCAAAAGGGCTTCCTTCTGGTCCTTCCGGAGGGCGGACCAGCGGTCCAGGATCTGTTTCTGGTCTTCGGACAGCTCTACAGCTTCGGTTTCAGAAAAGAATTCTCCCAGGGTGATGCCGAGCCCCTGACAGATCTTTTCCAGAGAAGCCACGGAGGGCTGCATGTTTTTCCGGTACCAGGTGGAGATGGTGGACTGAGGGATCCCGCTGTTTTGGGCCAGCTGGTATTCGCTCCAGTTTCGTTTACGGCGTTCTGCGGTGATTTTATCCAGAATGTTCAAAGTGATTCCTCCTGTTACTGTTATAACGTTAATTATATTTCGAATTATCGTTGTATATAATGAATAAAAGTCGTATAATTAAGTTCGAAATAACGTATTATAAGGTACAAGTTTTTGAACCAAGAGAGTAAAAAGGTAAAGGAAAATCAGGAAATGAACAGTAAATATTTGAGGTATGCGTACTTGGCTTGTCAGATATTACTTCTGATAGCATGTTTCCTGCCTTTTGTGCGGATTGGAAACATGGGCTTTTCGTTATTTGACTTCATGCTGCAGGGCTATGACGGTTCCTTTAACTGGTGGGGAAGGGGCAAACTTTTGTGAGCGGTGTGGACGGCCGGCAAAATGATAAGGAGAAAAATGAAAAAGGGGGAAAGAAGCTATGAAATGTCAGAATTGCGGAGCGGAGCTGCCGGATAGTGCAAAGTTCTGCGACAAGTGCGGAACCGCAGTACAGGGGAGTGCAGCTGCGGGAACGTTCTGCCCGAAGTGCGGTGAAAGGAATGAGACGGGGGCAAAATTCTGCGGAAAATGCGGTGCGCCGCTCATGGATACCGGAAGCCCTTCGGCAGGAACGGCTTATAATGCGCATCCTGTCCAACAGGCTCAGCAGCCGGTAAAGAAAAAGAAATGGCCTTGGGTTGTAGGAATCGGTGCAGCGGTGGTGATCCTTCTGGGAATTATCGGAATGAATAGCGGAATCGATCCGGTGGAGACGGTCAAAAAGGCGTGTCTTACTTCTTTCAGTTCCACCATAACGATAGAGGACGCTTTTGAAAAACGTTTTGATAACTGCGAATGGTCGGGGACAGAAAGCTCCATCAGCGAGGAGTCCTACAACGTCTTTTTCAAAGGAGACGACCTGGCGACAGATACGAGCTGGGAGGTTTCCTTTAACCTTCAGGGAACAGGAAACGATCATTATTACGTTGAGGTAGATACCGTTTCCATTGATGGTGATCTGGAATATGATCCGGATACGATCTACTACCTGGTGGATTATATCTATACGGGCAATCTGGACCAGCTGTATACGGATATAGGTATGGCTCTTTGGAATACGATCTTTACAGGCTTTTAAAAAACATATTTTAGGGAGGGAAAAAGATGTTTTGCAGAAATTGTGGGAAAGAATTGGCAGAAGGAGCAAAGTTTTGTCCGGCTTGCGGGCAGCGCATTGGAGAGGCGGATCAGACAACAGGTTCCGGCCAGGGCGGCGCTCCGGTTCAGAATACGGCTGCTGCCGGTACAGGAAATGTTCAGAGAAATGAGATGCAGAAGGTTGTTTATGTAAAGCATGTGGGCTTCTGGTCTACCGGCAGATTGGTGTTGGGAATCATATCCATATTGATCTTTCTGTTTATGACGTTTCAGTCCTGTGTGGTAGGGACGCTCAACGTATTGGCGGAAACCAACGATACAGGCGGCACGCAGGGAATCATGACGGGGCTTTGTTATCTGATCGCGGGGATCGTCGGAGTTGCTTCCAGAAATTCTCTTTCAAAGGGAGGCCCCATGGCAGCAGCTATTATTTATTGGTTGGGAGCAGTATGTACGATCGGCGGAAGCGCAGTATACGGCGATCTTGCAGTATGGGGCGTGTTTGCTGCGATCCTGGGATTTATCTTTATGCTGTGCGCAATAAAAACGACAGGAGAATTAAAAACAAATGAAAAATAAAGGGGAACTGATAAAAATAGGAATCTCGGCACTGATCACGATCCTTTTGATCGGATTGACGGTTATCAAACCGAGTCAGAGTGCAGGGGGCTTTGATGTAAGCGCCTGCATCTCGATGTCTGAAGAGGAAGTAGAAGATTTTATATCAGAGCAAAATCTTGAAAGAAATGAATTGTTTGATGAGATGATGGAGGGAGAGCCGGATTCTGGCTATGTCAGCTATCAGAACGAGGAACTTTCCTTGATGTTAAATGATGCCGGAACGATAGAGCTTATCAATATTTTAAATGGAACCACCTATGATTTTGCAGGCGTAAAGCTCGGAGATGATTACCTGGATGGCAATACGACCGTGGGCAAATTGCAGGAGGCAGGCTATGCGCTGGATGAATACCTGGAAACAACGGCTTTTTGGATGCGGGATGGCGGAAACTGGCTGCTGCGGTTAGATATGGATGAAAACGACATCATAACGGAGATTTCTCTTTATAGAGCAGAAGAAACAGAATACGGCAGCGGTGAAATGGCAGAGCCAGCCGATGCCGACAGCGAAATAAGCGAGCCAGAGGATGCGCTTCCTTCGGACGCCGATATGGAAAATGTCGAAACGAGCGCAGCGATAGCTGAAACAGAAGCGCTGGAGGAGGAATACGTCATCCCCGGCAGCGACAGCCGCTACCTGACGGATGCGGACGTGGAGGGGCTTGACCTGGACCAGATCCGTTTCGCCATCAATGAGATCTATGCCCGGCATGGCAGGGCCTTCCAGACAGAGGACCTGAACGAGTATTTTTCTTCCAAGTCCTGGTACACGCCCTTATATTCTGCGGATGAATTTGCCGCCATCGAAGACAGCGTGATGAATGACTATGAGAAGGAAAACATCAAATTCCTTGCGGCGATCCGAGACAGAGCCAACGGTTCCGCCTCCAGCCAGTTTGAAGCAGGATGGATCTACGGGACCTATGAGATCCACGATGGAGGGATAGATGCCGTCGCAGAGATCGGGTGGTATTCCGACACTGGCGAGGACTATATCAGCCTGTCCGGCGCAACGTCAGATGGCAGTTCGCTTGCGGAGTTTACGGGAACGGTGGTTTCTTCCAAGGGAAACAGTTATACGGCGGTAGACGAAAATGGGGATGTGATTGACTTTACCTATAATGGAGTGGATGCCATCGAGATCACCAATGGGTACGTCTCTGACGGAGGTCTGTATTTTCCGGGATTTGAGGGAACCTACCAAAAGACGGCGGATCTGTCTCATAATGTGAGTTAAATGAAAAAGTCAGGAGGAAAGATATATGTTTTGCAGTAACTGTGGTTCACAGATACCGGAAGGAAGCGCTTTTTGCCCGAATTGCGGGACAAGATCAGGAGCAGCGCCGGAAAGCACCGCCGGTCAGGCCCCAAATTACCGGTCCAAACCCCTTGTTTTATCGACCCTGGAAAAGCTGGAAGGGCAGGAGGTTGAAGTTTTAGGGCTTGTACAGGGAAGCCTGGTATCCTCCAGAAACGTGGGGAAGGATCTGCTGGCAGGCTTTAAAAACATTGCCGGAGGAGAGATCAAGAGCTATACGGAGCTTACAGCCAGCGCCCGGGCCATGGCCCTGGAAAGGATGCAGATGGAGGCGGCGAATATCGGCGCAGACGGTATCCTTGGGATTCGTTATACCTCAGCCCCCATCTCCGTAGAAGGAGCCGTCGAAGTGATGGTTTACGGAACGGCTGTAAAGTTCAAATAAAAGTTTTCTGACAGGTCAGAAATATTAAAAAATGATATCAACTTGCCTCTTTTTTGGCTCTTGCGTAATAAAAAGCCGGATGGTATGATAGCTTTAGAAAGCTGTCGTGCTTCCGGCTTTTGCCCTCCTTCGGGCAGGCCCATTTCTTATATCTGTCAGAAACAGCCTTTGTTTTCCGGCGGATTCTACGATCAGAAGCAGATCTCAGTTATCTTTCATCAATTCATCAGAGCAAATCTGAAAATCAAATCTAAGGAGGTATCGCTATGGAAGAAAAACGAGTGGAACAGAAAGCCCCAGGGAAAAAAGGGGTACAGGGACAGGGCGCTTCAGGCCAGGTATGAAAGGTACCGAGGGGTCCTTAAGGAACTCACCATCATGCTCTCCGAAACGGGCCAGATACCACAGCGGACTGGTGGATATGAACACGCTGAACCCAGGAGAGGATTTCGAAGAGCTGCCGGAGAGCCATGTGATCTTTATCACGCCGGAAGATGTGCTGGGAGATGATCTTCCGATCTATCACATCGGGAGACGGATAGAAGAGACCGGAGCGGAGTTTGGAGATGAATCCCATATCACCTATGTAAACGGAGGGAGACGGGAAGAGGATACGGAGCTGGGAAGGCTGATGGAGGATTTCCACTGCAGGGATCCGAAGGACATCCACAGCGAGATATTGGCGGAGCGTGTAAGAGAGTTAAAGGAGACCCAGGAGGGAGTGGAGTATATGTGTAAGGAAATGGATAAGATATACAGCGAGGGTGAACAGAGGGGTGAAAAGCGTGGAATGGCCCGGGGACTTGCAAAGGGCGAGATGAGAGCCAAAAAGGATACTGCTTTTACTTTAGCAGACAGAGGCATGTCCATCTCCGACATCGCGGAGATCATCAAGGTCAGCGCCAAAGTGGTAGAGGAGTGGCTCTCCGGAAACGTAAATCTGGCCAAATAAAAGGGCTTCGGATAAAGCCCCGAAAAACAGAGCGAACATCTGGTACATAGCGAGGATGCCAGGAAAGGAAGGAACTATGGATGACATCCTGACCATTATCAGAAAAAAGAAAAACGGATTGACGAAAAAACAGCGGATCGTGGCGGAATACATGCTGGAGCATCAGGATGAGATGTCTTACATTACCCTGCGGGATCTGAGCCGAAAGATCGGCGTTACGGAGATCACGATACTGAACACCTGTCAGGCCCTTGGCTTTGAAGGCATCAATGCGGTGAAATATGAGTTCCGCAAGGCCCAGATACTGGAAGAGAAAATAGACGTGATCGATGAGATCAGCACCTATAACATCGGCGTGGTGCCGGGCTATGAGCTTTCCGATAAAGAGCAGTTTCTGAAAGAGGTTGGGACAGAGGAGATCGGCATGCTGAAGGACTACTGGGCCTCCGTGGATCTGCACCGGATCTTCGAAGCAGCGGAGCTGTGCACAGGCTATGACCGGGTGTTCATCTGCGGAAGAGGTTTTTCCTATACGGTGGCGGAGCTTTTGCAGAATTACTTGTCCTATGGAGATATTTATGCCTCGGTGGTGAACACGGAACTGAATGACAACACCTATGGCATGCTCCCGGTCCTGAAACCGGATACCCTGGTGATCGTTATATCCTTTCCGGATTATTATTACATGACCACCAAGGTGGCGGAATTTGCGAAAAAGGCAGGGGCAAAGCTGCTGGCGGTCACGGATCGGGAGGATACGGAGGTGGCGAGGCTTGCGGATCTGGTGCTGGCGGCCCCCACCAGGAGCCGGATCTTCATGAATACCCTGTCTGCAGTCATGATGATGCTGAACCTTTTCGCTTCAGCCCTGACTTCGATTCAACCGGAAAAATCTTCTTTCCTTTTCGGAAGGAATCGTTTATAATAGACGGGCATGCCGGAGGGAGCCTCCGGTATGCCGGTGAAAACCGCCAGTAGGGCCATCGCCAAGCGGTAAGGCACAGCACTTTGACTGCTGCATCCGTTGGTTCGAATCCAACTGGCCCTGTAAAAAAAGTCCATGGCAGATGTCCATGGGCTTTTTTCGTGGGTTCCAGGGCAGAGGTCATCCCTGTGTTCCCGGCGTGGACTGTTCCCCGGTGTCCGGCAGGGCCGCAAGAAAGGCTTCCATGGCCCGGGTCAGGTAGCGGCTGCGTTTATAATAAAAGTAAATGTTCCGCCGGTCCACATCTCCCTGGGCCTTTGGCCGGAAGAACACGATGCCTGGATCAGAGGGAACATTGCGGATCAGGGTGTCGGTGACAAAGGCGATTCCCATGCCGTGGCAGGCCAGATGGTAGGCGGTCATCTGCTGGTCCAGATACAGGGGCACCCGGGGATGCCGGACCCCGGCCTCGGACAGGAGCCGCTCGGAGCGCTCCCTGGTATCGTTGCCGGGACGCAGCAGCAGGAAGGGCTCCTCCTGAAAAAGCTGCAGATCCACCCCGGGAAGCTCCGGGGAAAGATGTCGATTCTGGCGGACGTCTCTGGCGTGGAGCATGGCGTTGGAAAGATGCCCGGGCTTTCCGGAGACCATGGCCCTGGGCACCGCCAGAAGCAGATGCTCCGTGCAGAACCATTTTCGCTCATAGATGCTCTCGGAAAAGGGATAGTTATCGATCACAAGGTCCAGGGAGCCGGAAAGCAGCAGCTGCTCCAGCTGCTTGGTATTGGACTCCACCAGATTCATCTCCACCCCGGGGAAGGCCTTCATAAAACGCTGCAGAAGGGGCGGCAGGATGTAGGAGGTAAAGAGATGGGTGCCGCCGATGGCCAGATGCCCCGTCCGCAGCTCCTCCAGGTCGTTCAGGTAATTGCCGAACTCGTTTTCCATATCCATCAGCCGTTCCGTCATGCGGATGTACCGTTCGCCGCATTCCGTAAGCCTCGGGGGCACGGTGCTGCGGTCGAAGATGGGGGCTCCCAGCCGGTGCTCGATCTTTTTGATCATGGCGCTGAGGGAGGGCTGGGTGATGTACAGCTTTTCCGCAGCCTTGGAAAAGCTGCCGGTCTTGTAAACCTCGTAAACGTATTCCTTTCCTTCGAACATGATATCCTCCTAAACGATGGGCGGCCCATGGCCTGTATAGATCTTTATCTATACTTTATATATAGATATATGTATTGGAAAGTATCTTACCGCAGCCCTATAATGAATGCAAGAAAAAACAGGGATTTTCCGGAGAAAATCCACGTTATCATTACATTTTTCATACTGGAGGAAGAACATGGAAGCAGAAAAGCAGGCCTACCGCCTGGAGCACGACTCTATCGGAGAAAAGCAGGTACCGGCGGAGGCTTATTACGGGGTACAGACCTTAAGAGCGGCGGAGAATTTCCACATCACGGGACTGGATATGCACCCGGAGATGCTGGTGAGCGTTGCCCAGATCAAAAAGGCGGCGGCTATCACCAACTTTGAGGCGGGACGCCTGGACAAGAAGCGGGCAGGCGCCATCGTAAAGGCCTGCGAGGAGATCATCGAGGGCAAGCTGCACGATCAGTTCATCGTGGATCCTATCCAGGGCGGCGCAGGCACCTCCCTGAACATGAACGCCAACGAGGTCATCGCCAACCGGGCCATCGAGCTTTTGGGAGGCAAAAAGGGCGATTACAGCATTGTGAACCCCAACGACCATGTAAACTACGGCCAGTCCACCAACGACGTGTTCCCTTCCTGTGGCCGTATGACCGCCATCAAGCTGATCGAAAAAGCAAAGGCTGAGCTGGAGCGGCTTTACGAGACCCTGGTGCAGAAGAGCGAGGAATTCGACTCTGTCATCAAGATGGGCCGGACCCAGCTGCAGGACGCGGTTCCCATCCGTCTGGGCCAGGAATTCCACGCCTACAGCTCTGCGATCCAGAGAGATATCCGCCGTTTTGAAAACGCAAAGCACGAGATGGGAGCGCTGAACATGGGCGGTACCGCCATCGGCACCGGCCTCAACGCGGACGTGCAGTATTTCAAGCGGGTGGTGCAGAATCTGGCCCTGGTATCCGGCCTGGATCTTTACCAGTCCTTTGACCTCATCGACGCCACACAAAATCTGGACGGCTACGCTTTCGTATCCGGAACGGTCAAGACCTGTGCCATCAACCTGTCCAAGATGTCCAACGATCTGCGTCTCATGTCCTCAGGACCCAGAGCAGGCATCGGGGAGATCAACCTGCCCCCGAAGCAGAACGGTTCCTCCATCATGCCCGGAAAGGTCAATCCGGTCATCCCGGAGGTAGTCAATCAGGTTGCCTTCAATATCATCGGAAACGACATGACCATCGCCATGGCCACCGAGGCCGGACAGATGGAGCTGAACGCCTTTGAGCCCATCATTTTCTACAACCTGTTCCAGTCCATCGAGACCCTGGCCTTTGCGGTGCGCACGCTGGTGGACAACTGCATTTCCGGCATCACGGCAAATGTGGAGAAGTGCCGCAGCGAGGTGGAGGGAAGCGTTGGAATCATCACCGCCATCTGCCCCCATGTAGGCTATGAGCGGGCCGCAGTGGTAGCCAAGGAAGCCATCCGTACCGGCGCATCCGTCAAGGATCTGATCCTGAGGGACGGCCTTTTGACGGAGGAGGAGCTGAACGTGATCATGGATCCCTATTCCATGACGGAGCCGGGCATTTCCGGCGAGGAGCTGCTTGCAAAGAAGGAGCCCACCTTCTAAAAACGGCGCAGCCGGTTTCGGAAGCCGGAGCTTCTGAAAGCGGAAAGCCAAAGATCATGAAAACAAAAGAGGCCTTCGGAGGTCGGAGCGAACTGCTCTGATGCCGGAGGCCTTTTTATGCGGACAACAGGACTTGAACCTGCACGGTTTCCCACTGGAACCTAAATCCAGCGCGTCTGCCAATTCCGCCATGTCCGCGGACAGAGCATATTGTAGTCAATCCGGATAAAAAAAGCAAGTCCGTTTCCGGAAAAGTTACGATTGTAACTTGGAAATTCCGCCGCCAGAGGCTATACTTAAGAAAGAAAAATCTGCCGCTTCGTCCGCCCCTTCAGAGGCAGGCGCGGGACCCTTCGGAAGGGGGCGGAAAGCGGCGAAGGAGGATGGTATGAGCGAAAAAAAACTGGACGCCATCGCCCTGGGGGAGAGCCTCATCGACTTTACCCCAAAGGGACTTTCAGAGGACGGGATGAAGCTCTTTGAGCAGAACCCCGGAGGCGCGGTTGCCAACGTGATGGCGGCTATGGCAAAGCTGGGCAGGAAAACGGGCTTTGTGGGAAAAGTGGGGGCCGACATGCACGGGAATTTCCTGACAGAGACCATGGAGGCGGCGGGCATCGACGTTTCCCATGTGATAAAGGACGAGGGGGTGTTCACCACCCTGGCTTTCGTGGACCTTCGGCCCGACGGCCAGCGGGAATTCTTTTTTGCCCGGAAGCCCGGCGCAGATACCTGTCTTAAGCCAGAGGAGATCGATGAGGCCTATATCGCTTCGGCGGGGCTTTTGCACATCGGCTCCCTGTCCCTGACGGACGAGCCTGCGAAAAGCGCGACCCTGAAGGCCCTGGAGTACGCAAAAAAGGCTGGGCGCATCATCAGCTACGATCCGAATTACCGGGCCATGCTCTGGAAGAGCCCGGAGGCTGCCATGGAGGGCATGCGTTCCGTGTTGGATCAGGTGGACATCATCAAGATCTCCGATGAGGAAACGGAGCTTCTGACCGGGAAAAAGGATCCGGAAGCGGCTGCTGCAGTCCTGTTGGATAAAGGTATCTCCATCGTGGCGGTCACCCTGGGGGCAAAGGGCGCTCTTGTGGCGGTCCGGGAGGGGATGGAGTCCATCCCCGGATTTGCGGCAAAGGCCGTGGATACCACGGGAGCCGGGGATTCCTTTTTCGGGGGCTTTTTGTGGAAGCTGATGGAAAAGGGTCTTGGAGCAGGCAGGAAGCCGGAGGATATGACCCTTTCGGAGGCGGCGGAGGCGGGACGGTTCGGAAATGCCGTGGCCAGCCTCAACGTGGAAAAGCGGGGAGCCATTCCCGCCATGCCTTCTCTGGAGGAGGTAGAAAAACGGCTTTCCTGCGGAAGAGCATAACTGTGGGAGAGCATAAGGAGGAAAAGGGATGGAGCATCCAAAAATGATCGCGGCGGGACATGTGTCCCTGGATATGACCCCCTCCTTTCCGGAGGGAGAGAGCAGCCGGCGGACCCTGGGAGACTGGATCCGGCCGGGCAAGCTTGTAAATGTAGGCAGCGCCCAGTTTTCCCCGGGAGGCTCCGTGACGAACACGGGGCTGGCCCTGCATAAATTCGGCGCGGATGTCACCCTGATGGCAAAGGTGGGGGACGATTTCTTTGCAAAGCTCATTATGGAGCGTTACCGGGAGCTGGGCTGCGAGCCCAGGTTCATCGTGTCTCCTGAGGAGACTACCTCTTATACGGTGGTGATCGCGCCTCCGGGCTGCGACCGGTGCTTTCTGCACGACACCGCCGCCAACAACACTTTCCGGGCTTCGGACCTGGACTATGAGGAGATCGGAAAGGCCCAGTATTTCCATTTCGGCTATCCTCAGATCATGCGGGCTTTTTATCTCAACGACGGGGCGGAGCTCGTGGAAATGTTCCGGAAGGTCAAGTCCCTGGGACTGGTCACCAGCCTGGACGCCGTGGCGGTGGATCCGGACAGCGAGGCGGCGAAAACGGACTGGAAAAAGGTGTTTGCAAAGACCCTGCCCTATGTGGATTTCTTCGTGCCAAGCGTAGAGGAACTGTGCTTTATGCTGGATCGGGAGCGGTATGATTTCTGGCAGAAGCGCAGCGGCGACAAGGACGTCTGCATGCAGCTTTCTCTGGAGGAGGATGTGAAGCCTCTGGCAAGGCAGGCCCTGAGCCTTGGCTGCCGGGCGGTGCTTTTAAAGTGCGGCGCGGCGGGCATGTACCTGGAGACCGCTGACGAGGAAGCCATGAAGCGCCTTTCTCCATATTTTGACGGGACCGGCTGGGGAAGCGTGTCCATTTTTGAGGACAGCTTTGTGCCTGACCGGATCCGCTCCGGTACCGGCGCAGGGGATACCTCCATCGCGGCCTTCCTTTACGGCGTCAGCCATGGCATGGACCCGGAAACCTGCCTTCAGCTTGCGGCAGGAGAGGGAGCCTCCTGCATTACGGAGTATGATACCCTGTCGGGGCTTTTGCCCATCGACGACCTGCTGAAAAAGGTGCGGGATGGCTGGAAAAAGCAGCACTTCATCCTGCCCTGATCCGAACGGCGGGAACCGGCAGAAGAACCGGCGGCGGTGTAATATAAAGAAAACAAATTGATCATCAAAGTCTTATTTTAAGGGAGGAGAGTACCATGATCGTATCACTGAAAACCATTCTCGGCATGGCCGAAGCCACCAACACGGCGGTAGCGGCCTTTAACGTTACCACCCTGTCCGGCATCCGGGCGGTCATCGCAGCGGCAGAGGAGCTGAATCAGCCTGTGATCCTGCAGTTTGCAAACGCTGCCCACAAGGCCTACATTCCTTTGACGGAGATCGGCCCTGTTATGATGCAGTATGCGGACCGGGCAAAGGTACCGGTATGCGTGCATTTGGATCATGGCGAGAACTTGGAGGAGATCAAAACAGCGCTGGACATGGGCTTTTCCGGCATTATGTACGACGGCTCAGCCCTGCCTTACGCTCAGAATGTGGCAAATACCAGAGCCGCGGTTGAGCTGGCGTCCCAGTACGATGCGTCCGTAGAAGCGGAGATCGGCTCCATGGGCAGAGAAGAATTCGCTTCCGCAGGAGGAACCGGCGAGGAAGAGGCGGTGGAAAGCTGCTATACGGATCCCAAGCAGGCGGCGCAGTTCGTGGCGGATACGGGAATCGACGCCCTGGCCTGCTCCTTCGGTACGGTACACGGCATTTATCTGAAGGCCCCCAAGCTGGACATCGACCGGGTAAAGGACATTCGGGAGGCCACCGGCGTTCCGGTGGTGATGCACGGCGGCTCCGGCATCAGCGATGAGGACTTCCGCAAGTGCATCCAGAACGGCGTCAGAAAGATCAATTTCTACACCTATGCAGCAAAGTTTGCGGGAGATTATGTAAAGGCGCAGCTGAACGGAGAGAGCGGAAACGTTTATTTCCATGACATCGCCGTATGGGGCATGGAATCCATGAAGAAGACCTATCTGGATACCATCCGGGTGTTCTCCAACCTGAAGTAAAGGCTGAAGGCATACGGGCAGAAAAAACCGACCCGGCATCTGAAAATTAACATAAGGCACATGACAATTGTAATATGTGCGTAATTACAAAAAACAGATGCACTTTTTAAAAAAGTTTGGTATAATATGCCTAGTAATTAACCGGTAACCATCACCGGTAAAAAAGGGAGGATGATTAACATGAAAAAGAGAATTTTAGCGGTTACCCTTGCTGCAGCAATGGTAGGCTCTCTCGCTGCATGCGGCGGCGGAACAGAGGAGACCACGGCAGCTCCGGAGACCACGGCAGCAGAGGCTGAGGCAGAGGCAGAGGAGCCCGCAGCTGAGGCAGAGGCTGAAGCAGAGGAAGAGGCGCCTGCAGCAGAGGCTGCTTCCGGCGGCCCCTACAAGTTCGGTTACACCTGCATGGACGGTACCAACCCGTTCTTCGTAACCATCCAGGAGAAGATGAAGGAGCTGGTTGAGGCAAACGGCGACGAGCTCATCATCACCGATCCGGGTAATGATGTTACCAAGCAGATCTCCCAGGTTGAGGATATGCTTTCTCAGAATCTGGACGGACTGTTCATGAACCCGGTTGATGCACAGGGTATTATCCCGGCACTGGATCAGGCTCAGGCAGCTGGCGTTCCCATGGTTGGCTTCGATACCGAGGTTGGCGACATGTCCTACCTTGTATCCTACACCGGTTCCGATAACTATAACGCAGGTAAGGTCGTAGGTGAGGATCTGGTTAAGAAGTGCCCGGACGGCGGCCCCATCATCGTTCTTGACTCCCCGACCATGCAGTCAGTGGTAGACAGAACCAACGGTTTCCTGGATGCTATCGAAGGCCACGGCTTTGAGATCGTAGCACAGCAGGATGCAAAGGGTAACCTTCAGGAAGCTATGGGCATCGCAGAGGACCTGCTTCAGGCTCATCCCGATGTAGTAGCAATCTTCGGCGGAAATGACCCCACCGCTCTTGGCGCACTTGCAGCAGCAAACGCAGCAGGCCTTGAGAAGGGTAAGTGCCTCATCTATGGCGTAGACGGTTCTCCGGACGTGAAGTCCGAGCTGGCAGCTGGCACCTCTCTGATGGAAGGTACCGGTGCACAGTCTCCTATCGCCATTGCTGAGCAGGCTGTAGAGATCATGTACAACTACCTTGCAGGCGAGGATGTTGACGAGAGATATCCGGTTGATACCTTCCTCATCACGGCTGACAACGTTGCAGAGTACGGCACCGACGGATGGCAGTAATCCGTTCCTGATCGAAACAGCAGAACAAATGATACAAAAAGGCGCTTTCTTCATCCGGAAGGAAGGAGTAAGCGCCTTTCTTATTAAATTCAAGTGAGAAGCGGGTGATAATTTGAGCGACAATGTTATTTTACAAATGAAGCATATCAGCAAAAGGTTCCCGGGCGTCTATGCGCTGAAAAACATTGACTTCGATCTCCGGGCCGGAGAGGTGCATGCGCTCCTCGGAGAAAACGGAGCCGGCAAGTCCACTCTGATCAAGGTTCTCGGAGGCATTTATCACGCCGAAGAAGGCGAGATCGAGATCGACGGCAAGCCTGTACAGATCAACAGCGTACAGGATGCGGAGAAAAACGGTATTGCCATTATCCACCAGGAGCTTGTGCTCGTTCCTTACATGAGCGTTGCTGAGAACATTTATCTGGGCAGAGAACCGGGCAAGGGCATATTGGCGAACCGCGGACAGATGGTAAAGGACGCGCAGAAGATCCTGGATGAACTGGGCATGGATATCGACGCCAACACCATCGTAAAGGATCTGCCCATCGCAAAGCAGCAGATGGTGGAGATCACCAAGGCAGTATCGGAAAACTCCAGGATCCTGGTTATGGACGAGCCCACCTCCTCCATCAGCGACAAGGAAGTGGAAAACCTCTTTAAGATCATGCGGGATCTCACCAAAAAGGGCGTCGGCATCATCTACATTTCCCATAAGATGAGCGAGCTGGAGGAGATCTGCGACCGGGTCACCGTCATGCGTGACGGCGAGTACGTAGGAACCAAGGTGGTGAAGGAAACCAACAAGGACGAGCTCATCGCCCTGATGGTAGGCCGGACCCTTACCAACTACTATGTCCGGGACTATCAGGAGCCCGGAGAGGAGATCCTTTCCGTCAAGGACCTGAAGGACGGCAAGCGGGTGCACGGCGTATCCTTCAACGTCAGAAAGGGAGAGATCGTAGGCTTTGCAGGCCTTGTAGGCGCAGGCCGTAGCGAGACCATGCAGGCTCTTTTCGGACTTACCAAGGGCGTTACCGGAGAGGTGTATGTCAAGGGCCAGAAGGTCAACATCAAGACCCCCAACGACGCCATCAAATACGGCATTTCCCTGGTACCGGAAAGCAGAAAGGAACAGGGCCTTTATCTGGTACAGGACGTCAGATACAATACAACCATTGAAATCCTGAAGGAATTTATCAAAAACCTGCGGGTGAACGAAAAGAAGGAACGGGAGATCACCCAGAAATACATCGATCTGATGGCGACAAAAACGCCGTCTCAGAACCAGACCATCGGAAACCTTTCCGGTGGAAACCAGCAGAAGGTGCTGATCGGACGGTGGCTTTCCACCAATCCGGAGATCCTGATACTGGACGAGCCCACAAGAGGTATCGATGTAGGTGCGAAGTCGGAGATCTACGCGATCATGAACGATCTTGTAAAGACCGGCGTTTCCATCATCATGATCTCTTCGGAGCTTCCGGAGATCATCAACATGAGCGACAGAGTTTATGTTATGGCAGAGGGTAAGGTCACCGGCTGCATCGAGCATGAGGAGGTTTCTCAGGAGTCCATCATGCAGCTGGCTGCCATCTGATATGAAATCTGCAAAGTTCTTTTAGGAGGGTAAAAATGAGTGATACAAAGAAAGCAGGAAGCGTAGCCGTGTCCAATAACAAGGCTATGATCTTCCTTAAAGAAAATCTGGGAATTATCATCGCACTCCTGATCCTGTGCGTATTCCTGTCCGTATTCCCGGGAACCAGCGAGTCGTTCCCCACAGTCAGAAACGTATTTAACGTATTGAGACAGATCTCTTCCAACCTGCTTCTGGCCTGTGGTATGACCATGGTCATCATCCTGGGCGGCATCGACCTTTCCGTAGGTTCTGTCATCGCCCTTTCCGGCGTACTTGCAGCAGGCTGCGTATCCCGGTACGGCATGGCCATCGCTCCCGCAATGATCGTAGGCGTCCTCATCGGTATCGTCTTCGGTGCGTTTAACGGTGCGGTAGTGGCAAAGACCACCATTCCGCCGTTCATCGTGACCCTGGCTACCATGAACATCGCCAGAGGTCTTGCAGGCGTGTACACCGGCGGTTCTCCTGTCCGCGTCGTTTCTGACGAGTGGCAGTTCCTGGGCGCAGGTTATATCGGCGGCGTTCCGGTTCCGGTCATCATCATGATCCTGGTGTTCATCATTTCGCTTCTGATCGTGAACCGTACCAAGATGGGACGGTATATCTACGCCGTAGGCGGTAACGTCCAGGCGGCGAAATTCTCCGGTATCAACGTTGCAAAGGTAAAATTCTTCGTTTATACCTATACCGGCTTCCTGGCAGGTCTTGCAGGTATTATCCTGGCATCCCGTATGTATTCCGGACAGCCCACCGCAGGTGAAGGCGCAGAGATGGACGCCATCGCGGCAGTTGTAGTCGGCGGAACCTCCATGTCAGGCGGCTCCGGTAAGCTGGGCGGCACCCTGATCGGCGCTCTGATCATCGGTATCCTGAACAACGGACTGAACCTGATGAACGTCAACTCCTTCTGGCAGACCGTTGTCAAGGGCGTGGTGATCCTGCTGGCAGTATTCCTTGATTACATCAGAAACATCAAGAAGAATGACTGATGCATATTGAAACAGAAAAGTAAAACATGTAAAATGAGGGGAAGGCAGTAACCTCTGCAAAGGCAGAAAGGGGCTGCACCCCTCATTTTTTATGGAAAAAGCTGCAGCTGAAAAAGGAAAAGGACAGGACCGGATATGGCGGAAGACCGGAAGGACAGGGAACTGGATAAGGAGCGCACAAAGGTATGGCGGATCGCGGCGGCAGGGCTTTTGCTCATGGCGCTGCTCTTTGCCCTGCTGCTGCAGGCAAAGGTAGCCCAGGACCGCAGGAAGCCCCGGATCTTCGGCTCCACCTATATGACCATGAACAATCCCTATTTTTCCGCCCTCAATGAGAGCATCCGGGAGATCGTGGAGGCCAACGGAGATATCCTCATCACCAGGGATCCGGCCCAGGACCAGCAGCGGCAGAATCAGCAGATCCTGGAGATGATCGACCAGGGTATGAGCGTGCTGTTCGCAAATGCCGCGGATTGGACGGAGATCGGCCCGGCCCTTACCGCCTGCGAGGAGGCAGGGGTAGCGGTGTTCGTGGTGGACACCAACGTGGAGGACCGGCAGAACGTGATCTCCGTGATCCAGTCGGATAACTATCAGGCTGGGGTGCTGGTGGCGCAGGACCTGATGAAAAAGATGCCCGGGGGCGGGGATATCGTGCTGATGAATCATTACAACGTCTATTCCACCGTGGAGCGCCGGCAGGGCTTCCTGGACACCATTGCGGGGCGGCCGGAGTACCGCATCGTCGGGGAGACCCACAATACCTCGGAGATCGAGGTAGCCACCTCGGAAATGAACCGGTTCCTGGAGGACGGACTGCGCTTTGACGCAGTTTTCGGAAACAATGACCCAACGGCCCTGGGGGCCCTTGCGGCCATCCAGATGAACGGGATCCAGGATCCGATCCTGATCTACGGCGTGGACGGCTCCCCGGACGTGAAATCCATGATCGACCGGGGGCTCATCGAGGGCACTGCGGCCCAGTATCCCATCCGTATGGGACAGGTGGCTGCGGAAACCGCCTACCGTTATCTCAACGGGGAGGAGGTGGAACCGGAGATCCTGACTCCGGTGACCATGATCACCAAAAACAATCTCAATGAATTCGACATTGGCGGATGGCAATAAGGAATGAAAAAGACCGATTGAGGCATGAAAAAGACCATTGCGGAAAAACAGAATAATCTGGCGCTTCTGTTGCTGTACGGGGTATGCTTCGTGACGGCGGTATCGGCGGCGGGCTTCATCTGGATCACCACGGACCGGATCCTCAGTCAGTATGAGGCCAGGGAATTCCTGGGGACCATCGACCGCATTCCGGGGGATTCCTTTCATGTGCTGCTATGGGTCAGCGCCTGTATGGTGTTTCTAGGCATGTCCTTTCTGCTGCGGCTGAGGCTCAAGGGCAGAGGGGAACGGCTTATCTTCTGGAGCCTGCTCTTCGACTTTATCGTAGGCTTCTGCGCTGTGGCGGTGCTGGATTTCAACTACAACGGCATCCTGCTGTGGGTCTTTGCCAACATTCTGGTATACGTCCGGAAAAACCGGCTCTGGCCCATCATCACGGGGGTGGGGATCCTGAGCTATACCTTTACGGGCTTCGAGCTGATCTCCATCCGGATGCGGGTGTTTGACATCGCAGATTATATCCATGTTTATGGATCCTCCACCCAGATGTATCTCTTCGGCGTCTGGAATTTTCTGGAGATCCTGACCCTGGTGAGCTTCATCGGCTGCTGTCTGGTGATCATCGTCAACAAGGAGGAGGAGCTGGAAAAGACCAACGAGCTTTACGCCCAGCTGGCGGTGGCCAACGAAAACCTGAAGCAGGCCAACGAGGAGCTTTCCGACATCATGGAGGAAAACGCCAAGATGGTGCAGGTGCGGGAGCGGAACCGGATCGCCCGGGAGATCCACGACACCATGGGGCATACCCTGACAGGCATTGCCGCAGGCATCGACGCCTGCATCGCCCTTTCCGACAGCTCTCCGGAGCTTGTGAAGCAGCAGCTGCGGGTGCTTTCGGAGGTGAGCCGCAAGGGCATCGCCGACGTGCGGCATTCCGTCAACGAGCTCCGGCCCGACGCCCTGGAACGGCTCAATCTGGAAACGGCCATCCGGCAGATGGTGGACAACATGCAGCAGGTCAGCGGAACGGAGATCAGCTTTTCCTGCAGCGTCCCGGTGCTGAAGTTTGATGAGGACGAGGAGGCGGTGATCTACCGGGTGATCCAGGAGAGCATCACCAATGCGCTGCGCCACGGCCATGCCTCAAAGATATGGATCGCCATAGACCGGAAGGAATGGGATGGAAAGCTGCACCTGAGCATTTCAGACAACGGCTGCGGCTGTGGAGAGATCAAGGAGGGCTTTGGCATCCGCCACATCCGGGAACGGATCCGGATGCTGAACGGAAAGGTAAGCTTTGCGAGCGACGGGGGCTTCCGGGTAGAAGCGGAGATCCCGATCAGATGGGGAGAGGAATATGATTAAGGTGTTGATCGCAGACGATCAGGAGCTGATCCGTCAGAGTCTCAAGATCGTTCTGAACAGCAGAAGCGAATTTACGGTAACGGATGCGGTGTCAAACGGCATCGAGGTGATCCAGAGCATCCGGCGGGAAATGCCGGACGTGGTGCTCATGGATATTCGCATGCCCAAGATGGACGGCGTCCAGTGCACGAAGATCGTCAAGGAGGGTTACCCTGAGGTAAAGATCATCATCCTCACCACCTTTGACGATGACGAATATGTTTACAATGCCCTGCGCTTTGGCGCCAGCGGATACCTGTTAAAGGGCGTCAGCATGGACGGCCTGGCGGAGGCCATTATGACGGTGTACCAGGGACAGGCCATGATCAATCCGGACATCGCCACCAAGGTGCTGCGGTTCTTTTCCAAAATGGCTTCGGACAATTCCCCCATCCACATCGACCCCGGCCAGGTGGGAGAGATCACCAACAACGAGTGGAAGATCATCGACGAGGTGGCCAAAGGCCGCAGCAACAAGGAAATCTCGGAGCTCCTGAAGCTTTCCGAAGGAACGGTGCGGAATTATATTTCCTCGATCCTGGACAAGCTGGATCTGAGGGACCGGACCCAGCTGGCCATCTGGGCCATCCAGTCCCATCAGAAATTTTAAAGAGATGACACGATCGTACGAGGAGAAGGCTTTTTGAAGGAAACGGGTTTGAAGTTGAAAAACAGGGATGGTTCAGGGAGACCGGCGGCTCTCTGGAGAGGGCTTTTGATGGCGGCGCTCCTGCTGCTTTTTGTCACAGGGCTTTCTGGCTGCGGAAAAAGGGAGGTAGTGCTGGAGTTTGCCATGTTCAACGGCAGCAACTGGGATGTGGCGATTCAGGACAGCTATCCCCCCATCGACGAGGCCATCCGGAAATTCGAGCAGCAGCATCCCGGGGTGCGGGTGCATTATGACAGCGGCATTCCCAAAAGCGATTATTCCGAATGGCTCAGCAGAAAGATGCTGGAGGGGGAAACACCGGACGTGATGATGATCCTGGATTCGGATTTCAGCCGCTTTACGGAGCTGGGGATGCTGGAGGATCTGGAGGAGCTTGCGGCAAAGGATCCTACCTTTGACGAAAGTGTCTATTATGAGACGGCCCTTGCGGCGGGACGGATGCAGGGGGGCCAGTATGCCCTGCCCATGGAAACGGTGCCCTACCTGATGTTCGTGAACAAGACCCTGCTGAATCAGGAGAACATCCCCATTCCCCAGGAGGGCTACACCTTTGCGGATCTCTATGACATCTGCAGAAAGGTGACCAAGGATCTGGACGGGGACGGCATCCCGGACCAGTTCGGCATTTACAAATACACCTGGGTGGAGGCGGCCTATGCCAATGGCGCGGAGCTGTTTTCCGAGGACGGGGAGTCCTGCGACTTTACCAGCCGGGAGCTTTTGGGGGCGATCCGCTTTGTAAAGTCCCTGGAGGAGCTCAACCAAAATCAGAAGGTGACCCAGGAGGATTTCGACAACGGGCGGGTGGCCTTTATGCCCCTGAGCTTTGCGGAATACCGGACCTACCAGACCTATCCCTACAAGATCAAAAAATACGACAGCTTCCAGTGGGACTGCATCGCCATGCCAAAGGGCCCCTTGGGAGACAACGTGTCCATCGTGGACAGCCTGAACGTGGGCATCAGCGCCAGGAGCAGCCACAAGGAGCTGGCCTGGGAATTCCTAAAGCTCCTCACCTCGGATCCGGAGATCCAGACGGCGGTATATCAGTACGATCCGGCGGCCTCGGTGCTGCCTGCGGTAACGGAATCCCCGGAGGCCAGCGCCGTCATGAGCGAAAGTTTCCAGGGAACGGCGCCCATGATGGACGGCGTGTTTATCAGCCAGGTGATCCGCAGCGGCAAGGTCAAGCCGAAATTTGCAGCCTATCAGGAGGCGGTGCAGCTGGCGGACGGAGAGATCCTCCGGATCTATGACGAGGATACGGATCTGGAAAACGCCATGCGGCTGATCCAGCGGAGGGTCCAGAGCTTTATCCAACGGTAAAATGATAAAAAGCACTTCATTTTTCCGCTGCGGAGCCATATAATAGAATTGGCGCGGCATCCGCTGCTGACAGAAAGGTCGCGCGAAAGCTGCGCAAATATGAGAAGAGAAAAGGGGTAATGCAATGAAACGTTCTGAAATCAACAAGATCATCAAAGAAATGGAAGCCCTGATCAGGGAAAACGGATTTCATCTTCCGCCCTTCTGTAACTGGACGCCGGAGGAGTGGCAGGAGAAGGGCCACGAGTACGACGAGATCCGGGACAACATGCTGGGTTGGGACATCACGGATTTCGGCCTGGGACGTTTTGATGAGGTGGGCTTCGGCCTGGTGACCCTGCGGAACGGAAACCAGCACGATCCCAAGTACAAAAAGGTTTATGCGGAAAAACTGCTGTTCCTGCGGGACGACATGATGGCCCCCATGCATTTCCACTGGTATAAATCCGAGGACATCATCAACCGGGGCGGCGGCACCCTGCAGATCAAGGTGTACAACGACGACGGCAACGGCGGACTGGCAGATACGGACGTTCTGGTGAATTCCGACGGACGCTCCTATTATGTAAAGGCGGGCTCCATGGTAAAGCTTGAGCCCGGCGAGAGCATCACCATCTGGCCCCATCAGTACCACGAGTTCCATGTGGTGCCCGGCAGCGGCAGCGTGCTCATCGGAGAGGTGTCCCAGTGCAACGACGACAACACGGACAACCGCTTCTATGAGGAGGTGGGCAGATTCCCCAAGATCGAGGAGGACGAAGCCCCCTACAGGCTTCTGTGCAACGAGTATCCCCCGGCAAAGGACTAAAAGGAGGTCATTTATGATCAGAGATTATCTGAAGGGAATCCAGCACATCGGGATTCCCACGAGACATTTTGAGGAAACCAAGGACTTTTATGAAAAGCTGGGCTTTCAGGCCGTACACGAGCCGGACCCGGAGCAGGTCGGACAGCGCATCATGTTCCTGCAGCTGCAGGATCTGGTGCTGGAATTTTACGAGGACGAAGAAACCCGCCGGGCAGGCGCGGTGAACCACATCGCCATAGACTGCAGCGATATCGAGGCGGCTTATGCAGAGGCCCAGAAGCTGGGGCTTAAGATCGTCAGCAACGGCATCGAGGCCCTTCCCTGCTGGAAAAACGGCATCCGTTTCTTTATCTTCGAGGGCCCCAACGCAGAAAGGCTGGAGATCGACCAGAAGCTGTAAGGCCGGGAGGAACGACTGCGGATGAACATATTGCTCACAAGCGCTGGGCGCAGAAGCTATCTTGTAAAGTATTTTAAAGAGGCCCTTTCCGGCAGGGGCCTCGTTTTTGCTGCCAATTCCGAGATGAGCCCGGCTCTTTCGGAGGCGGACAGGGGGGTGATCACCCCGCTGATCTACAGCGAGGACTATATCCCCTTCCTGAAGGAGTTTTGCCGGCAACAGGACATCGGGCTTTTAGTGTCTCTTTTTGACATCGACCTGCCGGTGCTGGCCCGGCATAAGGAGGAATTCCAGGAGCTGGGGGTGGTGATGGCGGTATCGGACCCGGAGACCATCCTGAACTGCAACGACAAATACAACATGTTCCTGAAGCTCTGGAAGCTGGGGATCCGGTGCCCGGAAACCAGCATCAGCCTGTCGGATGCAAAGCTGAAGCTCATGGCAAAGTCCATGGAATATCCGGTGATGGTAAAGCCCCGGTTCGGCATGGGCTCCCTGGGGATCAGCAAGGCCTTTGACAAAACGGAAATGAAGGTCCTGTACGGAATCTGCCAGCGGTCCATCGAGGAAAGCTATCTGAAGTACGAGGCCGCCTCCTGCCCGAAGGAATGTGTGCTGTTGCAGAGCTGCGCCGAGGGCAATGAGTACGGGCTGGATGTGGTGAACGATCTTTCCGGACGGTATATGACCACCGTGGTGAAACGGAAGCTGGCCATGCGGGCGGGAGAGACCGACGAGGCGGTGACCCTATCCCCGGAAGATCCGGAGTATGGAGCCCTTTCGGAGCTTGGAAAGGCGATCTCCGCAGGCTTTGCCCATGTGGGCATCATGGACGTGGATGTGATCCTGAATCCGGAGAACATGCGTCCCTACGTCATCGACATGAACGCTCGCTTCGGCGGCGGCTATCCCTTTTCCCACCTGGCAGGGATGGACCTGCCCAGAGCCTATGTGGCCTGGGCGGAGGGAAAGGAGGCGGAGCCTGCGTGGCTTACGCCAAAGCCCCATGTACATGGCTATAAAGACATACGGATCAAAAGGAGAGAAGCATTGGCATGATGGAACTGGTGAAAGCGGAAAACGGATATATGGACGCCCTGAAGGAGCTGTACCTGACGGCCTTTCCCGAGGCGGAGCGGAAGCCCCTGGATATGATGGAAAGGCTGGCTGCGGAGGGGAAAATGGAGCTTCTGGCGATCCTGGAGGACGGGAAGTTTGTGGGGCTCGATGTGAATATGCTCCTTCCGGGAAGGGACATCGCGCTTCTGGACTATTTCGCCATCCGGGGAGACCTGCGGGGCGGCGGCTATGGAAGCAGGGCCCTGGCCCTGGTGCTGGAGCGCTTCCGGGGAAAGCGGATGATCTTTGAGATCGAACGTCCGGACGACACCGCGCCCAATGCGGAGGAGCGGGCCCGGAGAAAGCATTTTTATCTGAAAAACGGCCTTCAGGAAAATCAGCTATTCGCCAGCTGCTTTGGCGTGGAGTTTGAGCTGCTTTCCGCCGGCGGCCCCATCACCATGGAGGACTACCGGCAGGCTTACGAGGAGACCCTAGGAGAGGAATGGGCCCGGCGGGCGGATATCCGGGAGCTCTCCTGAAAAAGGTTTTGAGAAGGATGGAAGGAAACGACGACAGGAATGGAAGGGGAAAAGGCTTTGCAGGAAATGGACAAGGGCCAGCGGGTGCTGGTGATCATTCCGGCCTATAACGAGGCGGAAAGCATCTGCAGCGTGGTAGAGGAGCTGAAGCGGGTCTGTCCGGAGCAGGATTATCTGGTGGTGACCGACGGCTCCCGGGACGGAACGCCGGAGCTCTGCCGCCAAAAGGGCTATCATCTGCTGAAGCTTTCCGTAAATCTGGGCCTGGCAGGCTGCTTTCAGGCGGGCATGAAATATGCCTTCCGGCAGGGGTACCGCTATGCGGTGCAGTTTGACGGCGACGGCCAGCACAGGCCGGAGTACATTGCCCCCATGCGGGAGACAATGCAGGAGGGCTATGCCATCG